>NZ_NJAJ01000012.1 GCF_002632825.1 Xenorhabdus stockiae
AAGGCTTTCACCATTCCCTACTTTGGTGGCAAGGTTGCCTTTCGCCACCATCAGGGCAACACTCAGGCCATCTCCTACATGAGTGAACACATTACCCAGCGCCACCATCAGCGCCAGCGCATTGCCGTTACCCACTTTGGTAAAGACATTGCCACCACCAGCCATCATTGCGCAGACTTCACCGTCCCCGATATGGGTAAAAATATTACCGGCAGCGAGCATGGCGGCAATGGTTTCGCCGTCTCCCACTTTGGTAAAGACGTTACCGACAGCGCCCATCGTACCCAGCGTTCTGCCGTTACCCACATGGGTCAGAACATTGCCCAGCCCCAGCATGATACCGGTGGTTTCTCCGTTACCCACTTTGGTCAGAACATTGGCACCGCCCATCATGACACCGGTTGTTTCGCCATTCCCGAGATGAGTCAGTACATTTGCACCACCTCCCATCACAGAAAAGACCCGGCCATAACCTTTGCGGGTCAGGACATTAGCGCCACCCAAAGCGATAACCCGACTATGACTGTCATCGGTTTGCGGTAAATCAGACGGAGACGAATCGGATGTAAGATGAGATGTGCTGATATGGGTAATAACATTAGCGATACCGCCACCGTTGAAATTCAGATGGCCTTTTTTACCTTTCTTGAAAATAACATTTGCCGCACCAGCCCCCCTGAATTCGGTATCACCAATTTCCGAGTTGTGCAGAATAACATTCGCAAGACCCGCCCCTTTAAAGTAAACATTGCCACGGGCCACATTGGATTTAATAACATTTCCCCCTCCCGCGCCTTCGAACCGGACATCACCGCTGCTGTCACTTTTTTTTATATCAGACGTGAATAATGCCTGTTCACGGGCACTGCTCACATCAGCAAGGGTTCCGGATGTTACCCTGACGGTATTGACGCTGTAATGCACATCTCTCAGCGTATAACTGCCTTTACCCAAAGAGGAATAACCGTAATTAGGGCCGATAAATTGATCAGCCATCACTGCCGTTTGATCACCAGCTTTGTACCACGGTGTGGCGATGTATTTCAGCTTCCCGGTTTCAGGATCGTTTTTCAGTTGAACGACCACAACCTTGGTATATTCCCCCAACACACGGGCATACAAATAAGTATTTTCCATCCGATTGGATTTTACCGGTTTTACATCAACCGTTGAGCCATCGGTGGAAATGGCATATCCCCCCATTCGGGCATCTGACAGCGTAATATTTTCTGCCGCGATCTGAACACCGTCAGCATAAGTTACCCACTCATTTTCCGGCAGTTCTTTCTCTATCGCATGTATCGTAAATGCCTGATGATATTCAGCCTTCAGGCCAGACAGGGTATAGGCGTTATCAAGGTTGATAATCTGGAAACCGTTACGTTCGGAGATATCATGTGATGCCAGATTATTAAGGTGATTGCCTTCCTTGAACCACGATGTCGTGAAATATTTCAGTCTGCCGGTTTGCGGATCATTGCTCAGATGGATCTTATTGACTTTGGTTATGTTTCCATCAACAAGTGCAAAGAGGTGGGTATTGGTTTCCCGTGCTGATTTAACGGCGGTGACTTTCTGATGGTTCTGGATCCAGTTGCCTGCCAGCGTTGCCGACATCAGAACCATCTCTTCTGCTTTTGCATAGGCCATACCTTCTCCGCCGAAATTATCATCCGTTCCTTTCCGCGTGATCTGGTTATAGCCGCCCGCTCCCATAAAATGGATATTGCCGTGGGTAACATCTGAGTAGAAATGGTTATAACCGCCAGCGCCGGAAAATGTGATATTGCCATTTTCACCATGACGATTAAGGCTATTGTAAGCGCCCGCGCCTGAATAGTTCAGATGACCGGATCGGCCATTATGCTGGATAACCGCACCACCGGCTGCCCCGGAAAAAACAATATTACCTTCACCTTCTTTTTCGATTTCCGCATACCCGGATGCCCCTGTTACATTCAGGTTACCGCTGGTATCGTTGATTTTCAGGTAGGCTGAACCACCGACTACAGTATCATTGCCTGAACCGGTATAAACCGAGGCCGCAATTGAACCTAACGCGATATGATCATTACCACCATACGCATGAATTTGGCCGCCAAATCCGATAGCAACAATATTATTATCACCATCATCAGCGGTGTAGTTTCCTGTAAAAAAGTATTCAACACTTCGCCAGAACGGTTTTCCCATAGTTCAATCTCTAAATTAAATGCCAGAATTAAAGACAAAAACGCCCAATCACAAAAAGCAACTGGGCGTTGATGTTTATCTCAGTGTTAATAAAACAGGTTAAATTAAAATGATGAAAAAATACTCGACAGCCATTTATTTGCTTTCGGTATTGGAAGGCGTCGTCGTATCAGAAGGCCCTGCAACCTCAGCAGGAACAGCGAGAAAGCCCGCAGTCATTAATTTATTGATTTCAGCTTCCATGCGAGGATCTTCCAGCATATTCTTCACCATAGAAACCAAATACATAAAACCAGAAACAGGCATATGAATAACCTGCTTTAACTCCAGTTCCTGATCGTTTTCAGCTAATACACCATTTGCCATTTTATTAGGCTCTTGCCCGACAAAGTAGAGGGAGAATACGCCTTTGTTATAATTGACGCTGGAAATGGTTTGAACAAATTTTTCAGACATACAACTAAATACCGTTAAATAGGTTTTAAAATGTTTCAATATCAGTTAATAATTAACCACATTTAGTTGTATCAATATTACGCAGAGCCTAACCGGATAAGCTCTATACACAATGGATTTCAAGATGCGTCGCGGCGGCAAGGGAGTAAATCCCCAAGAACATAGATAACTATATGACTGAGGTGAACGAGCGCAGCCAACAAAGAGGCAACTTGAAAGACGAAGTGTATAATTCAATAATTGATAACAACCAGAATAAAGAATGGTGAACTTATCACTTCAAATGAAAATATCTTAAATTTAGATTTAAAATCAACATACGGTAGAGATAAAGTCCGTTTAACCACTATAGTGAGTCCGAATAGCCTCATCCAATAAGAATAACAAACACTCTATTATTTTTGACGATGCTTTCAAACAGCCAACACTGGATGAGTTAGTATCCATAATGGATTTCAGGATGCATCGGCGGTAAGGGAGTTCATTCCCGAAATAACCCGCAAATTTTGTATAAATGCCATGCTAGGCGCGATACCAATGATAGCCCCATAAACTGAACAAACAGTTTCCGTCTGGCGCATCCGTTGTAGTAACAAGTGCAACAACGTAGTTTGACCTGTGAAGACCCGCTTATTTAAAAGAGTAACTATCCCAATCAATTAATCCAACTGCACGGATTACATCCATCACCGAACTCTGATGGCAACTAAAATGTACGCTGTTCTTCCTTCCGGGAATACATCCGAACTATTATGTTCCTGCTCTTATTGAAAAAATCCATATACTTTTGTTCAGATTTACTCTTTGTTTGAAAAAAATTAATTTTAAATTAAGCTTAAAACTATCCCGTTAATTTTAATTAAGCAGGCTAGGATCATTATATGAAATCTAAAGTCATCGTATCCATTTCTTTGATTCTCTCTGTAGTAGCTTATTTTAAAAGAAGGGAGGATAAGGCCGCAATTCGGCAGTTATTTCTCTGATGGTCAATCCTTTTTTCTGGATTTGATTAACCGGAAAATGACAGTATTAGCGGCATTGTAGATGCTGTACATAACTACAATTAAGGCAAAGGTCATTTGGTTACCCTTTAACATGCTATCATTGCCAATGAAAACCCTATGAAAAAAATAAAAGCTATCCTTATAACTGCTGTTACCACCCTGTTTATGCCTATAAGCCATGTCGTAATAGCCGAAGAAACAAAACCTCAAGAAGTAATAAAAAACCCGAATGTATATACGGAAGATGAAATATTAAGGCAACCCAGATTACTTGAAAATGCAATTGTCTCTTTTATTTATGAACAAAATGATAACCTTGAAAAATTACTTAATCTTTACAAAAGATCGCACAGTCAAGACCCCTACCTGATCCTTTGGGCTGAGGCGAAAATTCTCATGAAAAAAAGAGAATATCAGGAGGCTATCAATAAGCTAGAACAATTTGTCAAAAAGTATGATAACCCAACTGCCAAATTTGATTTGGCCATACTTTACTTACTCAATAAACGATACAATGAATCCGAAAAAGTTTTCAACGACTTATTACTATTAACCCGTAATGAACAGGAAAAGAAAATTTTAAATGATTATATAAAATATATCGAAAAGAGAAAAGAAGTTAAATTTGATATGGGTTTCTCCTTCAAAAGAGATTCAAATATCACAAGAATCACTGACAAAGGAACATATGGGCTTCACTACGACAATAAAAGGAAAAAAGATGTGGGTTTTTCCTACAGCCCAAGTATGAGCAAAAAATATTTCTTTGATTCTGGCTTATTCTCTGAATTTGACATTGATGTTTATGGAATTAACTATCTGAAAGAAAAAAGATTTAATCAACTCCACACCAGAATAGGCAATAAATTCGGATTTGAAGATTATTCAAATTATTTATACTTCAAACCTTTTTATATGAAAGCATTTTATGGTGGTGGAGGTGCATCTAAAGATGCAAGTTTAAAACCTTATTATGACTCAATTGGATTTAACCTGTTTAAGTTATCGAGTTTAAATGATAACTTCAAATATACTATCTTTTATGAAAACAGAAATGATTATTATAACAAGAGAAAAGAACTTAACGGAGACGTTAATTTCGTTAGCAGCTCATTAATCTTTATACCTTTTAATGATTTATATATGTCATTATCCGGGAGCTATGGCATAACAGACAGAAAATCTAAAAGAGATAGTCATCATGACAAGGGGGCTGGTCTTCTAATCAGAAAACTGTTTTTAGATGATTATTTAGTAGAGTTAAGCTATCGAAGGATGAAAACAAACTACCAAGGTTATAATAGCTTTAATATAATAAATCCTAATCCTCCATACACTATAAACAACCCTAAGTTTTTTATACATAAATTCAAAAGAAAAGATGTTACTGATTCCATTTCTATTTCACTCTCAAATGAAAATATCAATTTATTTGGTATTTACCCAACCCTTACTTTTTCTTATATAAAAAACAAAAGCAATCATTCTCTTTATTCCTATAATGAAAAAGATATTTTTGTTGATTTCAGGAGTAATTTTTAATGGTTTAACTGAACAGAGGGGGTTAGATAGAGACACGTTGACTTAAAATGAACAACCATTGTCATCAATATATACTCCAGTCATGCGTTATCATTGTGTGAACGGGGTGAAACCCCCTACAGTCAATATGGAACAAAGTTTCCCATCTCTAATATCTACTTGTTTTAATTTGAAAAATTAATTACTTCTAAAATTTGAAAAAAAAAATATTTAACTTAAACTTAATCTCAACAGTATCTCCTTAGTTTTTCTAAAAAACAGATTGGAGTCATTATATGAACGCAAAGTCTAAAATATTTTTAGCTCTCGCTCTGGTTCTTTCTGTTACAGCCTGCTCTAAAGGAGGGGGATCCCATGCTATTACCCTTCCTGAACACAATAAACCACCTAAACCAATTATAGACGTGATACCGCCAAAAACGGATAGCAACACCTACTTAGCTTATAAACCGGAAAAAGATCCTCAAGGTGGAATAAATCAGACCGTTGGGAATAATGTGTGGACTGCCTTTTCTGGTCAATATGGTATGAATGAAGGCGATGGCACGATATGGACACACAACCTGAAGCCGTCCGCGGATTACGATTATATTCAATTTGGTGATGTGAGTACTGATTATACCAGTATAAGAATAGACCCCAAGAAGCCCAATGATAAGTTATTTATAAATGCAAGTAATAACGCAATGATAGGTATTCATGATGATAAGATATTCATAGCGACCCCCTGGAATCACCTCAGGAGCCCCCATTCGGTTCAACCTAATATTCCGTATCGTTATGAAGGCCCTATAGTATTCCATTCGGGTGGCAAAGTTCGCCAAGATTTAACCATGAATTTAAACATAACATACGGAAAATATGACGATGCCCTACCAGGTGAGTTACAAGCCATCATTCATGATAGTAATGGGAATGACGTAGCTCGCTTAGACGAACATTACGATAATATGGGAAACAATTATATATTTCCCTCAAAAAATTCTTTTTTGGCCCATGGTAACTACAGTTTTTTAAACGGTCAGAAAATGGTATGGGCGTATACTGATAAAGACGCTAGCGGTATAACTGGAATACTTGGTCAGGTAGATAACCCTGATCAGTTCGGTGTTTTCATTGCTGATAAGAAGCAGTAGCCTCAGTAAGGTCAATAAAAATGGCTCACTAATGTGAGCCATTTAATTAAATAACCATATATCTACCTAAATACTGGTTTATACACTTCGTCTTTCAAGTTGCCTCTTTGTTGGCTGCGTTCATTCATTCCACCAGTCACCGTTTTTATAAACATACGGTTATCTATGCTCCTGGGGATTTACTTCCTTGTCGCCGTGACGCATCTTGAAATTCATTGTGTATATATTTTCCCTATTTCGCATAGGGCTTTATTTTTCTGACCAGCAAAGCGTGATTAATTGCCGATGCTATCTGGCGGGTAAGCAAAACACCAGAACAATAAAATACTGCCAATCATCAGGTTAACTTAGATTTCCCGCTTGTTGTGTCTGCCCAGGCCGCGATAATGGTTGATTTTGTCTGGCTATCCAGCAAATCAATAAAACCACTGTCACCCATTTCAGGTGCAAACCCGCTCATAGCCTGTACTAATGTATCCACCGCTCTGGCTGAGAGGGCGGTATATTCGCACTCACCCTGAGTATCTTTATTCCCCATCCGGGTAATAATATCCGCACGGTTACCATTAAAGTAATCAGTGAAAGTCACAGACCCCAACGCTTCAAACTGCCCTTGTCCCGATGTATCGTGAATATTGCGATTAGTCAGCAATACCAGATCATAGCCGCTGCGCTGGAGCCACAGATTCTGCCAGTTGATATTGTTGAAAATAATCCTGTCACCCAGTTTGATATCTTCAACGATGTTATCAATCACATCACCACTGACGACAAAACTATTGACTCCAGAACCACCTTTGAAGTGATTCTGATAGCCTCCCAACACCAGCAGATTATTACCTTCACCGCCATTAAACCGGCTGAATTTAGAAACCACGCCTGCAATCAGGTGATCATTACCAGCCCCACCGTTAATCACTGCGTGATAACCCATCAGCTTAATAGCATTATTGCCTGCGTTGCCATCTATCCGGTTATAGTTGCCAAATACGGTTGCAAAATCATCACCTTCGCCCAGTTCGACCTGATTGTGATTACCGATGGTGACGACATAATCCTGATCTTCACCTGCATCAATATGGTTGAAATTACCGGAAGCTACGATGTAGTCACGTCCTTTACCACCTTCAATCACGCCACCTTCACCAAAGGCAAAGACCTGATCATCGCCATCTCCCATATAGGCGTAATTAATGTGCCCGGCCAGCACAGCAACATCATTGCCTGCCCCCCCAAACATCATATTTTCACGCCCCATCAGAACCCCGAGGTCATTACCTTCTCCGCCAGCGAAGATGTTGGAGGTTCCTACCGAGTAAAAGACATCATCACCACGGCCACCCCAGAAGTTATTGTTATCTCCCAGATACGCCCCCAGATCCTTGCCATCACCACCCCAGTTAAAATTGTAGTTACCGAGGGAAACGTGAATATCACCATCACCTTGCAGATGCCCACTGTTACGTAGAAAATCAAACGTTTTATCCTGCATGTTCAGCAGGTCTGCCGTCAGGTTTTCTTTCAGATTACTCACCAGTGATTGCATTTCTGTCTGTTTATCCTGACTGAACAGCGTCGCAAACAGGTTTGGCAGGTTCAGGGCATTAAATCCGAATGCGCGTTCCGGCTGCTCACTTTCAGTTTGCTCTGTAGGTTTATCTTCTTCATTCAGGGATATTTTATCTTCTGAAGTTTCATCAGGGGCTTTCGCTTTCAGCCCGTGACTTTCGGCAAAGGAGTTAATGCCATCAGTACCGGTGTTCAACCCCGCTTTCAGGCCATCAAGTAACTTTTGCGGATCAGTAAATGATTTCAGTTGCTCACCGCTGAATTCGCCAATGATTTCCAGCATTTCCTGCATGATGGCAACACCATCCACTGGCTGGCCGCTGCGGGAAACAATACGTCCGTCCGGTGTGTAATCAACGCCAAAAATATCCGCCAGCGTGGTATCTGCACTGACACCGGCCAGATTTCCCAACAGTTTATTTTTAATCTGACGCGGCAAATCAGTCGGGCTGAATGTAAACGTGGTTTTTGCCATGCCTGTGGCGGTGTATTCCTGCGTCATCAGGCCAAACACTGAACCCAGATTGGTATCCAATATCGACTGAATGTTGTCACCGAACATGAAATTCCAGTTACCGGTTGTCACCTGAATATCCGCACCCTGCCCGCCAACGGCAAAGTTAAAGGCCAGTTTCTCATTCGCCTGACGGAATTTATCCGCCCGACTAAGTTGGCTCAGTTCAGGTTTATTACCTTCTCCTCCCAGCCACTGGTTGTATTTCTTATTCAGCGTGTTTTCGAGATCATTTTTCAGCCCACGGCTGCTGCGCTCATTCTCTGTGTTAAGTTCCGTCAGAGTTTCATATTTGACACTACTGGTCAGATCAAGACCGGATAAATCACTGACGTATTTCTTCGCGCCCTCCAGTGTCCATTGTTGATCCTGCGCCGTCAGCCAGTCTGATGAACCAAACAGGCCACCCGGACTTTGTGCTGCACCGTTTTGTGATGAAATACTCTGCAATACCCCGGAAATACGGGCTGCGCCATCAAATGGATTGATTAATGGCGGAGTCGGAATGGATTTTTCCAGCATTACAATCAGATCATTGCTGCGCCCCAGATTGAAACTGATGTTACGGTTCCCCACAAACAGTTGTGCGCCTTCAATTGCCTGATAACCGGCGATATCAACACTGTGCTTACTGTCTCCGTCCCCGATGTGAACCATCACATTGTTATCACCGAAAGCCAGCGATTTGAAACCACCGTTACCCACCTTGATCCCAACATTCGTGGTTCCCCAGTTAATGGCGGTAAATTCACCTTCACCAACCTGTACCTGAATATTGCCGGAATAACTCAGATGACGGTCAGAAGCCGTCTCATTCGGAGCATTGCTATTCGGAGCACTATCATTCTCTTTTTCACGCTGTTCAGGCGCATGGAATGTCTCGGTATTTTCAGCGATTGCCCCTTTCGCTTCGGCTTCAGCACCGGAGTGACCCACAAGAGACAGAGCAATATCATTTTCAGAGATACCACGGCGGATATGTTCAGAATATGACTCCAGTTCACCTTTGTCATTCCAGCCCAACACAATCTTGTTGTCCACCAGCTTGTGAACCCACTGTTCCTGAGCATCCCGTGTATGTTTGCGACCGGTACTGTCCACCGCAACTTCGCTGCTACGGGCTGATACCGTAGTACGCAATCCCTGATCGTCAAGTGCTGAAATAAAGCGACGGGCAAAACCATCACGTTTGTCATCACCAATCAATGAGCAACCAACAAGGCTGATATGTTCAGGGATTCCTGCCTGTCTGAAGTCTGCGCTGAACTGTTTCAGTTTCAACGCCAGCTCATCCGCACTGTATCCTCCCATACGGGTCAGGTTATGGGCTGATTCATCACGCCCGTGCCCGACTATCTGCCAGCGTAATTTACCGGAAAGCTGAGCCGGATCGCCGTAAACCACACGATACTGACCGTTGGCATCAAGCTGTACAATAACACTGGTATCAGGGTGTTTCCCTGCCAGACTCGCAGCGGCTTGCAAAGCAACAGGATCGTTTTCTGTCTGAATAATAACCTGACTGTTAAAGCGGCTTTCTCCGCCTTCAGCATGAGGTTTAACCGCAACTTTCTCCCATGTTTCAACATCCTGATTATTAACCACACGTTCAACAGCTTCTGGCGTATTATCTTTAAGCGGTTTTTTCACCTCATTGATAGTTATATCGATATGATCTTTTGCCGGAAGCAGACCTGATACAATCTGTTCAGCATACTGGTTCATTAACCGGTTGCTGGCTGTATGATCATAGATAGTCTGTTCACCCGATACCTGATAACCCCCTGCGACCAGTTTAGTACGGAGTTTTTCACCCGCGTCACCCAGCCCTTCGTTATCAGTCAGCAACATGATTGGTGTCTGTTTCGAAATACCCTGTAGATTTTTCTCAACTGAGAATTGACCATTCACCGCTTTTGCCAGCACACCCGTGATGCCTGCCGGGTTTGGTACTTCATGGGCGGTTATCGCTTTGGTCATGCTTGGCATTGGGCGATCCAGCAGTAAACCGGATACCGGCTGACCATGATGTTCTGCATAACGGGCAAGATCGGCTGCAACCGCGCCCCCCATTGAATAACCATGTATGATGATATTTTCTGGTTTGATACCACGATCATTAACCAGATAATGGAACATCGTACGGGCATCCTGATATAACCCCTTTTCATTCGGGCTACCATCGCTGGAGCCGTAGCCACGCATGTTCACTGCCAGTAAATCAATACCTTGCTTCTGGTAATGATTCTGAATAGCACCAGACTGCTCTTCCGTTGATGAACCGGAACCATGAATGAAAAGAACCACTTTTCTGGATGGATTCTGGTTAGTGGCTGTATCATTTCCTTGCTCAGCCTGCCCTTGATCAGATACGTGATAATAACCTGTCAGACGTCCGGCATCTCCGCGTAGCGTGACTTTTTCCGCTGTGCCGCTTTCCACTGCATAATCCAGCAGGATTTGCGTATCTTCATTGATATTGCGACGGGCATCTTTGGCACCGAAAAGTTCATGATTCAGGAAACGTTTTACCGGGTTAAAAGGTTCCTGATCCTGTGGTGGTGTGCCATCATTCTCAATAGCCACCTTTTCCACTCTTTTCGCTTCCACGATTTCCGGTATCCGGCTCTTGTCGTTACCTTCGGCCTGATCTGCCAGCTCCTCGCCAATGCGACGGTTTTGCTTCCTGCCTGTACTTTCTGCCAGTGCTGCCTGTGATTCCTGTAGAGCCTGCGCATAATTGAACAGCTCGGTTGGCGTCCAGACGCCAAAATGAGGTTGCCATTTATGCCCGATAACCTGATCCGCACCGCCTGCTTTAAGCACTTTGGCAACAATACTTGAGCAGTTACCGGTCAACAGTTGGTAACGGGCGTCAGGGTTCTGGCTGATTTTATGCCATTCAGCCTGCATTGCGGCCACATCCAGCCCCGCCAGATTAATGCGGAAAACACGCCCCTGCTCCGGTTCGCTGGCCTTGAAATCCTGAATATTGCTCAGTTCACGTTCGGCAAACTGGTGGATCACATTAGCCACGCGTTCTTCAATCAGTTCTGGAGTCTGCTGTTTTGCGGCTGTCCGCAATGCCTCAGCAAAGTTTTTACCCACTTCCAGCATATCTATGCTGCCGTCTTCCCATTGCAGCATGAACGGGCGGGAGATATCTTCCGGTATACCGGCAGATTTCAGCAGGTTAGGATTAGCAAGGGCTGCCATCGCAAAACCTTCGCTGATCTCTTCAAATCTTGCATCAACGCCTTTTGCGGCCTGTAATTTTTCAATAAACCGCTCCAGCTTACGAGAGCCATCGTGCAGGCCGAAATTGTCTTTCTCCTCTGAAGCAACATCCAGCTCCAGCGCATCATTTTGTCCTGCCGGCTGGCTGAGATCGCGCCAGCGCAGTTTTACATCCGGATGCTCTGCGGTGGAAACATCAAAAATACGGCGGACACTGGTCGATTTACCGCCTTTCGGCCACCAGCTGACATAGTGTTTTTCGTTGAACTCGGCGGCATTTTCAGCCGTGATTTCCATACGCCCGTGCCCGATTTGCAGGGCTGCATGCCCCAATCGGCTGTGATCGCTGGGTTTCCAGATAAACAGTGTGGCACTGACCGGAGACAATTGCTGTTCAATGGCCTTGTGAATTTTTTTCAGGCCGGAAATATCAAGCCCTTTACCGTCTTTCGCCAAATCACGGGGATGCAGATTGGTGAAAACCGTTTCCGCGACTGACTGACCATACTCTTTAGCAACCGAGGTTTTAACCTGCTCAAGCGCTTTTTCCGCCCATTCCGTTTTCACCACCGTCTGAATATTGGATTTTCCACGGGTAACGAAATTCCCCTGTTCATCAATATAAAGATGTTTGGATTCTTTCAGGCTGGCATTGCTCAGTTTATTGTACAGATCACTGAAACTGCCTTTCGCGGTGCTTTCTACAGCGGATTCAGCAATCGTCAGTGTTTCGTTCAGGCGCACCTGAATTTGTGATAACAGATTTTTCAGTGCCGGAGCCCGTTCTGAATCAGGATGCCCCAGCAGGTAGCCTTCCACCTGTTGACGCAGACCAGAAAGCTTTTCAATCGCTTCCAGATCATAATCCCTGCTGTTTTTCAGCTCTTTTTCATAACCTGCGAGTGCATCCAGTACGCGCTGATAGCTGTCTCCCCGGATCTTACCTTTAACGTATGCCGCTGCCTGCAACTCATCAGCAGACATCAGCTCAGTTTTCGGCTTATAGTGCCAGCTACCGTCCGTTTTTTCAGCCAGAATACGGGTGCGACCGTTATCATGGGAAACAACACGGTCTTCTACCAGATACAGCGTATCAGGCAGTTGTTGGTAGTTGTCATAATTGGCGAGGATAAAACGTTCAATCGCTTTGACCTGCTCGGTATTATCCGTGTCTTCCACAATAATGCTTTTGAAACCGGTCACTTCAGAGCCATCGCTGTTCCTGCCCGGCCACGGGCGGATTTCAAAACCATCGTAATCATCCGATTCACGCACCAGCAGATTACGCTCAGTACGCAACCCGTAGAATGGCAGTGCCTGATTCAGCAGCGTGTCGATGGCACTGGTTTTGATGTCCAGATCAATCAGGGTATCCGGCTTATAACCCGTAGGATTCTGAGCCAGCAGCCTTTCCTGTTCTTCAAAGCTGAGTGAATCAAAACGTGCTTTGACAGAAACACCGGAATCCGTCAGCCTGCGCCCGATATTTTCCGGTAATACGCCCTGATATTCTTTGGCTGCTTTGTCCAGCAGACGAATTTCCCCGACCAGCCCTTCACGCTGCAACTGGCGCAATACCGGCAGTTCAACATTCCAGAAATAGTTACCCAGACGCAGGCCACCTTCTGCGATGACATAAACATCATCACGTGAACCGGTTGCGTACAGGGAACTCCAGAAACCGGTATTACTCCGTGCCGATGCGTTAATCACCGATTTCAGCGCATTCTGCTCAGCAACATCCGGGTCAAGGAATATTCCTCCCCAGCGCATCAGGGTTTTGTTGAGTTCAATGGCAAATGAATTGCCTTTTACATCAATATCGTAAACCACCTTTTTGCCATCCGTCTGGGCAGCATCGAGAATATTACGGTACTGTTTGAAATTTCTGCCTGACCAGAACGAGACAATGCTTTTATCGCCATGCACAGGCTCAAAACTATAACCATAATGTTCCAGCCTTGAGACGAATTCGACCCGCTTATCCCAGTTATAATCAATGGTGGCATCAACGAACAGTTTTGCCAGCGAGGTTCTCTGTTCTTTCGGGATGCTGTTTTCCGTGCCATTCAGGTAGCCTTCAACAAAAGTCACCATTTTTTGTCTGAGCGCATCGGGAATATCTGCATCCACACGTTCGAAACCCGGCACCGGAATATAATTTTCAGTTGCGAGGTTATTATCGCTATCCAGCCACTGATAAATATTAGCGACTTTCTGTGCCCTGAGTGCTGCACCGGAATTTTCTGGCGTATCAGTTTGTTCTGGCTGGCTTTTGCCTGCGCCCAGTGCATTCAGCCCACTGAGATCCAGACCGGAAACGGATAGCTCTCTTCTGACAGGCACGGTTGGTGTTTCATCCGTACTGACAGTAGATAATGGCTTATCGACAGACGGCTGCACGATTTCTGTATTATCGGCGTTCGGGGTTATATGCTGCTTTCTTGCTCGTATGCCCGCATTAATCTGCAAACGATCCAATGCTGCTTTTGCATTATCCAGCTCGCCCAGATCTTCTTCCAGATATTGCAGTTCCGGAGCAAATTCGTTTTCTGCCTGAACAACAGATTCAGCATCGATAAAGGAGTGCGTTTTTCCGGCCTGATTTTCAGCCTGCTTTTTAGTATCAGCATCGGCAGGGATCTGTCCTGACAACCCGCTTCCCATCGCTTTTTCACGGTTCGGTAGTTTGTTGCTATCAAGTTTTGCCGCTTTGGCATCTGACTGCACCTGCGCTGTTTTTATCTCTGCCGCAGATACGGCATGCTGACCACGTTGTTCCGCCTTCTCAGCAGCGGATTTCCCGTCACGGCCCGCCTTCTCAGCCTGCTGCTGATGAGCAATAGCCTCCTGCTCCCTGAATTCAATATCAGCACGAGCATCGTCAATCTTCTGCATGGCGTGCTGACGATCCTGCTCTCCTTTATCAGCACCTGATTCAGATTTAGCAACAGCGTCTTTAACCTCTCCCAGACGCTCCGCTGAGGCCTGCTGAGAATGTTCCAGCTGCTGTTGTGCCGTCTCTTTTGCACTGTCGAGCTGAGTCTGAATGTTACCTAATAAACCATCGGCATACTGTTCACGCCACTGCTGACCGGATTGCCCATGATGCGTAGAGTAATCATTCAGCGCTTCCAGCCCTTTGGTTTTTGCTATCAACTCTTGTGTAATCGACTTGGCTTCATTCTTGATGGCTTCACGCTGTGACTGACCATTGGCATTCAGCGCCGTCAGATCGGTATTTTCCAGTTGAGTCTGAGTACCGGAAATTGCCGCCAGTTGTTTCTCTTTTTCCAGTGCCAGCCGCTGGCGATCCGATTCTGCTTTCTCCTTGTCCTGCAAGGCATTTGTGGCTGCCTGATCCTGCTCCACGTAATCAGCAATATCTTTGTCTGACCACTCAGAACGGGCAACAACATTATCCAGCACAAAACCTAAGCCATCGCTGACACCAGTACCGGCAAATTCGAGACGGTTACTGCCTGCTTGTGCGGTGAGGTTTAATGTTTTATTTTTCCATTCCGCTTTACCGGTATCATCTGCCCAAATGGAAAAAACCAGTTCCCCGTTCCAGAGTACATCTATGCCATTATCGTCAGAAAGACCGGCACGCATGGCGTAATCAAAACTGACGCTGATAGGCTCTCCCTCAGCCAGTCCGTTGATATCCTGATAAATACGGGTGTTGATATCTACATCAAGTTCACTGACCCGCTCACCATGCCCCTCTTTGCTTAAACCATAAGATGCAGCGGAAGTGTGAGCTTCAATCCCGTTAGTGGAATGCCAACCCGCAGAACCTTGCTCAAAATCACCATTAACAATCAGATTACCAGCCTGACGTTTTTCATGGCTGAGACTACGCTGCATTGCCTCAGTATCCGGTGTATCCACCTCCGACACCGTACCTTGCAGGCTCTCACTCAGATCAGAAGTGACTTCATCCACTTCTGTCAGTCTGAAGCCCTCCAGTGAGGAAACTTCAGGTAGATCAATGGCTCCGCGCCCTTTGTGGGTTCCTGATGTGTTGGCCTCATCGCCATTTACCAGATAGCTGATGCCCTGACTGCCTGCTGAACCAAGCAATGTCTGTTTGACGTTATCAAACAGTGCGCCCAGTTTGTTACTCTGGGTATTGCTGGTTGCCACCGCCAGACTATAAAAATCACCATTACCAACCTGAACAGCGACGTTATTCCGTGCGTAAGAGGCGTTGATGTTCAGACCGTCACCCACACGGATATTGGCATTGCCTGTGCCTTTCATGACAGAGATATTCAGGCCATCACCCACGCGGGTATTAACGTTGTATTTACCCCATGCCACGTTGACAGAGACACCATCACCCACTTTGGTATTAACATTCAGATCACCATGAACAGCGGTGACACTCAAACCATCACCCACGGTTGTGGTGATATTGCCTTTACCTTTGGCGACGGTTGCCTGAATACCGTCACCCACTTTGGTGACAACGTTACCCTGACTCCATAATGCGTTGAAGCTGTCCCCTTCACCGACCTGAGTCACGATATTGGCATCACCTTTAGCCAGTACAACATTGCGTCCATCACCGACTTTAGTAATGACATTCGCTTTGCCCCACAAACCGGTGTAATCATCACCATTGCCGATATGGGTAATAATATTGGCCTGCCCCTGAACAACGGTAATTTCCTGACCATCACCCACTTTAGTGATGACGTTCGCTTCTCCTTTGGCGAAGTTGTAGCGATCTCCGTCACCATAATGCGTCAGGATATTGGCTTTACCCCAGACCGCATTCACGCCTGTACCGTCACCCACTTTAGTGATGATGTTGGCTTCGCCTTTGGCAAACCCGATCGTGTCACCATCACCAATGTGAGTCATGATGTTACCGATTTTGGAAACCAGCAGGCCAACAGCGGTTCCGTCACCCACTTTGGTCAGAATATTCCCTTTACCGTTCAGCAGGGCGGCTGTTGTGCCTTCCCCGATATGGGTTATTACATTGGCCTCTGAGGACGCGACAACGCCCATAAAGTCATTACCGACTTTGGTCACGATATTTGCTTTACCCAGCGCCAGTACACCCGTCATACCATCGCCGACGTGAGTCATGATATTGGCCTTGCCAAACATCGCTGCCAGAGTTGTGCCATCACCGACTTTGGTCATGATGTTAGCTGTACCGGCAAACAAACCGATGCTGGTGCCTTCTCCGACATGGGTATAAATATTCGCCTTGCCTATCATTAATGCCGCAGTCAAATCATTACCGACTTTGGTCAGAATGTTGGCTCCGCCAATCATGGCTGCAAAAGTGGAACCATGACCGATTTGTGTAAAGATATTCCCTTTGCCAATCATCGCAGCAAGTGCATCACCGTTACCGGCTTTAGTCGCAATGTTACCTTTGGCGATCATCAGAGCAATACTCATACCATCACCGATATGGGTGAATACGTTGCCGAATGACAGCATCAGTGCCAGCGCATCACCATTCCCCACTTTAGTGAAGATATTGCCGCCACCCGCCATCAGTGCATACGCATTACCCTCTCCGACATGGGTAAAAATATTGCCGAAAGCAAGCATTGCGGCAATGGTTTCGCCATCACCAACTTTAGTGAAGATATTTCCTGCTCCCGCCATCACGCCCAGAGTTTGCCCGTCACCGACATGAGTCAGAACATTGCCCAGCCCCAGCATGATACCGGTGGTATCTCCGTTACCCACTTTGGTCAGGATATTCGCGCCACCCAACAAAATGCCGGAAGTACTTCCATCCCCGACATGAGTCAGAACATTCGCACCGCCGCCCATCACAGACAGCAGATCACCCTTGCCTTTTTTGGTCAGAACGTTCGCACCGCCCAGAGCAATGACTTTCGTACTATCCGATTTTGTCGCCTCTGAGCGATGGCTGATATGGGTAATAATATTCGCGCCACCCAGCATGCCGGATTCAAGAGAGCCTCCGCCAATCTTGGTCAGAATATTGGCGCCTCCGGCCAGAATGGCAGACACTTTTCCCTGCCCCATCTGCGTCAGAACGTTAGCACCGCCAACACCCGACCAAACCGCATCACCATGACCAATCTGAGTATGAGTATTGAAACCACCGCCCATTGAGACGCGGCTGTTACCATTTCCTTTATGGATAGAAATGTTACCGACAGCCAGAAGATGGGCAAGATAACGCCCGTCACCGACACGAACCAGCACGTTAGCTGCACCACCGGCATTGACTTCCATATCCCCGCGCTTCCCTTGGTGAAGAAGCACGTTGGCAATTCCGGCACCATTAAATTTCAGGTTGCCTTCCTTGCCTTTTTTGATGATGACGTTTGCACCACCGGCACCGTTAAATTCCGTATCACCGAATGCAGATGTATGTTCAATAACATTGGCAATACCTGCGCCACTGAAATAGACATTACCCTTTGTAACATTGGATTTGATAACGTTACCGCCACCAGCACCTTCAAAACGGACATCACCTGAAGTTTCACGACGCTCAGTCACCGGAAACAGTGACTGATCACTGTATTCGTGTGTGCTGGCAACACGCTCTGTGGTTGTCTGTACTATTCTGGCGCTGTAATGGAGATCACTCAGTGAATAACCTCCGGTTCCCATCGGGCTATAACCGGAACTTTCTGAGATGATTTTATCTGCCAGATTGACCGTATGGTCGCCTTCCTTATACCAAGGGCGGGCAATATATTGCAGTATTCCGGTTTCAGGATGGTTTCTTAACTCAACCACAACGATTTTGGTGTAAACACCCAGTTTTTTGGCATACACATAGGTGTTTGGCATGCGATGGGATTTAACAGCTTTGACATCAACTTTAGTGCCATCCTGATACACCGCATAGCCGCCCATTTTGGCATCGGATAAAATGACATCCGCAGCCTTAATACGCACACCACTGCCATACGTCATCCATTCGTTTTCTGTCAGCTTTTGTTCTACTGCCTGAATCGTAGTGGATTGCTGATGTTCTACAACCAGATTTGACAGGGTATAGGCACCGTCAATCCCCACATCCACAAAACCGTTCTGCGCAGAGATATCCTGTTTTTCAAGCCCCTGAAGGTGATGACCCTCTTTATACCAGGCGGTAGAGTGGTAGGTCAGTTTTCCGGTTGCGGGATCATTGCGAAGCTGGATTTTATGAATTTTGGTGTAAGTGCTGTCAGCAAAGGCAAACAGATAAGTGTTCGGCTCCCGTGTTGACTTAATGCCTGACACCTGATTATCGCTGCCAATCCATGACCCATTCATGGTCGCACTTTTCAGGATAATCTCTTTGGCATCAGCGTACTCTATGCCTTCGCCGCTCAAATCACTGTCAGCGCCTTTACGGATAATCCGGTTATATGCGCCCGCTCCGGCAAAGTGGATATTCCCCTGTTCGACATCGGAGTACAGGCTGTTATAACCACCAGCTCCCTTAAAGCTGATATCACCTTTTACACCTTTACGGGTGATCCCGTTATAACCGGAAACCCCCGCGTAGTTGATAGCACCGTTATCACCGGTGTGATTGATATTCAGCCCACCAGCAGCACCGGCAAACTCTATCGTACCGTTATGTGTTTTATTAATGGCGGTATACCCTGATCCGCCTTTGACCGTCAGGGAGCCACTGGTATCATTGATGTTCAGATAACCGGCACCACCGACAACCGTATCATGCCCCCATGTTGTATTGACTGTGGCGCCGATTGACCCGACGACAATATAGTCATTACCACCATAAGCATTAATGACGCCACCAACGCCTATCGCGTGTATTGTGTTACCGTCATTATCATCCTCATATCTACCGGTAAAGAAGTATTCCGTACTTCGGTTAGATGATTTCCCCATAAATATTCCTGGTGTTGGGCAAAAAATTAAACAGTAAACCACTGTATCCGACGGATACAGCGGTCATTTTTAACATCCAGAATACCCCGGACAGTACAGGCTCTCTGGCCTTTCCAGGCCGCAAATACACGGCGGCGCAAATCCCGGGCGATATCATGTGCATGCCCGAATGGGGCAATCATTTCTGGAAAAAAGATATGCTGACCAGAGCGCCAGTCTTCATGCAATATTTCCCTTTCACCGGAAAGAATTGCAGCGCGGCTGCTGTCAGACAAAAAAGCCCAATTACAAAAAGCAACTGGGCGCTGGTGTTCATCTTCGTAATAGCAAAACTGATTGAGCTGAAATGACGGTAAGATTCGTTGTTGCCATTCGGCAACTAAATAACGGCGATGCAGGGGGGAATGTTGGCAAAGTAACATTACCCCGCCAATGATGGCCTGTATTTCAGTCTGATTCAGGGTTGCCGGTTGATGTGTGATCATCATAATAAAGCAACTATCCGGCTGATTTTATTTTGATTTTTTAGTATTCCGTGCAGCGCGTTTTTCCGGCTGTTCGGCTTCTGCAACTGTATTGTCAGCTTCAGCCGTCGCGGGGCTTTCATTTATTTCCGGCATCGGCAAAAAACCGGCTGCAATCAGCTTATTGATTTCGGCTTCCATACGCGGATCTTCGAGCATACCTTTCACCATAGAAACCATATACATAAAACCGGATGCCGGCATATGGATAACTTGTTTTAACTCCAGTTCCTGATCGTTTTCGGCCAGTACACCATTTGCCATTCGCTTAGGATCCTGACCAACAAAATAAAGAGAGAACACGCCTTTATTGTAATTAACGCTTGAAATTGTTTGAACAAATTTTTCAGACATATCACTATCCATTAAATAAATATTAACCCAATGTTAAAGGTATATTAAATTGAAATAATTAAATGATAAATGAACGCTATACTCCGCAGAATTTCATTTATTATTAAATTCCGTTTTTGCTGTAAATTGATTACAAAAAATCAGTTGGTTAAAGCGTATCAAAAACACCATTACAACATGAGTGAATAATCAGAATGAAGATTTAAAACATACATAAAATTCAACATAATTTGTAATGGCAGACAAAATAAGAGAGAAAAAACAAATAAATTACCGGCCACTCTGATCGAAAATATATCTATTTGCCCTTTAAAATCAACATATAAATATTAAAATGTCTGTTTAGGCACCACATTTTGTCCCAATAACCCACGCTAATATCCACAGTCATAGCAGATAATAATTGTTATTAGATTTATTAAAAATATTTCATCGAGAAATACCACACTCTTTTTCTGGTTGTTTCTTTAATTTGAGTTTTGACTTTCGTTACAAATAGACTTCCATGCATGAATGAAATAGAAAAAACAACATTATCATTAATTAAATTAATAATAATGATATCTAATGGCAAGCCCTCGGTTATATCTGATAAAAACATAAATAATAATGATGATTACCCTGCCGCTTTAAATAAATTAAAGAAAGAACACAATGTATCCATTAAAAATAAGCGTTCAATAAAGAAAAAAATTAACACATTATCTTTACCGGCAATTCTGTTTGACAATAATGGAAATCCTTTTATTTTAGCAAAATGCGATGAACATCGCGTGCTAATACAAAAGCCACATCAGGAAAAACCGGAAATATTGGATAAGAAAGATTTTATCAATTTATGGAACGGTCATTGGCTTAAAATAAAACAAAACAGTAGCCAATTTAATATCCACTGGTTCATTCCCGAATTTGTCAGACAGAAAAAAAATCTGGCTGAAATACTGTTATTTTCTTTCGTCTTGCAGATTTTAGCCCTGATCTCCCCCTTATTCATTCAGGTTGTGATGGATAAGGTATTAGTACATCAGGCTCTATCCACACTGGATGTACTGGTATTCGGACTGGTATTTGCCGGAATTACTGAAGTTGTCCTGAGAGGGCTGCGGGAGTATCAGTATTCCCATACTGCCAACCGGATTGATATCAAACTGGGGCTGAAACTGGTTCAACATCTGTTTGGCCTGCCTTTACTGTTTTTCAAAACCCGTCAGGTGGGCGCGATTGTCACTCGGGTACGGGAGCTGGAAACCATCCGGGAATTTTTAACAGGGTCGATGTTTACATTATGCATTGATGTCCTGTTTATGTTTGTTTTCATTTATGTTATGAGCCTGATTTCCGGCACGTTAACCCTGATTTTCCTGATTACCATCCCCTTCTATGCCCTGCTGGCATGGTGGGTTACACCGAAACTCGAAAAATCGGTAGAAAAACAGTTCACTCATGCGGCGCTCAATACGTCATTTCTGACGGAAACTGTCGCAGGGGCTGAAACGCTGAAAAGCCTCGCAGCAGAGCCACGTTTCATCCGCCGCTGGGACAGCCAGACTGAAAATATGGTCAGTACCAGTTATGAAGTTCAGCAATGGGATAACCGTTCCAGCCATCTGGTTATGCTGTTACAGAAAGTCACCAGTGCCGTTATTATCTGGCTTGGCGCATCCGAAGTCCTCTCCCTGCATATGACTATTGGTCAGTTGATTGCCTTTAATATGATGGTTAATCATACCCAACAGCCGTTAGCCAAACTGGTTCAGCTCTGGGGGCAATTTATCCGTACCCGGATTGCCGTCGATAAGCTGGCAGATATGCTGAATTTACCGACAGAGCAGCAGTCTGTTGCAAAACAATCTGTCGCAAAGCAATCCGTAGAAAAACAGGCAGAGAAGAAACAGGTGGCACTAACCGGTGCTATTTCCTTCTCTGATGTCGTTTTCCGTTATCAGCCTGATATTCCTCCGACCATTAACCATTTCACGCTGGATATCAGGGCAGGAGAAACCCTTGGCGTTGTTGGTACATCTGGTTCCGGTAAAAGTACCCTCGCCCGTCTGTTACTGCGCCTGTATACCCCGGAGCATGGAACAATCAGGCTGGATGGTATTCCGCTACAACAACTGGATACGGAATCATTAAGGCAACAGGCCGGGATCGTGTTACAGGAAAATTTCCTGTTCAATAAAACCGTCAAGGAAAATATTGCCCAATCACGGCCTGACGCACCGCTGTCTGATGTGATTGAGTCTGCAAGGCTGGCAGGCGCACACGATTTTATTCTTAAACTGCCGTTAGGGTATGACACGGTTATCGCAGAAGGTGGTCAGTCACTGTCAGGCGGGCAGCGACAACGTCTGGCGATTGCCAGAACCCTGCTCTCCGATCCGCGAATTTTGATCCTCGATGAAGCCACCAGCGCGCTGGATGATGAATCACAGGCAATTATTCAGACCAATATGGCCGGTATTGCTCAGGGAAGAACTGTCATCACTATCGCACACCGGCTCTCCACAGTACGTCAGTGCGACCGGATTATTGTGCTGCATCACGGCCAGATCATCGAACAGGGCAGCCATGAACAGCTTTTACAGCATGGCGGGCATTACCAAAAACTCTGGCAGTTGCAACAGGAACTAAAACAGGAACAGGAGGGTTCTTCCCATGTTTAAGGCCATTTTGCGTAAGGGGCTGAAACGCCTGCGTTCTCCTTCTCAACATTACGATTTTTTACCCACGCATCTGGCATTGTCGCAACGCCCGCCTTCGCCGTTTGCCCGCTATACCGCAATCGCACTCAGTATCGGTGTACTGGTACTTCTGCTGTGGGCTTATCTGGGAAAACTGGATGTTCAAGCCACGGCAACCGGGCGCCTGATCGTCTCCGGCCGTTCACAGGTGATTCAGGCCTATGAACAGAGCCGTCTGGCGATTATCCATGTCACCAACGGGCAGCACGTTGAAAAAGGGGCAGAACTGCTGACACTGAATACACTTGGTGTCAATCAGGACATTACACGTATGCTTGAACAGCGTGAATATCTCACCGAAGAAAAGATCCGTTATCAGGCATTGCTGGATAATCACGCCCCTGAATCCTCCGCACTTTTTCAGCAACAATCGGCCATCAGCCAGAAAAAAATCCTGACGCATTACCAGCATGAAAAGCAGGAATTCGATGCGGTTGTAACCAATATTTATGCTGAAATGAATGTCAATCTCTCTTCACAGAAAGCCAAAGAGAATGATATTCAGGCGCTGAGCAACCTGCGCCAGAATATCACCCAGCGCTTACAAGCCAGAAAGACATTAAGCCAGCAGCAGGTTATCAGCCGGGTGGAATATCTGGAGCAAGAAAAGGAGTTTCTGGAGACGGAACGGCTGCTGACGCAACAAAGGGCGGAACTCGGCGTCCTGATGACGCAGAACAAAAGTCTGGAAGAACGACTGAAGAGTCTGAAAACGCAAAAAGATCGCGAATGGTTTGAAAAAATCAAGCAGGCGGATATGCAGCTATCTGTACTGAAACAAGAGCTGTCAAAAATGAAAGAACGGGAAGAGCTTTCAGTCGTTCGCTCTCCGGTAACAGGCACCGTCCAGCAGTTGAGCGTCCATACTCTTGGGGCAGTGCTGCAACCGGCACAAAATCTGATGGTGATTGTTCCTGACGACCATATACAACTGGCAGAAATCCAGATCCTGAATAAAGACGTTGGTTTTATCCGTCCGGGGCAACAGGTTACCGTAAAAGTCGATGCTTTCCCTTATACCCGCTATGGCACTATTGAAGGCAGATTGTTAAGTGTTTCCCGCGATTCCACGGTAGATGAACGGCTGGGGCTGGTGTTTCCGGCGCAAATCAGTCTCAATCAGAACAATATTATGGTTGACGGCAAACCGGTTGAACTTACGGCAGGGATGTCAATTGTTGCGGATATCAAAACCGACCAACGACGAGTGATTGATTACCTGCTCAGCCCGATTCGCGAATATCAATCTGAAGCGCTGAGGGAAAAATAATCATGGTAAATATTTTTTCCGATAACCGTTTTTCAGGTACAGATGGCACTGATACAGAAAATCATGTCAATAATCATGCTATTGAGTGTGCCGTCTGGCTGGGAAAACAATTTCATAAAGTTGCCGATGCCGGGCAATTGCATCATGCCTTGGGGCTGGATTCGCTGGAACTGACGGACTGGCAGCTACGGGAAGCAGTGGATGCCATCGGGCTGCACAGTAAGTTTGATTCTCTGTCAGCAGAAACTGCATCTACTCTGCCACTGCCTGCATTGATTGAGCTGGAACATTGCTGGTGGGTATTGCTGAGTATTAATGCAGACCGTTTCACCGTACTCAATCCCATTACGGGAGAACAAAAAATACATGATTTGTGTGGTCAATATAAGATCCTGCTGGTCGCTGAAAAAAACCTGACTAAAAAACACGTCAAATTTGGCCTGAGCTGGTTTTACCCTTCCATTTTCAGGCAGAAAAAACAGTTAAAGGATATTTTTCTGCTGGCTATTGTCTTGCAGCTTTTTGCACTGGCCGCACCTTTACTGTTTGAAAATATCATTGATAAAGTATTAGTCGGGCGCAGCCTTTCCAGCCTGCATGTTCTCGGTCTGGCAATGCTGGCGCTCGCCATTGCGGAACCTCTGTACGGGTTTATGCGTAATACCGTATTCGGGCATATGGCAAGCCAAATCAATGCGGAACTTTCCGGTCGGCTTTACCGTCATCTGGTAGGGCTGCCCCTGCCCTATTTCAAACAGCGTCAGACAGGGCAAATCATCGCCCGCGTCAGAGAAATGGCTCAGATCCGCCAGTTTCTGACCGGTTCTACCCTGATGTTATTACTCGACCTGATCTTCATTGTGCTGTTCCTTGGCGTCATGTTCCATTACTCCAGCCTGCTGACGTGGATTGTCACCGGATCACTGGTTCTCTATTTCCTGCTCTGGGTAACCGTCGGCCCGATTATCCGGCATAAAGTGGAAGCAGAATATGAAGCCGATGCTCAGGCAACCAGTTTCCTGACTGAAGCCGTTACCGGTATTGAGACCATCAAAACCACAGCAACAGAAAAGCGCTTTCTGCATCAATGGCAGGCCGTACTCAGCCGGCAGTTAATCCAGCGTTTTTCCGCCCAGAAAAGCGGGCTTGCCGCTGGGCAAGGGATCGCACTTATCCAGAAAATTGTCGCCGCATTATTATTGTGGTGGGGTGTCAAAAGTGTGCTGGCAGGAGAACTCTCTCCCGGAGAACTCATTGCCTTTAATATGCTGGCCGGGCATGTCACTCAGCCAATTCTGCGTCTGGCACAGGTATGGCAGGATTTTCAACATACACTGATTGCCCTGAGACGTGTCGGCGATATTCTTGATGAGCCGATGGAAAACAGTAAACAAGGGTTAGTTTCTTCCCCTGAACTGGCCGGACAGATTGAATTTAAAAATATTCGTTTCCGCTATCATGAGGATACTCCTGAAGTACTGGCGAACCTGTCACTATCAATCAGTGCGGGGGAGTTTATCGGGATTACCGGGCCATCCGGCTCAGGAAAAAGCACTCTGACCCGTTTATTACAGCGCCTCTATATACCACAACATGGTCAGGTTCTGGTGGATGGCATGGATTTGGCTATTGCAGATCCGGTATCGCTGCGACGCAACATGAGCGTGGTTTTACAGGAAAGCATCCTGTTTTCCGGCAGCATTGCCGACAATATCCGACTGTGTAAACCCAATGCCACCGATGAAGAACTGTATCGCGCTGCGACTCTGGCCGGTGCCATCGATTTCATCAATCAGTTTCCCCATAAATTCGCTCATCCGGTCGGGGAAAAAGGCGGTAATCTGTCCGGCGGCCAGCGGCAACGTATCGCTCTGGCAAGGGCATTACTGAATGACCCCAAAATCCTGATCCTGGATGAAGCAACCTCTGCACTGGATTATGAATCCGAAGCCGCCATTATGAGTAATATGGATGAGATCCGCCAGAACAGGACTATTATCAGTATTGCCCACCGGCTGAATACGCTTCGTCATGCAGATAAAATATTCGTGTTAGATCAGGGAAAAATTATTGAATCCGGTTCACATGCCGACTTGTTACAACAAAATGGGCTTTATGCTCAACTCTGGCATCAGCAGACTGAGTGATTATTACGGCAGGAAATTCATTGAAGATGTGGATTGTTTCATCTTAAAATTAATTTCATAACGAAATTAACACAGCATTGTAAGATGTTCTTAAGGAAGAGAATACGACTATGAAACAAATCTCTATCACGGCCCTGGTTTTTTCACATTCATCAGTCACATCGGTTACCATGCCGATCGAAATACTGACTATTGCCGCCAATGCTATTGGCGGCCCCAATCCTCACGTTCATATTATTTCCCCCTCTCTTCAGAAAATGGATGAAATCCATGATAGGCTGATTGAATCTATCCCGGTATCTCACAGCAGCCTTTATCAGGTAGAGTATCCTGATCTCATCCTGATAGGCTCACTGGGTTTTCCAAAATGGCAGCCACAACACTGCTCACCGGAAATAATAGACTGGCTTAAAGCGATGGATGAAAAACATATTCCTATCGTTTCCGTATGTTCTGGCACGTTCATGCTGGCAAAAGCCGGTCTACTGACAACAAGTGCAACCATTCATCCCCATTTTTCTGCTGAATTTAAGACGTTATTTCCCCATATTCCCCTGTATATGGATAAAAAAATCACTTGTGACAATAACCGTTTTTGTATTTCCAGCGCTTATGGCACCGCCAGCGCTATGATGAATATTGTCGAGCTACTCTATGGTAAATGTGCCAGAGAGCATTGCGCGCATTTTCTGTTCGGGGAAAACGAAAACCAAAGTTCGTATGATTCGGTCAGCTTTGTTCCTTACCGTCAGCATTCTGATCTGCTCATTCACAAGTTACAGGACTGGATGCACGCTTTCCCTTCTGAGATTTTATCCGTCGCTGATTTAGCCAGTAAAATTCATCTTTGTGAACGGCAGATGAAACGCAGATTCAAAATTGCTACAGGACAAACCCCCATCCAGTATATTCAGAAAATACGGTTATCACAGGCCAAACACTGGCTGGAAAAGTCACAAAAAACCATTGAAGAGATCAGCCATGAGGTGGGTTATGAAGATACCCGTTATTTCAGAGAGTTGTTTAAACGCTGTAATGGCCTGACGCCCAAAGAGTATCGACAGAGATATCACCATCATACTGGTCGATTTTCGGTTGATTGATTTTTACCACTAAGATTATCGAAATACATAAGTAAATGGCTATAATTAACCATGTAAGCTGATTAATTACATTGTGTTATTACCTTGATATCTGAGTTTCTTGTGCTGTACACTGGGTGTGGGAATCATTTTTTGATAAAAAAACATGAAGAATAAAAAGACCATCCCCACACCTCATGATGCTGCGTTCAAAGGATTCATGGCTCAGATTGAAAATGCCCGTGATTTTTTTGACATTCATCTACCGGAAAAAATTAAGAAGCTATGCGATTTTAATACGTTAAAGCTGACTAACTCTTCATTTATTGATCGTCAGTTACGGTCAAAAATGTCTGATGTGCTTTATTCAGTGAAAACCCAACAGGGTGACGGTTATCTCTATGTATTGGTTGAACACCAGTCCACACCGGATAAAATGATGGCATGGCGCATGATGCACTACGCTTTTATGGCTATGAATCAGCACTTGCAGCAGGGAAATAAAGAATTACCACTGGTTGTGCCGGTTTTGTTTTATCATGGAGATACTAGTCCTTATCCGTTCCAGCAAACATGGACACAATGCTTTTCATTGCCAGAACTGGCTAACGAGATGTATTTCAATCCATTTCCGCTAGTGGATGTAACGGTGATTGATGATAACGAATTGGTTAGCCATCGCAAAATCGCTGTGATCGAACTGGCAATGAAACATAAGAATTTGCGGGAAAGAGTTAAAGCTGTGACTACGTTATTGGCACAGGCTCTTAAGCACAATTATAATAGTGACAATGATGTCGTTACTATTCTTAACTACCTGTTTGTCACGCTAGATTCACCACATTTTGAACAGGTGCTTCAACAACTGATTGAACAGGCAGACAACCATCAGGAGGCGATTGTGAATATAGCACAGCGATTACAGGAAAAAGGCCGGGAAGAAGGTATTCAACAGGGCATGGTACAAGGCATACAACAAGGTATGGAGCAAGGCATCCAGAAAGGTGAAAAACAAGCTTCAATTAACATTGCCCGAAACCTCTTAAAAAACGGTGCCAGTATTGAACTGGTTATGAAAAGCACTGGTCTCAGCCGCGAAGAACTTCTGTCCTTGCAATAACCCTTTTTCTCTTTTGTTCTCTTATCTGTTTTTTAGCCCCGGTAAGAGAACAAAAACACCAATTCCATACACAAATTATAGTTAATTTCGTGCGAAGCAATCCAGATTAGAATGTGGTTAAAATGTTTGCGCTCAATTTTTAGATAGACTAATCTATCTAAAAATATAGGCGCTAATTTAAGCATTCTGCTCATTAGTAAGGACGATAAATGGCAAGAAATTTGTTACCCCTTCTTGGCTTTTGTTTTTCTATTCTCATTTTCAATACAAACGCCCAGACATCCACGGAACAGATGTATGTTTCAACCACAACAATCCAGTCTGTTCCCTTTGTTCCCACCGTTAATATATTAGGGTCTATCGTCGCCAAAAATGAGGTTGTCATCAGCCCTGCGCTAACTCAACTTATCATTACGCATGTTTTGGTCGAAGAAGGTGATCATGTCAAACAAGGGGATGTTCTGGCTATGCTGGAAACGCCCATTCAGGATGAAAAAGTCAGGCAGGCCAGCGCGAAACTCGAACAATCACTGTCCCTGATAAAACAGAACGAAGCTGTAAACAATCAGGCACAATCTGAACTGAGGCGAGTAAAACCGCTGATCAGCACAGGCGTAATTTCAGCCAGTGAATTTGAAAGATATAAAATGGAAGCAAACTCCGCACTGGCCGCCCTAAATGCAGCAAAAGCTGAGTATCGCCAATTACAGGCTCTATTACAGGAAGAAAAAAGCCAGCGGGCCAAAACAACGATCCTTGCCCCTAATGATGGGGTTATCAGTGAACGCATCGCAACAGTGGGGATGACCACCGATAATAATTACCTGTTTAAACTTATCGCTGATAATCAGTACGAATTTTCTGCTGAAGCCTATATCACCGAATTAAAGCAGATTCGGGGCGGTTTCCCCACAACAATAACGCTCACTGAAGGTGAAAAAATAACGGGTAAAGTCAGGTATATTTCGCCCAAAATTAATCCAATCACTCAGATAGGAACTATCAGGATCGCTCTTGAAAATGTTCCCGCAGATATCAGACCAGGTGATTTCGGTTATGCTTTCTTTCAGTTTAAGACAGAAAATATTAATGCCATTCCTTATAGTGCAGTTAATATTACCAACGGAAATAAAGCCAGTGTCTTTATTGTTGGTAAAAAAAATGTGGTCGAGAAGAAACAACTTAATATAGGACGTATTTTTGGTAATTGGGTGGAAATAAAATCAGGGTTATCAGCAAACGATAAAGTTGTTATTTCTGCATCTCCATTCTTACAGGAGATGGATACCGTTTCTATTAAGCCACAGGGAAAATAAAATGAAGTTTCAATTATCAGAATGGGCCATCAGAAAGCCAATTCCCACCATTGTTATTTTCCTGGCTCTGACAATTGCCGGGTTATTCTCTTTCTCTGAGTTACCCATTAATGCCAATCCGGTGATTAATTTCCCGATAGTGACTGTCACTGCTGCACAAAATGGGGCTTCTCCTTCCGAAATGGAGAATGCCGTTACCAAGCCTATTGAACGGGCAGTTTCTGGTTTACCCGGTATCAGGCATATTAACTCAACCATTACTGATGGTGTCTCTATTACTATTGTTGAATTTAATTTGACCGTTGATCCCAATGTCGCCGTTAATGATATTCGGGAACAAATCACCCAAATACGGGCAGAATTACCACAAACTATAGATGAGCCTCTGATAAATCGTATTGATGTAGAGGGAGGCTCTATTCTGAATTACGCTGTTCAGTCAAAGGACAAAAGCCTGACTGAATTATCCTGGTTTGTAGATGACAAATTAAGTAAACATTTATTAACTATTCCCGGCGTACAAAAGGTCAGCCGCTCTGGAGGCACAAGCAGAGAAATATTAGTTGAACCTGATCCGGTGAAACTGGCTGCATTAAAAATCAGTGTTGCAGATATTAACCGGTTATTACTCCAGAGTAATGTTAATATCCCCGGCGGAAAAATGGTTATCGCCGGTCAGAATCATGCTATCCGTATTTTAGGTGCCAAAAATCAAATTGATTATTTACGTCAATTAAAATTCCCATTAGATAATAATAACTGGGTAACACTGGGTGATATTGCCACAATTAAAGATTCACATGCAGAAACAAATACTATTGCACGCCTGAATGGTGAACCTGTTATTGGTTTTGCAATCTTCCGCACCAAAGGCTCAAGTGATACTGTAGTTGAAAAAGGGGTCACACAGGCATTAAACAAAATTGAAAAAGAGTACCCTGATATTAATATCAAACTCGTTTCATCAAATGTGAAATACACCGTAGCCAGTTATAATGCCACTATGCAAACACTGATCGAAGGTGCAATATTAACGGTCATTGTTGTGTTCTTCTTTCTGAAAAGCTGGCGGGCAACATTAATTGCTGCAATTGCCCTGCCGTTATCTATCTTGCCTACTTTTATTATTCTGCATTTATTTGGCTACACATTAAACAGCATCACACTATTAGCATTAACGCTGGTGATCGGAATTTTAGTGGATGATGCGATAGTCGAAATAGAGAATATAGAAAAATATATCGAAAGAGGTGAAAGACCCTATATTGCCGCTATCAAAGCATCTAATGCTATCGGGTTTGCCATCATCGCGATTACGATTACGATTGTTGCCGTTTTTCTACCGGTCAGTTTTGTCGGTGGTTTTGTCGGCCAGTATTTTGTGCCTTTCGGCGTTACTGTTTCAGCCGCTGTTTTATCATCTCTGTTAGTTGCCAGACTGGTCACTCCACTGATGTCTGCTTACCTGTTATTACCGAAAAAGGCATCGGCTAAAAAAGCATTATCAGAAAAACATAGCGAAGCAGATAAAGTCAGGACACCTGAGTGGATCAACAAATATGTTACCATTCTCGATAAAACACTCAGATTTCGTAAAACAGCTTTGGCCCTAGCCCTTATTTTCCTTTTTGGTTCATTAAGCCTGCTTGAGCTATTGCCCTCCGGTTTTTTACCTAAATCAGATATCAGTATCGCTAAAGTAGATATTGAAGTCCCTCCCGGAACACAGGTAGCCAAAAGTGATGAACTGTTACAGAAAATTATTAAGCAGTTTAAAGACCGGCCAGAAATTGTAGATATTTTTTCTATCGCAGGGGTTGAAGGAACAGCCGGGGATATCAGTCAGAATAAAAGTACTATTATTATTAACTTAGTGCCGATTAATGAGCGGAAATTGTCACAAAAGGAGTTTGAAGAATCATTAGCACCTATTTTGAGTGCAACACCAGATATTCGGTATAATTTTGGCAGCGGTAGCGGCAATAGGGATGTTTCAATTGTTTTAGCCAGTGACTACCCGGAGATTCTTTCTCAGACAATACAGCAGCTACGTCAGGAAATGATGCAGTTAAACGGATTAAAGAATGTTCAGATCCTACAACCGTTACCCAGACGAGAAATTATCATCACCCCCAATATTGCGGAAGCAGCCAGAGCGGGTGTAACAACCGATGCGATTGGCGCTGTCATTAAAACCGCCACCATTGGTGAAACCAGCGCCAATACCGCAAAATTTAATTTACCTGACAGGCAGGTGCCACTCCGCGTTTTATTGGCTAAAGAGGACAGGGATAGTCTGGCCGTGCTGCGTAATATGTATGTCAGCAGTACATCAGGAGTGAATGTCCCGATTAAATCTGTTGCAGATATTACCTTCAGCTCAGGGCCTGATGCCATAGAACGCATCTCCAGACAACGTAAGGCCGTGATTGAAGCAGACCTTGACGGCATTGCTATCGGAACCGCATTAGAGCAGATTAATCAGTTATCCACGCTGGAAAAATTACCGCCGGAAGTCAAAAGGATTGAGTATGGTGATGTTGAATACATGAATGAGATGTTCGAACGTTTTTTCACCACCATAATGCTCAGTATCCTGATGGTTCTGGCTATCCTGATTATTCTGTTCAAAGATTTCTTACAGCCTCTCACCATTCTGGTTGCCCTGCCGTTCGCTATCGGTGGTGCTATTATCGCTTTGCTTCTTTACAATGCTACGATTGATATGCCCGTTATCATCGGTTTTTTAATGTTGATGGGCATTGTCAGCAAAAATTCAATCTTACTGGTTGAGTTTATTCTCGAAAAATCTCGCTCTGGCATGTCACGCAATGATGCCATCATTCAGGCAGGGAAAGAGCGCGTCAGGCCGATCATCATGACAACAATTGCCATGATTGCCGGCATGATCCCTCTGGTTCTGACCAGTGGTGCGGATACCAATTTCCGTGCTCCTATGGCTATCGCCGTCATTGGCGGGTTACTCAGCTCAACTTTACTCAGTTTGTTGTTTGTGCCCGTTATTTATAGCTATATGGATGATTTTAAAAAATATATCATTCCACGTCTCAGGAAATTGTCATCGGTAACAAAAGACGATCTTAATTATCACTGATATGAATCGATCTGATTCTGTACCCAGCCTTTGGAGGAATATAAGGTGAAAAAACAGACCGAAAAACAGCGGGAAAAACGTAAGCATATTCTTGATGCAGCCATCTCCTGTTTTATCGAAAAAGGATTTCATGCAACATCGACAGCAGAAATTTGTAAAACGGCTGGTATGAGTCCCGGAAACCTGTTTCATTATTACCCGACCAAAAATGCCATTATTGAAGCTATTGCAGAAGAAGATAGCCATGACTACGATGAGATTCTGGCTGCCTGTTATGATGAAAATTCAGTGACCGTGACTATCGAAAAGTTGTTAGCAAAGCTGGTAGAGCTCTATAACGAACCCGGCTATGCCCGGCTCAGTATCGAAATTATTGCTGAGGCCAGCCGGAATCCGGCTATTAATAAGATATTTACCGAAAATGAGAAAAAAGTCCGCGAACATTTAACCCGGCTAATCAGCAAAGGCATTGAAAATGGGGAAATTGATAAACAAATTAATGCTGAACAGGCCGCTTCCTGGCTGATGATTACCGTTGATGGTTCCATCGGCAGGCAAATCATGGAACCTGATTTTACATGGCAGCAAAATCTTGATTCTTTTACCTATATGATACGAAAGGTTTTTATGCCGTAATCCCCGTATCCATGTACTGATTAAGGAAATGACCTTAATCAGTACAAATGGTTCCTTTTCTGCTTTATCTGTTTCACGATACTTTATTAACCACTATTGTTATACCCAATCCTGATAATCTCTCCTATCAACCAGTAGCGACACGCGCCCAGCTAAGGTATCATTGCCGGCTATATTATTGGTACACGCCCTTTATCAATTGAATTTATGGCAAAAGAACAAACTGATCGCACCACACTGGATTTGTTCGCAGATGAACGCAGGCCTGGGCGACCTAAAACAAGTCCGCTGTCCAGAGATGAACAGCTTAGGATCAATAAACGTAATCAGCTGCGCCGGGATAAAGTCAAAGGACTTCGCCGGGTGGAGCTAAAACTTAATGAAGATGCTGTCGATGCACTGAATCATCTGGCAAAACAGCGCAATATCAGCCGCAGTGAATTGATTGAACAGATGTTGCTGGCTCAGTTAGCAACAGAAAATAACCTTACCAATTAACGGCTTTAATTCAACAGCGTGATACGGCGCTACCACACAAATCTGACAGACTTGTCACTGATGTTTGGTCAAAATAAAGTTTTTTCGTTTATTAAAACTGATATTTTTCTCCTGCTGATTTCAGCGTGACGTGTATAGCTTAACTACATATAAAACAAGAGGTTAATCCACTTTATGGCAATAATAGGTATATTCTTCGGCAGCGACACTGGCAACACAGAGAACATTGCCAAAATGATCCAAGAAAAACTGGGCGGTGCTGATGTTGCGGAAGTCCACGATATTGCCAAAAGCAGCAAAGAAGATCTTGAAGCTTTCGATATCCTGCTGCTAGGCATTCCAACCTGGTATTACGGCGAAACCCAATGTGACTGGGATGACTTTCTCCCGACACTGGAGGAAATCAATTTTGAAGGAAAATTGGTTGCCTTGTTCGGCTGCGGTGATCAGGAAGATTATGCAGAGTATTTCTGTGATGCTATGGGCACCATTCGCGATGTCATCGAACCTCGTGGTGCAATTATCGTTGGTCACTGGCCAATCGAAGGGTATCACCATGAAGAATCAAAAGGAATGGCAGACGATAAACACTTCATTGGTCTCACCATTGATGAAGATCGCCAGCCAGAACTGACTGATGAACGTGTTGAAACTTGGGTAAAACAGATCACGGCTGAAATGAGCCTGTCAGAAATCCTTGGCGCATAAAATTGTTCTGGCGTCTGATAGACATAAGAAACGTCTTTTGCACAGGATAATTCCTGAATAATGTGTCATGATAACGCGATAGGCATGGTTTTCATTTTCAATATCCATGCCTATAATCTACAACGTGAAACTAAATCATGATTCTCTCACAATAACACCCATAACTTATGGATTTTGAGTCGCATCACGATGGCAAGGGTACTCATCCTCCGGAACATAGAACACTATGTGACAGAAATAAATGAGTACAGCCAACAAAAAGGCGATTTGAAAAACGATGGGTATGTATTGTTAAGTTCACTAAACTCAAGCTACAGGACTGAATCCGCATGACCGACAACAATAAAGCATTGAAAAATGCTGGACTTAAAGTAACACTTCCTCGCCTGAAAATTCTGGAAGTGCTACAGGACCCAGAATGCCATCATGTCAGTGCGGAGGATCTCTACAAAAAACTGATTGATATCGGTGAAGAGATTGGCCTCGCCACTGTCTATCGCGTGTTGAACCAGTTCGATGATGCCGGCATTGTTACACGCCACAATTTTGAAGGCGGTAAATCGGTTTTCGAACTCACTCAACAACATCACCATGACCATCTAATTTGTCTCGACTGCGGTAAAGTGATTGAATTCAGCGATGAATCCATTGAAGAACGTCAGAAAGATATCGCAACACGTTATGGAATCAAGCTGTCAAATCATAGTCTATACCTGTATGGTCACTGCACTACAGGCGATTGTCGCAAAGACGGTTCGTTACATGATGAGAAAGCACGATAAGGAGTCAGCATTTACTGCTACTTCTAGTGTCTGACCCTGTCAGAGAAGCTACTGCCGATTAGCTAAGACTAATCGGCAGGTTGCTTTTGAATATCCTATTAAAAGGCAGCTTTAAGATTACTCAGAGAATACCTCTTCCACCCGGCTGAAACGCTTGCCGTCAGTGCTGACAGAACGAATTTTCACATGACCATTAACATGAGGCCGCTGTCTGTCATCATAAGCTTCCCATGTTTTTCCATCATCTAATGAATACTGAATAGTCAGACCCGGCAAGGCGATATTCGCTTCCAGTATCCCGGAGACAATTCTTGCACCGGGTATCGGCAGACGATACGGAATATGAGCTTTATCCAGTTTAGCCATTTCGCGCTGTCCCATCAGATTAGCAAAATGCAGCCAATCCTTATTAAGCTTATCGGTGTCTACATACCGTGTAATCCCACCTTTATACTCCCTTCCCTGCTGGTAATTCTGCTCCCATTCAGCCTGATGCCATGCCCGTTCCGCCAATGGTAATAAGCGCGGATAAATCATATACTCCATCTGCTCATCAGTACGCACAGTCTCACTCCATGACTGCCCTGACAGCCCATATGCTCCCGGCCAACGTTTACCGCTGTTTGCATTAAAATGGTCTCCGTTGATATCCACTGAAGTTTCAGCGTTTTGTGGCATATTATTGGGTGCAAAACTGAAGATTTTCGCTTCATCATTAAAACGGGAAGCCCAGTAGTAGCCCCGCTCTTTCGGATTGACCTCGTAGGGCATATCCAGATAAACATAATCAGGACTGGAAATAATGACCTGATAGCCTTTATTAGCCCAGTCATTAACAGAATCCGCACCGCCCCAATAAAGCGTATCCCAGAAGTTTACCGCAACATGTCGTGTAGCAAAGTCTTTTGCTGATTTCGCATGTTTCAGTCCGTCCTGCCATGATTGCATCGTATCAATGCCATGTTTATTAACGATTTTACTGACTTCAACCGCAAAATAACTGGACAGTTCATCAACATCTTTGATAATGCCCTCCGCAATCATTTTTTGACAAGCCTGAGATTTTGCCCACGGCTTATCTTCAATTTTCTTATTGATGATCCCTTTACCCGGCTCAATCGGGCCATCTTTATCCTGATATCCCGCGCCCAGACGAATATTTTTCGCTTCATCGCCCCCATAGTGCCATGTTGTCAGTAGTGAGCCGGCTTCTTTATGCATCTCGGCAATTTCACTGATAACTTTGTCAATAAAACGTTTGGAAGAGTCCATACATGGATTCAGATAACTATGGCGATCATAAAACTGTACAGATGTTGTATTTGAGGTATCTGTCGGATCGAGCAGACGATACTCATTAGCTGCCTGTTCTTTTCCTTCTGCCATCAGTTTCTTATAACGGGCTTCCATTGACACCACCGCTGCACGGGCATGAGCCGGAATATCAATCTCCGGGATCACCTCTATCTGACGGGCTTTAGCATATTCCAGAATATCAATGTAATCCTGACGACTGAAGTAACCACTTCCCATATTATTACTATCCGGCCCTGAGCCTAACTGTGGTAGCAGGCACTTTGTCTCACTTAAATCATGGCAGCGTTTACTGCCGATTTCTGTTAGCTCCGGTAAACCGGGAATTTCCAGACGCCAGCCTTCATCATCACTTAAATGGAAATGGAATTTATTCAGCTTATAAGCAGCCATTTGATCCAGCAGGCGCAATACAGCCTCTTTACTATGGAAATTACGCCCGACATCAAGGAACGTGCCACGATACTCAAATCGGGGTGCATCTTGTGCGGTTAATGTGGCAATTTTCGGTACACCATCAGCCGGGATCAGGGAAAACAGCGATTGCAGGCCGTAAAACACGCCGGACTGATCAAAAGCAACTATATGTGCTCCCTTGGGGGTGATATCCAGCGAATAAGCACCTTTCACCCGCCAATCACCTGCAAATTTGTCAGCATTAATTTGCGTTGTAATCAGGTAACCGTTATCGGTTAATTTAATCTTGTGAGCCGCAAAACGATCCCGAATCACCCTGACTGATTGGCCGCTCAATCCTCCCAGTTCCAGTTTTACTCCACGGGACAAATTGACATCCTGTGAGTGGATCGTCACCTTTTTAGGTGTCGGAATAATCTTCCCACGCAATTTATCTTCACTAATTAACACCATCTGACGATTTTTCTCAAAACGGTTTTCAGGTGTCATCAGGACATTATGATCCGTTGTGGTGCGTTTCCACTGCTCTCCCTGAAAAGGAGATAAAAATGCACTCAGATCTTCAGTATCCGTATTTACCAATACCTTAGGAATGGCATCACCGGATGTGGCATACCAGCGCGGCATAAAATCAGTGCTATAAATCTGCCAGTATTCTCCAATAATTGGCAGTATGATTTTTTCATTCGCTCTGATGCCCCTGAATTTTTCAGTCGGTTCCAGCCTATGCAAATCCCCTGTGATGTGAGTGATTTTATATTGCTCATGATCAATTCTGAGGATTTGGCGGATACTGTGAAAATAGAGTGACCAATCCGCAGAATCAATATTCTGATCACCATTAGTCAATATGATATTAACCCGATTACAAGCTGCCCAGTCTGCACCTAAAATGGCGCAATTAGTCCCGTGTGCTCCGGCCTGATTGTCTACGATACTGAAATTCACATTTAATTTGCTGAGTGAATCCACTACCTGCTGTGATGTCATTTCCGTACGAATGTTTTCTGCACAAGCACCCGCAGTGAACCCTGCCGCCATGAGAAATGCTGCCAAAGTATGTAATTTAATGCTTTTCATTAATAATGACCTCGTCCGAGTTTATTTTTTCGCCCAGAACAAAAGGCTGTTTCTGACATATTAAAATGCGTTTAAACAACATGTTATGAACAACATCATTTAAGTAATATGGCTTCAATAACACGATTTAAATGACATAGCATCAACACAAAATAACCCTACACAACATGTGACTATAAGGCAATTTTTAATCTTGGTAGAAGGGCTTAATTTTCATTACGATTCTTTTGTATATAAAAAAAGCGTGATAAAAAATCACGCTTTTCTATTGGAGATATGTCTGTTCTTAGCTGATATCACTCTTTAGAGATTTTCGCCCAGGTATCACGCAGACCTACAGTGCGGTTAAACACTAAGTGTTCAGCCGTTGAACGTTTGCTATCAGCACAGAAGTACCCTTCACGTTCAAACTGGTAAGTTTTTTCCGGCATGGCATTGACCAGACCTGGCTCAACAAAACCTTTACGTACCACTAATGACTCGGTATTAAACGTGGACAGGAAATCCTCTGCCGCACCCGGATTTGGCACGCTGAACAGACGATCATACAGGTAGAATTCAGCTGGCGCGGCATGTACTGCACTTACCCAATGAATAACACCCTTCACTTTGCGGCCATCAGCCGGATCTTTATTTAGAGTCTGCTCGTCGTAATGACAGTAAATCGTGGTGATGTTGCCTTCTGCGTCTTTCTCAACACGCTCAGCTTTAACAACATAAGCGTTACGCAAACGCACTTCTTTGCCCATGACCAGACGCTTATACTGACGGTTAGCTTCTTCACGGAAGTCTGCCCGATCAATATAGAGTTCACGGCTGAATGGTACTTCACGGCTGCCCATTTCCGGCTTATTCGGATGGTTAGGCATGGTCAGAATAACTTCGCCTTCCGGCATATTTTCAATAACCAGTTTCACCGGGTCAAGAACTGCCATAGCTCGTGGCGCATGTTCATTAAGATCATCGCGGATACAGGATTCCAGTGCAGCCATTTCAACATTGTTATCCTGCTTAGTTACACCGATACGGCGGCAGAATTCACGGATTGACGCAGCAGAATAGCCACGACGACGCAGGCCTGAAATGGTTGGCATACGAGGATCATCCCAGCCATCAACAATATTTTCAGTCACCAGCTGATTCAGTTTACGCTTGGACATTATTGCGTATTCCAGATTCAGGCGGGAAAACTCATACTGACGAGGGTGGCAGTCAATTGTGATGTTATCCAATACCCAGTCATACAGGCGGCGGTTATCCTGAAACTCTAGTGTACAAATAGAGTGCGTAATTCCTTCCAGTGCATCGGAAATGCAGTGGGTAAAATCGTACATCGGATAGATGCACCATTTATTACCAGACTGATGGTGTTCTGCAAACTTGATACGATACAGAACCGGATCGCGCATGACCATAAAAGGAGAAGCCATATCAATTTTGGCACGCAGACACGCTTTACCTTCTGCAAACTCGCCCGCCCGCATTTTCTCGAACAAAGCAAGGTTTTCTTCCACACTACGATCACGGTACGGGCTGTTTTTACCCGGCTCTTTCAACGTACCACGATATTCGCGGATCTCATCAGGGCTTAGCTCATCCACATACGCCAGGCCTTTATTGATTAACTCAATGGCATATTGATGCAACTGGTCGAAGTAATCAGAAGAATAACGGATATCACCACTCCACTGGAAACCCAGCCACTGTACGTCTTGCTTGATTGACTCAACGTATTCAATATCTTCTTTAACCGGGTTCGTATCGTCAAAACGCAGGTTGCATTGCCCCTGATAGTCTTGCGCAATGCCGAAATTCAGGCAGATCGACTTTGCATGACCAATATGCAGATAGCCGTTAGGTTCAGGCGGGAAACGGGTATGTACGGAAGTATGTTTACCAGTTGCCAAATCTTCGTCAATAATCTGACGAATAAAGTTTGTCGGGCGAGTATCTGCCTCACTCATCGTTTTATTCCTCAATGCAAAAAGCGCTTCAATATAACGCTCTATAATCTATTAAGCTGAACCGAGAAACAACACTTAGTTAGTGGGAAATAGAGGAAAAAAAGAAAGTCTTGCTGAAAAAAGGATAACGACAGGCCATTCTGAGTAAAGGCCTGTCATTTTCTATAAGAGAGGTAAGTAAGATCAGCGGATACGATGACTTTCCAGCACTGCGATTAACTGATCTGCACAATAAACGATATGCTCTTCATTCCAGCTAGGATGCAAATACAAGCTGATTGTTCGGGGCAATAAAGAACGGGCTGTTTCACACACAACATCGCAATAATTGACCGATTCAGGCGATGTGTACTCACTGGAATGGAAAGGAAAATTGGCAGAGCCAAAACCACGTAGCTCTTTGAAGACCCGTTCACCATAGGCTTCCGGCCACTGGATTTTAAACGCAGGCACACCGATTTTTTTCAAATCACGCAAAATGATTTCAGCTGTGCAATCCAGTTTGGCAAGATCAAACACGATAGGATATAGCCAATATCCGTTTTGCCTGTCTTCATTATTCAGTGGCAGGCTATGAATTAAATCGATTTCGGCAAATTTTGCGTCATAGATTTTCGCGTATTGTTTACGGTTATGCATATTCCAGTCATCAAACCGCTCCAGCTCATTAATCCCGATGATCGACTGAATTTCAGTCATACGGTAATTATAGCCAATGCGATTATGCACATGCCATGACACCTCTTCCAAAGCAAGTAAGTCAAACTTCCTTTTCACATCAAACCCGTGATCACGATAGGCACGGCATTCCCAGCCGATTTCAGGATTATTGGTCACAACCATGCCACCTTCACCACCGGTGGTAAAATGTTTGGACTGACAGAAACTGAATGTGCCAACATCACCAATCGTTCCAACAGATTTCCCCTTATACTTTCCACCGAGACATTGCGCGCTGTCTTCTATTACTTTGAGATTATGTCTGCGGGCAACAGCAAGAATTGCATCCATATCGCAGACAACACCATAAAGATGTACAACGATAATGGCTTTTGTGCGCTCGGTAATCAGAGCTTCTATTTTATCAGGGTCGATAGTGTGTTCTTCCGTCGTATCGCAAAATACAGGAATAGCACCGCACTGTAATACAGCAAAGGAAGTAGCAATAAAGGTATATGAAGGAACAATAACTTCATCACCGGGGCCGATATTTAATGCCCCCACAGCAATATTCACAGCAGAGGTACCCGAATTACAGGAGATTGCCATTTCTGCACCAATCCAGTCGGCAAATTTATTTTCAAATTCCATGCCTTTTTTTCCGGTCCAGTAATTAACTTCACCGGATAACAGTGGCTGCTGAATATCTTTTAATGTTTTTTCGGCAAAATCAGGCCATTGTGGGAATTTCATAAAATCACACCTTAATATTATTACAAGAGATAAGTTTATTTATATAAAAACAAATTAATTATTTTTTATAAACCTTGAGTTAACTAACATAATTAATGCACCAACAGATAATAAATAAAATGCTGTTTCAAGACTAAAACTCTGAGCAATAAAACCGATTAACGCAGGCCCAATCATTATTCCAAAGTAGCCAAATGTAACAATTGAAGCTATTGCATGACCGGGGAGCATAACTGTTTGAGTTCCCGATATAGAGCATAATATCGGAACAATATTTGATGCACCTAATCCTATGAAGAAAAAACCTATCATATATAGAGAGAATGAACTTACACTAACAACAATAAAGAAACCGATAAAAATACTAAATGTTCCTGCAAAAAAGACTTTCCCACGTCCTATATTAGAGATAACTCGATCCCCTAAAAATCGTCCTGTCGTCATCGCTGCTGCAAATGCAGCATAGCCAAATCCATTAAATGCAATATCAACATTACGTTCATTAACTAAAAACACACCACTCCAGTCAATAACTGAACCTTCAATGATCCCCATTAGAAAACAAAGAAAGCTCGCCAAAATAACAATACCTTTCGGAAAAAAGAAACCTTTATCCTTTCTTTCTTTATTATGATCGTGATTATTTATAAGCCCGGAAAAAGAAAAAATGAATAACAACGATAATATAAAAGATATAATTAGACACGCGACAAGAGCAGAAAAATTCATATAAAGTAATATCGATACGCCAGCCGCGCCCAAAATCCCCCCCAAACTGAAAAAACCATGGAAGCCTGACATCAAATTTCTCTTTGTGTTTTTTTCCACTTCTACAGCCTGGATATTCATTGCAACATCCACCGTACCAATGGATGCCCCAAAGATAAAAAGCATAACTCCAAGCTGGGTAACACTCGAAGACAATATTAAAAGTGGTAAAGAAACAATAGCAAAAATTCCTGAAATTATAATAACCTTACGACAACCAAATAAAGTAGTCAGAAATCCTGTAACAGGCATGGATACAATTGATCCAAGCCCCAGAAAAAACAATAAAACCCCTAGCTCTCCTGAATCAATATTTAAAAAATTTTTCACCAAGGGTATCAAAGGAGCCCATGCCGCAATTCCCATACCAGCAGCTAAGAAAACCGCTCTAGTTGCAATCACATTATTCATAATCCATCTCAGCCATAATGTTTATATAAAAAACCACTCTATACTTAATCAAACAAGGTTATACACTTCATCTTGAAATCCATTGTGTATATACCCGTCATCTTTCAAGCTGCCTCTTTGTTGGTTGCACTCGCTCACCCCAGTCGCATAGTTATCTATGCTCAGGGGACTTGCTCCTTTGCCGCCGCGATGTAACTCAAAATCCATAGGGTATAGAGTCATAAAAACATTAATTCATAATTATGAATTAATTTTAATTTCAAAAGCATTCATTCCTATTTTATCAATTTTAATTTCATCCCAGTGATTAATGACTTCGAGAACTGAAGGGTGTATTTTCTCTTGGCCCCCAATTTGTATGACCTCACAACCCGCTGCTAATGCACTTTGTATTCCTGCATACGAATCTTCAAAAACTAAACAGTCTTTGGTTTTCATTCCCAAACGCTCAGCTGCCATGAGGTAGGGAGAAGGATGTGGTTTCCCGTCCTGTACATCATCAGAACCCACGATGAGGTCCGGTATCTTAAGACCACAAACACTCATTCTATGATATGCAACTCTCTGGCTGGCTGAAGTGACTACAGCCCAAGGGCAATCATTTAAAGAAAGTAAAAATTCTTTTGCGCCAAATAAAGCTTGTGCTGAACCTGAGTGCTGAACTTCTAAATCATCCAATAACTGAACCTGTTCTTCCACATTCAAATGTGGGGCAATAGTCAAAATAACATCTCTGGAACGAACACCATGACATATCTCCAATACATGTTGGATAGGTACATTCTGCATTTCGCACCATTTAGACCAAATCATTTCAACTTCCGATAAGGATTGAACCAACGTCCCATCCATATCAAATAAAATAGCCTTTATATTATAAATCCCCATTACCCCTCCGATAATAAAAAACAAACACTGTAAACCATCCCAATAATTTATAATAAAACATAGGAATCACAATAAATAATCAAACCTATTTCATTAGGATAAATCAATATCACAGCATCTGCTAATCAATCACTTCAAATTATCTCTGGATCGTTTATAACCCAATAAATCTTAATGGAAAAAACGCCAAGTATCATTATGCTATAGTTAATTAACGTCCTCGCCAAACTCCAGTTCTCTCTTGTGTCCTCCCAGGCCACTGGGAACTGATCTAATTTCTTAGATAACCTATTTGTTAGATAAATAATTTCAGCATCAAATGCGTATCCATTAATCTTCTGCTTAGAAAACACTTCTTTTGCCACATCAGATTTCAACATTTTAAATGGACACTGAGAATCAGAAACTTTACAATTCAATAGTAAGTTGACTATTTTTAAAAATATTTTACTGGTTATCTTGCGATATGAGTTCGCTTTTGATTTATTCTTTGAAAAGCGCTCTCCAATAACCAAATCAACATTTGAAACTTCAATCCTCCTGTATGCAATAAAAAAATCATTTTCTTTTATAGGAAAATCAATATCTGTATAAAAAACATATTTCCCTTTTGCTAAATCGACGCCTCTTCTAATGCTATATCCTTTTCCATAGTTTCCACAGTTAGAGATCACCAGAACATCAGGATAATTTTTCTTTATTTTTACAACATCTTGGTCATGAAAATTATTTTTATCTGAATCGTTGACTATAATTATTTGTACCTTCAGCTTCTCCTGAATGTTTCGGATACGCTGGATAGTTTTTTCAATAACAGAATAATTTTCATTATAGCGAGGAAGAATAATTGAAACATCAATAGCATCACCCTCTATGCGATGATTTTTTGTCTCCATAATGATACCTTAAGGTATAATGTACTAAAATCCCAATAATAATTTACCCAAATCTGTTAAGTGTATCTGAGAGGTATCTTGTTGATGTGCTTTTTTAACCGGAAAGGCTTTCCCTGTTATAGATGTCGTCGGCAAACCTTTTTTATAAGCTACAATTCTCTCGGCAACTTGTTGTTCTGTAATATCTGTTCGTGGGAATAAGCAAAAATATTGAGCTAACCTTGGCTCATTTGAAGTATTAGGTATATTCCCGTGAGGCAGTGCACTGTCAAAAATGACATAATCCCCTGCTTTCAATGGAATTGATTTAATATTCATCCCTGCTGTATCAGGAAATCTACTGTTATATCCCGCTGGCTGTTTTGATAACCATTCATAGATAACTTTATGAAAACCGGGAACACACTGGAACCCGCCAGAATTACCATTATCATCAGTTAAGCTCAAAAGACCCTGTATTTTTCTTTCCAGTGGGCGTTTAGAAACATCAATATCCCAATGAATAAAACCTTCATATTTCCAGTTTTCGTTAACTGGAGGATTCATATTTACCCTGTCAACACTAACCAGTAAATCTGAGGTACCAAAAATCTTTTCATATACAGAGTAAATGATTTGATTCTGACGATTATCCCACAAAGACTGATGATGATAAAAAGGAATCCGCCCCATTTCATCAATTCCTGAACGAGAACGAATCTCCATGTTATAAAAATCACTGTGGTTACTCTTATCCATTTCCAAAAAATAAAATATAGCATCGACAGTTTTTTGAACTTGTTCTTTGCTTACTGCCGATTCTATGATGATATAACCATTGTCATCCCAACTCTTTAAATACTTTTCCATTTTTCCTTCTGAAATAGATAAATTCATAATTTCCACCTACTTATATTTATTTCATTTAGTTATCTTATCAACGAACACAATTTAATCTCTCTATCAGAGATAATTTAAGTGCATTAGACTTTGATCTAAAATGTTTATAAAATGGACAGGAAATAAAATCATTAAAATCAACTCGACCTAAGCCAAATAAAATTAAAGGATATTTTTTATAAAAAAATTGAGGTAAATCACAAATAAAATAAAAAACAAAAAACATTATAAAATACCTACATTAAATTATTCCTTATCGAAAAAATGACAATAACAAATACCTCTCATGAATATAAAATAACAATCATATATTTAATTTTATGTTTCTACGCTCCAGACGCGTCGTAATAATAAATATATCACCCAATATTTGATGATATATTTTCCGTCTTTTAGAAACTTGAAGAGGGGAAATCTAATTCTATATTTAAAATCAGATGATTTTAACTCGTTCACCTAGAAATAATTTACCTCTTTCTAGGTGTTAAGAGTAAAAAAACATTCTGATATTACCTGCATGCATTTCTGCATACAGGTAATACTAAAAAATATTTATGAAATGAAAATCATGAGGTAGGTTATTAATTATTTATATATCTGGAATAAATCTGCTCCTGTGGCAATAACTCCCTCTTCTGCAATCATTCTGATTCCTGAATAGTTATCAATATTGCTGATAATAACTGGGCTTATCATTGACTTGGCATGATAGTTCAAATAATCAAGGTCTAATTTCAGTAACGCCGTTCCTGTTTTAACTTTCATTCCTTCTTTCACCAAACATTCAAACCCACGGCCACCCAAGGAAACAGTATCAATGCCCATATGGACAATAACTTCAGCACCATTATCCGCCTCAATACATAACGCATGGTTAGTATCAAATACCTTTACCACCGTACCTGTAACGGGTGAGAAGACTGTTTCCGAAATCGGCTTGATTGCAATACCATCACCCACTAATTTACTGGAGAAAGCTTCATCCGGTACATCTTCCAGCTTGACTAACTCACCCGTAACAGGTGCTAGTAAAGTCAGAATTTCTTTATTTTCCTGCGTACTCTTTTTTTCTACCGGAGTATCAGACTCTGGAATATCATTTTCCGTCGCAGCAGCAATCGGGCCTTTAGCAATAACATCTTTCATGGCGCTAGCAATCAGTTCAGCACGCATACCAACAATAATCTGAACACTTCCTTTATTCAGGCGAATAACACCAGAAGCCCCAAGACGTTTAGTGACTCGTTCATTAACTAAACTGGAATCTTTCACGGATAAACGCAAACGGGTGATACAAGAGTCAATATTGATTAAATTAGCCGATCCACCTATCGCAGCAACATAGTTATATGCTTCTTCCTGAATATCGTTTTTGCCACCAGCATTCAATTTAATATCTGCATCAGTTCCCGCGCTAGAAGGTAATTCACGGCCTAATGTCATCAGGTTGAATTTTTTGATAGTGAAACGGAATACAACATAATAGATACAGAAGAATACTAACCCTTGTGGGATCAGCATATACCAGTGCACAGCTAGCGGGTTGCGTGAGGAGAGGAAAAGATCAATAAAGCCGGCGCTGAAACCAAAACCGGCAATCCAGTGCATCGCCGCTGCAATATAAACTGAAATGCCCGTCATAATGGCATGCAGAAAATAAAGCACAGGTGCCACAAACATGAAAGAGAATTCAAGTGGCTCAGTTATACCAGTAAAGAACGCAGCAAATGCTCCCGCCAACATGATACCGCCAACCATTGCTTTATTCTCAGGACGGGCGCAGTGGTATATAGCTAATGCCGCTCCCGGTAACCCAAACATCATGATGGGGAAGAAACCAGCCTGATAACGCCCGGTAATGCCCGGAATAGCCGTTCCTTCAGCAATAGATTTTCCTCCTCCCAGGAAATTAGGAATGTCATTAATACCTGCAACATCAAACCAGAAAACTGAGTTCAACGCATGGTGCAAACCTAAGGGTATTAGCAGACGATTAAAGAATGCATAAAGCCCGGCCCCTACAGACCCGAGGCTGGTAATACTTTCACCAAATACCACCAGCCAATCATAAATGACAGGCCAGACAAATATCAGGATAAAAGAAAGTAGAATCATTAAAAAAGAATTCAGGATCGGTACCAAACGGCGTCCACTGAAAAAAGACAGTGCCAAAGGTAATTCAACATTACTGTAGCGGTTATAAAGCTCAGCTGAAATAACTCCTATTAAAATACCAATAAACTGGTTATTAATTTTATTGAATGCCACTGGCACATCAGCAACCGGAATACCTTCAATCATCGCGATGACTTCGGGCGAACACAGTTTCATAACAACCATAAACCCGACTAATCCGGTCAGTGCAGCAGCCCCGTCTTTATCTTTTGACATACCATAAGCAATACCAATTGCAAATAATATTGCCATATTGTCAAGAATAGCCTTACCGGATGAGATAAACAAAGCTGCCATTTTATTGTCAGCTCCCCAACCGGTCGGATCAATCCAATATCCAATCCCGAGTAATATCGCCGCAGCAGGCAATGTTGCAACAGGCACCATTAATGCCCGACCAATCTGTTGTAAGTAAGTTAAAATGTTCACTCACGCCCCCTTAAAGCCCCATGAATGGAGTCTTTTATTGAATAAACGATGTAATAACACCACTCATCTATTTGTTGTTAAACAATTTCAAGTCTAAGAAATTTATTTTTCATCGCAAATTAAATCCTTCGCATATGTGATAAAAATCACTTAAATTGATATATTTTTGAGCGAAATATGGCCTTAATCAAAAACTTATTTTATTATAAAAAATAACATTATCGTGTGCGTGTCAGGTAGAACCGCTGTAAAGAACAGGTATGATAGGCAGCTTTTGCCCCGCCACTGTTCGTATAATTTTAATTTTATAAATGAATAATTTTTTGAAGAGGTCATCATGAGGCTGATCCCCCTAACAAATGCAAGTGATGTAGGTCGATGGTCTGCTCACTATATTGTTAGAAAAATAAATGAATTCAAACCAACAGCAGAACGCCCTTTTGTTCTCGGCCTGCCAACAGGCAGTACGCCATTAGCAACTTATAAAGAACTCATCGCGCTATATCAGGCAGGAAAAGTGAGTTTCAGAAATGTTGTAACCTTTAATATGGATGAATATGTTGGCATTCCTGAGGATCATCCCCAGAGTTACCACACTTTCATGTATCAGAATCTCTTCAATCATATTGATATTGAAAAAGAAAATATCAACTTACTCGATGGAAATGCGACAGATATCGATGCTGAATGCTTACGCTATGAGAATAAAATTAAAGCGTATGGCAAAATTCATCTGTTTATGGGCGGTGTAGGTAACGACGGCCATATTGCATTTAACGAACCCGCGTCTTCTCTCTCTTCCCGTACACGGATTAAGACGCTGACCCTGGAAACACGAACTGCTAATTCCCGTTTTTTCAATAATAACGTGGAATCAGTTCCCCAATATGCGTTAACTATTGGTGTGGGTACGTTAATGGATGCTGAAGAGATCATTATTCTCGTAACCGGAACTCAAAAAGCACTGGCTCTACAAGCTGCTATTGAAGGTAATGTTAACCATATGTGGACAGTAAGCTGTCTACAGATACATCCAAAAACAATTATTGCGTGTGATGAAGCTGCAACAATGGAGTTAAGAGTAAAAACCGTAAAATATTTTCGCCAGATAGAGGCTGATATTCTGAGTGAATTCGCCAGTTAATACTTAATTCAGGCATTTAGGTTCAGGCATTTAGGAGTCCAGAATGTACGCTTTAACTAACTGTATTATCTACACCGGACACGACAGGCTCAGTGAATATGCTGTTATTATTGAAGGTGGGATAATCAAGCATATTTGTCCGGAAAATGAGTTACCGGCAGGCATTGAACAGCATGACTTACAGGGTGCAAACCTCTCTCCCGGATTTATTGACCTGCAAGTCAACGGCTGTGGCGGAGTCCAGTATAATGACCGCATGGAAGATATTACGGAAGGGACACTGCATATCATGCAGAAAACCAATCAGCGATACGGCTGTACCAGTTTTCTGCCAACGCTTATCACTAGCCCTGATGAGCTGATGATCAAAGCCATTGAAGTAATGCGTATCTATCTGGCTAACAACCCCAATCAGGCGATTGGTTTACATCTGGAAGGGCCTTACATCAATCCGGTAAAAAAAGGCACACATAATGCTGCCTATATACGCAAACCAACACCGGAAATGGTCAATTATTTGTGTATTAATGCCGATGTAATCAAGAAAATTACTCTTGCTCCTGAGATGGTAGAAAATCATTACATTCATCAATTAACTGAAGCGGGTATTGTTGTTTCTGCGGGTCATTCCAACGCAACCTATGAAGAGGCACGACGGGGATTCCAAAATGGTATTACCTTCTCCACTCATTTATATAATGCCATGCCAGCCATTTCTGGCCGACAGCCGGGTTTAATCAGCGCAATTTATGATACTACTGAAGTCTATGCCGGTATTATTTGTGATGGTATGCATGTTGCATGGCCCAACATTCGTAGCGCCAAGCGTCTGAAAAATGAAAAATTAGTTCTCGTGACAGATGCCATTGTCCCTGCCGGGCTGGATGAAGGCAGTAATATAGAACAATTCACCTTCGCTAATAAAACAATATATTATCGTAACGGGTTATGTGTCGATGAGAATGGCACATTAAGCGGCTCTTCAGCCACAATGATTGAGTGTGTCAGGAATAGTGTCGAAAAAGTTGGCATCGCTTTAGATGAAACACTGCGCATGGCAACCCTTTACCCAGCTAAAGCTATCGGTGTCGATAAACATCTTGGAACGATTGAGCCGGGTAAAGTAGCAAACCTGACAGCATTCACTCATGATTTCAAAATCTGTAAAACCATAGTTAACGGAAATATCGTTAATAACAATAACAACAAAGGGAATGAAGCTGAACTATCGAGCATAGTGCCTGATGAACAACCATAACACACAAAAACAAATCGCGAATATTGAGCTGGTCAAACAGCTCAATAGCGCCGTGGTCTATCGGTTGATAGACCAACTCGGGCCAATATCCCGTATACAAATCGCGGAAGAGAGCCAACTTGCTCCGGCCAGTGTGACAAAAATTACTCGTCAGTTAATTGAGCGCGGTCTGATTAAAGAAGTTGATCAGCAGGCATCTACTGGCGGACGTCGCGCTATTTCCATTGTCACAGAAACCAGCCATTTTCATACCATTGGTGTTCGGCTGGGCCGTCGGGATGCGACGATTGCGTTATTTGATATGAGCGCCAGACAACTGGCAGAAGAGCAACATCCTGTTCTGGAAAATAGCCAGCAAGAAGTCGAACAACGGATTATCTCCGTTATTGAAGACTTTATCAGCAGAAATCAGCGGCGTAACCGTGAACTGATTGCGATCTCCATCATTGTCCCCGGATTAGTTGATCCCCATAATGGCATTATCCGCTATATGCCACATATTAAAGTCGATAACTGGCCATTGGTGCAAAATCTGCGTAAACACTTCAATATTTCATGTTTTATCGGACACGACATCCGCAGCTTGGCACTGGCAGAAAACTATTTCGGAGCCACTCGCGATTGTGAAGACTCTCTTCTTGTACGTATTCATCGTGGTGTAGGTGCAGGCGTTATTATCAAGAATAATGTATTGCTCAATAAACGTGGCAATCTGGGAGAGATAGGTCATATCCAAATTGAACCACTGGGTGAGCGTTGTCATTGTGGTAATTTTGGCTGTCTGGAAACGATTGCATCCAATCCGGCCATAGAAGCCAAAATACAGCACCAATTACAGCAGGGGTTTCCAAGTAAGCTGACATTGGATAAATGCAGCATCCATGACATATGTCGCGCTGCTAATCAGGGAGACTCTCTGGCAGTCGAAGTGATCAGACAGGCAGGGCATAATCTAGGTAAAGCTATCGCCATTGCCATCAACTTCTTTAACCCACAGAAAGTCGTTATTGCCGGTGATATAACTGAAGCAGAGCAGGCTCTGCTTGCCGCTATTCAAAATTGTATCAACACTCAGACTTTAAAAAACTTCCGTGAAGACCTGCCTATCGTGGTTTCCGAATTAAATCACTGTTCTGCAATAGGCGCATTCGCCTTAACGAAGCGAGCTATGCTCAACGGTGTACTGTTACAACACCTTCTTGGAGGATAATTCGCCATTTCAGCTTCTTTTATCATCAAGATGATTACAGGGCAAACAAACAAGCGATTTTATGCATATTTTTTTAAAAAAGCAGTTGACGCATCTGTCTGATATACGCATAATGCGCCCCGCACCGCCGATGAAGGCAAAGCGAAAAAAGATGGCTACGTAGCTCAGCTGGTTAGAGCACAGCACTCATAATGCTGGGGTCACAGGTTCGATTCCCGTCGTAGCCACCATCTTTGCGGGAGTGGCGAAATTGGTAGACGCACCAGATTTAGGTTCTGGCGCCGCAAGGTGTGCGAGTTCAAGTCTCGCCTCCCGCACCATTTCTTCTTCGGTTGCACTTAAATCGAGTTTTGTTAAGGTTGTTTTAAGTTTTAGTGTGTTGTTTTCAGGTGGGGTATCGCCAAGCGGTAAGGCACCAGGTTTTGATCCTGGCATACCCTGGTTCGAATCCAGGTACCCCAGCCATATTTCTGAAAACGATAATTTCTAATAAATAGATAACCATTAATAAAACAAGGTTTAAAATGAAAATTTTCAGGTGGGGTATCGCCAAGCGGTAAGGCACCAGGTTTTGATCCTGGCATACCCTGGTTCGAATCCAGGTACCCCAGCCATTTTCCTGAAGGTTTTCATAAAATTTACGGTTAACGTAAATGGCTACGTAGCTCAGCTGGTTAGAGCACAGCACTCATAATGCTGGGGTCACAGGTTCGAATCCCGTCGTAGCCACCATTTTAAATTCAGTTGGGGTATCGCCAAGCGGTAAGGCACCGGATTCTGATTCCGGCATTCCCAGGTTCGAATCCTGGTACCCCAGCCAAATTTTTCAAAACGCTGACTGAACTGACAACCGCCTTTTGGTGGTTTTTTTGTTTTTCTGCCAAAAAATATCCCCAGCTTATCGCCTGATAGTCTCCATCTTTGTTTGATAACCTGCCTGAAATCGACACATCTACCCCTGTTTATAAAGCGCTCAATAAAAAACATATCTAAGGGTAGAAATATTAAAAGAATGGCTCCTACCCTCAAAAATATTTGCTAAAAAACAGTAATCACACCCCCAGCGCATATTTCAGCGCCAGTTTTTTCAGTGCGCCTGAGCGCTGCGCTGCCATCAAGGCCAGATTACGCATAGTTTTCAATCCTGGCAGGTCATGGCTGAATGCCGTATGAAAGAGATCCATTCCCGCCTGCATAACCAAATTATCCGGCATCCTGCGACGTTGATAACGCATCAGTACAGTCAGGGAATCCCACTCTTCCAAAGATTCTTTGGCATCAATCAATACTTTGAGTAAAGCATCTACATCCCGATAGCCCAGATTGACACCCTGCCCTGCCAGTGGGTTAATTGTATGAGCTGCATCCCCCAGCAAAACCAGCCCTTCACGAACATAATCGCTGGCATGATGGCGGGTCAGAGGAAATGAACCCGCAGCAATCGGAGTCACTTTACCCAAACGGGCCGGAAATGCCTGAAATATTTCCCGTTCAAGCTGTGTCATTGACATCGCCTGTAACTGACGAATGCGGGCGGGAGAGTCATACCATACCAACGATGCCCACTGGTCGAATAACGGCAGAAAGGCTCTGGGACCAGAAGGAAAAAATTGCTGCCATGTTACGTCTTTCTGAGGTTGTTCCGTTTTAACAGTTATCAACATACACGACTGACGATATTGCCACCCCCTGCTGCCAATCCCCGCTAATTGCCGAACCTGAGAACGGGCGCCATCAGCACCGATAATCAAACGAGTGTTTAATTCCGTACCATCAGTCAATTCAAGCTGCCATGTTTTATGATCTCCATGACGCTGCATCGATTTCAGCTCAGCGGGGCAAAACAGTGTCAGATTAGGATATCGTTCAAATTCCTGCCACAAAGCCAGTTGCAGAATGCGGTTTTCTACCATGTATCCAAGTTCAGGCAGGCCGAGGCTTGCTGCATCAAAAATCACATTGGAATCATTCTGCTCCCATGTCTCCAGCTTCCGATAAGGTGCGCTACGCATCTGCACAACATGTTCCCAAGCACCCAATTGCTTTAGTAAATCCACGGATGCCCGACTAATGGCAGAAATACGAATATCCGGTTCACTTTCTGCACTGTAGAGTTGTGGTCGCTGATGTTCCAACAGAGCGACACGCCAACCTTCCTGCGCCAATCCCAATGCCGTTGCCGCACCAATCATCCCGGCACCCACGATAACCATATCGAATTTTTGTTGTGGATTATTCATATTCATCACGCTATTAACTTCTTGATTAAAATAGTGTACCGGAATTTTCCCTTTCCGGCTGTGAATATCCGGTGTTACAGTCTGGTCACTGGTGCCTCAAATGAATACAATAGTCTGTAACATTATGCTAAACACACTGTATTCAATATGCTGGTTCAATAGACTATGCTTTTCAGTGTTGACGCATCATTCCACTGGAAACACCGGATACACAAAATGTCGACGATAAAAAAACTGTATATCAAAACCTGGGGCTGTCAGATGAATGAATACGATTCATCCAAGATGGCCGACCTGCTGGAAACCACTCACGGTTATCAGTTAACCGATATCGCCGAAGACGCAGATATCTTACTCTTGAATACTTGTTCAATCCGTGAAAAGGCCCAAGAAAAAGTCTTTCACCAACTCGGGCGCTGGAAAGGGCTGAAAGACAAAAACCCTGAAGTTATCATTGGCGTTGGGGGCTGTGTGGCTTCTCAGGAAGGGGATTACATTCGCCAGCGTGCTCCGAGTGTTGATATTATATTCGGGCCACAAACCCTGCACCGCCTGCCGGAAATGATTAATCATGTGAAAGGCACCCGCAGCCCTGTTGTTGATATCAGTTTCCCTGAGATCGAGAAATTCGACCGCCTGCCAGAACCCCGTGCGGATGGCCCGACGGCATTTGTTTCTATCATGGAAGGCTGTAATAAATACTGCACATTCTGTGTTGTTCCTTACACCCGTGGGGAAGAGGTCAGCCGTCCTTGTGATGATATTCTGTTTGAAATTGCTCAGCTTGCTGCGCAGGGTGTGCGTGAAGTAAACCTGCTCGGTCAAAACGTGAATGCTTATCGCGGTGCAACATTTGACGGAGATATCTGCACATTTGCTGAATTATTGCGTCTGGTTGCGGCTATTGACGGAATCGACCGCATACGCTTTACAACCAGCCATCCGATTGAATTTACTGACGATATCATCGCCGTGTATAAAGACACACCTGAACTGGTCAGCTTCCTGCACTTACCTGTCCAGAGTGGCTCTGACCGCATTCTGACTCTGATGAAACGTGCTCATACTGCGCTGGAATATAAAGGAATTATTCGCCGTCTGCGTAAAGCTCGCCCGGATATCCTGATCAGTTCAGATTTCATCATTGGTTTCCCGGGTGAAACACAGGATGACTTTGAAAAAACAATGAAATTAATTGCCGATGTTAATTTCGACATGAGTTTCAGTTTTATTTATTCAGCACGTCCGGGTACTCCTGCGGCTGATTTGCCGGATGATGTGAGTGAAGATGAGAAAAAACAGCGTCTGTACCTGCTCCAGCAGCGTATTAACCAACAAGCCATGAGCTTCAGCCGGGCAATGCTTGGCAGTACTCAGCGTATTCTTGTTGAAGGTCCATCCCGTAAGAATATTATGGAGCTTTCCGGACGCACGGAAAATAACCGTGTAGTTAATTTTGAAGGCGCTCCTGATATGATTGGCAAATTTGTTGATGTTGAAATTGTCGATGTCTATGCCAATTCCCTGCGCGGTAAGGTCATCCGTACTGAAGATGAAATGGATTTACGTGTCTATGAGTCACCCGAATCAGTCATTGCCCGAACCCGTAAGGAAGACGAAATCGGTGTTGGCACTTATCAGCCTTGATGACTGGCCAACCTTAAGAACAGGATAACTTTAACAAATAGGCCGGATTCACAGGCCTTAACATAGAGATAATCAGTGACACAAATCAACCCACAAGTAGCAACACAAGAGATCTTTCTGGAACCCGCAGATAATCAGCGATTAATGAGCCTGTGTGGCCCACTTGATGACAATCTGAAACAACTTGAGCGTCGTTTGGGAATAGAGATAAACCGCCGCGACAATCGTTTCAAATTGGTGGGCAAGCCACTGTGTGTCAGCGCAGTAGCCAGTATACTGCGCCGCCTGTATGTTGAAACCGCCCCTGTACGCGGAGTGATACCGGATCTCGAACCTGAGCAGATTCATCTGGCTATCACGGAAACCCGCGTACTGGAGCAAGCAGCAGAAAGCGTCCCTGACTACGGTAAGGCCGTGAATATCAAAACCAAACGGGGAGTAGTCAAACCCCGTACTCCTAATCAGGCGCAGTATATTGCCAATATTCTTAGCCATGATATTACGTTTGGTATCGGGCCTGCGGGAACGGGTAAAACCTATCTGGCCGTTGCAGCAGCGGTTGATGCACTGGAGCGTCAGGAAATCCGCCGGATATTGCTCACCCGTCCTGCTGTTGAAGCCGGAGAAAAACTGGGCTTTCTGCCGGGGGATCTGAGCCAGAAAGTCGATCCTTATCTACGTCCGCTTTACGACGCATTATTTGAGATGCTGGGATTTGAAAAAGTTGAGAAGCTGATCGAAAGAAATGTCATTGAAGTCGCACCACTGGCCTATATGCGTGGACGAACGCTCAATGATGCCTTTATTATTCTCGACGAAAGCCAGAATACAACCATCGAGCAGATGAAAATGTTTCTGACCCGTATTGGTTTCAACTCCAAAGCCGTTATCACTGGTGATGTCACCCAGATAGACCTGCCCAGAGGCCAGAAATCAGGCCTGAGTCACGCGATGGAAGTTTTATCTGACGTTGATGAACTGAGCTTTAACTTCCTCTACAGCGAAGATGTGGTGCGCCATCCGGTGGTTGCCAAAGTCGTTATCGCTTATGAAGTATGGGAAGCCGCTGAGCAGAAACGTAAACAGGCGCTTAATGAAAAGCGCAGGCAGGAAGCACAATGAGTTCAGTTATATTAGATTTACAAATTGCTTGTGAAAAACCAGAAGGGCTTCCTGAGGAGGTCCTTTTCCAAAACTGGCTGGAAGGCGTTTTGCCACAATTTCAGGCAGAAAGTGAAGTCACAATCCGTTTAGTTGATGAGGCAGAAAGCCACGAATTAAACCTCACTTATCGAGGGAAAGACAAACCAACCAATGTGTTATCTTTCCCGTTTGAAGCTCCGCCTGAAATTGAACTACCCTTGCTCGGTGATTTAATCATATGCCGTCAGGTTGTTGAAAAAGAAGCACAGGAGCAGCAAAAAACAGTCGAAGAACACTGGGCACATATGGTGGTTCACGGCTGTCTTCATCTGCTTGGGTATGACCATATTGAAGATGAAGAAGCAGAAGAAATGGAATCTCTGGAAACAGAAATTCTGGGAAAAATGGGTTATCCTGATCCCTATCTTGCGGAAAAAGAATAACCCCCAATAATATTTTTATGTTAAATATTATCTATGCCCAATGAATTTCGAGTTGCATCGCGGCGGCAAGGGAGAGAGTCCCCAGGAGCATAGATAACCGTATGTTTATAAAAACGGTGACTGGGGTGAACGAGCGCAGCCAACAAAGAGGCAGCTTGAAAGACGTAGGGTATATACACATTAATTAATGAGGAAATAAAATTAGAACGCCATGAGCGACGACCATCCTTCTAGTAACGATAGCCCTGGACCTAAGAAAGGCTTTTTTGCACTTCTTAATCAGATTTTCCATGGTGAGCCGAAAAACCGCGATGATTTAGTTGAACTGATCCGAGATTCAGAACAGAACGACCTCATCGACCCCGATACCCGAGAAATGCTCGAAGGGGTGATGGATATTGCTGACCAGCGCGTGCGTGACATTATGATCCCACGCTCACAAATCGTTACCTTAAAACGCAACCAGCCTCTGGACGAATGTCTGGATGTCATTATCGAGTCAGCCCACTCCCGCTTCCCTGTGATCAGCGAGGATAAAGATCACATTGAAGGCATTCTGATGGCAAAAGATCTTCTGCCATTTATGCGCTCGAACGCAGAACCTTTCAGCATTGATAAAGTTCTGCGGCAAGCGGTGGTGGTGCCGGAAAGTAAGCGCGTTGACCGATTGCTGAAAGAGTTTCGTTCCCAACGCTACCATATGGCGATTGTTATCGATGAATTCGGCGGTGTTTCCGGTCTGGTCACGATTGAAGATATACTTGAACTGATTGTAGGCGAAATTGAGGACGAGTACGACGATGACGAAGATAACGACATTCGTGCCCTGAGCCGCCATACTTATTCAGTACGAGCTTTGGCTCAGATTGAAGATTTCAACGATGTTTTCGGCACTAATTTCAGTGATGAAGAAGTTGATACCATAGGCGGGTTGGTCATGCAGGCATTCGGGCATCTGCCTTCCCGTGGAGAATCCATCAGCATTAATGGCTATCATTTCAAAGTAGCTATGGCAGATAGCCGTAAAATCATTCAGGTTCATGTAAAAATACCGGATGACGCTGAAGTTCCTGGCCTTGATAAAGACTAATGGGATCTGGATGAACAAAACCTCATTAATAAGTTGCCAGCGGCTGCGTGCCTTGCTGGCGCTTTTCTTCGGAGCCAGTGGAACACTGGCTTTTTCACCTTTTGATTTCTGGCCTGCTGCTCTTATCTCCCTCTTTGGCCTGCAAACCCTGACGTTAAACCGAACCAGCCGACAAGCAGCCTTTATTGGTTTCTGCTGGGGATTTGGGTTGTTCGGCAGCGGAACAAACTGGGTTTATGTCAGCATTGCCGGTTTCGGGGGTATGCCAACCGCCGTTAATATCTTTTTAGTTGTCTTGCTGGCGGCTTACCTTGCGCTTTATCCAACTCTGTTTGCCGGGTTACTTAACCGCTTTTTCCCTGCTTCAAACGGGATCAGGCTGATAATTGCCGGCCCTGCTCTGTGGCAGTTAACGGAATTTTTACGTGGTTGGGTACTTACCGGTTTTCCGTGGCTACAGTTTGGTTATAGTCAAATTGATGGTCCGTTAAAAGCCATTGCGCCGGTTTTCGGGGTAGAAGGTATTACTTTCCTGTTGATGATTATCAGCGGGTTGTTGGTTTTTGCTACCGTACATAAAAAAATCGTAGCTGCCATCGTTGCCGTTGCTTTACTGATGTTACCGTGGCCAATGAGGCATTATCAGTGGTATACCCTACTACCGGAAAAATCGGCTGATATAGCACTGGTACAGGGGAATATCCCTCAGGAAATAAAATGGGATCCTTCAGCATTGGGCAAAACAGTGGATATCTATCTGGATAACAGCCGCCCTTTTATTGGGAAAGTTCCCATCATTATCTGGCCAGAAGCAGCCATTCCTGATACCGAACACGACCAGAGTCTCTTCCTGACCAAACTGGATGCGTTGCTCAGGCAACATCATACCAGCCTGATCACGGGTATTCCCGATGCACGACCAACATTAGACGGATACAAATTCTATAACAGTATTATTGTGTTAGGGGAGAAAACACCTTACCAGTATCCGGCGGCTGACCGCTATGACAAACATCACCTTGTGCCGTTTGGTGAGTTTGTACCGCTGGAATCATTACTGCGTCCATTGGCGCCCTTATTTAACCTGCCAATGTCCTCTTTCAGTCAGGGAAATTATATACAACCTCAGCTTTCTGTTGCTGGTTATGACATTACTGCTGCTATCTGTTATGAAATCATTTTGGGTGAGCAAGTCCGCGATAATTTCAAACCCAGCACAGAATTTTTGCTGACAATTTCCAACGACGCATGGTTCGGCCAATCTATTGGCCCGTGGCAACACTTCCAGATGGCGCGGATGCGCGCTCTTGAACTGGGTCGCCCATTATTACGGGGAACCAATAATGGCATTACTGCCGTAGTCAGGCCAGATGGTTCAATACAGGCTGAAATTCCGCAGTTCACCCGTCAGGTCTTGGAAGCCGAAGTCACTCCAGCCAGCGGGATCACCCCTTATTTCCGTATTGGGAACTGGCCGGTTTGGGGAATGACTGTATTGTTTATTTTGTTCGGATTAATCAGGAACCGTCGTCATACTTAGTTAAGCATTTAACGATACCCCTAAAAATCCCCCAAAGAATAAGTTCAGAATGTATTTATATACTGAACTTATTCTTTCTCGTATATCATTTTAGGTAATTTCTCCAACACGAATCCCTCCATTAGTTTCATTTCTAAAATATTCACAAAAAACATAAAAACAGCCTAAAAGATCACCGTACTACGGTATTTATTCCTAAAAAGTGCAAACTGTGAACAAGATTCAAAATTATTTGCCACAAAATCACACTTAAACAAAATTGTTTGTTTATAGTTCGAGTTGGCTCGCAAAATGAAAACATCAATGTTTCAAAAAAGTAACATTATGAATTATTTTTTTACGACTCATATACAAAACAATATTAGAAATTTATTTCTATGCTAACGATCTCTGTAAAACAGAAATAAAAGCATAGATCCACCCCCTGCAAACAAACCCAGTTTTGAATAAAACAACCACATGAAGGAGCTGTATATGCGTAAGTTTATGTTAGCCACAATGTTGCTTAGCGCGGTAGGAGCTGCCCATGCTGAGGAACTGACCGGCACATTGAAAAAAATTAAGGACAGCGGTGTTGTTGCTGTCGGGCACAGAGAATCTTCTGTTCCATTTGCTTATTACGATGGAAAACAGAACGTTGTCGGTTTCGCCCAGGACCATTCAAATTTAATCGTGGAAGCGATTAAGAAAAAAATTGGTGCTCCTGATCTACAAGTGAAATTGATCCCGGTTACCTCCCAGAACCGTATTCCATTACTCCAAAATGGGACTTTTGATTTTGAATGTGGTTCAACCACCAATACTCCCGAGCGCCAAAAACAAGCCGCATTCTCCAATACTATTTTTATCGTCAATACCCGCCTTCTGACCAATAAAGATTCAGGTATCAAAGGATTTGATGATCTGGGTGGAAAAAATGTTGTTGTCAGTGCCGGTACAACATCTGAAATGCTGCTGAATAAGCTTAATGACGAGAAAAAAATGAAGATGCGCATTATCAGTGCAAAAGATCATGGTGATTCATTCCGGACACTGGAATCTGGTCGCGCTGTCGCCTTCATGGTTGATGATGCGCTATTGGCAGGAGAGCGCGCCAAAGCGAAAAAACCTGAACAATGGATTATCGTTGGTGAACCGCAATCTAAAGAAGCTTATGGCTGTCTGATGCGCAAGGATGACCCTCAGTTCAAGAAGCTGCTGGATGAAACGGTTGCAGAAATACAGACATCAGGCAAGGCCGCAGAAAGGTTCGATATCTGGTTTAAACAGCCGATTCCACCCAAAAATCTGAATATGAATTTTACTCTGTCCGATGAGATGAAAGAACTGTTCAAAGCACCAAATGATAAGTCATTGAATTAATTATAAACCTAAAACCCCGATTTTATTGGCACGACGGGTATGAGGTAGCCGTTTCCTACCTCATTTTTATGTTTCAGGGAGCATATGTATGTCAATTGATTGGAACTGGGGCATCTTTCTACAGGAAGCGCCTTTTGGTAATACCACCTATCTGGGGTGGATCATTTCTGGATTTCAGGTAACTGTAGCTCTTTCAATATGTGCCTGGGTTATTGCATTTATTGTCGGTTCTTTTTTCGGCATTCTGCGAACTGTACCGAATAAATTTCTTTCCGGGTTAGGAACCTGCTATGTCGAACTATTTCGTAACGTTCCCCTTATAGTCCAGTTTTTTATATGGTATCTGGTTGTTCCGGAATTCCTGCCCAAAAACCTGAGTGACTGGTTCAAAATGGACTTAGATCCTAATATCCAGTTTTTCCTTTCCTCATTGGTTTGCCTCGGGTTATTCACCGCGGCACGAGTATGTGAGCAAGTCAGGGCCGCTATTCAATCCCTGCCACGGGGACAAAAAGCCGCAGGGCTGGCAATGGGGCTGACTCTGCCTCAGACTTACCGTTACGTTTTGCTACCCAACGCTTATCGTGTCATTACGCCCCCCATGACCTCAGAAATGCTCAATCTGGTGAAGAACTCCGCGATTGCTTCAACTATCGGTCTGGTGGATATGGCAGCACAGGCAGGGAAATTACTGGATTATTCAGCACATGCCTATGAAACATTTACAGTTATCACACTGGCATATGTGGGTATCAATCTCGTGATCATGCTGGCAATGAGCATACTAGAGAAAAAAATACAGCTGCCGGGCAATATAGGAGGGAAATAGGACATGTATCAATTTGACTGGAGTTCGATTGTTCCCAGCCTGCCGCTTCTGTTGGATGGATTAATCATCACCGCAGAGATCACACTAATAGCTATCGTGATTGGCATTGCCTGGGGAACCATTCTGGCAATGATGCGGCTTTCTTCCATTAAGGCTCTGAGCTGGTTTGCGGCCCTGTATGTTAACCTCTTCCGTTCCGTACCTCTGGTAATGGTATTGTTATGGTTCTATTTAATTGTGCCTAGCTTAGTTCAAAATGTTCTGGGTATATCACCAAAAACTGATATCCGATTAATCTCTGCAATGGTAGCGTTCTCAATCTTTGAAGCGGCCTATTATTCTGAAATTATCCGGGCCGGTATCCAGAGTATTTCCCGTGGTCAGTCAGCCGCATCGCTGGCATTAGGGATGACACACATGCAAAGTATGCGTTTGGTCATTCTGCCACAGGCATTCCGGGCAATGATACCGTTGCTGCTGACACAGGGCATTGTATTATTTCAGGATACTTCTCTGGTATACGTATTGAGTCTGGCGGATTTTTTCCGTACAGCAAGCAATATCGGTGAACGTGACGGTACACAGGTTGAAATGGTTCTGTTTGCCGGGTTGGTTTATTTTGTTATTAGTTTTTCCGCCTCGATGCTGGTTAACTATTTAAAGAAAAGGACTATTTAATGATCTCGCTGAAAAATGTATCCAAATGGTATGGCCAGTTTCAGGTGCTGAATGACTGTTCAACTGAAGTCAAAAAAGGCGAAGTCGTGGTCGTTTGCGGGCCTTCTGGTTCTGGCAAATCCACACTCATAAAAACGGTCAACGGCCTCGAGGCTGTCCAGCAAGGTGAAATTTCGGTCAATGGAACAAAAGTCAATGATAAAAAAACCGATCTGGCACAATTACGTTCCCAAGTCGGCATGGTATTTCAACATTTTGAACTGTTTCCTCATCTGTCGATCATAGACAATCTGACTCTGGCTCAGGTTAAAGTTCTCAAGCGCGATAAGCAGGCAGCAACAGAAAAAGGCCTGAAATTGTTAGAGAGAGTTGGGTTATCAAACCACGCCCATAAATTCCCTTCCCAGCTTTCCGGCGGGCAACAGCAGAGGGTAGCTATCGCACGTGCTCTTTGTATGGATCCGATTGCCATGCTGTTTGACGAACCCACTTCTGCCCTTGATCCAGAAATGATCAATGAAGTGCTGGATGTAATGGTTGAACTGGCTAACGAAGGAATGACCATGATGGTCGTTACCCATGAAATGGGGTTTGCAAAAAAAGTGGCTCATCGCGTTATCTTTATGGATGAGGGGACAATTGTCGAAGACAGCAGAAAAGAAGATTTCTTCGTCAACCCTAAATCAGAACGCGCCCGCGATTTTCTGGCAAAAATTCTGCACTGATTACGTTTCTGGTCGGCGGTATCAACATACCGCCGGCTTTAAGCCGCATCTGTACCCGGTAGGAAAGATAAAGGGGGTAAAAATTCAGTAATTTTCTGTGTTGTACCACTAACAGGTGTTGTTGCCCCTATTCCTATCCGCTATGCTATGGCATCTTAAATTTCATAAACAAACATACTCGCTATACCCAATAGATTTCGAGTTGCATCATGTCGGCAGGGAGTTAATCCCAGAGAACCCAACAAAGAGGCTGCCTGAAAAATGAAGGGTATAAAAGGCGTAGCATTATTACTCACCATAGGATCATCGGTGCCATGCAAGAACAATATCGTCCAGAAGACATAGAGCAACAAGTCCAGCTTCATTGGCAAGAGAAGCAAACTTTTAAAGTGACCGAAGACAGCAGCAAAGAAAAATACTACTGCCTGTCCATGCTACCTTACCCTTCTGGCCGACTACATATGGGCCATGTCCGTAACTACACTATCGGTGATGTGATTTCCCGTTACCAACGTATGCTTGGTAAAAATGTCCTGCAACCTATCGGTTGGGATGCCTTCGGCTTACCAGCAGAAGGCGCAGCGGTTAAAAACAATACCGCACCAGCACCGTGGACTTATTCCAATATCGAATACATGAAAGGCCAGCTGAAAATGCTGGGATTTGGTTACGACTGGGATCGTGAAGTCACAACCTGTACACCGGAATATTATCGCTGGGAACAATGGTTCTTCACCAAATTGTATGAAAAAGGTCTGGTTTACAAAAAAACCTCCGCAGTGAACTGGTGTCCAAACGATCTGACCGTTCTGGCGAATGAGCAGGTTATTGATGGTTGCTGCTGGCGCTGTGACAGCCCTGTAGAACGTAAAGAAATCCCGCAGTGGTTTATTAAAATCACCGATTACGCCGAAGAATTGCTGAACGATCTGGATAAGCTGGAAGAGTGGCCTGAGCAGGTGAAAGTTATGCAGCGTAACTGGATTGGCCGTTCAGAAGGTGCTGAAATCACCTTTAATGTTGCTGACAGTCAGGAAAATCTGACCGTCTATACCACCCGCCCGGATACCTTTATGGGAGCTACCTATGTTGCTGTAGCTGCGGGTCACCCTCTGGCAAAACAGGCTGCGGAAAGCAATTCTGAGCTGGCAGAATTTATCAACGAATGCCGTAATACCAAAGTTGCTGAAGCAGATATGGCTACAATGGAGAAAAAAGGCATGTCGACCGGTATGTTCGTAATCCATCCATTAACTAACGAAAAAATGCCTATCTGGGTTGCCAACTTCGTTCTGATGGAATACGGCACAGGTGCAGTTATGGCGGTTCCAGGCCATGATCAGCGTGACTGGGAATTCGCAACCAAATATAACCTGCCAATCAAAGCGGTCATTCTGGACAACGATGGTAATGTACCAACTGTTCAGGAAAGCGCGATGACTGATAAGAACACTCTGGTCAATTCCGGTGAATTCAGTGGGCTGAGCCATGAAGAAGGCTTCAATGCTATCGCTGACAAACTGGTTGAAATGGGTGTAGGCAAACGCAAAGTTAACTATCGCCTGCGTGACTGGGGAGTTTCCCGTCAGCGTTACTGGGGTGCACCAATTCCAATGGCAACACTGGAAGATGGTACAGTAGTTCCGGTTCCTGAAGATCAACTGCCGGTTATTCTGCCGGAAGATGTTGTAATGGATGGCATCACCAGCCCAATCAAAGCAGATCCGGAATGGGCCAAAACGACTATTAATGGTCAGCCTGCACTCCGTGAAACCGATACCTTCGATACCTTTATGGAATCGTCATGGTATTACGCTCGTTATACCTGCCCGGATTATGATAAAGGTATGCTTGATCCTGCCGCTGCTAACTACTGGCTGCCGGTAGATCAATATATTGGTGGTATTGAACACGCTATCATGCACCTGATGTATTTCCGTTTCTTCCACAAACTGATGCGTGATGCGGGTCTGGTCAATTCAGATGAGCCAGCAAAACATCTGCTGTGTCAGGGCATGGTTCTGGCAGAAGCCTTCTATTACACTGGCAGCAACGGTGAAAAAATCTGGGTATCTCCGGCTGATGCTATTGTTGAGCGTGACGAAAAAGGCCGCATCATCAAAGCAATGGATAATGATGGTCATGAGCTGGTTTATACCGGCATGAGCAAAATGTCCAAATCCAAAAATAACGGTATCGACCCACAGCTTATGGTTGATAAATACGGTGCTGATACCGTTCGTTTGTTTATGATGTTCGCTGCACCACCAGAACTGACTCTGGAATGGCAGGAATCTGGGGTAGAAGGAGCTAACCGCTTCCTGAAACGTGTATGGCGTCTGGTTCACGAGCATGTAAGCAAAAATACTGATAAAGGCGAAATTCAGCCACTGGATATCACCAGCCTGACAACAGAACAGAAAGATTTGCGTCGAGACCTGCACAAAACTATTGCTAAAGTCACGGATGATATCGGCCGCCGTCAGGCATTCAATACCGCAATAGCCGCTATCATGGAGCTGATGAATAAACTGACCCGCGCACCGCTGGAAACAGAGCAAGATCGTGCCCTGATGCAAGAAGCGCTGACAGCCGTTGTACGTATGCTTTCACCTATCACACCACATGCCTGCTTCGTGATGTGGAAAGCACTTGGTAATGAATGTGACATTGATACCGCTGCATGGCCGCAGGCTGATGAAAAAGCCATGGTTGATGATACTAAACTGGTTGTCATTCAGATCAACGGTAAAGTCCGTGGCCGTATCACCGTACCGGCAGATGCGACAAAAGAATATGTTCAGGAGATGGCTTCTCAGGAATACAGCGTAACGAAATACCTTGAAGGCGTCAGTATCCGGAAAGTTATCTATGTTCCGGGTAAATTGCTGAATCTGGTCGTTGGTTAATATTATAGGAAAGAGTATGCGACATCGTATTTTCACGTTGTTGCTGGGGTTAGCGGTGCTTGTCACCGCTGGCTGCGGCTTTCATCTACGTGGCACAACACAGGTTCCCAAAGAACTCCAGACATTACAGCTAAACTCTGGTGATCCTTATGGGCCATTGGCACGGGCAGTACGTCAGCAGCTACGTCTGAACGATGTCAGAATTGCTGAACAGGCCAGTGCCTCATTGCCAATTCTGAAATTACTGGGTTCAAGTGAAAACAATGTCACGGTTTCAGTCTTTCAGGATGGTAAAGCGGCGGAACGCCAACTGGTGCTGGATGTTGATGCACAGGTTCTGATGCCAAATGGTAACATTTACCCATTAGAGGTCAGGGTTGAACGTTCGTTTTTTGATAACCCATTGGAAGCACTGGCAAAAGATGCAGAAAACGAACTTGTTAAGCAGGAAATGCGTGAACAAGCTGCTCGTCAGCTGATACGCAAACTGCTGACAATTCAAAGTTCAGAGCAACCTAAATCTGCTGAAACACAAAAGCAATGATCAGACTCTATCCTGAACAACTTCTTTCGCAGCTCAATGAAGGGCTGCGAAATAACTACCTGCTATGGGGCAATGAACCATTGCTGCTACAGGAAAGTCAGGACAGTATCCGGAAAGTAGCTGAGCAGCACGGCTTTCTGGAGCATTTTTCGTTTTCACTGGATAACCATACCGAGTGGGATGAAATCTTCAGTTTATGCCAGTCACTCAGCCTTTTCGCCAGCCGTCAGTCAATTACCCTGTTGTTACCTGAAAATGGTCCCAATGCAGCAATGGCGGAACGTCTGGTTAAGCTATCAGAATTACTGCATGACGATGTTTTATTGATACTGCGCGGGCATAAACTGACCAAGGCACAGGAAAACAGTATCTGGTTCAAAGCGATCGGGAAAAATGGTGTTTATGTCAGCTGCCTCAATCCTGAGCAAAACCGTCTTCCTCAATGGGTCGCACAACGCGCTAAAAGTATGGGCCTGTCACTGGAAGATGAAGCTAACCAGTTACTGTGTTATTGCTACGAAGGAAATCTGCTGGCATTGTCACAGGCGCTGGAGCGGCTCTCACTGCTCTATCCTGATAATCGCCTGACGCTTCATCGGGTCGAAGAGGCTGTCAATGATGCGGCACATTTTGCCCCTTACCATTGGGTCGATGCGCTACTGGCGGGCAAAGTCAAACGCGGATGGCATATCCTGAAACAATTGCGACAGGAAGATACCGAAGAGATTATTCTGCTTCGTACTATACAGCGAGAACTGATGCTACTGTTAACCCTTAAGCGTCAGGAAAAAACAACACCTTTAAAGGCACTGTTTGATCAACATAAAGTCTGGCAAAACCGTCGGATGCTTTTGACTTCGGCATTACAACGGCTATCACTGCAAGATTTGCACTCAGCTATACACTTGTTGACCCAGATGGAGTTGCGCATCAAACAGGATTATGGCCAATCTATTTGGGCTGACCTGGAAACCCTTTCTATGCTGCTGTTATACGGAAAAGACCTCGGAAAGACGCACGGAAAAATATTACCAGAGAGCTTTTTGAATGCTTCACACCACTAATTCATCCTTAACTCATCCATCGTTAAATTCACCGATTATTCATGCTTTATTTGGTGGTACTTTTGATCCCATCCATTATGGTCATTTACGTCCGGTAGAAGCATTAGCAAAACTGGCGGGGCTTAAACAGGTTATTCTGTTACCTAACCATGTTCCGCCTCACCGCCCTCAGCCAGAAGCCACCGCTCAGCAACGGCTGGAAATGGTGCGTCTGGCAGTACAGGATAATCCCCTGTTTACTGTTGATACGCGGGAATTGCAGCGTCAGACACCTTCTTACACTATTGATACATTAAAGTCATTCCGTGAAGAAGTCGGTGAGCAGTGTCCGCTGGCATTTATCATCGGGCAGGATTCCCTGCAATCCATTCATAACTGGCACCGATGGTCTGAATTGCTGGATATCTGTCATTTACTGGTCTGCTCCCGTCCCGGCTATTCAAAGCAGCTTTCAACACCGGAAATGCAGGAATGGCTGGAACAGCACAAAATTGATACTCCCGCACCATTAAGTCATAAATCACATGGTTACATTTATCTGGCCGAAACACCGTTGTTGGACATTTCAGCAACCGATATTCGCCGCCGCCATCAACAGGGCTTAAACTGTGATGATTTATTACCTCCATTAATACAAAATTATATTGATTCCCAGCAGTTATATAGTTGATAGTTAAATCATATGTGATTTCCCGGCTCAGTAGCTTACGTTTATAGAGACGGGCATGCTATTATTCTGCGTTACTCAACTACTTTGATAAAATTAAGGTGATCCTTTTGCAAGGCACAGAACTACAACAATTTATTATTGATAAACTTGAAGATTCAAAAGCACAGGATATTGTTTCTATAGATGTTCGTGGAAAATCCAGCATTACAGACTGTATGCTGATCTGCACCGGTACATCAAGTCGTCATCTGATGTCAGTCGCTGACAATCTGGTTGATGACTGCCGCGAAGCCGGCATTATGCCTCTGGGTGTCGAAGGACAAGGGATCTCAGACTGGATTGTTGTAGACCTCGGCGAAGTAATGGTGCATGTCATGCAGGAAGACAGCCGCCGGATGTATGAACTGGAAAAACTCTGGAGCTGAGTTTGAAGTTACAACTTGTCGCTGTGGGAACAAAAATGCCGGACTGGGTACAGACCGGCTTCATGGATTACTTACACCGTTTTCCCAAAGATATGCCATTCGAATTAATTGAAATTCCGGCAGGAAAACGGGGCAAAAACGCCGATATCAAACGTATTCTGGAAAAAGAAGGCGAACAAATGTTGTCGGCTGTCGGTAAAGGCAACCGTATTGTCACGCTGGATATCCCCGGCTCTCGTTGGGAAACACCCCAACTGGCACAACAGCTTGAACGCTGGAAACAGGACGGAAGAAATGTCAGTTTACTGATTGGTGGTCCGGAAGGGTTAGCGCCTGCCTGTAAAGCAGCGGCAGAACAAAGCTGGTCACTTTCCCCACTGACTCTTCCACATCCTCTGGTACGGGTTTTGGTTGCTGAAAGCCTATACCGGGCATGGAGTATCACAACTAATCACCCTTATCATCGGGAATAAATTAGGTAATCTATCACCGTGAATTCTGGTAATGGGATGAAGAATAAACGAACTCCTTTTCGCGATTATACGGCTGAATCAGCCCTCTTTATACGCCGCGCACTCGTGGCGTTTGTTGGCGTTATCCTTTTAACGGGGGTTCTGATTGCCAACCTCTATAATCTCCAGATCACCCGGCACGAAGATTACCAGACGCGCTCAAATGGGAACCGTATCAAACTTGTTCCCATTGCGCCAAGCCGTGGGCTCATTTATGACCGTAACGGCACACTTCTGGCAGCTAACCGTACAATTTACCAATTGGAGATTGTGCCACAAAAAGTTGATGACCTTGATAAGACACTCAATGAGCTGCGTTCTATCGTCGGGCTCACTGATGAAGATATTGAGAATTTCCAAAAAGAACGGCGACGTGCCCGTCGTTTTACCTCAATTCCCCTGAAGACACCACTGACTCAGGTACAGGTTGCCCGGTTCTCTGTTAATCAGTACCGTTTCCCCGGTCTGGAAATCAGAGGATATCAACGCCGCTATTACCCTTATGGCTCTGCCCTCACCCACGTTATCGGCTATGTATCTAAAATTAATGACAAAGATGTAGAACGGCTCGATCAGGAAGGGATATTACCGGATTATGCGGCGACTCATGATATCGGCAAATTGGGTATTGAACGTTATTACGAATCCATTCTGCATGGCAAACCCGGCTATGAAGAAGTTGAAGTTAATAACCGCGGTAAAGTTATCCGCCAGCTACACGAACAACCGCCTCAAGCGGGTAAAGATATTTATCTGTCAATAGACTTAGAGCTGCAAACTTACATTGAAAAAATCCTGACAACCAGCCGGGCCGCCGTTGTTGTTACCGACCCCCGGACTGGCGAAGTGCTGGCAATGGTATCGACTCCAAGCTATGACCCCAATCTGTTTGTTGATGGTATTTCCAGTAAGGATTATAAAGCGTTGCTCAATAACCCTAACCGCCCATTGATTAACCGAGCAACACAAGGCGCATATCCTCCGGCCTCGACAGTAAAACCATTTATTTCTGTTGCAGCACTAAGCAGCGGTGTCATTACAAAGAATACAACTATCCACGACACAGGAAGATGGCAATTACCTAACTCCAATATGAGTTACCGCGACTGGAAACGTTATGGGCATGGCCTGCTGAATGTGCATAAGGCTATTGTTGAATCGGCTGATACCTTTTTCTATCAGCTCGCCTATGATATGGGTATCGATAGGATCTCCGAGTGGATGATAAAATTTGGCTACGGTCAGTTTACCGGTATTGACCTGAAAGAAGAGACTGCGGGTAATATGCCAACCCGGGAATGGAAACAAAAACGCTATAAAAAACCTTGGTACCAAGGTGATACAATATCTGTCGGTATCGGTCAGGGGTACTGGACCGCTACGCCTATGCAGATGGTAAAAGCCCTGATGATATTGATCAATGACGGCGTGGTGAAAACACCACACTTTCTGTTGAAGACTCATCTGAACAATAGCGTCCATCCTTACCAGCCTCCAGTCATTGAACCTATCGGAGATATTCATTCCGGCTATTGGGAGATCGCCAAAGAGGGAATGTATGGTGTTGTCAACGCTCCGAACGGTACGGCACGCAGATTTTTCGCTGGTACTCCTTACAAAGTCGCAGGTAAAACTGGTACAGCTCAGGTATTCAGGTATGAAACCTATAATGCAAGTAAACTTGCAGAACATCTGCGGGACCACAAGCTAATGATTGCTTTTGCTCCTTATGATAATCCAACTGTTGCCATCTCAGTTATTTTAGAAAATGGCGGTGCAGGGCCATCTGTTGGCGCCATCGTGCGCCAGATTTTGGATCATATCCTAATCAAGAGTGATAAAGATCCTTCACCTACTGAGCCTGCTGATAAAAACAGGTCACTACCCGCTGGGAATCCAGCCAGCGGGACACGAGTTAATGAGTAATGCTATGACAGAATCGCAGAAAAAAGTTCCTTTCTGGAACAGAATACATATAGATACCCCGCTGCTACTGTGCATTCTGCTACTGCTTGCCTACAGCCTTTTCATTATGTGGAGCGCCAGCGGACAGGATGCTGGCATGATGGAACGTAAAGTCGGACAGGTGCTTATCGGGCTGGTGGTTATGGTAGCCCTTGCTCAGGTACCACCCCGAATATATGAAAGTTGGGCACCTTACCTTTACATTGTCTGTGTGATCCTGCTTATCCTTGTTGATGTTTTCGGGCAAATCAGTAAAGGGGCACAACGCTGGCTGGATCTGGGCATTGTACGTTTCCAGCCTTCAGAAATTGCCAAAATTGCGGTTCCTCTAATGGTGGCCCGCTTTATGAACCGGGATCTTTGCCCCCCTTCCCTGAAAAATACGGGAATTGCACTAATCCTGATTTTCTTGCCAACCCTGCTTGTCGCGGCACAACCTGACTTAGGTACATCTATCCTGATCGCCGCATCCGGGCTGTTTATCTTGTTTCTGGCTGGAATGAACTGGCGCTTAATCGCGATTGCCGTTGTATTGGCAGCCTGTTTTTTACCAATATTGTGGTTCTTTCTGATGCATGACTATCAACGGGCCAGAGTCATGATGCTGTTAGATCCGGAAAGCGACCCTCTGGGGAAAGGCTACCATATCATTCAATCAAAGATTGCCATTGGCTCGGGCGGGTTATTTGGAAAAGGCTGGTTACAGGGCACACAGTCACAATTAGAGTTTTTGCCTGAGCGTCATACCGATTTTATTTTTGCGGTTCTGGCAGAAGAACTGGGGCTAGTTGGTGTCATCGTATTGCTTGCCCTTTACTTACTGATCATTATCCGTGGGTTGATTATTGCAGCCAAAGCACAAAATACTTTCGGCCGAGTCATGGTTGGAGGGCTAATATTGATACTGTTTGTTTATGTTTTCGTTAACATCGGTATGGTTAGCGGTATCTTGCCAGTGGTCGGCGTGCCCCTGCCACTAGTCAGCTATGGAGGCTCGGCATTAATCGTCTTAATGGCTGGATTCGGCATTATCATGTCGATACATACCCATCGCAAGTTATTATCCAAAAGTCTATGAGGAAGAGATTTCATGCGTCAACAATGGCTTATTCTCGGCATAGTGGCTGTACTGATTTCAGGCTGTACAACAAAAAATGAAAAGGGAGCCACCTCCGTTCTGCCCATTCCGACCCGTGATGTTTTAGGTGCAGAGCCTGTCTATGAGCCTTATCACCCCAGTGCTAATCAGGATTACACAAAGGACGGTGTGAATTATCACATCGTCAAGGATCCGGCCCAATTTACTCAGACAGGGTATGCCAGTGTATTTGGTGAAGAATCCACTGGAAAATTGACCGCGATTGGTGAACGGGATACTCCCTATGCACTGACAGCCGCCCACCCGACACTGCCAATACCGGGCTATGTACGGGTCACTAATTTAAGTAATGGACGCATGATAATTGTCAGGATTAATGATCGTGGCCCTTATAATAAGCCGGGAAAAGTTATCGAATTATCGCGGGCTGTTGCTGATCGTCTGAATTTAATGCAGCAAAGCAAAGTTAAGCTGGATGGCATTCAGGTTGCTCCTGATGGCTCACTTGCGGGTTTGGGTACAGAAGGTTCAACTATTGTCAAACAAAGCTACGCCCTACCTGACAGACCTGCGCTGAACTCATCAGCTTCTGTCACAGGTATGGACTCCGGTTTATCTGAGCAAACTCCCCCAGAACAGAATCTATCCGCAAATACTGTCAACACTGATAGTCAAAGCGTTTCACAACCGGAGAAGCCTGCTTCTGTGCAGGAAACCGTGCAGGAGCCTCCGGCACAAACAAAATCAGTTGTCACATCTTCTGCTACACCAGAATCAGCTAACGTATCAGGCTATATGGTACAAGTTGGCGCGGTCAGCACCGAAGCTAAAGCCAGAGAGTGGCAGCAGTCGTTAAGTAAACGCTTTAATACTCCCGGACGAGTGATTCAATTTGGTCATGTCTACCGCGTGCAACTAGGGCCTTTCAATGCCCGCCAGCAAGCCGTAGAGTTACAACAGAAATTAACGGATCAAATGCAACAATCTTCCTTTATTACTACTCCGTGATTAGCAAATCCCCCGCTGATATTTGCCTTTATTCCGGCCATTATCAGTGGGGAGAAACCAAGTAAGATAAAGGCCTTCACCGAATACAGCGTAATCAAGTAAAAAAGTGCAAATATACTTCTGTCCCAATTTTGTTTAATGTCACTCTTTTCGTCATTTGTTATGATGTGACTTATCTTTTATCAATGCTTCTTCACGGATGTCATCTAATCAATCATGAAATACATAGTTACTTCCCGTTTTATTAAAAATGCTACGCTGAGCATTGCTCTGGCAGCCAGTGCTTCTGCATTCGCCAACACCGATGATAGCTTCAAAACCATGATCCCCGGTGTTCCACAACTTGATGCCGAAGCCTATATTCTGATTGATTACAATTCAGGAAAAATATTGGCTGAAAAGAATTCAGATGTCCGTCGCGATCCTGCCAGCCTGACAAAAATGATGACCAGTTATGTTATTGGTCAGGCTATTAAATCCGGGAAAATTAGCCCGAATGATATCGTTACCGTGGGTAAAGATGCATGGGCAACAGGAAACCCAGTCTTCAAAGGCTCCTCCCTGATGTTTTTAAAACCCGGCGATCAGGTTTCTGTCGCTATGCTCTCCCGCGGTATTAACCTGCAATCAGGTAATGATGCCTGTGTCGCAATGGCAGATTATGTGGCTGGTAGTCAGGACGCGTTTGTCGGCCTGATGAATAAATATGTACAGAGCTTAGGATTAAAAAACACTCATTTTCAGACGGTTCATGGTCTGGATGCAGCGGGTCAATACAGCTCTGCTCATGATATGGCTCTGATTGGTCAGGCGCTAGTCCGCGATGTACCAGATGAATACTCCATCTATAAAGAAAAAGAATTCACTTACAACAACATTCGCCAACCTAACCGTAACGGCTTACTGTGGGATAAGAGCCTGAATGTTGATGGTATTAAAACAGGGCATACCAGCGGTGCTGGCTATAACCTTGTCTCTTCCGCCACGGAAGGTAATATGCGTCTGATTGCTACGGTGATGGGCAGCCCGACTTTCAAAGGCCGTGAAACAGACAGTAAAAAACTGCTGACATGGGGCTTTCGTTTCTTTGAAACAGTCTCCCCCTTGCAGGCAGGTAAAGAATTTGCCTCTGAACCCGTCTGGTTTGGTGATAACGATAAAGTACAACTGGGCGTCGAAAAAGATGTTTATCTGACTATTCCTCGTGGTCGCCTGAAAGATCTGAAAGCCAGCTATGTTCTGAACAGCAATGAGTTACATGCCCCACTTCCCCAGAATCAGGTTGTTGGCACCATCAATTTCCAGCTTGATGGTAAAACGATTGAGCAACGTCCACTGGTCGTGATGCAGGAAGTGAAAGAAGGTGGTTTCTTTAGCCGTCTGATTGATTATATCCGTTTGATGTTCCATCACTGGCTTGGCTGATATCTTGAAAAATTAAAGTTAAACCACATATTCATATAACTTGTCAGAAAATAGTCATGCCACGGTAGAATGTCTGATGTTACCGTGGCGAATAAATCAGGAGTGCCCATGAAAACGAAATTAAATGAACTGCTTGAGTTCCCCTGCTCATTCACTTACAAAGTGATGGGCTTAGCTCAGCCTGAGCTGGTGGACCATGTTGTTGAAGTGGTTCAGCGCCACGCACCGGGCGATTACTCCCCAGATGTGAAACCAAGCAGCAAAGGCAACTACCACTCTGTTTCTATTACCATCAATGCAACTCACATTGAGCAGGTTGAAACACTATATGAAGAGTTAGGCGCACTGGAGCTGGTGCGTGTCGTGCTGTAATGTATCACTTTGTTAATCTGTGATTATTCCGACAAAGCGCTGGCAAAAAACCAGCGCTTTTCTCTATCTGCTCTATCTAACCTGACTGTATCCGATTCTCTGTTAACCCCGCTCAAAAACGCCAGAACGCTTTCGAACACAGGATCAAAATAGGATAGATTTCTAGCCTTCCCAATAACATAGCAGCACACATCATCCATTTCGCTACTGCACTAAGGTTGCCAAAACCTTGTACTGTATCGCCGTAACCTACGCCCATGTTATTGATACATGCAGCAACCGTGGCAAATGAAGTCACTAAATCATAACCAAGCAGATTTAGCGCCCAAATAAAGAAACAGCTACAAAAAACATATAAGAAGAAAAAACCCCAGACCGAACGCAGTACCCTTTCCTGCACAGGCGCCTGACCAACTTTAATGGTTGAAATCGCATTCGGATGAATAAGTTGATTAATCTCACTGAAACTTTGTTTTGTCAGGATCAGGAAACGTAATGCTTTGATGCCTCCACAAGTGGAACCAACACAGCCCCCAAAGAAACTGACAGCCAATAACATCAGCATCGTATGGGGTGGCCACTGTGCATAATCGGAAGTCGACAGACCATTATCTGTCATCATTGAACTGGTCATAAAAAAACCATGCACAAACGCATCTTTCAGCCCATACATGCCGGAACGGTATAACTCCAGCCAAATGATGCAAACTACGATGAAAAGTACCAGCAAGAAAAATTTAAACTCCGCATTTTTCAGTAACGGCTTAAGGCTTCTCCGGGTCAGAATAACAAAATAAAGTGTGAAGTTAACTGCCGATAATATTGAGAAAACACCGCCCACCATTTCAATCAGGGAATTGTCATAATAGCCAAGACTTTCATTACGGGTCGAAAATCCCCCCAAAGAAACCGTTGATATCCCATGACAAATAGCATCAAACCAAGACATCCCGGCTGCCCAGAAGCTGAACGAACATAGTCCACCCAATAACAGATAAACTACCCATAGGCTTTTGGCACTATCAGCCAGACGTGGCGTCAATCGCTCCTCTTTAAATGGGCCCGGCATTTCTGACTGATAAAGTTTTACGCCACCAATGCCAAGCAGCGGCAGGATAGCCACAGCAAGAACAATCACGCCCAAACCACCGATAAAGTTCAGCTGAGCACGATAATAAAGAACGGATTTGGGTAAAGCAGAAACATCATTCAGTACTGTTGCTCCGGTGGTTGTAATACCGGATACACCTTCAAACATGGCATCAACAAGATTGATATTCAGGCTTTTATCCAATACGAAAGGTAAGGCACTCAACAACGAAAAGAGCAACCAGAACAGGACGATAATAAGGAATCCGTCCTGAGTACTGGGTTGTATTTTTGTTTTTCGAGTGAAATACCACCCAACGCCGCCAAAAATCAACCCGATTATAAAAGTTTCTAAAAAAGCAAAAACGCTTTTTTCTTTATAAAATAGGGCAACAAAAGTAGGCAGCAACATTGAGAGGCTGTAAAGGAGCACCAGAGAACTGCAAAGATGCCCTACAATCAAAAGTTGGTTTTTTCTGACCATCTGTTAGCTCAAACAGAAAATAAGGAGGAAATCATCAAAATATATAACTATGATAATATAAAATTTAAATATATTCGTCTAATTAACATTATTAGTGTATTAGCGCATTGCCGAACTGGTGAGAATCCTTTTAGGGCGTTATACTGGCGGGCAATTTTTGTTAACCGATGATGACAGTCCATTGCAACATAACACCGTTATTTTACGCCAGTTGGGTCTTCAGCCCTACGAGCCGGTTTCTGAAGCCATGCACCAGTTCACCGAGCAGCGGACAGCGGAAACTACCGATGAAATCTGGTTTGTCCAACATGAGAAAGTGTTTACACAAGGTCAGGCGGGTAAAGCAGAACATATAATTGCCGCAGGTGATATTCCTGTTATTCAGTCCGACAGGGGTGGGCAAATCACGTATCATGGTCCCGGGCAGCAGGTCATGTATATTTTGATCGACTTGAAACGCGCTAAGCTCGGGGTTCGTCAGCTAGTCACCGCGATTGAAAACACCGTTGTCGAAACGTTAGCTCATTTTGGCGTTGAATCTTATGCCCGGGCCGATGCGCCAGGGGTATATGTCAATGGTAATAAAATTTGTTCATTGGGATTGCGTATCCGCAAAGGGTGTTCTTTTCATGGGCTGGCATTAAATATTGCAATGGATTTACAGCCATTTTTGCGCATTAATCCATGTGGATATGCAGGTATGCAAATGACCCAGCTCAGTGACCTCGTTACCGGGATCACGGTTGAAGATGTACAGCCCGTTCTGGCACAAAAATTCTGCCAGATCTTGGGATTCCAACTCACCGATGAAAGATGATATAATTTTTTAACATTTTTCAAAAAAATTTGAATAGTCTTATTGTCCCGATGAACTTGATGCTGAATTTAGTTTATTAATCAGCAAAATAGTTATCAGGCAATAAATTACAATCTGAAGAATATAACTGGAACCAGCACGATTATGAGTAAACCAATTCAGATGGAACGTGGTGTCAAATACCGCGACGCAGATAAGATGGCTTTAATCCCTGTGAAAACAGTGGTTACAGAACGTGAAGCACTCTTGCGTAAACCTGAGTGGATGAAAATCAAACTTCCTGCGGATTCCAGCCGCATTCAGGGAATCAAAGCTGCAATGCGCAAAAATGGGCTGCACTCCGTCTGTGAGGAAGCCTCCTGCCCTAACCTTGCAGAATGTTTTAATCACGGAACAGCGACCTTTATGATTCTGGGTGCCATTTGTACCCGCCGCTGCCCGTTCTGTGATGTGGCACATGGCCGACCAAACGCGCCTGATGCTAATGAACCGATTAAACTTGCGCAAACCATTCAGGATATGGGGCTACGCTACGTTGTTATCACTTCCGTTGACCGTGATGACTTACGTGACGGCGGAGCACAGCACTTTGCTGACTGTATCACTGCAATCCGTGAAAAAAATCCATCAATTAAAATTGAAACTCTGGTACCGGATTTCCGGGGTCGTATGGATCGCGCACTGGAAATTTTGACCGCAACACCACCTGATGTGTTTAACCACAATCTGGAAAACGTACCACGCATGTATCGTCAGATCCGTCCGGGTGCTAATTATGAATGGTCATTAAAATTACTGGAAAGATTTAAAGAAGCACACCCAGATATTCCGACTAAATCTGGCCTGATGGTAGGTTTGGGAGAAACTAACGAAGAGATTCTGGAAGTCATGCGTGATTTACGCAAACATGGCGTCACCATGCTGACATTGGGGCAGTATTTACAGCCTAGCCGTCATCATTTGCCTGTACAGCGTTATGTTAGCCCGGCAGAATTTGATGAAATGAAAGAAGCAGCCTTAGAAATGGGCTTTACCCATGCAGCCTGTGGCCCGTTTGTTCGCTCATCTTATCATGCAGACATGCAGGCCAAAGGCATGGAAGTCAAATAAGCAATACCACTGCTGATGAATCTTGTTCTTGCTGTATTTATCGGTGGTGGCATAGGCAGCGTTTTACGCTGGTTTATCAGCCTCCGCCTGAATCATATCTCAGCACCGATTGCCGTTGGGACTCTGACGGCTAACTGTGTTGGCGCATTTATTATCGGGCTGGGGCTGGCTTACTTCAGTAAAGCGACACATATCGATCCCGTCTGGAAACTTCTGTTAACAACAGGCTTCTGTGGTGGCCTGACGACGTTCTCTACATTTTCTGCTGAAGTAGTTTATTTATTACAGGCAGGGAAAATAAGCTGGGCGTTGGGCAGCATTCTGGCGAATGTGATTGGCTCATTATTGATGACTATGCTCGCCTTTACTGTGATAAACAAGTTCTGAGACAGCGAGTATCAGGAAACATAAAAAAACCCGTTTTTATAACGGGTTTTCAAAATACGGGATTAGAAATTAGATCGCGACAACGTTTGCAGCAGATGGACCTTTCGCACCCTCGGTGATTTCAAATTCAACTTTTTGGCCTTCTGCCAGTGTCTTGAAACCATTTGATTGAATGGCGGAAAAGTGTACAAAAACATCTTTGCTACCATCTTCTGGAGTGATAAAACCAAATCCTTTAGATTCGTTAAACCACTTAACGTTACCTTTAATTTTAGACATCAAACTTACCTTTAATAAAAATGACACAAACTCCGTGCTACATACAGTACAACAAATAATATAGCTTACTGTCTGCAACCTAGATCACGAAATATATAACAAAATGCGAAAAACGCACGTTTTGTTTAATTTCATTGATTTATTTTATACGCCAATCGCCATTTCACAAATCAATTGGCGTTTCATTTTAGTTTTGTTTACTTTTTTGCCTTCTTTTTCTTCTCATGCTCCAGCAGCCATTCCTTAATATTCAGCCCTCCTGTATATCCGACTAACTTACCATCATGGCCAATTACCCGATGACAGGGGACAATCAGTGAAATAGGATTACGTGAGTTCGCCATACCAACGGCACGACAATAATTTACCGAACCCAGTGTTAGTGCTAATTGTTTGTAACTCCACATCTCACCAAATGGGATATTACAGAGCTGCTTCCAAACCCGCTGCTGAAATTCAGTTCCCTGCATACTTAAAGGAACCGTAAATGTATCTCGCTTTCCTTTAAAATATTCTTGTAACTCTTTTACACACTGCTTAGTTATCGCATTTTTAGATTCTAATTCTTTCTTTTCATTAACAAAATAAATACTAGTAACGCCTTCATCATTAGCAGTGACGTGCACATAAGGTTTAGGAAAACCTTCTGGAGTATTCAGATAATGGTGATACATAAACTACCTCCATTTAATTTATTGTTAATAATTTCTGCACTATTTCTATACTAGCCTAAAGCTCTCCTTCATCAATTTGCAATGATGAATTCAGTTACACATCTGACAATTTGATAAAGAAACCATACCGCCTACTGATAATAAAAATCAGAGGATTGCCAATAAGATATAATACCTTACTTTTAATAACACACATTCAAAAAAGATAAAAACACCATATATTGAAACAAAAAAGAAATCAAAACCCATATATAGTATCGTTCTCATAAAGAGATTATCAAAGTGTAATGCATCAATACTCTTTTTTATTCTTCAATAAGTGCCCGGATCAATAAAGAATTTTACCAGAAGAGTGATAATTTATGGCAAACACCATTGGATCCCGGGTAGTTATACTCATCGAAAATCAGATACAAACACTTTTCATCTGGCAGCGATAACAAATAAATCTCAACGTATATCCTCTCCCCAGAAGAGATAAACTCCAGAGGAGTTATTTTTCATCCCTGCCATGACATCAATATTTTTTCTATTAAATCATGCTGTCTGCAATGAAAGATTCAAATTAAGTCTTAAATGCAAACAGTTATCTACAAAACAGATTATCTTTTGATTAACAATAATAAACAATAATTTGTCAGCATATCTCAACGCTTCGGTATATAGCTTGGAAAATTTATCTAGATTAAGCCATTAAAGAGAATATACCTTTTCACAAAGCTAAATATTTATTACATGACAATTAAACTCAAAGTTAAGAATTTATATAACGTATTCAGTTATTGTCCAAAACAGGAGGTTAATTTATTGGAATCCCACTATAATAAATCTGAACATTTGCAAAAAAAGCAGGATGTATGTCTTCATAATCGCCTGATAAAACTGTTTAAAAGCCAGAAAAATATCAATAGACAAGATAATTGCATAAGTTCAGATAACTAATGACAGGAAATTCTCCGCAATAAAAATAGTATGATTTACGATCAGACTGATTTTCCCTCATGCCATATTTAAATGCAGCAAAGAATATAATCAGGGGATATACATTAGTGGGAAAATTTAAAACCCGATAAAAAAACCACCGGAAAAAAATTCAAGGTAATGCAGAAAAATGATAACTCAGACAGGGATCCTGTTCAGACAACATTCAATACACTCTTCTCCAGAGTAACCAGAAAATCCATAAAGCAAAAATCCTTTCCTCTACTCCAGTTCATAACCACACATAAATCTATTAACAAATCAACACCCATATCCATGGTTACTCCATTTTTTCGATCAAAATCATTGTTCTAAATAATATTTATTAAATAATTTAGACATTTCACATTTTCACTTTTATTATATTTTGTTAATGTTGTTTTACCTGTTAACAAAAAAATAAATTACCCTATGTCGATACCTGATACACCCGTGCCCGATAGCTCAAGTTCAGACACGCCGATAAATGACCACACTATAACAGGCAAAAGTTCCTCATTTGTTGGAGGTATTTTTGATAGTCTCCCTATTGTTATCGGCTATATTCCCATCTCTTTTGCTTTCGGTCTAAGTGCAGTCAAACTGGGTTTTTCTCCTCTCGAAGCCATATTTTTTTCGTGTGTTATCTACGCAGGTGCCAGTCAATTCGTCATCACGGCATTACTCAGTGCAGGCGCATCACTATGGATTGCAGCCCTGACGGTTATGGCGATGGATATCCGCCACATTCTGTATGGCCCGGCTTTACGCTATCGGCTCAAGCAAAAGTTATCCCAAAAGAAAACGGTTATTTGGGCGTTCGGGTTAACCGATGAAGTTTTCGCCGCTGCTACAACAAAATTAATAAAAGATCAACGCAGCTGGAGCGAAAACTGGATGGTCGCCATTGCCACGTGTTCCTGGCTGTCATGGGTATTGGGCACAGTAGCGGGCGCATTGCTGGGTAATGGTTATCTCGACTCATACCCTGCTATTGAAGCAGCGATGATATTTATGCTGCCAGCCCTGTTTTTAAGTTTTCTGCTCTCTTCCTTCAAAAAACAAAATAATTACTGCGTTATTGCTTCTCTGACTGGCGCATTAATAGGTGTCATGTTTTTTTCTATCCCGGTTGCCATCCTGACAGGAATTATTGGTGGCTGCTTAGGTGCTCTTATACAAGCTCATCTAACTCAAGTGGGGGAAAAAGCATCTCATGATTGATCATAAGATATTCATAATTGGAATGGTTGTAGGAATAGCCAACTTTTTGTTCCGCTATCTGCCTCTGTGCTTTGGCTCGAATCGTTCTCCCGGAGCAAAAATGGGAAACATCGGGATCATATTGGACAGTATTGGGGTGGCATCAATTTGTTCGCTCCTCATCGTTGCAGGAATTCCTGAGGTGATGCGGGCACATGACAAGTTTTTTCCTACACTGTTGGGCTGTCTGGCTATCGGTATATGCTTCTATAAGACACGTAGCATTATCATATCTACACTGTCCGGAGCAGCCATTTTTGGATTAACATTCAAAGTATTTATGAATTAGGTATCAATATTAAAAGAAATATGATGATAATAAATAACTATAATTGCTAAATTTAACTTTTAATATAGTATTTGTATGGTTTTTAACAGAAGTTACTTTACCGGTTGAAACTAATAAGGTATCTAAACAATGGAAAGTTCATTCACTCCCACAGAAGAGTTGCTTAATTGCCGTGTTGCACAGCAAAAAGAGTTGAACAAAAGTTTGCCCTATCAAGAGATATTACTGACTCGCTTATCGATGCATGTCCAGAGTAAGATGCTGGAAAATAGAAATAACATGCTGAGAGCTCAAGGAATCAACGAAACCTTGTTTATGGCACTGATGATCCTGGATACCAAAGAAAGTCGCAGCATTCAGCCATCAGAACTTAGTGCAGCGTTGGGTTCTTCTCGTACAAACGCAACTCGAATTGCTGATGAATTAGAGAAGCAAGGCTGGATAGAAAGAAAGGAGAGCCACAACGACCGCCGTTGTCTCCACCTTCATCTGACAGAAAAAGGTACAATTTTTTTGAATAGTTTACTCCCGCCTCAGCATGAGTGCTTGGTTAAACTTTGGTCTGCCCTTGATCTGGAGGAACAGAAACAATTAGAGAACTTGATGAGAAAATTGCTGACACAGTTGGATAATCTTGGGGATTGTTTGAAAAAGTGATTGTTTCTCCCTGAACAGTACTGAGTCAAAAAAAAAATCACATTATGGCAATATGACCTAAAAAAACTTTTCCGCTAGCCGGTATCATTTGATACTTCATATGGCTAACGATTAGCCTCTGATAATAATCAATCCCATAAGTCTATCTTTTCCAGTAGTGTCATCTACACTACTGGAATTGAATGGTTTTTAAATATTCATGTCGTACAGCAAAATACACAGAAATTACGGAGATTCACTATGAGTTCTAGTGAGGGAAATCCAGTACCACCAACTTCGAATCAGCCTCAAAAAAATATGAGAAACAAAAAACGCTCTCGTAGCAATGCATTGATTTTAATCTCTTTATTATTTCTCATCGTCGGAGTTATTTACGCCATTTACTGGTATCTCTTCTCGCGCCACCAGCAAGAAACGGATAACGCCTATGTCACAGGCAATCAGATTCAGATCATGTCTCAGGTGAATGGTAGTGTTACCACTGTCTATTTTGATAATACCGATTTCGTGAAAAGTGGCAGTGTTCTGGTTCAACTCGACCCTACAGATGCAGAACTTGCACTAGAAAAAGCACAGAATGGACTTGCCATGGCGGTTCGGAACACTCAGCAACAGATAGTTGATAGTGAAAGATATCAGGCCATAATTGCACAGAAAAAAATTGCCCTCAGAAAAGCACAGAATGATTTTGACCGCAGGAAAATACTGGGTAGCCGAGAAGCGATTGGTAAAGAAGAGCTACAACATGCTTATGAAAGTGTGGCGCTTGCTCAGGCGGATTTGAATGTCGCAATTGAACAGTACAATAGTAATCAGGCTGTTATTTTGCATACACCGCTGGAAAAACAACCCGCAGTGGAAAAAGCAGCCTCCGATGTCCGTGATGCCTGGCTGAATTTACAGAGAACCAAAATTGTCAGCCCTGTAGACGGGTATGTTTCCCGCCGCAATGTACAGATAGGCTCCCGCATCAATACAGGAGCGCCTTTGATGGCTATCGTACCCGCCACCGGCATGTGGGTTGAAGCTAACTTCAAAGAAACCCAGCTCGTTAATATGCGGCTTGACCAACCAGCAAAAATCGTCAGCGATTTTTACGGTGATAAGATCGTGTATAAAGGAAAAGTTGTCGGCCTTGATATGGGTACAGGCAGCGCATTTTCTCTGCTACCTGCTCAAAATGCCAGTGGAAACTGGATCAAAGTTGTCCAGCGCTTGCCTGTCCGCATTGAAATTGACTCAGAAGACTTGATAAAACATCCTCTTCGTATCGGGCTGTCAACAAAAACCACCGTTGATACAGCGGATACCAACGGAATTGCCTTATCCACCACTGAACGCATTAAACCGGCCTATCACACAAATGCGTTGGCGATAGACATGTCTCCTGCAAACAAAATAGTTACTGACATCATTAATAGTAACTTAAAGAATTAATTATAAGGGGGAGCCATGGTAACACGAGCACCACTTACAGGCGCAAAACTGGCGTTAGTGACCATTTCTCTCGCAATGGCTACTTTTATGCTGGTCTTGGATTCAACCATTGCCAATGTTGCCATACCAACCATTGCGGGGAATTTAGGGGCATCAAACTCCCAGGGAACATGGGTTATCACCTCGTTTGGGGTTGCCAACGCCATATCCATCCCCATTACCGGCTGGCTGGCAAAACGCATTGGTGAAGTCAGGCTGTTCATCTGGTCTACAGCACTGTTTACCCTCTCTTCATGGCTGTGTGGGATCTCAGGCAGTCTTGAGATGTTAATCGCTTTTCGTATTATTCAGGGATTAGTAGCAGGCCCAGTGCTTCCGCTTTGCCAAAGCCTGTTGTTGAATAACTACCCACCAGCCAAGCGGAATATGGCGCTGGCACTCTGGTCTGTCATGGTGGTGGTTGCTCCCATTTGTGGCCCGATACTGGGCGGTTATATCAGTGATAACTACCACTGGGGCTGGATTTTCTTTATCAACGTCCCTCTTGGTATCGGAATTATCTTTGTCACAATGAAACTCCTGCGAGACAGGGAAACCAAAACAGAAATTAAACCGATTGATACAGTTGGTTTAATTTTACTCATCGCAGGTGTTGGATGCTTACAGATCATGCTTGATAAGGGTAAGGAGCTGGATTGGTTTAATTCGACTGAAATTATTGTTCTGGCAACTATCGCTGTTATTTCATTAGTGCTTTTGGTCATATGGGAATTAACCGACGATAACCCCATTATCGACCTTTCACTGTTCCGGGAGCGTAATTTTACTATCGGAACATTGAGTATCAGCCTCGCCTTTATGTTGTATTTCGGCAGCATCGTTCTGCTACCACAGCTACTACAGGAAGTATTTGGCTATACCGCAACATGGGCCGGTTTTGCAGCCGCCCCGGTGGGGATACTCCCGCTGTTACTGTCACCACTTTTCGGTAAATATGGTCATAAAGTTGACATGCGTGTCCTCATCACCTTCAGCTTTATTGTTTATGCTATCTGTTTTTACTGGCGGGCATATACATTCGAACCAGGAATGGATTTTGCCGCAGCGGCATGGCCCCAATTCTTACAAGGGCTTGCGATGGCCTGCTTCTTCATGCCACTGACAACCATCACTTTGTCAGGTTTGGGGCCTGAACGCATGGCATCCGCTTCCAGCCTGTCAAACTTTACCCGTATATTATCAGGCTCAATTGGTACATCGATCACAACCACATTGTGGACACAACGTGAATCGATGCATCATGCAAACTTTACCGAGCAGATCATCCCGTATAACCCCAATTATCAGCAGGTTCATCAGCAACTCTCTCAATTGGGAATGAATGATCAGCAAATTGCCGCCTATCTGGCAAAAGAGATCACTCATCAGGGGTTGATCATTTCAGCTAATGAAATTTTTTGGATTTCAGCAGGTATATTCTTGATCCTGATATTACTTATCTGGATGGCGAAGCCACCTTTTGTAGCAGGAAAACAGGGTAGTGGCGGAGCACACTGAGCGGATTTTATATTTCCGTTCATGGTTTTTCCGACAATTACAGATCATTCTCTGACTGAAAGAACCCGAGATCATTCGGGTTCTTCAGACAATGACGCTAAAACAACCTCTATAACCTTCTCTTTATTTTCATCAATAAAAAAATGACCGCCCTGGACATATTGTACGGTTACACCTTCACTGGATAATTCTGACCAGGCATGGAGTTCAATTGGTTTAATGTCCGGGTCAGCATCTCCGCTTAAAACGGTTATCGGGCTTTTCAACAATCTCCGTTTTATCAGATAAGTTTCTGCCATTTTAAAATCAGCCCTTAAAAGCGGCAGCAAGAAATCCATCAGTTCCCTGTTTGACAGGGCTTCATCCGTAGTACCATTCATTTCCCGTAATACACAGATAAATTCATCATGTGGTAAATCGTGAGTTACGGGGTAATTATGTCTCAAATGCGGAGCTGTACAGCCTGATGCAAACAAATGCACAGGAACCGGATAACCACAGGATTGCAGTTTGCAGGCAAGCTCAAATGCCACCCGGGAGCCCAGACTGTGTCCGATGAAAGCATATGGGATTGTCGTAATAAATTCCGTATGAGCCATTAATTCATCGATCAGTAATTGCAAATCTTCATATGGCGCTTCATCAATCCGGGTTGTTCTACCCGGCGGCTGTACGGCAACAATTTCAATATCATCCGTAAAATATTTAGCCCAGTCATGGTACGTCTTGGCTGAGCCTCCCGCATAGGGAAAACAGAATATTCTCAGCCTCGGATTATGGATCGGCTTAGGTATAATAAATAGCTTATTACTCTCCAAACTACCCTTCTGTTTTTCCATAAATTACCTATTAATATGCATATTGCGATAGCGCAGTTGTTCTTCCGCTAACGCAATCAAATTTGCCAGAGACGGGCGCTGATAAAAGGCTTTAAGTTTTAGCTCAATGCTAAAATGGGTATTAATTTTTGCCAGTAGACGTGCAGCCATCAGAGAATCTCCGCCCAGCTCAAAAAAATTGTCCTCCGGCGAAACCGTGCTGCGATTGAGCGCCTCACTGAAATGGGAACAGAGCTGTCTGGCAATCTCAGAGCTAAATTCACACTCCACATGTTCTTCTGTCAGTGGAGAATGTTGGTTTTGCCCTAATATCAATAAAGCGGCGGTATCAATCTTATTGTTTATGGTATAAGGAATAGCATCGATCACCCGCCATTGCGTTGGGATCATATAATCCGGCAATTGGCATTGCAGATGCTGTTTGACCAGATCAATAAGTTGATGAGGGCTTTCCATAATCCCGGAAGCTGGCACCAGATAACCACAGAGTCGCTCATAGGGCTGTTTTTCAACAACGACGACAGCTTTATCAATACCCGATACTTGCTTAATCCACGATTCAATCTCTTCCGGCTCAATTCGATAACCTCGGAGTTTGATTTGCTTATCCTTCCGCCCCAGACACAACAGCGTGTTATCCAGAGTAAAACAACCCAGATCACCGGTTTTATAAAGCCGTTCGCCGTTAATGCGGGAGAAAGTATCTTCAATAAACGCTGCCGCCGTTAAATCGGGACGCTGCCAATACCCTTTCGCTACCCCCGCTCCACCGATAAATAACTCACCAACCACTCCGGCTGGTTGATGGCAACCCTGTTCATTGAGAACATACATCTGTGTATTGGCAATAGGGGAGCCAATCGGTAGCACCCCCTGATTCCTTCGGAGATCTGACTCGATATTCAATCGCTCGACACAACAACCCACAACCGTTTCTGTCGGGCCATACTCATTAAAACATACACTTTCAGGCGCAATAGCGCTGAGATACTCCAGATGGGTACGACTCATTTGCTCGCCACCGACGACAATCACTTTAACATCCAGCGATGTCTGTTTCTCTCCCAGACTGAGAGCCAGATGCTCTAATTGTGAAGGTGTTGTTTTCATTAATCCCAGTGACTTATTCAGTTCTAATAGGCGCAGTAATGGCCCATCCTGACTGGCTTGCGAGGAGAACAATATGACATGTCCTCCTGCCATTAATGGCAAAAGCAAGCTGGTGATAGTGGCATCAAAACCGAAGGATGTTGTTACGGGAACTCCCAGCCCGCCTAAATCATGGGGTTTTGTCGGAATATAGGTTTGTACTGCCCAGTTGAGATAGTTATTCAGCCCCTTACGATAAACTTCAACGCCTTTGGGTTTGCCTGTCGTACCGGAGGTATAAATCATGTAGCAAAGACTGTCATTCCGGGAAATTCGTTCCCATTGAGGGACTAACGCACCAAAGCTTCTGTTAGCTCTGCTCGCCGTTTCCCATTCGCGCGTCAGCTCAATAACCGAAGTATTGAAACGCGATATCTCCGCAACCAAAGATGCGTTTTTACCCTCTACACCATTTTCCTCAATCACAACAGCGTCAGGGCAGGCATCTTCAATAATCATCAGCAAACGGTTAAGAGGTAAATGACTATCGACAGGTATCCAGACAATGCCTTCCATCAAACAGGCAATAATAGTTGCCAGAGCCAAGGGAGTAGCACCGGAGAAAATCACAACCCGGGCCTGCTGCGCCGTTTCTGACATAATATGCCGGCGTAGCTCATCAGCAACTTTCTGGCTCAGAAAATATAGGTTTTCATAACTCATACTTTCATCATGTGAGCCAGTTAAATATTCAACTGCTGTTAACTCAGGTTCTGTACTTAATTGGCGCAAAAAATGCTGACAGAAGTCTTCCTGAAAGAGAGTATCGGTCTGATTGAATGCCAGTACCTGACGTTGATAATCATCCTCGCTCAGCAAAGACTGAGCCAATACTTCCTGATCAGCATTGAAAGTCATCGCGGTACACAACTGCTGATAACTGTTGATTAATACGTCAGAATAGTCTGCCGCAACATGGTTATATTGATATTCAAAACATAGTTCCACGGTATCAACGTGATTCACCACAAACAGCGTCAGTGGGAATTTTCCCCCGACCGGCGTTAACTCGTGTAGATAAGCGCGAGTACCGGGTAACGTCCAATCTGTCTGACCGACAAAATAGTTGTACATCACATTGAATAACGGAGTTTGTGGGGTCTGCTGCGCATGGCTGACACTGCGCACAATAGAGCTGTAAGGAAATTGCTGATGCTGTATACCGGTGTAAAGCTGGTTACTCAGTTGAGTGGCAATATCGGCAAAACTAATTTTCGGGTGGAAGATCACTTTAATGGGTAACACATTGATAAAATAACCTATTGTTTTATCAAGACGTGCATCATCCCGCAAAGACGCAGGGACGCCGAACACAATCGTTTGTTGTCCCGTCAATCGGTATAGCAGCGCAGCGTATACAGTAAAGTAAGCAAGTGCCGGTGAAATGCTCAGACCAGAAGCACATTGATTGAACGTGTTAGCTAAATGTGATTCCAGCAAACGTCGAACCATACCGCCCTGCTCACTCTTTGATGCGATGGGATTACCGATAGAAAACTCCAATCGGCCATCTACGCCAGATAATTCATTCAGCCAGTAAGTTTCATCACCGTCCAAGTAATCACCACGCAGTAACTCATCCTGCCAAACTGCAAAATCCGCGTACTCGAGGATATCGGCTCCTGCATCATCACTGAATAACGGCTCTCCTGCATATGCAGCCGCAATGTTATTGAGAATTAAGGCGACAGAATCATTGTCACAAATCAGATGATGGAGGCAAAAATGCAGAATATGCCGTTGCTCTCCTAATTTGATCAACAGAAAACGAGCTAAACCGGGCTGGCTCAATGTAAATGGTGTTTCCAGATTATTCTGACAGTAAGCCAGTGCCCGTTGTAGTTGTGACTGCCGATGATCATCCGGGATATCATTTTTCCCGGACAGATCTACAACAGTCACCGGTAATTCAACCACAGGGTAAATATGCTGCACCAGCCCCTGTTCAGTTTCGACAAATGCCGTACGGAAAGCTTCACTGTTTTGGATCGTCTGTGCAATGGCATCCAATAACCTCACCTGATCCAACGTTCCGACCAACTCGTAGGTAACAGGCACAATGTAGAGCTGTTTTTCAGTCAACTGCTCCGCCAGCCATAAATCTTGCTGACCGGCAGATGCCTGTATTTCATCAATTTCAAAGGTACGTTCCATCTCTATATCAGTATGCATCTGGTCTTTCATCTTATTCATGCCTGACTTTCCTTCCTGCCATTTGGATGTAAAATCGCCGCTAAGTTGCGGTGCAACTGGCTGATGAGAGACTCAGCCTCACCATATAACAGGCTCGGAGCACTGGATACTTCCAGATTCTTCTGCACTTGCTCGATGGCCTCGTAATCCTCTTCCAACGCTTCCGCCAAATACTCCACATCCAACTGGCATACTTCCTTAATCTCTGCATCCGCGTTATGGATAAAGTTGAAGGTCTTCGACCACGTTTGGTTAGCCGATACAGGATGGTAAAAAGAGACAAAAACATGATAAGGCTGTACCCCGATAATCACGTTAGGGAACAGTAAATAAGTCGCAACCATTTCCCGGCGTATCTTATGAGGGGTTTGCTGGCGAACCTGAGCCAGATTTTTCAGCGGAGTCAGGATACGTCCATGCTGGGCAAAAGAATCCAGCGAGTACAATTGACCATTCAATGTAGGTGCCAGACTGTTCCGGTGCAAAGACTGAACGTGATAGTATTCGATAAAATTTTCGATCAGCAATTTCCAGTTAGCCTGCACCATTCTTTCGCGGGAATTCAGCAGTTGATGCTGTTCAAAACCGATGGCTGTCATTTGATCTTCAATGGCAGCGAACCAGTTATCCAGCGAAAAATCAGGTTTAGGATCGCTCGGCATTTGCCACAACATACCGAATCTTTGTCGGGTACTAATTGAATTCAGTGAACGGTATTGGTCTGGTATTTCGGGGAAGGCTTCCCGCCAACGCGCAGCAATTAAGTGCCCCTGATGGCTGAATGACCAGCTATGATAAGGGCAGACAAAGGCTTTTTTGCATCCTTTCGTCTGGTTTTCCAGCCTTGCTCCCCGATGTGGGCACACGTTTGCAAATACGGCACAGCGATCACTGTCTACTTTGCTTACGATCATGGGAACACGGCCTTGGTAATCAACCGTAATAAAATCCCCGATATTTTCCAGTGACTGCATAGGAGTTATAAACTGAGGGATTTTTTTCCACAGCTTTTGCTGTTCGTCCTTAAAATAATCCTGACAAATATAGTGTTTAACCTGACTTTCATAGATCCCAACGGGTTGCGTTGCAATAAAAGAATTACGCTGATTAAGCATGTCGATAAAATAATCAGCATAAGGAGAAAATACGTTATTCAGAACGCCTTCACTACCATCAAGCGACCTTATTGTGGTTCCGCTCATTACGCATCTCCTTCAACCAGAGTCATATCTGTGAATGTATAAGATTGGGTTATGTACGACTGAGTTATATAGGTATTGTAAAAATCGAAGTAGCGATAAACGAAATCCAGATTTGGTACTGCAATGCCCATTCGTTGGCTGAGATTGATAAAAGAAGCGAGCAAAGTTTCAGCTTCTGTTTCTTTGCCATGAAGCACATCCAGCACCAAAGAGGATTTAAAATCAGGAATCGACATCAAATATCCCATGGACTGACGACGAAAATTTTCACTATCTCTGACATATCCGGCTTTCTCACCAATAACCGTACATTCATCAATAATCGCTTGGATCACGGTTCGGGAACTGCTGTTGCGCATCGCGGTTTCTACGCCGGAACGGACTAATCCACACACGGAAGCCGCCGCATTCAGGGTATTTTTAGCAAAAGCTTTATGCTCTATATCTGTACAGCCTTCGAAGGGAATGCCTACGCGGTTGAGTAAATCCAATACCGCTAAAATGTCCGTTTCTGACCGTTCTTTGATTCTTTTTATCTGCCCAGGGACACCAAGATAACTGGTTTTCAGGAACCTCAATTTCAGTTTTTGTTTCCCGTGCTGAGTCACTGAGAAATTGAGCACCCCACGAATAATTGTGACATCCAGAGCTTCATCAATGAATAGCCGCTCGGTGGAAAACCCATTCTGAAATAAGATCACCGGACCTTTAAGACAGTGTTTATGGCGGGACAATTGCTGACAAATATGCAGGTTGGAAACGGTCTTACTGCACACATACAGTTGATCAAACTCTTTAGCCAAAAAATCACTGTAGTCGGTAAGATGCCCATCAATAGCAATTCTACCGAGATCCACACTTGCGGCGTATTCTGATTTTGTCTCATCGAACAACTGTATTTGGCTGATCGGATGTGCCTGATGTCTTGTACCGCGTGAAGACAATAAAAAAACCTGACACCCTTGCTGCTTACATTGATGGGCTAAGTAACACGCAACCGCCCCCGTACCGATAATGCCTATTCTGAGCATATTATTCTCCCCCTATAGCGACTAACAGCCTGCGTGTCGAGATAAGCAAGGGAGGTAATATCAGTAAGGTAATCCCAATAAAGTAAAGATCCATAGGATTACCCTGCCCCCAAATCGCCCATCCACCCTCTTGAGCCAGTAAGAGATCCAATACAATTCCGGTGATGAGATAAATAATGAAACTACTGAATGTCTTAACCAGATTACGCAGTGCAAAGACACGGCCGTGATATATTTTCGGCACCGTTGTTTGCCATAACGTTTGCATTTTAATGATACTTATCCGCATCGTGATAAAGCTAAGCGCAATACATATGCCAGCGACATAAATATTCTTTATCTGGGTCAATACCACAAAACCCGCCGCGAACAGGAATTCCAGGGCGAATAGCGGCATACGTTTTAATATAGAAGGCCGCCATGCTGAGATTAGGCTGACGATCACCATGGAGACACCACCGATAGACATCATGTAACCGGCATCTGCGACAGAAAAATAAGTGGTGAAATAAGGCACAATAGTGATTAGCGTTCCCCCAACCAGAATGGCTTTAAAAAAGGTATACGCAATCATATAAGTCATTTCCGGCGATGCCCTGACCAACCGGACACACCCGATATCAGGAAAAATCGCTTTCCAATTCAATTTAGAGAGCGTGCCATCATCATGTGGCAGAAACTGCACTGCGCTGACCCTGAATAATAATCCGGCAGCAAAGGCACTGATCATAAAAGTCAGCAGATCGAGCGTCAGCACAATTCCCAAACCATAGTGAGAGAACAGAAACGCCCCGATGATCGGGGCAAGCATTTGTGGTAATGAATCGCTGAGGCTGCCCAATGAATTCGCCCGATTCAGTGAAGCCGCCGGAACCAGCCGGAAAACCAGCGTGCTGTAACAATCTATTTGTAACGCAGTCAACACACTGGTCAATGCGATATAGAGATAAACCACGATGTTATTGAGATAGCCAAAGTGATTGAAGATAAGCACAATCGCCAAAGCTAAACCCGCAATGCCTTCTGTGAACAATAACACCTTACGTTTATCGTAATGATCAATCACATACCCGACTAACGGCATCAGTAAAAAGGCCGGAAGCACTAATACCAGATACATATTTGTGTAGGCAGTGACTGACATTTGCTTTTCCAGCAACCACAGCCCGAATGCAAATTCGGTCAGCTCACTGCCAAAAATCGACACCGCAATGCCAATCCACAGCGGATAAAAACCATTGATCCCCTTCATGCAACCATTACCTTCTTTTTCCGACGACGGGCCTGTAATACAGGTTTTGCTTTTTGCCCGGCTATCTCTGCATGATTATTCGGTAAGGATGCCTGAGATCCGGTTGTAACCCTGCTCTCAGCCAGCGCTGATTCAATCCACCCAATCAGGTCAGCTAAGGTTTCACAAGCCATAAACTCCGGTAGTCTCAGCGTCATGCCATACTCTTTTTGCAAAGCAGACAAAATCTTGATCGCAATTAACGAATCTCCGCCCAATGCAACAAAGCTTTCATTCATATTCAACCCATGCTGTCCAAGATGAGTTGCCAGCAAACGACCCGCTGTGCTGCTAAGATCCACCGGTGATGGCGTTTGCGTGACACGTTCAGAAACATGCAACTGTAATGAACTTTGTTGTAATGCGTTATTTGGGAATAGGTCAGGTTGCAAAGGAAATCTTTTTATCGATACTTTGCCATTAGTGGTTTTAGGGAAGTCAGTCAGATAAATAATGGCATGTGGCTGCATATAATGAGCAAAATTACGACGGATATACTGACGTATCCGCTCACTTAGCGCTTTTTGTTCCGCTTTATCCGCCTGAGTTTTCACATAACAGAGTAATTTTGTTTCCGCCGGCGGAATACGTGGATCAATGACACTGTTTGTTGTCAGTACAACCTGCTCAACACCTTCCCACTGGCCGATAATACTTTCAAGCTGAGTCGGCTCAATGCGATAGCCACGTACCTTAATTTGGAAATCGGTACGTCCGAGGAATGACAGGCATCCCTGCTCATCCATGCTGACCAAATCACCGGTTTTATACATACGCGGAGTGGCATGGTTGCAGGCTTCACGCGGAATATACGGATCAGCCACATATTTGGCAGCGGTCAGAGTGTTATTACCGTAATACCCTTTGGATACCAGCGGGCCGCCAATATACAATTCACCGGGTTCGCCTCGGGGCACTGGCTGCCCGGCTTCATCCAGCACATAAAAACCGGTATTCGCTAATGGCTTGCCCAGCGGAACTGTTTCACCGACCCATGTATCAGAAGTGATTACCGAATCTGTCGCGGTGATGGTTGTCTCAGTCTGAGCATAAGCATTGGAGAAAATCCCGCCTTTCGGAACGTGCTGCTGCCATTTTTTCAGTGTCTGTGGATCAACTTTTTCTGTCCCGACTAAAATACGTCGTAAGTGAGAGGAATACTCCATCGCCGGATCGTCTAAACTTTCCACCCAGCCTTGCCAGTAAGTCGATGGTAAATCAGCCAGTGTAATCTGTTGCTCAATCAACAATTGATTAAAATCAGAGAAAGTGCTTGGCGGTGTATCACCCAAAAAGACAACCCGACCGCCGGCGCTCCAGACAGGGAAAAGTTCTTCAAGAACAATATCCCAGAATAAATCGGTAAATTGAAGCATCCGATCTTCGGGACCAATCGCCAGATATTCCTTCATCATCAAACAGTGATGGGCAATGGCTCCATGAGAATTCATCACGCAATTCGGTTGCTGAGTACTGCCTGAAGTACAGGTAATGTAAGCGGTCTGACCTGCTGGGATCACTTTTTCGGGATTTTGCAATAACGCCGAATTTCCCTCATTAATTCCCCCTTCATCCACGCCACATTGACGTAACAGCGTCTTTTCATCGTAAAAATTGAAATGTTGCACATGAGAGAGGGTGCTGAAGGTGCCATAATCTTCGTCGATAAGGGCAAATCGTGGAGTCAGTATTGAAAGCAGATATTCAACCTGAGTCACTGGTAATTTTTTATCGACAGGAACATATACGCCCCCTGCTTTCAGTATGGCTAACACGGAGATTGCCAAAGGAATACCACGACGCACCCTGACAAAAACAGGTTCTTCTGGCTGTAATCCTTGATGTAACAAGTGATGAGCCAACGCATTTGCCTGACGATTCAGCTCAGCAAATGAAAGTTGCTTCACCCCTTCTGGCAAACCGGTATCAACTAATGCACACGCCTGTGGTTCATCGGAAGCACGTTGCTCAAACAAGGCATGGATCGGAGCCTGATACAGAAAATCCTTCCGCACTGTTCCTATGGCAATAGAAGGCGCATCCAGTGATTTAAGATGAGTAGTAATATCAGCCAGAGTCAGTGCATTCTGCTCTGGTGCACTCACCAGATAGTCCAATAATTGCGCCATTTGACCGGACAGCATTTTAACTTGTACCTTGCTGTAGGCTTGGGCCGCATACTCCCAGTGCAGATACAGATCATTCTCGTTCTGGAACACATCCAGAGACAATTGACCCACAATGTAACGTTTGGGATTGTCCAATAATACCGACCAGCTACCACTATCATTAAGCCTGAGTTTACGGGGGCTGAAATTGAAATCGTAATTGAGATAACGAGTCAGCATTTCTGAACGATTGCTCAGACTGTTACTTTGCACTGCCAGATCGTCAACGGTCACATCCTGATGGGAAAGAACCTCCAACAATTGCTCACAAGTCAGGTCAAGATACTCACTGAAAAGCTGCTGTTCATTGCTGGTATTGACCCGAACGGGCAACATCGCGGTCGTTAACCCGACCAAATTATCGAAGTTATCAAAATTACGCCCGGCCACCGATGTCGCCATAACGAACTGGGATTGTTTAAGTACCGATCCCAGAAAAATGGAGTAGGCGGTATACATCAGTATGTAAGGTGTTACGCGATGTTGAGTGGCGTATTGCAACAGCTTGGCCGTCAGTTCAGCCGGTAATTTCTCCAGATGAAAGCCCCCCGTAGCCAGCACGTCACCTTCTTCAGTGAGTTCGACAGGAACGGTAACGGGTAAATTAGCCAAATCCTTTTGCCAGCCAGATAGATATTTATGCCAGAATGATTTCTGATGAATAAAATCTGGTGTGTTTTTGAAGGCAGCCAGCCGCCCCAGATAATCCTGATATTGCGCAGCGGGTGGCAAATCACTGGCCCCATGATAAACAGCAACTAATTCATTGATGAAGATATCCAAAGAGACACCATCAACAACCGTATGATGGGCAACCAAACAGATGATATCCACCCGGCAATGATCTGATGCGTATTGCGCTAAAGAAGTTCCATTCCATAATGGTTTTGACAGATCAACCTGCGCTACATGCACTCTGAACATCGGCCCGCGATCGAGTATAAATTCTTCATCTATACAGGCTTGTTGCCACTGAGAAAACTGCTCCGGTGAATCAAGAGGAGACGGCTCAACACGCATGGCAGCATGATAGTCAAATTGTCCCGTTACGGTTTTAAACGTTTCAGGGCAAAAAACCTGTTGTAGCTGCTGGTGACGATTGAATAGAGACTCAATGGTGCTGTTCAAACGATGGGGCTGCAATTCATCGGTAATCACGCACTGAATGAATTCATTGTAAGATTTTGAGGCTGCCGGATCGTACCAACTCGCCATCGCCAGGTTTTTCTGCATTCTGGGTTCAGCCAAAACCGTTGTTTCCTGCATTTTCGGCGTAGTCGGTTTATCCTGCGGGCGAGCAGAAGAAGAGCGAGAAGAAGCGGTAATTCCTTCAACCGTTTTTTCGAAGGCATTGAAACACGTCTCCAGAACATTATCGTCATGAGCCGTCGAGAGGAAACAAGTACGCCCTTCCCACGTATAAACCCCATTCATCAATAAATGATGGAAAAACAGTTCATGGTTTTTCTTCTGGCTGAATTTGAAAAGTGATCCAAAATTCGCAACTTCTATCCCACTATTTGCCGCGGTAAATAAACCATTAAGCCGTTTAACGAACCCTGTTGTTCTGTCGTTCAAATCAGCTTGTAATGATGGCCCTTGTGCTTTCATATGTAACAGCGTTGCTTCTGCGGCGGCCATTGCCAAAGGGTGTTTACAGAATGTTCCGGCAAAGAAAGTAGTTTCATTAGGCGGATAAGAGGCATCACCAAATTGCCAGAAACCACCATCAATATAATCCATGACTACAGCATCTCCGGCCAGTACACCAACGGGCAGACCGCCACCGATGACTTTGCCATAAGTCACCAAATCTGCCTTAACCTGATAGTAATGTTGGGCGCCTCGGGCGTGATAACGGAATCCTGTAATAATTTCGTCAAATAACAAAACGATATTCTGTTGTGCGGTGATTTTCCGTAACGTCTGAATAAACGATTCTGGTCGTAAAGTGATATTGCGTGATTGAACCGGTTCAACCATAACCATGGCGATTTCATGCCCGTGGGCTGTAATGTAATCCAGACTTTGCTGCTCGCCATAATTAAGCACCACAATATCCCGCCCCAGATTATCAGGAATACCGCTGGATTGTGGGAACTGCTCTCCGGGCTTCATGCCACCCATAAAGAGGATTTCCGTATAATGACCGTGATAGGCATTATTGAAAATGACAATTTTTTGTTTCCCGCTGGCAGCTCTTGCCACACGGCAGGCAAGCATTATTGCCTCTGTCCCTGAATTGGTGAAAGCGACACGTTCAACGCCGGTGATTTCGGTAATGAGATCCGCAACAACCATCGCAGACTCATCAACAGGGCCAAGATGAAAACCGTGCTGGAGCCGCTTTTGCAACGCCTGTTGGATAAAATCAGGGTTATGCCCAAAAAAGTTGACGCCAAATCCCATCGCGATATCGATAAAAACATTACCGTCCAGATCAGTAAAGTGTGCCCCTTTTGCCGTTTTCCCCACAATCGGGTAACATAGTTCTTTCAGTTTGCTGTTGAATTGGATCGCATTACGGTTATCACAAAGTGCTGTCCGATATTTCTGGATAGTGTTTTTTGACGCGATTGTTTTCGCATTGTATTGCTGAATAAACGCTGTCGTTTCCGTATCACATTGCACAGGCTCTGAAAGCACAACCGGTTTATAGGTAAATTTGGCTTTTTCACCTGACGAAGCTGCTGGCTTTGCCGCCTCAGGCTGAGGCTGCTCAGTGTGATGATCGGGGATCTCAACAGATTGTTTGCCTGATTGAGTGCTGGTCAATGGAGCGGTATTTGATGCTGTAGGCACCGTTGATGTTATTGGTGCTGGTGGTGCTATTGGGGCTGTAGATAATACCGGGGCTAATGCTGATACTGGCGGTTGATTCGCCGTGATAAAATTCGTGGTTCCTCCCCTGATATTCTGCAATACCGCCAGCTGTTGCTGAAACAGTTGCTGCATAGCATTTAACTGAGCCACCATAATGCCCTGTTTAGTCTCAATATCGAGTTTGGTTTCACGGACAGGAGTCATCGGCACATTAACGACAGATGTGTTAACTGTAGATTGGTTAACTACTGATTGGTTAACTACAGATTGATTAACCATAGGTTCGTTAACTATCGGCTCAGGCTGCCTATTGTCGGTTGCCTGTGGCTGTACCAGTGATTGCTGCGGTGTTGGCATCTCTGGCACAGTTAGCGGCACATTCGGTTCATGATTAACACTGCCAGCCACGGCAGGCTGAGCCTGCTGACTGATGAAACTGGCAACTTTATCGATATTCGACAATCCCTTAAAAAATTTCCCGATGCTGATATCCACGCCATATTGGGATTTAATATTGTTTTTAAACCTAATCAACGTGAGAGATTCAATCCCCAGCGCCAAAAAGTCAGTATTGGTAGGTACATGCTCACTCGCTAATTCCGACTGTAGCCAATTTTGCAGAGCGTGTTTTAGTTCATTTGGCAGTTGCGTCATTACGTTACTTTCCCTTCATAAGTTCTAATTGGGCTTGGAAAATGGCGTTCATACAGTCAATTTGCTGCTGCATGATGAAGAAAGGTTCATGATCGTTCAGATTGCCCTGCTCATATTCTTCAGGCTGTTTCTGTTGTCTTACGCCATTCGCTAACGTGGCGGTGTATTCCGTAAACCAACACGTTTCTGTCAGTAGTTTTCTGGCCGGCAATAAGGCGGGATTAAATGTGAACGGGGAATACATTGTCAGCCATTCTCTCGGTGAGCCGGATAAACAGTCGCTGGCTAATACCGCCAATAAATCGCAATAATTGAGTTGCTGGCTGTTCTGAGAAGGACTATAAGCGGAGGCAAAGTGTTGCGGTTGTTTCTCCGACAACCATACGCTGAGCATACTTTTAGGCCCAATCTCAATGATCTTCAGCCCAGACATCGCCACTAAATTCTCCAGATTACGCCGGAACAGGACACGACCTAACATGTGCTGCTGCCAGTATTCGACTGTAGCAAAACACGCTGTTTCCGGTTGTCCTGTCAGATTCGACAAAATCGGCACTTCTGCCACTTTAAGCGGAATATCAGCGAGGAACGCCCCAAATTCCTGAGCTGCCTTACCCATCATCGGAGAGTGAAATGCCCGGTTAGTATTGATAAATCGGGCATGGAGATCATGCTGTTCGAGTTTTTGCCGGAAATGCTCCAGCGCATCATGTGTACCGCTGATAATAGTGTTGGTTTCGCTGTTTTCTGCGGCAATAGCCAGCTCAGCGTATTCAATCAGCTCACTGACTTGCTCCGCCGAACCATTCACCATCATCATTGCACCACGGGGATCGCTGGCTTCCATTAATTGAGCGCGCTTGATGATGATCCTCAGCCCTTCTTTCAGGGAAAATACATTAGCGATACAGGCCGCCACATATTCACCAAGACTGTGACCAAGCAGAATATCAATGCGTCCAATGGCAGGACGCAGACACTGATAGAGCGCATATTCGAAGGCAAACAAAATAACCTGAGCAAACTCAGTGCGGTTGATAGTCTGCTCGTCTACCTGCTCAATCAGAAGTTGTCTGACCTCCACCTTGAGTTGACCACTTTCATGTGCTATCTCCGAACATAATTGATCAATCTGATCAATCCACTGGGCAAATTGCACATTATGACGATACAACTGAGCCGCCATTGCTATCGATTGAGTTCCCTGTCCGGCAAAAACTAATGCCATCGTTGTTTTATCAGCCGTGGTATCAGCAATTGATGGGCCATGTTCACTGGCGCGATAACCTATTATTTCGCCTCTGGATACGGCGGATAACTGCTCAACCAATTGTTCAGCACTATTGACCCCCAGTGTACAAACAACCGGCAAGACCGTCCGTTGAGCCAGTGTCTGGCAAAAGTCTCTAAGCACAAATCGCTTTTGTTTAATATGTTGCTGCACATCCGCCAATAATCGGCAGGCAAATGCCTGTAGATGTGCCTGATCGTATCCGCTCAGCACGCAAGGCAACGTCTGGTTTTCTGGCCCTGTCTCAGCAAGCCTTTCTTGACTTTTACTGTGGCTTTTGATCACCACATGCGCCCCTGTTCCTCCCATACCAAATGCACTGACGGCCAGACACGTTTTTTCGGGAGCGAGCGGCTGGACGGTAGTCGGGATCGCCAGTTGTCCTTCGGCCAGCGTGATACGTGGATTCAGCTCGCTGAATCCTGCCACTGGCGGCGCTATTCTGTGTTTATCAATCAGCAACAGTTTGATTAATCCGGCAATACCCGCCGCAGCCTCAAGATGTCCGATATTAGCTTTGATAGCGCCTAAATAGCAGGGAGTCTGCGCTTTTTGAGCGTGAAAACAGGCATGAATACCTGCCATTTCTATAGGATCGCCCAGATGAGTGCCCGTACCGTGAGTTTCGAAATAACCGATATCACTGGCCTTCACATCAGCATTTGCCCAACACTGTTCCAGCAACTGTTGCTGTGCAAGCGGATCGGGGGCTGTGATGCCATTACTACGACCACCATGATAAATCTCAGAAGCCAGCAGACTGGCTTTAATATCGTTGTTATCACGGATAGCAAGATCATGACGTTTAAGGATAACCACACCAGCCCCTTCACCCAGAACGGTTCCGTTTGCCTTAGCGTCAAAAGGGCGGCATATGCCATCATGAGATAATACGCTCAATTGCTGCATTTCCCTGAAATGCGCCATATCCAACTGTAGGTGTACTCCCGCCACAATAGCGGTATCGCATTCGCCCCGTTCAATACTCAAACGTGCCTGATGTAATGCCACCAGCGATGATGAACACAACGTATCGACCGTTAACGAAGGCCCTCTCAAATCCAAAAAGTACGATAGTCGATTAGCGCATACGCTGTTCTGATTGTTGATTGCGCTGCTCGGATATCCCTCTTCCCCTGTCTCCGTGAGATAATCCTGTAGCAACTGCCGATAACCATTCTGACTGATGCCAACAAATACACCGGTTCGGCTTTCTTTCAGATCATTGAGGCTCAGGTTAGCCTGCTCAATAGCCTCCCATGTCACCATCAACAATAATCGGTGCTGAGGGTCCATCAGCCGGGCATCTTTAGGCGTAATTTGGAAGAAACTATGATTGAACTGACGAATATCGTCGCAAAACGCCCCGCTCAACTGGATACCATTCGCCTCAAACTCGGCTAATAGCGATGCCATAAAAGGACGATCTTCCGGGCAGCGGCTGAACTGGCTTTTTCCTGCCAGCAGATTTTCCCACAACTGATCGCAATCTTCTGCACCGGGAAAACGTCCGGCATAGCCGATAATCGCTACTTCAGCATTATTTTGTTCAGACGGCAGTGATATTCTAGCTTCAGTGTGCGAAAGGCTTTCATCTATGGTTTTTACTGAGGATGTTTTTACTGTAGGTACTGCCAGCCTCTGCCAAAGCTGATGAATTGACGAAGCGGAGAACAACACGACTTCAGTCACCGCATGGCCCATAGTCTGACTTAAACTGTCAGCCAATTGGACGATGGTCACGGAGTTATAACCCAGATCCATTAAAGAACGTTGTACATCATCTTCGGCCAGTTTCTGACCCCGCACCTGACCAATGATGTGAACAAATGTTTCCCAGTTAATTCTCTGTATTGGCACAGCCTCTTGAGGAATAACAGATGAAACAATATGATTTTCGGTAATTTTCAGGAATGAATGACATGCCGGATTCAGATGGAAAGGCTGACTGATATCGTATAAGGCATCACGCACAGACTGATAATTTTCGCGTACAGTACGCTGCGACACTTTGAATGACGGTGTGACTTCCCCTTTCTCCAGAGACAGTGAGGTTTCAGTGACCGCCACCGCAATCAATTTAAACGAACTATCCTCCACCTGCTGATTATGCTGTTGTACCACCTCAGCAATATGCTCCTGCAAGCGGGATGAGTGTTGTAGTGTGCAATTCTCGCCAAATCGCTGGCGACAAAGCTCAGGGTTAATAAACAATAAAGCGGTAGCGTAGGGGCGTTGTTCAATATCAATAATGGCATGGTTGATAATATCGGTTTTCTCAAACAGACTTTGTTCAATGGCATCGCTGGATACCTTTTCGCCATTAGACAGTTTTTTAACCGAATCTAACCGCCCCAGAAGCACAAGTTCACCCTTGACCATCTTGCCGAGATCGCCTGTTCTGAACCAGCCATGCCTGAAACAACGCTGGTTAGCGGCTTCATCGGCATAATAGCCCAGCATCACATTCGGCCCTTTTGCCAAAATCTCCCCGCTATCTTCATCGATACTGAGAATGACATTGGGTAAAGGGCGGCCTACGCTGTTGTGTTCTTCATAGCCCGGGCCTTTAAGTGTCAGGCATGGGCTGGTTTCCGTCAGCCCCCAGCCCTCAGCAACGTAGATACCGCAATGCTTAAAATAGTCTTCGATATCCAGAGGCAATTTGGAGGCAGCAGAGAAGATCATCTGCAATGTCGGTGCCACTGCCCGGTAAAAAGCCCCGGAATGTTTCATTTTGTTGGCAACGACTGTCAGTATCTTGGGCACACTGAAAAAACGTGTCGGTTTTAACTGACTCAGATTACTGCACATCCGGTCAATATCCATGCCCCGGCTATTATCAATATGTAACATCGCCTGACTGAAAATGGCCGTGTATTTTTCAAATAATCCACCAAAGCTGTGATGCCACGGCAGGTAACTGAGAAAAGATTGCGGGCCATCGAAATGCCATAATGTTTGCAGAGCCTGCTGCTGTGACAGAATATTGTTCTGACTGAGCAACACACCTTTCGGTTTACCACTGGAGCCGGAAGTAAACATCAAACAGAATGCCTGTTCTGCCTGCGTGGCCTGTAAATCTGTCGTAATAGCCCTGAGTAACGCCTCTCCGATGGCTTCATGGCTGACGGCTTTATCCGGGCTAATCAGATCAGTTTCCCTGTCAATACCGGCAAAATCAGGGAAAGATCCGGCCTGCTCCAGTGTCATCACCTGCCACGAGCTATGCTGTGCCAGCGTCTGTGCCAGTGATGCCTTTTCCGTGATGACTAATACGGGTTCTGCCAATGACAGACAGTAAGTCATCATCTCCTCAGAATAATTGGCGTATACCGGCGCATAAATAGCGCCTTTAATCTGACAGGCAAATTCAATAGCCAGTAATTCCCAGCAATTATGCGAAATTGTCACCACCCGCTGACCACGAGTCACGTTCAATTCGTGCAAATAACGATAAATGCGGGCAATACTGCACAGTAATTGGCGCCAGCTTAGCTGACGCCCGGATTGCAAGTCGTTAAACCGTATTGCATCAATATCGCTGAGTGCTTTTTTCAGTAACGCCAGAATAAGGACATTATCAGTATCAAGTCCCTGAAGGCAGACACGCCATTGCTCAACAAAACGATCTGCTCCTGCATTTTGATTGTGTTTACGCATACTCTTAAACCAAATAAAAAAGATCACTCAAATACATCAAGATTTCAGGCAGCAAAAATTCACCTCAGTACTTAGACTTAAGGTAAAAATTTAAGGCAACACGTTGATGCGGTCGGGTAACGACAGGTGTTTAAAATCCCGTAATCTCGTTAAAATCTGGGTACGCTTCAGCCAGCGATCAGTGCCGTCATATCTGGGTTGGTACGCTTTACGGCCATGAGCACAACGGTAATTATCGATAAAGGCAATTTCACCGGGGCTTAAAACCAGATCAAATACCGCCGATTCAGCTAATGCCTCCAGTTCAGCCACTGCCTCAAGTTCTTCGGTATCCAACGCGGCTTTATCCATATACAGAGGGTCATAGCGCATATGAATATGATCACCGCTGCCCGTCAGGACAGGACAAACCGTATAATTTTCATCCCGCTCTTCTTTTGACAAACACGGACGATCGTTAAAAATACGGAATTTGTTTTTCTTGAGAATAGTGACTGTTTTTTCACTGAGTTTAGAGAAATCGGGAACTGACACGCTGGTGGGGATACGGTAAATATTGCGGATACACATGAAACCGAGGTAATCCGCACGATAGTCCAGCGAGGTATCTTCGGTATGCAGTAATAGATCGACAGAACCCGTGCCTAATTGCTTTCCGGCATCCTGCTGGATTGGGAAGATTTCCTGCACCAATTTTCCGCCTTGTAAATCGGAAAAACCGACTACATCACCGCATAAGCTCGACATCAAACAACAGTAGTAATCATAATGACCGTTCGTATTGGAAACATCCTTCCAGTGGTTTGGTGTTGCCCCCATCGACTCGGACATATCGGGGTATCCCTTTATAACAGCTAGCGGGTAACCTTGATGGCGGAATTTTTTAACTTCAATACGTAATCGGGTGGGCAATGACTCGACCCATTCCGGCAAGCTGCGAACAAATGCCTGATCATCAGTAGAGTGATAACGTTCTTGTAAATTTGCGATGAGAGCCTGAATCTCATCAACTTCTGAATTAGACAATTCAATGGAATATATCGCTTGGTTCATTATTGTTAATCCTTGTGGTCATTAATTATACACTTCGTCTTTCAAGTTGCCTCTTTGTTGGCTGCGCTCGCTCACCCCGGTCACATAGATATCTATGCTCCCGGGAACTCTCCCCCTTGCCGCCGCGATGCATCCTGAAATTCATTGTGTATAGCGCAATACGTTTGCTATCCGTTCAAACCCCTGTTCAATGGCATCCATGGGCGCTGCAAAAGAAACTCGTACGTGTCCACGATACAGACAGGCTTCTGCCGGGATCAGGGCTACCCCTGCATGAGTGAGCAGATATTCACAGAATTGAGTGGCATCACGACAACGATCATTGAGGTATTTTTCAACATTGGGGAACAGATAAAATGCGCCAGCAGGAAGCTCACAATCGAAAAGTTCGCGGGTATATCGGTATGCCCGATCCCGGCGTTGTTTGAGTATATCTAACCTTTCCTGATAAAAATCTTTGGGCATTTCGAGCGAGGCAATTGCACCATACTGGGCAAAAGTGCAGACATTATCGGTCATATGACCATGCAGGTCAGAGACTCTGTTGATTAATTCAGGGTGGGCTATCATGTAACCAATACGGTAGCCCGTCATGGCAAAGCTTTTTGAAAATGTTTGCACCGTGATTATGTATTCATTGTCATCAATGGCAGCCAGACTATGATGTTCACTATCAAAGACAATTTGTTCATAGGCTTCATCAGATAACATGAAAATCTGTTTTTCTTTGACGAATTGGCACAGGGTCTGTAATGCAGCTTTCGAGTAAACAGCCCCGGTCGGATTATTCGGCGTATTGATAATGATAAGTTTGGTATTGCCGGTAATAGCCTGTTTTATTTTTTCAACATCCAGATCAACACCAATATTTTCAATTAATACCGCTTTCCCGCCGGCTAATTTGACCGCTTCAAGGTATGTTGCCCAACAGGGCACAGGAATAATGACTTCATCACCGGGGTTAATGACTGTCTGTAATATTTCATAAATAACTTGTTTGGAGCCATTGGTTACGATGATATTTTCAGGCGTCGCCTTAATCCGGTTATCTTCAAATACTTTTTGGCAGATTTTTTCTCTTAATTCAGGTTCACCGTTGAGCCAGCTATAACGTGTCCTGCCATCTATCAATGCCCGGATGGTCTCATTAACAATCGTAGCCCCAGTACTGAAATCCAGCTCACCTTCATTCAATCCAATAATGTCACGACCTTCACTTTTCAATTTAGCAACGATATCTGCCAGCCCTACCGTTACTGAGGCATTAATATTCTTTGCTCTACCAGCAATGCGGGATGAAAAAAGATTCTCTTGTATCATTATGAATATCCGAGTTAATTAATATGACAATGCTTAATCTTTCGTTTTAAAAACCGATAGTCTCCAGATCGCTCTTTTTATAAATCGACAGTCTTAGAGGGAATCATTTCACTATTACGATATTCAGAGGAATAATCATTCAAATCTGAGGGTGGCTTGATATATTCAGTAATATCCAAAGAATCCTGTTTATAATTCCTCGCCGTCACACGACCATCTTCATGAGCGGTAACATGTGCCCGGTTAACAGGTAATTTGCCTAATGTCGTTGTAACGACATACTGCGGCACGCTAAAACCGGTCTCGAACCCTACCATTGCATCCATAATTTCCTGTCCCTTCTCCAGAGTGGTCATGAAGTGAGAAACACCGGATACGTTATCGCAATGGTACAAGTAATAAGGACGAACTCTGATCCTCAAAAGCGCCTTGAGTAGTGACCGCATCGTTTCTACATCGTCGTTGATCCCTTTTAATAAAACGGACTGGTTTTGCACAGGGATACCATGCCTCAGTAATCGATCACAGGCAGCGGCCGCTTCTTCGGTCACTTCTTTCGGGTGATTAAAATGTGTGTTAACCCAGATAGGATGGTACTTTTCCAGCATCTGGCAGAATTTTTCTGTCACTCTTTGAGGAGCAAATACGGGATAACGGGTTCCGATACGGATAATATTAATGTGACTGATGCTTCTCAGTCTCTTAATGATCGCCTCAAGAAACTTATCATAATGTATTAAGGGATCACCGCCCGTCAGCAGAACATCATCAATTTCGGGGTGGCTCTCAATATAAGCGAAGTCTTCTTCATAAGATGCGGCAAGATCGGAACCAAAATAGGTGCCACTGACATCTGTGGTATGAAACTTTCGCGTACAATGGCGACAATAGACAGGGCAAGTATCGGAAACCAGCAAAACAATTCTATTCGGATATTTATGTACTACTCTGGCTGTTTTGAGGTTAGCTGTATCTCCTACCGGATCGTTATCAGAGTTTTCCGCTACGTTCATTTCTCTTAAATGAGGAATAGTCTGTAATCGAATGGGGCAATTCTCATCATGTTTGTCCATAAGCGAAGCATAATACGGAGTGCTCTGCCACAGATATTTTCCTTTAACTGCTTCTATGGCTTTTCTTTCTCCGTCAGTTAATGCCACCCATTTTTCCAGCCCCTCAGATGTTTTAATTAAGTTACGTAACTGAAACTTGGGATCGTTCCACTCCTCGTCACTGAACGATTCTTTACTTAAGAACATACCACCTTCCTCGTATACTTTTATATTCTTTATTAAGTGTGAGTCATGCTTCAAACCACGACAGTAAAATTTAGAAACAGGCGTAATAAAATAGCTATCACATCGAAAACCAGAGGAATAACTCACGAAATGAATGTGGGCATAAATAATAATGAGTGTTTTGATAACGTCTGGATAGCATTTATTAACAACAACAAGGCGTAATATAAATAAACCCTGCAACATTGCAGACTTTAAAATATATCTCCCCATTAAAAACAAATCATACTTTCAAAAACAAACACCCCGTTCAAAATAAACGCGCCATTTAAAATAAAATGCCCTATATAAAAAATGAATAATTACTCTTTTCCGAATTCAGGAATAACAGGAATAAATAGAGTGGGAGGGTTATTTTACTGAGGATAAATGAGAGGACGAAGCCTCTCAATGGAGATCAGATTAAGTTAGAACCACTACATATTAGTCATTAATTTAATATTGGATAAATACCCGGCCCGATGGGTAATCCAGTAAAATACCATCCGATAAGCAACAACATCCAGACGATAAAAAATACCAGAGGATAAGGCAGTACCAGCGTATAGTAAGTGCCTAAGCGGGCATTTTTATAATAACGCTGGAGAAATCCTAAAAAGAGAGGCAGAAAAGGTGACATCGGTGCCAAAGGGAATACAGCAGAGTCAGAAATGCGAAAGATGATCTGCGCAAAAGCAGGATGAAAGCCAAGTAAAATAAACATCGGCACAAAGATAGGCGCAAGAATCGACCAAATGGCTGAACCACTCGCAATAAACATGCACAAAAAGGAAGATAAAAACATCAGTCCGATAAAAGCAGGCGCGCCAGTCAGCCCCAGAGTTTCCAGCAAACCAGTGATGCCAATGGCCATAAATTTCCCCATATGGCTCCAATTAAAGAAAGCAACAAACTGAGCCAAAGGGAAAACCATCACAATGAAACCCGCCATGCTTTTCATCGGGTCAACGAGTAACTCAGGAATATCGTTAGGTGTTTTTATTTGTTTGGTAAAAACACCATATGTAATGGAGACTACAAAGAAAAACAGAATAATCAGTGGCACAATCCCTTTTATAAAAGGTGACGGAAGGACTGACCCCGTCAGAGGATCCCGCAACAACGCATTTTCAGGAACCACCATCAGCCCAACAATACCGATGAAAATCAGGGCCGACAATCCGGTCATTAACAACCCGCGGTTTTGTTGTGGCGTGAGTTTTTCTAATTTTTCCTCGTTATTTCCTTCCCAGGCAGGTAAACGCGGCTCAATAAACTTATCCGTCAGAATTGCTCCCGCAATTGTCAGTACAATCACGGATGTTGCCATAAAATACCAATTATCAATGACACTGACATGCAGGTTAGGATCAAACATTTTAGCCGCTTCCGTGCTGATGCCAGACAGCAGAACATCAGTTGTGACAATCAAGATATTTGCCGTAAATCCTGATCCTACCCCCGCAATTGCAGCCAGTAATCCTGCCACTGGATGCCGCCCAACGGCAATAAACATCAGTGCTCCCAACGGAGGCATCACAACAAGTGCAGCATCCGACGAAATATGGCTAAAAAAGGCGATAAACAACACCATATAACTGGCATAACGTTTATTGATACCCGCCGCCATTTTATACATCAGAGCTCTTAACAAACCGACTTTGTCAGCCAGACCGGCACCAATGACCAGCGCCAGAATAGCTCCGAGAGGGGTAAAACTACTGAAATTTTTTACAATATTAGGCAGAATCCATTGTATTCCCTCAGCACTGAGTAAATTTTTAACCCTGACCATTTCTCCATCTATCGGGTTTTTTACCGCCAAATCAAACCAAGATAAAATAGCAGTCGCAATCATTAACACGGCAATCAGATAGATAAATAAAACAAAAGGATTCGGAATTTTATTTCCTACTTTTTCAATCCATCCCAAAATATATCCCGGACTCTTATTTACAGATAGAGAGGCCTGATTCATAGTTTTTCCTCTTCATTTGCTGACATTGTTATGTTGTATGCGGTTATGGCTGGATGCAGGTTTGCCTTGAACAGACAAGCCTAATAAGCGTTATTGGTGACGCTCGGCGTCAAAATCAGGTAGGTTAATGGTGATTGTTGCCAGTGTTTTCACTGCAATTGCCAGTACATCTTCATTAAAATCAAACTGACCATGATGATGGCCTGCACTAAGTTCAGTACCGAAAATAAGGTAAGAAGCCAGACCTCCGTTTGCTTTAACCCGCTCCATAAAATAAGTTGCATCTTCTGAGCCCACGGATTGACGACCGCTTTTAACAACAGATGAAAGTTCAGGAACATGCTGTTGAGCCTGCTGATAAATAAAATCGACCCATGCCGGACTGGGTTTACTGCTTTGCGCTGCCCCCATTAGCTCGATTTCATACTCCACATTCTGCATTTTTGCTGCGCCTTCGATAACACCAAGGGCATGACCGTAGATAAATTCGTTGATTTCATTCGTTTCACCACGGGTTTCCACTTTCATTAATGCGTAGTCAGGAATAACATTACGGCCGGTACCAGCCTGTAATACGCCAACATTAATACGCGAAATACCTTTGCTGTGATGAGAAATTGCATGCAGTCCTACAGTAGCCTGAGCCGCAGCCAACAAAGCATTTTTTCCTTCTTCCGGCTTTCCGCCCGCATGAGAAGCCGCCCCGCGATAAGTGACATCAATTTTGGTCGTCGCCAGAAAACTATCTTTACCACAAACTAATTCTCCCATAGGTATACCGAGACCAATATGGATGGCGATAAAAAAATCAACATCATCAACAACCCCGGCCTCGACCATTGATTTTGCCCCTCTTGTCCCTTCTTCTGCCGGCTGAAATATCAGTTTGATTTTCCCTGTGAGCCGATTTTCATATTGTTTCAATATACGCGCGAGTCCGAGCCCGATAGCTGTGTGACCATCATGGCCGCAGGCATGCATCATATGCGCATTACAGGAATAAAAATCTTCAGCATAAGGGCGATGAACATGGGTCTGATCTTCATTCAAATCAAGTGCATCCATATCAACCCGGAATGCCAGTGTCGGACCTGCTTTTCCGGTATCCAGTGTTGCGACAATGCCAGTAAAACCACCGGAAAAATGCGGCAACCATTCCACCTTCGCACCCTGTTGGATGGCACGCTGTTCTTGTTCCTGTAATGCCTGTACTGAAGGCAGCCCCATTCTCGCATCGGCTTTAATCACCTCCTTCCCCATTTTCAGGCTATAACCTAACCGGTGTAGCTCATCAGCAACAAGGGTCGCGGTTCTGAATTCAAACCAGCCTGACTCAGCGAAATGGTGAAAATCACGACGCCAGTTTTGTAGTTGTCCGGCAATTTGCCGAATAGATTCATTCAATAAAGTTTGCATATGCCTATCCCTTTTAGTTATCACATCAGTAGTTTGTTTTTAATTAATGTAGACAAGAGGCGCTGCTTAAATGAGATACAATTAACTTCATCTATATAACTAATAGTTATCGCAAAAGAGAAAATAGTGATGCCAATAAAACTCAATCAGTTACGGGCTTTTGTTGAAATTAGCCGCTATGGCAGTATTCGAGCAGCAAGCCGATCCTTGTCACTTTCGCAACCTGCTTTGACAAAATCCGTTCGTGAATTGGAAGATTCACTGGGGGCAAAATTATTTATACGCAGTAATCAGGGCATTCATTTAACGGAGTGCGGGCAAAGTTTTTTATTACGTGCCAGCTTGATACTTGAAGAGTTGAGAATTGCTCAAGAAGATATTCAGCAACGTATTGGATTACTCGGTGGTGTCATCAATATTGGCGTTGCTGGCTGTATTGTCCGCACAATCATGCCAAAAATCATTACACAATTTCATCGCAATTATCCCACCGTCAAATTGCGTATTGTTGAAGGGCAGTTATTGGCTATGCTACCCCAACTCAGACAAGGTGAACTGGATTTCTCTGTGAATACCTATTATCCCGAGAATACAGATGCAGACCTCAGCTTTGAGAGGTTAATGGAAAAAGAGTACAAAGTGATTGTGCGTAAAGGGCACCCCAAACAGCATGCGACCTCTCTAGAAGAGCTATCTGATTGCAACTGGACCATGCCAACACCAAAAGGTACCTATTATCGCAGTTTATTCGAAAGGCTTTCATTAATGGAGAAGCCTCCTGTCTTCAGCGTCACGTGCGAAACATTGATGTCTTGCATGAGCCTCGTTGCCAAAAGTGATTTTGTGACCATCGTCGCTGTCGATTTAGCAGATGATGTACTGTTTCATCAGCAATTTGTCGCCTTAGACCTTAAAGAACAGCTTCCATTAGCCATGTTTTGTCTGATCCGTCGTAAAGATACCAATTTAACCCCCGCCGGAGAGCATTTAGCCAGACTGTTTCGGATGTATTGCCGTGATTGACCGCCTGACATGCATCCTGCTGCTAGCCAATAACCACAATGCCGAGCTGTTCCATGATTTCAGCAACCTGAGAGGATTCTAGTTTAACCCCCTGAAAATCCACTCGCCGTATATCAATTTCACCCAAAATAGAATTGGTTAAATCACAATGAGTAAAGTTTGCTGCATACCAGTCAAAAGCTGTAAATTCCCCACCAGACAGATCTGAGCCACTGAACGTTGCCCCTAAAATATGAGTACCATGCCATCGATTTTCCCATAGTTCACATTTTTCGAGTACCACATCAGACAAATTTGCATAGCTTAAGTTACTTTTGGTGATATAGGCTGAACAAAACCGAATTGTGGGACTTACGATATTCATAAAACTCACACCACGAAAATCAGCGCCTTGCAACCGACATCCACAAATTTCTATCCCCAGTGCATTGGCATATCTGAAATCCACCATCGATAAGTCACAATTTTTAAAACTGGCATCTTTCAAAATAGCGTGTTTAAAATTACAGCTCAGCTGATTTTTGGATTCATAAAATAAGCAATCAATAAACTGGCTGTCTGTTAAATCAGCATATGAGAAATCACAATTAAAGAAATGCGTATTTTTAACCACCTGACCACGAAATTGATCTTTTTCAATCCGTTTTTCCCGGAAATGGATTACTTGCATAACACCTCCTATTTATTAACCAATTTCAAGTGGGCAATCACGACAGTTCCCTACTCCCGGTAATTTATTCCGTTGGCAACAACAGCGACGCTGTATAATATTATTTCTTAATATCACTGTACGATATAATGGATTATCTCTGCCATCAGGTAATTTTGCTTCAAAGAAAAGATTATTGACCAATATTTGATATTGTTCATCACTCATTCTTTCTTTGAAGTTACTTAAATACCAATACATCACATAACCAATATTATTCCATAGCAAACGCCCATTAATCCCTTTATAAGATTCAATTTTTTCACAGACCGGAATAATATGGCGATCCAATAAAGCATAATAGCGATCCAGTAAAGATATAGGCTCATCCATCCAGGTTAATTGATAGTAAACCATATTAGGCCGGCCGCTTTCATGAAATTCAACCTGAAAAAGATTATAATCAGCATCTGCTGCTTGAGGGTATTCCAGCAATATTAGCATCAGCGGCGGAACAACTATGCCAAAATACCACTGCGCCCATAAAGAATAAAGCCCTTTACTATTCGGCTTCTGATCACTCTTTGCATAATATTCATTCTGGTAACGTTGCATTAATGGTAAAAATTCTTTTTCATTCGACCATTGATGAAATACCATGCTGCCTTCTGGAATATTTTCCGCATTCACTTTCATCGATGAATTAAAATGGCTGAATGCGCTGTCGAATAAACCAACAATATTATTAACATCTATTTCTGACGTTATCTGAGTCATTCTACACCCTTCCATTATATCTCGGAATAATTAATGGCTTATCGGATTCTGGATCACGGATAATTCGGCATGCCAGACCAAATACATCGGCAATACTCTGCTCTGTGATGATTTCTTCAGGCTTTCCTTCCGCATAAATATGACCATTCTTCATCATGATCAACCGTGTGGCATAACGCAGGGCTAAATTAATATCGTGTAAAACCAATACCAATGTTTTTCCCTGCTGATGTAAGCGTTGGCATAAATCAAGCATTTCAATCTGATGGGAAATATCCAGATAAGTCGTCGGCTCATCCAGTAGGATAATCGGCGTTTGCTGTGCCAGTGTCATAGCAAACCATGCACGCTGACGCTGACCTCCTGAGAGTTCGCTGACAAATTTTTCCGATATATCCCATAAATCGACAGCCTGTAAGGATTCTCTGACAACGCGTTCATCTGTTTCTGACCATTGCCACAGGAAAGTCTGATAAGCATAGCGACCGCGGGAAACAAGGTCATAAATCGTCAACTCTTCCGTCACTATTGCCCCTTGGGTTAACAGTGACAACTCACGTGCAACCGCTTTTGGCTTATAACGATGGATATTTATTCCATCAAGTTGAATTTCACCATGTTGTGGCTGCATACTTCGGCTAATTGCCCGCAACAACGTCGATTTCCCACACCCATTAGGGCCAATAATAACGCTGAATTCGTTATCGTGGATTGCAAGGTTAATATCTTCAATAATCGTTTTTTTACCGTATGCCAGTGAAAGGCTCTGGGCTTTAAGCCGCGAGATCACCTCTGGGGAATTCGCATCCGATGGCATTATCGTGTTCTCCTTAATTCTGCATACAGTAAATACATCAAGTAGATTCCCCCAATCACCGCAGTCACTAAACCAACAGGTAAACGTGCCGGAGTAGGTAAAATTAGGGTAATAAAATCGGACAGCAGCATCAGTAAAGCACCAACCAAAGCTGAGCAAAATAATGCCGCGCCTTTCGCAAGTACTAACCGACGGGCAATTTGCGGCGCAGACAGGGCAATAAAAGAGATAGGGCCAACCACTAATACTGACATTGCAGCGAAAATAACAGCCAGTAATATACTAATAATCTGGATAAGGCGTACGGGCACACCCAATGTATTAGCTATATCCTCACCAAAATGGGTATAACGTAATTGCCTGCCCAACCAAAATAAAACAGGAGTAAAAACGACCAATCCACTAATAATTGCCACATCCTGCCATCCCCTGCTGGCAAGGCTACCACTCAGTAATGCACGTATTTGCTGGGCCTGTTCAGCACGAATATTTGAAACAGCAAAATCAACTATTGCCATACAGAATGCAGCAATGGCCACGCCGGATATCACGATTTTACCTGTTTGCATTCTGCCAAGCCCTGCACCATTGCCGAGGTAAACCAGCAATACTGCAAGCCCGGCACCGGATATTGCCCCTACAGAGGCTGGCAATGCGTCAGGCCAGACAAGCAATGCAACCATAATCCCCAGTGCAGCCCCCGCATTGATACCAATGATATCCGGGCTGCCAAGTGTGTTACGGGTCGTCAGCTGAAAAAGCGCTCCCGAAAGTGCCAGAGCCATTCCGGCCCCTATTGCTAACAACGCTCTGGGTAAGCGGATTTGCAATAAAATAAATTCCTGATAGGAGTTTCCTGTCCCCAAAAAAGGATTATCCATTCCTTCCCTACCCGATGATAAAGTCAGATAGAAAATCACCACCAGCAACAGCAAAATGAGCATGATTATCTTACTCGTGTGCCATGATGAGCTGATAAATATAGCTCTTCCCAGAGAAAAAGTTCTGACAGCTTGTTGCCTTATTGGCCTCGGTGAATAAATCTGAGTCATACTTTATTCCACCATGATTTTTTGTGTCCGGTTTTTAGCAACCAGATAAAGCAACGGAGCACCAATACAGGCAGTAATAATGCCGACCATAATTTCTTCAGGCGAGATCAACAACCGTCCCACAACATCCGATATCAACAATAGGCAAGGACCGGCAAACAGGCAGTAAGGCAACAACCAACGAAAATCACTGCCTACCCATGCCCGCATCAAATGTGGTGCTGCCAGACCAATAAAAGCAATTGGGCCAGCCATTGCTGTCGCTCCGGCCGCCAACATCGTGGCGCTTAATAGTGACAGAATACGGGTACGGGCAACGTTAGCACCGAGAGCGCCTGCAATGCCCTCCCCAAAAACCATGACATTTAATGAAGCACTGAGTGAAAGCGTCAATACAACCGCCACCAGCAGGTAAGGTATCAGTAAACTGGCCTCATTCAGCGACATCGCACTTAATGAACCCACAGTCCAGAAACGGTAACTGTCCATTACCTGTGCATTTATCAATACCACTCCCTGTACAACTGCAAACAGGCAGGCATTGATAGCCGCACCTGTCAGAACCAGCCGTACAGGGTTAGTATTACGGGCACCGCCGCTGAGTAAATAGAACAATAAGGTTGATAAACCCGCGCCAATAAATGCACTCCAAAAACGGGAGAATCCCTCTAGCACCGGAATGAAAGAGAAAAAAACCACGGCAACCGCCGCTCCCGCATTAATTCCTAATAACCCCGGATCCCCCAACGGATTGCGCAGCAAACCCTGAGTGACGGCTCCCGCGAGAGCCAATCCGGCTCCGGCCATCAAGCCAATAAGAGTACGCGGTTCACGGGCATTGATGACTAAATCATAGTAGCTGCCCTGATCACCCTGCCAGTAATGCAGCCAAACTGCTGACATTGGTATTGATTTCGATCCCAGACTCAGGCTGGCAACAATACAAAGGCAGGTCAGCAAAGCCATCAATACCAAACCCAATATACGAACCTTACGCCGTTTAGGGTTTTTCATGTTTTGCTATCTCCTGTTTCAGCAATGGCATAAATTTGGGTAGTCCCCAACGCAAGCTCAGTGGTGAGCCATAAGACATCGACATCACAATAGATTGATCGGTCATTGGAATATATCCTCCCTGACGAACCGCCCTGATTGAACGAAACAAAGGTTGTGCTTCCGTCTGCTGGCGCTCTTTTTCACTGCTATACCAAGTCACCAGAATATCTGCATCATTAAGCAAATCCGCATTTTCCAAACCAATGTTGGCTGTAAAACTGCCAAAAGGCGCGGTCAGGGAATCAGCCAGTGGAAGTAAGGACAAACCGAGATGGACAAGGGTATCTACGCGTGGATCATTTTTGACGTAAATAGATAAGGTGTTATCTGTTGTTCCTGCTTTGATATAAGCAAAAGAATAACGGTCTATATCAGGGATCGTACTTCCTGCCTGAGTCAGAATAGTATCCAGTTCGGTACTGAGCTTTTCTCCCTGTGGTATTTTATCCAGTGCACGGGCGACTAGTTCGATCTGTTGCCGGGGTGTTGTCTGCCACGGTTTATGTGAATAGGCAACGACAGGCACAAAATGAGACAGATGATCATAATTTTCCTGTGTGATACCTGATTGTGTTGCCAGAACCAGATCCGGTTTTAATTTGATGATCTTCTCAATATCCAGCTCCGGATACATTTCGATAACCGCCGGTAATTTTGCTCCGCGTCGCGCTATTTCTTCCCTGAACCAGGGTAAATATCCGTCTGCATCACCACCCCAGCGATGCGATTCAACACCTACGGGAATAATGCCAAGATCTAATAAAATATCTTCAGTACCGGTTCCCAGCGCTACAACGCGTTGCGCTGGCTGGTTAATTACCGCAGTTCCCAACTCAGTCGTAATAGTCTTAGGATAGCCAGTGGTATTTTCCTGTAACGCGCCTGCTGGGGCTGGCTTATCACAACCTGCCAATAAACCGGCCAGCAGTACCCACGGTACAGCGACCCATATTTTGTAATGTGTGCATATTTTCTGTATCAACATTAATGGATAAAGATGCATCGCCGCTGTCCGTTAATCAGTTAGAACTTATAACGTAAAGTCGCTGAGACATTACGGGGTTCACCATAGTAGTACTGGGTGTAGCTACCAAATGAGGTGTAGTATTTTTTGTCGAACAGATTATTCAGATTAACAGTCAGGGAAATATCCGGAGTAAAATGGTAGCGTCCCATCAAATCAACTGTGGCAAAACTACGTTGCCCATCTTCACGCATTCCGTCTGGGCTATTAAGCTCCAACCGTGTTTTACCCTGCCAGTTAACACCACCACCAAGAGTCAGGTCGCTCAGGGCATCAGGTAAGGTATAAGTCGTGAATAGCTTGAACAAACGGTTTGGTTTATCTGTATTGGTACGTTTACCGTCAGGCAATGTAGCGCGGAACTGGGTGTACCCAGCATAAATACGCCAATTATCGGTAATCTGACCACTGACTTCAGATTCAAAACCACGGGTTTTTACTTTATTAACGACAGAATAAACAACCGAGTTCTTTGGAATAGCCGGATGTCTCTGTGGGGAATTATCACGGATAGTGTAATTATTTTGATGGATCTCGAAGAGAGCCAGAGAATAATCAAGACCGTTATCAAAAGCGACACCTTTCAGCCCTAATTCGTAATTTTCTCCGGTAACTGGCTTCAGTAGTTGGTTATCACTATTAATCCGGCCTTCCGGCTCAAAAATTTTGGTGTAACTACCATAAACGGAGAAATCTGAAGTGAGATTATAAACTAATCCACCATATGGCAAAAATTCATTATTGTAAGTGCCATTCTGTGGTGTACCAAAATTATCACCACGGGTTTTCCAGTTTGTGATACGTCCACCAAGAATCAGTGTTAATGGATCGGCTAATGATAGCTGAGTAACCGCGTAACCCGCTGTTTGTTCAATATAGCCATCAGAACCCATTGAACGATTTTTACTCCACATTGGTTCAGGATAACCCCATGATGATTTAGTAAAATCACCTAAGTAACTACAATCATTCCATTTTCCTGTTCTCTTTTGATCATCTGAATCTGGATTTCCCTCAAGCATACATGAGGCATTATAGTAATCATTCCGGAAGTTCTGTTTTTGGTAGTTCAAACCAAAACTAGCGTGATGAAGACGCCTCAGTAATCCATAATTACCATTTACTTGTAAATCGACGTTGCGCTGATGGCGAGTTCCATCGATTAGAGTCATACTCCCCGGATACATTCCCTCATTCGTCACTCGATCAGGAAAACCCGTTGCCCACAATACTTTTTGATCAAGGGCATTGTTGTCATAGGTGAAAGAGCCTTTTACACTCCAGCCATTATTAAATTTATGCTGCAAGCTGGTAAAAACAGAGGACGAACGGACTTTTGAGAATGCCCAGTCGGGTGCATAACTGTTACTTCGTTTATAGTCAGTTTTACTGCCATCTTTAAAATAAATCGGCAAACCACCAGACATTCCGCCACGGGTATGGTTAACCTGATAATCAGCACCAATAGTTAGCTGAGTGTTGTCTGTCAAATCAGCTTCAATAATGCCGTAGAATGGGTATTTCTCGTGCTTGTCACGATCAATAAAAGAGTTGGAACGCTGGTAAGCTGTGACAAAACGGCCTCTGATTGTGCCGCTTTCATTTAATGAGCTGGAGAGATCAAGGCCTGTTCGCCATTTATCCCAAGAACCGCCTTCCAAAGTAACTTCACCGCGAAATTCTGTGGTTGGGCGTTTACGGATCACATTCACTGCCGCAGATGGAGTACCCGGCCCCACCATCAAACCCGCAGCGCCACGCACAACTTCCAGACGGTCAAACATGATGGTATCCATCAGGTTATCACCGTAATTAAAGCGAATGTCGTAAAAGGTTGGTACGCCATCACGCAACATATTTCTGACCGTCATCCCTCTTGATGAAAAGGTAAAACGATCGCTGTCAGCCTGATTCACTGTCATGCCTGTGATACTGCCGATGGCACTTTTTACACTGTCCAGATTCTCATCTATCATCAGTTGCTTAGTCATCACACTGACACTTTGTGGCGTTTCACGTGCAGATAAATTCAGGCCGGTTGATGTCACCATTGAAGTCGTATTGTACATTTCACTGTCTTCAGTAACGCCTTCATGCCCCGGAGTTCCTGCTGTTACGACAATTTTATCATTCTGCCCATGCCCTTCTTCCGCTATTACCATACTGTTCCCTGCAATAAGCAGCAGGATTAGGACTGAAAGTAATTTTTTCTTAGTTAAATGATTGCGATGAGAAATTGTATTAATCACTCTTTTTTTGTCCTGTTATCAAAATGATTTTTATTATTTTTTCTTCAATTTTTTGATTATTTCTCTGAACGGTAACCACTTATTTTTCCTTAGATAATTCAGGAGCTGAGTTCAGTTTCGGTGTACGGCAAGATCATGTAATAAAATCTTTCATTCATATCCATTACCACATCTTGTATTCATAAGAGACACGCTTTATAGAGTGACAATTTATATAAGCCAGAATATCGCTCTCCAATTCCGGATATTAACTGTGGTTCATCAATGATGTTTTTACTTTGGCGAATGATAATTAAAATTATTATCATTAACAACCATGTTACTGCAAAGGTTTTATACATAACGCATTTCAGGATAAATTACGGCGACCGGGAATGATTGGGATAAGCAGCCTTAGCTAGCAAAAGAGACAACTCAAAAGACGAAGGAAATGGGTAAAGATAGGCTCGAAGATATAACATAAGGAACCTGAATAAATTTCAAAAATAAATAATTTTATTTAAAATTAATATTTGTGATATTAAAACCAAATTATTACGGTTGATATTATTTATTAAATTTAATTGTGGTGAGTTATTTATTTTTTCAAAAGAATAAGGCTCTGATTTAAAATTCAGAGCCTTATTTATAAAAGAAATAATATTCTTTATTAACAATCAGATTTTATTCTGACGCCACCATTCCGCCAGCATAACCCCTGTTGCGACAGAAACGTTCAGGCTTTCGACCCGACCAGTACCACCAATCGAGAGACGGATATCACCATCTTCCCAGACGCTGTCACTCAGGCCGTCACCTTCCTGCCCCAGTACCAGAACCATTTTTTCAGGAAGTTTAGCTTCTGCCAGTTTTGTGCTCCCTTTATGACTTGATGTAGTCACAATGGTATAACCTGCATCACGGAATTGGCTCAGCGCGGTGGTGAAACCATCTGCATCAATACCTTTAACGTGTTCAGCACCACCTTCCGCAGTACGGACTGCCGCACCGGATTCCAGCATTGTCGTATCCTGCAATATCACACCCTGTACGCCAAAATGAGCACAGCTACGCATAATTGCGCCGAGGTTATGCGGGTTACCGACATTTTCTAATGCCAATACGCAATCTTTTGCCGGAGCCTGTTGCAGATAAGTTTCAGCATTCAGGCCATTACGTTTTTTAATCAGAAAACAAACGCCACCATGATGCTCTGTACCGGATGCTTTTGCTAATTCTTCATCATCCACTACATGGTAAGCCTTACGGTTTGCTGCCATCCATTTCAGTGCATCACGAAAACGCGGGGTTACTGACTGAACAAACCATGCTCTCACAATTGCATCCGGGCGATTCTGGAACATCGCCTGACAAGCATTTTCGCCATAAATCCGGGTCTCTTCCAGTCTCTGACGACGCAGTTGTTCAGGATCGATATGGCTTCTGCCACTAATGCCGCCATGATCAGGTTTTGACTCTTCATCTGGCGAGCGGGAAACTGTTCTCCATGGGGAACGCTCTTTTGGTTGCTCAGGACGATCATTATCGTAACGTCTGCCGCCCTGCTCGCGTCCTTTACCTGACGGGCGTTTATTGTTGTTATGACGATCATTGCTGTTACGGCGATCATTGTTGTTACGACGATCGTTATTATTACGGCTGTCATTGTTGCCCTCATTACGGACATACATCACTTTGACTTTGCCACTCTTACCACTATAGGAATCGTTCATCTATTTCTCCAACTTCTCTATGGCGCGCAGATTACCCGATGTTCGCTTCCGAAGCTACCTCTGGCAACGACAATCAATTAAAATATCCGTCAATTTTCTTCTGACCTTGCACATGAGCATTTCTGAGTTCTTAAATGAGAAATAACAACGCCGTTTATCAGCTTCGCCAACACCGTCTTGCGCGTTCTACCCGCCCTTTTCAAGCAAGAGGCTGTCGGGTTAAACGTTGTACGTACTGTTTATTACCCCAAAAAAGATGTCTGTGTGAAAATATTTCACCCGCAAAAGCTGACAGCCGTTTTTGCCTTATCATGTTTGATACTGAGCCAATGAAACCCAGTAATACAGGAAAGCTAATTGCAGATGTTCTGCCTGATACACAGGCTTTTCTGTGGTCAAGAACTGAGCCTGATCAAAGAATGCTTGATGTATTGCGTGATCCGAGCCGACAGCCTTATCTGATTTTTCCTGATAGCTACGCCACGCCATCGCGAACTGTGTATCAGCAACTGCCAGACACACAAAAAGCGCCGCTATTCATTATATTGGATGGCACTTGGCCTGAAGCAAGAAAAATGTTTCGCAAAAGCCCGTATCTGGATGATATTCCTTTGTTATCAATCAATAGCATTGCCAAAATCGACTATTTACTGCGAATGCCATCAAGGGAAGAGCAACACTGCACTGCTGAGGTCGCTGCCGCAGCGTTAGAGTTAGCCAATGATTTTGAAGCATCCCAACAATTATTGAACCATTTCAATCATTTTCGGGAACAGTATCTGGCTGGGAAATCAAATCATCCAGCGGTATAAATCACAGTAATTCCTGTCGATCACGGCTAAAGTTATTCATGGTAATTGCTTAACTAATGATGATTGTTTATTGACGTGATCTTACCAAGGAGCGAAAAATGAGCCAGCGTGGACTTGAAGCCCTACTACATCCCAAATCCATTGCCGTTATCGGAGCTTCCGAGAAACCAGAAAAAGCCAGTTCGCTCCTGATGCGGAATTTGTTAGCAGGAAATTTTACCGGCCCTATCCTTCCCGTCACTCCCAATAAAAATTCTGTTCTCGGTGTGCTGGCTTATCCTTCTATCGACAAGCTACCCTTAACGCCCGATTTGGCGGTTATTTGTACTCATCACAGCCGTAACTTATCATTATTGGCCCAACTGACCGAGCTGGGATGTACAACGGTTATCATTCTCTCATCCCATCCATCCCAGTTTGCTGAACTGAAGCAATACAGCCAGAAACATCATATCCGCATCCTTGGGCCTAACAGCCTCGGTATTCTGGCTCCGTGGATCGGGCTGAATGCCAGTTTCTCTCCCATTCCTATTCTAAAAGGAAAACTGGCTTTTATTTCACAATCAGCCGCAATATCCAACACGATTCTGGACTGGGCAAACCATCGCAATATCGGTTTTTCGTATTTTATTGCACTGGGTGATAGCGTTGATATTGATATTGATGACCTACTGGATTTTTTAGCGCGAGATAGTAAAACCAGTGCAATTCTCCTGCATCTAGAACATATTAGCGATGCCCGACGTTTCCTTTCCGCTTCACGCAGCGCGTCACGCAATAAGCCAATTCTGGTAGTCAAAAGCAGCCGTACCCGTAAAGCGCAGCAGTTACTGGGAGAACAGCAAAATTTTGATGTCGCTTATGATGCTGCAATTCAAAGAGCCGGATTGCTACGCGTACAGGATACCCATGAAATGTTTTCTGCCGTGGAGACGCTAAGTTTTATGCGGCCATTACGCGGTGAGCGCCTGTTAATTGTCAGTAATGGCACGGCTCCGGCCGCTATGGCACTGGATGAACTAATCAGAAGAACCGGTAAATTAGCTGACTTAGAGGAAGAAACTATTGCTAAGTTAGTCAGTGTACTACCGGATGTACAAATTTTACAAAACCCTCTGGATCTCGGTGATGCTTCGTCAACGAGCCAATATATTGACGCGCTGAAAATATTGTTAGATAACCGTAGCTATGACGCCTTATTGTTGATTCATTCTCCCTGCGCAATTTCCGACAGTATGCAAACAGCCGTAAACGTTATTCGGACTATCAAAGAACATCCCCGTGGAAAATGGCTGACAATATTCACGAATTGGTGTGGGGAATATTCTTCACAGGAAGTCAGGCGGTTATTCAGCGAAGCTGGGATCCCAACCTATCGCACCCCTGAAGGAGCGGTCACCGCATTTATGCATATGGTGGAGTATCGCCGTAATCAAAAACAACTCAAAGAAACACCTGCCCTGCCAATTGGTATTACTTCAAATACGGCCCACGCCCATGATTGCATTCAACAGGCTCTTGATAAGGGTAATACTCAGTTAGATACTCATGAAGTTCATTCTATTCTTGAAGCCTATGGGCTGAATACGTTGCCGACATGGATTGCTCACTCCAGTGACGATGCGGTCAATATCGCCGAAAAAATTGGTTATCCTGTAGCGCTGAAACTTCGCTCACCTGATATTCCTCATAAATCAGAAGTACAGGGTGTCATGCTTTATCTTCGTACTGCGGAAGAAGTGAGAACAGCAGCTCAGGCCATTGTTGAACGTGTAAAACAGAATTTTCCGCAAGCCAGAATTGAGGGTTTATTAGTGCAGAATATGGCAAACCGTGCCGGTGCACAGGAGCTGAGAATTGCCATTGAACAGGATGAAGTTTTTGGCCCTTTAATTATGCTTGGAGAAGGCGGGATAGATTGGGTTAATGAAACTCAGGCGGCTGTTGCTCTGCCACCGCTTAATATGGCTTTGGCCCGTTATCTGGTCATTCAGGCGATTAAGAGCGGTAAAATAAAATCCGGAGCATCATTGCAGCCTCTCGATATTCCCTCACTTAGCCAGCTGCTGGTGCGGGTCTCTAATTTACTGATCGATTGCCCCCAAATCACCCGTCTGAATATTCATCCATTACTGGCATCGGGAAGTGAATTTACACTCCTGGATGTCACAATGGAATTAACCCCAATCACTGACGATCCGCGGAATCGACTGGCAATTCGGCCTTATCCTAATGAACTGGAAGAAACTATCTATATCAAAGACGATTTTACCTGTTTACTACGCCCGATTCTGCCGGAAGATGAACCGCTATTAAAAGAATTCATTGAGCAGGTAACAAAAGAAGATCTTTATTATCGTTATTTTAGTGAGATCAGTGAATTTACTCATGATGATCTCGCCAATATGACTCAGATTGACTATGACCGTGAAATGGCTTTTGTCGCAATACGTCATCCGACAACAAAACCAGAAATTATCGGTGTCGCACGTGCTATGGCTGATCCCGATAATATCGAAGCAGAATTTGCTGTATTGGTGCGATCGGATCTGAAAGGAATCACGTTAGGATCTCAGCTTATGGCTAAACTCATTCATTACGCCAAAGAACATGGCATACAAGTCTTAACTGCGATAACAATGCCAGAAAACCGCAATATGATCAGGCTGGCTAAAAAACTGGGATTTACCATCGATATCCAGTTAGAAGAAGGTATCGTTAATCTTGTTTTAAAACTTTAGCCACAATTGACAAAACTAGTGGTATCATCGCCAGATCATTTTGATTCACAAATTTACGATGGGATTATAACCATCCAAACTAAGAGAAAAATCGCACTGTGATGTTGTCTAAATTTAAACAAGCAAAACACCAACAACACCTTGCACAACTGCCTAAATTACCACAGTCAGTTGCTAATATTGAAACCCTTTATCAATCTGAAGAGTTTCGCAGCACACTGTTGGAACGTATTGCAGGCGCCAAAAAGTATATTTATATCGCCGCATTATATTTGGAACATGACGATGCCGGTCAAGATATTTTAACTGCGTTATATGAAGCCAAGCAAAAACGGCCTGAACTGGATATCAAAATTCTGGTCGACTGGCATCGCGCGCAACGTGGCCGAATTGGCGCACAAGCAGCTGCAACAAATGCAGACTGGTATTGCTCTATGGCTGAAAAATACCCGAATGCCCATATCTCCATTCTCGGCGTTCCCGTCAATACCCGTGAGGCGCTAGGTGTCTTACACTTAAAGGGTTTTATCTTTGACGACACTGTAATTTACAGTGGTGCCAGCATTAATAATGTCTATCTGCACCGCCATGAAAAATATCGTTATGACCGTTATCATTTACTGCATAATGCGAAGCTTGCAGCCATCATGAAGCAGTATATAGATGACAGCATTATTTCTGACAAAGCAGTCAATAATCTGGCCTGCCCAAACCGCCCTCGTAGCCTTGAAATAAAGAATTTTATCCGACAATTTCGGGGCCACTTACGCAATGCAACGTATCATGTTAAAAATCAGGCTTCAAATGAAGAGCTGGCAGTCACTCCGCTTGTTGGATTAGGTAAAAAAAACCCGCTGAATAAAACTATCTGCCATCTGATTGCCAGCACCGAGGAGAAGTTAGTCATCTGTACTCCTTACTTTAATTTACCGGCAGTACTGGTGCGTTCTATCTCAAGGTTGTTGCGACAAGGAAAACAGATTGAAATTATCATTGGCGACAAAACAGCTAATGATTTTTATATCCCCCCCGAAGAACCGTTCAAGATTATCGGAGCATTGCCTTATCTCTATGAGATTAACTTGCGTCGTTTCGCCAGCCGATTGCAACACTTTATCGATAGCCAACAACTGACTATCCGGCTGTGGAAAGATGAAGATAATAGCTATCACTTAAAAGGCATCTGGGTCGATAACAAATGGCAGTTGATCACCGGAAATAATCTCAATCCACGTGCGTGGGGACTGGATTTAGAAAATGCTATTCTTATTCACGATCCACATAAAGAAATGCAAGAACAACGCTCTTTAGAGCTGGATGCTATTCGCACTCATACAACGGTTATTACCAGTTATCAGGAACTGGATAGTATACAGTTCTATCCCGTTAAGGTTCGCAAATTAATACGCCGTTTACGTCGTATCCGTGTTGACCGCCTGATCAGCAGAATATTGTAAACATAGATCAATATTTATCTCATTTATTAATCCTCTCTTGTCAGAACACGAGAGGATTTTTTGTATCTTATTTATCAAAACGCTACTATTTATTAAATAATTAATAATAGCGAAAAATAAGATGAAAAAGGCCGGAATAAATAAATTTATAAATATATTAATAGTAATATCCCTCCTATCTACCACTACCGCATGTACTAATATTCGCCAGGCAAATGATACCTGGACCGGTAAGGATAAAGCCCAGCATTTTCTATTTTCTGCTGCTGTAGCCGCTGCTGGTAACGCTTATGGCGATCACCAGAATTGGAAACATCGCGAAAGTGCTCAATTTGGTTTATTACTATCGATTGGGCTTGGTGCTGCAAAAGAATTTTATGATAGCCGCCCTGCTGGAACAGGCTGGAGCTGGCAGGATTTTGTGTACGATGTTGCTGGGGCAGTGACAGGTTATAGTCTTTATCAGTATTTAAAATAGCCCGATAATTATATCCATGAATTTATTTTTATCTCTGAAAATAAATTTTATCTATTCCAGTATGCAAAAAAGCCATCCGGTGAAGGATGGCTTCTCTGTCAAAGTGATGTCTGGCAGTTCCCTACTCTCACATGGGGAGACCCCACACTACCATCAGCGCTACGGCGTTTCACTGCTGAGTTCGGCATGGGGTCAGGTGGGACCACCGCGCTATTGCCGCCAGACAAATCCTGTTTTCAATCCCGAACAAGCTGCCTGACCGTCTTTATGGGGTCAGTCTTTCATCTGAAACGCTGTCTTTGCTCTCAATCCCCACAAAACACCTTCGGTGTTGTCAGGTTAAGCCGCACGGTTCATTAGTACTGGTTAGCTCAACGTCTCGCAACGCTTACACACCCAGCCTATCTACGTCCT
>NZ_NJAJ01000120.1 GCF_002632825.1 Xenorhabdus stockiae
CCGGAGTGTCCATAAGTAGAATTTTCTCATACGCTTAATGTAGCAGAGGAGATCGAAATCTTATGAAAAAGTCACGTTTTACTGACAGCCAGATCTTAGCTATTCTGAAACAGGCTGAAGCAGGTACGCCCGTGTCAGAACTGTGTCGTGAACACGGCATAAGCAACGCCAGCTTTTACAAATGGCGAACTAAATATGGGGGAATGGATGCCTCTCTGATGGCTCGTTTGAAAGAGCTGGAAGAAGAGAACCGTCGCCTTAAAAAGATGTATGCTGAAGAACGGCTAAAAGCCGAGATTATTCAGGAAGCCATGGCAAAAAAGTGGTAAAGCCTGCTCAGCGTCGACAGATGGCAAAAGACGCAGTTGAGCATAAATCCATTAGCATTCGCCGTGCGTGCCAGATCTTTAGGGTCAGTGAAAGTAGTTATCACTATAAGGCCCGGTTATCTTCAGAAAATCAGCAGATTGCAGAGTGGTTGCTCAACATCACGGAACAACAACGGAACTGGGGATTTGGGCTTTGTTACCTGTACTTACGCAATGTGAAAGGGTTTCATTGGAACCATAAACGAGTTTATCGGATTTATTGTGAACTGGCCCTGAATAAACGTATAAAGCCCAAAAATCGCTTAAAACGCGAACATCCTGAACCGTTGAAAGTCCCTGACACCCCAAATGAAAGTTGGTCGATGGACTTTATGTACGATCAGTTGTCAGATGGGCGTTCGGTTCGTTTGCTCAATATCATTGATGATTTTAATCGCGAAGCACTCACGATAGAGGTGGATTTTTCATTACCCAGTCACCGTGTAATACGTACGTTGGAGCAGCTGATAGAGTGGCGGGGCAAACCGATTGCAATTCGTTGTGATAACGGTCCCGAATATACCAGCACTGAATTTCAGATGTGGGCAAAGCAACATAAAATCCAGCTGAATTTTATCCAACCAGGTAAGCCGCAACAGAATGCCTATGTTGAGCGTTACAATCGAACGGTGCGTTATGACTGGCTGGGACAATATCTATTTTCTACCTTGAGTGAATTACAAAATTCGGCGACAAAATGGCAGTGGTTTTATAATCATGAAAGGCCCAATATGGCATTAGGGGGTTATACCCCGAAGCAGCATTTATTACGCGCTGCGTGAATTCTACTTTTAACCTCCATGAAAAATGGGAGGATTACC
>NZ_NJAJ01000121.1 GCF_002632825.1 Xenorhabdus stockiae
GCGGCTTTCTCTTCTTTCGTTGCCATATCAAGCTCAACGGCGTCCTGCCAGATATCGATTTTTTCTTTGGCTTCCGTTAGCAGTTGCCGTTTTCGAGACTCTGACCAATGCAGCAATTGCTCCCGTGTCGGTTGAGGGGCCGGAGGGATATCCCCCCATGCCGGTAAACCATCGCCCCCGACGACCCGGGACTTTCCTATCGGGGGATTCGCGGTGTACTTTTCGAAAACAGATTCGTCAACATCTATCCCTTTTTCTGGCCACATATTAGCTTTAATGTAATCCTGCTTTAAGGCATACGGATAGAATGCGTTATTGGCATATTTATACATGATAGTTCTCCTGAGTTAGTAACCAATGGCTATCCAGAACACCGATTGTTCTCTGGGTATTCTTGTAATACGCTGCTTAGGTAGGACTATATCGACGCTCATATTATCTTTTAGATCAATGCCTAAATTAGGCAGATAGACATCCACACTACCCATGCCGTTCAACGTTGCCTGAACACACATCGGCCTGTCAGTAAAGGGAATAGGGAAACGAACCTTGGCATAAAAAAAGACATCGTTATCTTGCGAAAAATTGACGAGTCCATATTGGATAGTCCGACCATCCGGCATTTTGAACCAATCCCTGCCCGATGTGAAAAACGACATATCCGGGATTTGATGCGTGCCATTGCCTATTGTTCGATACGCCGTTTCCGTTAGACCAAGATTATTAGCAAAAGCCTTTTTATCCGGGATATCTGCCCCATTAGCCGATTTAGTCAGGGCTTGCTGGGTTTTCCTGTCAACCCAATCACTAAAAGAACCGCCCCACTTAGGCCCTGAAATATCACCTTGTAATCCAATACTCCCGCCTCGGGTATCGAAATAAATACTGGCGACGTTATTCGGGTTTTCGTATGTGGAGTTAAGTCCAATCCCATTCCAAGAGCGAATTTCAATATTGTTACCTTCAAAACTGGCTGCATCCAATTTACCGGCAGCAATACTTCCGTCGCTTATGGTGACTGCCTGGGTAAATAACTGGTTAGTCGTGACATTACCATTCACTTTTCCACCAGTCCGGGTATCCAGTGAATGAGAAGCCCTGTCTACTGTATCCCGTAAACCAAGATTGTTCACAAACGCCGCTTTATCTTGGATATCCGCCCCGTTCTG
>NZ_NJAJ01000122.1 GCF_002632825.1 Xenorhabdus stockiae
GTTCATGGCTGATAAACTGTTCCGCCGATACCGTGAATTTTCCCTTTCCGAATAGGTAAGGCCCGCAGGACCATTTGCCGGATGCAGTAACGGTGGTATCACACGCTTTATTATTACCGTTTTTGCCTATATGTATTTGGGCGCCGGGTTCGCCTATTCCGGCAATGTTAAAAGGTTTCCGGTGGAATTCAGCATTCTGTTTAGGCGCAGTGATACTGATTCGGATTTGGGTGATCTCATATTGGCGTGAAACTTCCGAAGTTCTTTTATAATGGATTGTGGTCAGATCTTTTGAGTGGAGTTCTTGATATTGGGCTGCATAAAGGGAGAATATCCCTGCCTGTTTTGCTGTCATGACTGGGTTATTTGGGCATACCCATTTACCGTTGGCATCCACTTTGGTCTGACAAATCAGTGTGCCGGATGAAGGCGGTAGGACGGTTTCCTTTGGCGGTAGCAGCGATTTTGAACTGGCGATAAGGATCAGTTGGCCGGGAGTACCTTCTCCTTGAATGGATATACCGCTATTTACCCGGTAGTGAGCGTTTTTTTGCGGCTCGGTAATCCGCATTGGCATGGTGAAATGCCATTCGATAGGTGCACCAATTTTATTCCCATTCTTGGTTTCCTGTATCACTAATGTATAGGGTTCTCCTCCGTGTAATTTGCCAGTGTCAATCCTTAATCCCCAATGAGGAATAGCAAGACCTGCTATGGTAGAAACACCACCGATAACAACCCCAGAAATAGCTCCGGTCAGCCCGGTGGCAAGCCCAGCTCCCACTCCTGCAGCAACACTGAATAAACCGTACAGGATTATTAACCCGCCGTCCGGATCAATCGGTGGAAAATTGGTGGGATTATCAATTTCAGGTTTGTCCTCATCCGGCTCTTTTTCTTTCACAGCCACCACTTCCATTTTAGTAGCAACTACTTTGTTGCCTTTCATTAATTCGGCGGTCAGTTCATACGTGCCTTCGGTGAAAGTGATGGGTGTCGTACATCCCCAGTCACCATTATCACTGACGACAGCATTCTCACAAATTATGTCTGAGAGGATGTCTGGCGCATCTACCCTTGATGCCCCCCGAGAAAGGGTGAGTTTACGTTTTCTGACGTTAACTGTTTCACCGGGAATATTGGCAGTTCCTGATACTGTCGCAAC
>NZ_NJAJ01000123.1 GCF_002632825.1 Xenorhabdus stockiae
GAACCTGACCTCAGTAATATTAACTGGCTAGTTAGCAGTAGGATGAAATGACCTTTAACGAATAATAAAGTGAGGTGTTTATGTCTGATGTTAATAAGCTGGATAGTAAACCATGTTCGTTTAATCCTGACCAATATAAGGTTACATATAAGACCACAGTTGAACTGAGTAATGACGTTACTGCCCCAATAGGCTCTTTTGCATGGGCAATAATCCAATTGAATTTAGGTAATTTAGTGAACCGTAAAGATTGGGATTCTCCTAAACAATACTTACGGCTTAATGAAGGATTAGGTTGCATAGAAGAGCACGATAAACATGATCAATGGGCATGCTGGAGTCCGAAACAAGAAGATATGGTAGCTTGTGATTGGAATTTACTGAAATCAAATGCATGCATGCTGGAATTTTCTCTCATGTTAGGAACTGGTAAATCTCAGGATATCTTGCAGTATTCATTGTGGGGTTATAGCTCTGGTCAGGGAGGCTTCGGTTCTTTAACTGGATTGCAAGCTAGCGAAGCTATTGGAAATATCTCGGCATTTTATTTTTCAGGATTTAATCCAGATATATTCTTGTTTGTACACCCTAAACAGGATCAATATCAGGACGTGATGACATTACTGAAGAGAAATCTTCATGTCACTGTTGATGGAGTAAACTACGATCTTGGTTCTGTCACACCCGTAGGAAATAGCATCACTAATATTTGCAGCGTTGATTATTTGAATAATACGACAGCGAAGTTAGGTGAAGTCTTTAAGCAAACGGGTCAAACCAAACATTTTTGCCTCAACTGGAAATAAATCCACGTACTGAATTCAAGGCTGCTTATGCGGCCTTTTTCGAATTTGCCACCGCAATCACTTCCATAACCTCAGTATCTCCTATTGCGGCTGACAACCTATTCACTACAACTCACAGGGGCGACCACAGACTCACCCCACGGACGCCCATTGTTCTGATGGGGTGGAAATATGCGTATGACTGAAAAAGACACGGAGTTCTGGGCGCATGTCTGGGACTGGTTAATTATCAATGCTCCTTTTCTAGGTGGCATGTTTTTGGCGGCATCGACAGCATTCGCCCGGGAGAAAAGGGATGGCTCAGGCTGGAAAGCCTCATTAGTCGAAGCCTTTATCTGTGCGGCAATCAGTGT
>NZ_NJAJ01000124.1 GCF_002632825.1 Xenorhabdus stockiae
CTAAATAACTTTTCATAATAGTGAGACACTCGATTTACTTTCTCTGAAAGAGTCTATTTGCAGATTTTTTCAAGAATTTTTTCACATTACTGAGCAGTTGCCACATATACCGACAACAATGGTTACGTGTGACTGTTTCATGTAACGTGTGCCATAAGTATTCTATTTTGTTCAACCAAGGCGAGTAGACGGGCAGGAATAAGAGGATAATGGTGGGGTTTTGAGCCAACCAACGCTGAACTGCCCGGCTTTTATGAATGCAATAATTATCCAAAATCACGGTCAGCGTTTTCACACCCTGATAATATCTTTTTAAGACTTCCAGCATTTTAATAAATAAGAGTGAATTTTTCTTTGAACTTCCCGTATAGAGAACGTGCTTTGTTTGAACGTCAAGAGTGCCCGCAATGTAGTATTTTTGATTTTGTCCCGGGGTGATAATCCGCTTTTGTTGTCCCTTAAAATACCAGTCAGCGCCGATTTTAGGATTAAAGTGAATATCAACCTCATCTTCATAAACCACGGGATGTTTCTCTGAGGCCAGAGATAACGCTTTGGTAATGAGCCTCATTTTCTCATCATATTCAGGGTCAGGCACCTGTAATGTCGGGGCTGCTCGTCGCCATACAATGCGATTTTTACAGAAAAATCGGTAAAGTGTGCTGATTGACAGTTTGATATTAAATAATTTTTTGATTTGAAAGATAAAAAAAGAGAGGCTCCAACGAGAACGAATATGACCAAATTGCTGAGGTGAATGTTCCAACAAATAAAACAGAACGGGCAAAAGTGGCGTTAAATTCCACCGAGGGTGGCGCCCCGCGGATAAAGGATACAATCCGGCCCATCCAAGTGCCTTAAAGCGATCAATCCACCGCCACACAGAGGAATGCACGGTGCAAAGTGTTTTGGCGACTTGAGACACAGATGCACCTTGATGTAGCAAGAGTATCGCCATAATCCGGCGAGCATAGTTTTTATCTGCCGTTTTTTGGACAATTTTTCTCATTTGACGCCGCTCATTGCGCGGAATTGGTGGTACGATGGCCATAACTCAGTCCTTCCTTTTTGTGTTTTTTTGGTTTTGCGATTAAAAAGTTCGCAAAAATAGGACTGAGTTTCTTTGATTCGCCTATCATTTTGAAAAGCTATTTAG
>NZ_NJAJ01000125.1 GCF_002632825.1 Xenorhabdus stockiae
GCCCGCTTAACAATACCTTTCGTTGGCGCCGTCTTTCACCCGACTCCCGAGCAAAGTGGCGTCCCCTAGGGGATTCGAACCCCTGTTACCGCCGTGAAAGGGCGGTGTCCTAGGCCTCTAGACGAAGGGGACTTCAAGTCTTCTTCGCAGACGCTGCTCGTCTTACATTCATCAGACAATCTGTGTGAACACTCACATTTCACCATCATAGGTTAAGGAGGTGATCCAACCGCAGGTTCCCCTACGGTTACCTTGTTACGACTTCACCCCAGTCATGAATCACAAAGTGGTAAGCGCCCTCCCGAAGGTTAAGCTACCTACTTCTTTTGCAACCCACTCCCATGGTGTGACGGGCGGTGTGTACAAGGCCCGGGAACGTATTCACCGTAGCATTCTGATCTACGATTACTAGCGATTCCGACTTCATGGAGTCGAGTTGCAGACTCCAATCCGGACTACGACAGACTTTATGAGTTCCGCTTGCTCTCGCGAGGTCGCTTCTCTTTGTATCTGCCATTGTAGCACGTGTGTAGCCCTACTCGTAAGGGCCATGATGACTTGACGTCATCCCCACCTTCCTCCGGTTTATCACCGGCAGTCTCCCTTGAGTTCCCACCATGATGTGCTGGCAACAAAGGATAAGGGTTGCGCTCGTTGCGGGACTTAACCCAACATTTCACAACACGAGCTGACGACAGCCATGCAGCACCTGTCTCAGCGTTCCCGAAGGCACCCCTTCATCTCTGAAAGGTTCGCTGGATGTCAAGAGTAGGTAAGGTTCTTCGCGTTGCATCGAATTAAACCACATGCTCCACCGCTTGTGCGGGCCCCCGTCAATTCATTTGAGTTTTAATCTTGCGACCGTACTCCCCAGGCGGTCGACTTAACGCGTTAGCTCCGGAAGCCACGGCTCAAGGCCACAACCTCCAAGTCGACATCGTTTACGGCGTGGACTACCAGGGTATCTAATCCTGTTTGCTCCCCACGCTTTCGCACCTGAGCGTCAGTCTTCGTCCAGGGGGCCGCCTTCGCCACCGGTATTCCTCCACATCTCTACGCATT
>NZ_NJAJ01000126.1 GCF_002632825.1 Xenorhabdus stockiae
GGCAGGACACTTTCAGTCAGTTGTCCGTGTTCGTCATAACCGTAATAAAAGGATTCGCCAGTCGGCAGTTTTATTTCGGTCAATCCTCCGTCAGGATTGTAATCAAAGGTGGTGATAGCGCCTGATGGATCAGCTTCCCAGACAATTTGGCTGTTGCGCCATTGGCGGCGGGTAATGCGCCCCAGGGGATCAACTTCGCGGATCACCAGACAGTTGTTATCGTAGTGATGCTGAGTTTCACCGCCCTCTGCATCAATATACGTGGTGATACGGGCGTTATCGTCATAGAGGAAACGGTCGTTCCAGTAGCCACTGGTGGTGGAGGTTGTGAGCACTCGGCCACGATCATCGTAAGTCAGGGTAACATCGGTTTGATCGGTATCGTGCCAGCGGATCATCCGCCCCTGTGCGTCATATTCATGCCACAGATGGTTATGCTGGAAAGCTTCGCATTCGCTCAGATAGCCCTGTGGGTCATAGTGACAAGTGACCAATCGCTGCTGTTTTTTCTGTTCAAGATAATCCAGTGTTTGGAGTTGTTGATCCTGATAACCCAGAATCAGCCGGAAACCATCGGTACGTGTGACTTCAATGAGTTGCGACTGTTTATCGTAGATAAATTGGATCGCATTTTGGCGACGATCAGTGATCGCGGATAATTTACGGATAGATCCGATGGCATGATTGAAGTGGTAGGTAAGCTGGGACTGGCGATCGGTCAGTTGTAGCTCACCCGTTAATTCCCCGGTTAATATGTAATGAGGAATATGCTGATTACGGGCGAGTACCTGATTTTCTGGTGTGTTGTAATCATAAATCACGCCATCAGCATCGGAGAAATTCACTTTTCCAGTGGTCAGCATCAACTGACGTGACCAGTCATCCGCCCATTTCGGGCCAAACAGGCCACTGTACTTAGCGGTAGAACGATAGGTGCGGGTCAGGGTGATGGGTAACAGCCCAGGAATGGCGATAACCGGCCAGACTTGCAGGAAGTCACCGGTAGCCATATCGACAGGTTCACCTTCCGTTTTACAGGTTCCGGTACAACTGCCTTCTTT
>NZ_NJAJ01000127.1 GCF_002632825.1 Xenorhabdus stockiae
CATCTCAATTGCACCGAACCTAACCCTATCGAAATGAGCCTTCGAGGTCACCAGTTATGGCTGGCGAGCCTTCGGTGGGCTGGTTTCCTATTTCGGCGAAGGTTCATTTCATAGAGCAGGTAATACGCGATGTCGAATGTCTTAGTCTTTAAAGAAAAAGAAGTCACCCCTTTTGATAATGGCGACGGGAAGATTTGGTTTACTGCCTTATCGCTCGCATCCTTATTGGAATATGCGGATGATAAGTCGGTCAACAAGATTTACAGTCGAAATAAAGACGAATTTACAGAAGAGATGTCTCGGGTGGTCAAAATGACCCCCTCGGAAAAATCAAAGGGTTACGATAATTGGGAGACAGAAACTCGTATTTTCTCTCTCCGCGGTGCTCACCTTGTGGGGATGCTGTCGAAAACTAAAGTCGCTAAGGAATTGCGGAAATGGTTATTAGATTTGGCTGATAAAGAAAGCAATACGCACACCCCATCCATTGACTACACAATTCAACAGATGCAGGACATTGTCACAAAAGCCCGAAAAGCATCAGATGAAGACTCCTCGGATGCAGGCCGTAGACTGAGAAAACGACAAGATGATCTAGTTACTCTCGATAAAGCCGAAAAGTTAATTGATGACCTCGGTCAGATGGCTCTCGGGTTGGTTGGCGGCGGTAAAAAAGAAATCGAGCATAGGTTGTGATAGTTAGCACACTTTCACGCTGGACAAAAGTCATAAACTCATTGCCTTTCAATGTGTTACTTGTGCGCAAGGGGCTGGGCAAAACGACTTAATCCCTTGTTTTAACTACTCTATTTTGGGCACACCACTTCAGGTGTATCGATACCGATATCCCTTTGCGCCGGGTTATCGCCGTCTGTCGGTATTAGCTATGACATGTCTCCTTTTCATCGAGCGTACTGACCGAATCAAAAATAACCCATGCCCCTGAGAATAACAGGTCATTATCAGCAACATCCGCTGTAGGCAGACGAAGTGATGTGACAGCCGGAGAGACGGCCTGT
>NZ_NJAJ01000128.1 GCF_002632825.1 Xenorhabdus stockiae
TATACGCAATTAACTTGAAGATGCAGGAATTAAAGTCTGGAAATTATCGGTCAGCCGGGTAGCTAATTCCTGTCCTTTTTCGGGTAAGGTGACATGAAAAAAATGATGAAGGGTTTTACGGAACGTTTTGGTATCCGGGAAATAGACATTGTTTCGTACCTGCTCATTCGCGTACTTCCATAATCGCTCAATCGGGTTGAGGTTAGGGCTGTAAGGTGGCAGATAATGCAACCTGATATTCAGGACTTCAGCAAAAAATTGTACTATTTCAGCACGGTGGTAACCCGCTCCATCCAGAATAATATGAATTCTTTGTGAAAGCGGATACGTTTCCCGGATGGCACCAAAAAACAGGACGACATTTTTCGCGTTAATCGTCGGATAGTCACGGATCACCGTCGCTTCAATCCGTTCCAAATTGAGGGCGCCCATAATGTTGAGGCGGGTTCGGCTGCCGGTGGTTTCGACCACTTTAACCTGCGTCCTTCCACGCTTCATCCAGCCGTAACTTAATTTTGTAGATTGGGTAGGATGCACAGCATCAATAAACAAAATCGGCTCATTTTGCCCACATTTCGCTTTCAGCGCGTTGTAGCGCTCAATAAACTGTTGCTGTTTATCCGTATCGCATTTATGCGGTGTTCCCACCGGCTTCTTGTAGTTGAATCCCTGACGGTGGAGCCATTTTGTCATCCCGGCCACAGAGAACGTGACCTGCCAGCGAGCCGCGACCCAAGCAACAATTTGGGCTGTCGTGTGCATCAAATTTGCCGTCAGATACGCGACTAACTCTGTTGTTTGCTCGGCAGACAGACGGCTTTCAGAGCCCCCATTTTCAGGGCCGAGTTTTTCCTCAGAGAAATAGTCCTTCAGATGGCGACTCACCGTACTTTCATGAATACGCAAAGCCTGAGCAATCATTTGAGCAGTCCAGCCTTCTGAAGCTAAAAGCACGGCTTTGATACGGTCACGGACGCGCCCATCACGAGTCGTATCGTGCATCAATTCAA
>NZ_NJAJ01000129.1 GCF_002632825.1 Xenorhabdus stockiae
TAACCTTTGAAGAATGGAGTATGACGGCCACCTTCATCTTTGCTCAGGATATACACTTCAGATTCGAACTGAGTGTGTGGGTGGATAGAACCTGGTTTCGCCAGAACCTGACCACGCTCAACATCATCACGCTTAGTACCACGCAGCAGAACACCAACGTTCTCACCCGCACGGCCTTCGTCCAGCAGTTTGCGGAACATTTCAACGCCAGTACAAGTTGTTTTCGTGGTTTCTTTGATACCAACGATTTCAACTTCGTCACCAACTTTAACGATACCACGCTCAACACGACCAGTTACAACAGTACCACGGCCGGAGATGGAGAATACGTCTTCGATTGGCAGCAGGAATGGCTTGTCAATGTCACGCTCTGGTTCTGGGATGTAAGTATCCAGTGCTTCAGCCAGTTCAACAACTTTAGCTTCCCACTCTGCGTCGCCTTCCAGCGCTTTCAGAGCAGAACCACGGATGATTGGCGTGTCGTCGCCTGGGAAGTCGTACTGAGACAGCAGCTCACGAACTTCCATTTCAACCAGTTCCAGCAGCTCTTCATCATCAACCATGTCACATTTGTTCAGGAACACGATGATGTAAGGAACGCCTACCTGACGACCCAGCAGGATGTGCTCACGAGTCTGTGGCATTGGGCCATCAGTTGCAGCAACAACCAGAATTGCACCGTCCATCTGAGCAGCACCGGTGATCATGTTTTTCACATAGTCGGCGTGGCCTGGGCAGTCAACGTGCGCGTAGTGGCGAGTTGGAGTATCGTACTCTACGTGAGAAGTAGAGATGGTGATACCACGTGCTTTTTCTTCTGGTGCGTTATCGATCTGATCGAATGCACGTGCGTTACCGCCGTAGGTTTTTGCCAGAACGGTGGTGATTGCAGCAGTCAGGGTAGTTTTACCGTGGTCAACGTGGCCGATAGTACCAACGTTAACGTGCGGTTT
>NZ_NJAJ01000013.1 GCF_002632825.1 Xenorhabdus stockiae
GCAAGCGGGCAGTACGCCCGCGGCGAGTGTCACGGCTGACGGCGTGCATTTACTGGGCACGGACGGGCCGGGCAGTGTGCTGCTGAGCTGTCACAATGAGCGAACCTCGCGTTTTCGCTATACCCCGTACGGGCAGCAGGCGGCTGCGGACAGTGACCCGGATTTACCGGGCTATAACGGGGAGCGGCAGGACCCGGCCGGAGGCGGGTATCATCTGGGCAACGGCTACCGGACTTATAACCCGGTACTGATGCGGTTTACGGCGCCGGACAGCCTCAGCCCGTTCGGGGCCGGGGGACTGAACCCGTATGCCTATTGTCTGGGGGATCCGATCAACCGGACCGATCCGAGCGGGCACATAAGTGTGGGCAGTATTCTGGGAATAGCGTTAGGTCTGTTTGGAATGGCAGCGGAGTTGGCGGCGGTCATTCCGACCGGCGGGGCATCCCTGACGCTGAGTGGGGCGATTTTGGCCGGGGTTGGTTTTTTAGGGGCGGCGACCGGGCTTGCCAGTGCCGCGACAGAGGACAGTAATCCGCAGGCGTCTGCTGTTTTGGGCTGGATTTCAATGGGATGCGGGGCGGCCAGTCTGGGTAGTTTGGCACTTGGTAAAATGGTTCGGGGCATGCGGCAAGCTAGCTTGAGTCATATGCTGACGGAAGAGACTGCAGAGATAGCAGAAAGGCCAGAGAGGATTGCTGTAAGCGGACCCCCTTCTCCGAGAATAGAACACGTTCAATTACTAGGACGTGTGGCTCAAGAAGATTTGAGTGAAGAAAGACAAAGTGCTGTTTACGTATCTACGAGCGCTTATTTTGCTCTGGCAGTACGAATGGGAGATGTTCAGGAAATCATAAGTCCTGTAGGTAGTAATTTTCATACATTGCAACTTACTCTTCCTGCGGCTGACGCTGGCTTTTTTTCTGCTTTAGACGGGCTGGGTTTTGATACAACTCAAGAAGTAAGTAGAATAAATAATCTGGTAGATGTGGGTGGGAGTATTGGAGCGGTAGATATTGGAATTGATACAATATACCATTTGTATACACCTATCATAAATGTAAATAGTCGTAATGGTACTGAATTTATTAATGCGTTTCGGTATGACTTACAAGCCCGTAGTCAGATATATAGTGCTAGAGATATCCAAGAGATACAGCGTGCGTGGGCAGCAAACGGATTTTCTTATACTTTTGACAATCTTTTATGGCGAAATCTTCGATATAATTATCCTAATATATTTTATAGGGAACTACAGATAGCAGAAAGAGAGGGCATAGACCATAGAATTCTAGATATACATCAAATTTATCGGAGGTATTTTTTTAGCTGAAAACACTGATAAATGATTATAGATGATTATCTTAATACTACTGCCAAGTGTTTTTTGTATTAGTCGTTGTTATCGGTTTATTAAAAATTTTCATGTTCTGAAAGATCCATAGAACTAAAATCAATATTCAAGGGCTTTTAATGATTTAATTGGAGGTTTTATATGATTGATTTTAAAGATGACGATAAATATTCATCTTGGAATGGGATTTCTGATTTAAAAATTGGTTTTCGTCAACTAAGTAATAGTGAAAATATATTTTCCAATGGAAGGCATAGGATATTGATTGATGTTCATATAACACCAAAGGATAAAAATGATATGAATATGTCAATACCAAATAAGATACTATCTAAAAACACTTGGCTCATTGACTATAATACAGGTGAAAAATTGTCCTTTGACGTTTCTGAAAATGATGATTTTACATGGGGATATACAGATGAGCCTAATGAATTTACTGCTATTATTATTCCCAGTAGTGTTTATTTAATGAATTCAAGGGAGCAGGCTTCAAATTCAATAAAGAAATCAAATTTTATAAATACATTAACTTATTATGTATACTGCGCACCAACAGAGAGTAATCACATTAAACAAATAGGCGTGTTGGTACAGGCTCCAGACGGTGAGCATTCTATCTCATATGGCGGAGATTTTGATGGTGTATCTGCATTTTTACAATTAACTGCGATTAGTGAAATATTTTATGATATGTCCCATATAAAAATGGATAGTAAAATCATTACTACCCACTATGGTGAGCCTGGTTGGATACAAGAGAACACATATGTGTCTATCAGTCCAAATGATCAGTATGGAAAACGTCATATTATGAAATTAGAATATGATGGTGGAAAGATTGATTCTATTCACCAACTTTATTCTGAAGATGAATATCATACAGTTTATTATGCCCATTTCCTTTGGTCATTGGGAAAAGAAAAGACTGTTTCCATAGGGAATGCTATATGGTTTAATCTACCAGTTAATTTTCCTATAGATATAACAGTTCGGCAGAAGGTTGGCTTCCTTTGCTTTACTGTTATATTGGTAGATGATTCAACTTTTCCTGAGGTAAAGGATTATTGGTATCCTGAGTTCTATATTACTATTTATGATCAGTACGGGAATAAAGGTCGTTTTTTAATCGTGCCAAATAATAAGAATGATGAAGAAAAAGAAAAAATCCATCTTGTTGATAGTTAAATAATTTGGTCATAAAGAACATGGTTTTGGAAATGTATATTAACTAAAATGGCAATCGGGTATTCTAGGGGGCTACAGTTATATGGCTCCTAGATGAAATGTGGTGAAATCTACATTATATATTTTTTATAATAGTAACATGTCTTCTCAAGTAGAGAGATATCCTTTATTTTAAATAATAAAAGATAACTTGAGATAAGATGGTTATAAATTATTTATGATTTTGATAAATCGATTCTTTACATTATTTATTTAAAAATCATTGATGAAAAAGATCAGTTGTATATGAATGTTATTCATTGAGATGCGAGTAAAAATACCGTAGAGTCATGCTAATTTTATGAAGGCCTGTCGTTAATAACTTCTCCCTATATAAAGACTACTTTGTTATTACCTCATCAGGAGATAAATCATGGCTGCTACACACAATGGTATTCACTACTATGATGTATCAACCCGTTATGCGCGTATTTCAGTATCGGATTCTGGCGGTAACGGGTTACCTGTTTTGTTTATACATGGCAATTCAAGTAGTAAAGAAATATTTTGCCATCAAGTAGAGTACTTTAAAAAGAATTATCGGGTTTTGGCTCTTGATTTACCGGGGCACGGGGCATCTTCCAATGCCAGTGAGCCCCGTAAGGCATATTCAATGCCTGCCTATGCCCATACTGTTATTGAAGTACTGGAAAAGATCGGCATAAACAGAGTTGTTGTTTTCGGCTGGTCATTAGGCGGGCATATCGGACTGGAGATGCTGGCTTTGTTTCCCAAAATGATTGGGTTGATGATTTGTGGTACACCACCTGTAGCCGCCGGTAAAGATAATGTCGCACTTGGTTTTCGTCAGAGCGAACATATGGGGCTTGCAGGTAAGGCTGATTTTACTGAAGAGGATGTGAAAAATTATGCCTATGAGACAGTAGGTATTAATGCGCCTCATGATCAGTTTATTATTGATGCGGTGGCGAGAACGGATGGTTTATCACGCCAGTATATGTTTGAAGCCTTTACTTCTCCACAGGCAACAGATCAACGATTATTGGCTGAAACAAGCAAAATACCTTTGGCTATCGTCAATGGGAGCGGAGATCCGTTCATTAATGCGCAGTATATCGAAGGCCTGAATTACCAAAATCTTTGGCAGGAGCAGGTTATTAGTTTAGCGGGTGTGGATCATGCCCCGTTTTGGGAGGCTCCAACCCGATTTAATCCTATACTTGCTGATTTTCTTTGTGATTTTTAATCATTCGTTTAATGAGTGGCTGGGAATTACCTGCATTATTTATCTGGATATATCCATGTAAGTGCCCAGCCTCAGATCAGCCAGATATATGAGGCTTTTTATTGTTTTGTGATTTCCATCACTTGAACAATTCTTTAATATTTCTTACTAATTTTCGACAAAATATATCGTTTAATATTGTCATAAATTTTCTAGCTTATTGAATATCCCAATTATAAATATTTGGTTAAAAATTATTAAAAGAAATTATGTTTTGTTTTTATGTGAAAAATAAGTATTTTTTCCACACTTTTCCCAAAAAATAAACTTTTAATCAGGATCACAGTTTCGGTTGTTTTCCTTTGCTGTAATGTTTTCGTGTTATTAATACCAATGCTTAATCATTTTCTCCCGTCATTTTTGCTTATCACTTTTTACTCAACATACTGATTATTCAAGTCCATAAGCGCCGTGTAGTGCAGTAGTAGGGATTAAGAATGACACTAAAAATTAGTCTATTTAAGGTATTGGAGACATGAAACATTATGCAATCGCTATTACAGCTTATCCATCGACATAAATCGGGTGAATCAGTCGGCATTTACTCTATTTGTTCCGCTCATCCCTGGGTACTGGAAAGTGCACTCCGGTTCGCTAGAGAACGGGGAACTCACGTATTGATTGAAGCCACATCCAATCAGGTTAACCAGTTTGGTGGCTATACCGGAATGAAGCCCGCTGATTTTCGTAATAGAGTTTGGGAGATCGCAGATTTAATCGGTTTTCCGAGAGAAAAAATATGGCTGGGAGGAGATCATCTGGGGCCTAACGCCTGGCAGGATCAACCTGCTGAAGAAGCGATGACACTTGCAGAAACCCTTATTTATGATTACGTCGCTGCTGGCTTTCGTAAAATTCATCTCGATTGCTCCATGTCCTGCGCCGACGATCCTGTCCCATTGACTGACGATATTGTGGCTAAACGGGCAGCCCGTCTTTGTCTGGCTGCTGAACAAAGCTGGCAGATCAATGGCGGTGAAAAACCGGTTTATGTGATTGGTACAGAAGTTCCGGTACCGGGAGGAACGACGGAAGACGTTGTGGATGAAATGCAGGTGACGACCCCTGTTTCTGCGGCATCTACACTGAAAATTCATCGGGCAGAATGGGTGAAAGCACATCTGGCACACGTTTGGCCGCGAGTCATTGCATTGGTTGTGCAGCCGGGTGTTGAGTTCGGTAATCACCAAATTGAACATTATCAACCGGAAAAAGCGTATTCGCTCAGTCAGTATATCGCGACACAACCGAATATTGTTTATGAAGCTCATTCAACGGATTACCAGACACCACAAACTTATCGCAATTTGGTTCGTGATCACTTTGCCATTCTAAAAGTGGGTCCGGCACTGACCTTTGCCTTGCGGGAAGGGCTGTTTGCCCTTGATAAGCTGGATCGCGAATGGAATGGAGAATCAGAGGCTGTTCATTTAAGTGAAACACTGGAGCAGGTTATGTGCAATCAGCCGGAATATTGGCGTTCGTACTATAAAGGCAATGCTCATGAACAGTATCTTGATCGCCAATATAGTTTAAGTGATCGCATCCGCTACTACTGGGCCAATTCTGAAGTTGAATCTGCTGTTGAAAAGTTGCTCTCTAACCTGCGGCGCAGGCCGCTCCCTCTTTCCATGATAAGCCAGTACTTGCCTGAACAGGCCAAAGCCATTAATGCTGGTAGTCTTGCTTATGATGATCCCAAACTATGGGTTATGGATAAAATCCGACAGATACTGAGGGATTACGCAGAGGCTTGTGAAGCAGGAGGGATTGCATTATGACGGCTTTTTTCCCTCATTCATCTCAGTGGTTGACTGAACATCAGGCTCATCATACAGCGGAAGAGATCCAGCATCAGCCCAGATTGTGGCGTACTCTGTATCATGAACTGCAACACAGTCGGCCGTACTGGCAACCTTTTCTCCAGCAGTTGCTCATAAAACCGGATTTACAGATTATTTTGTGTGGAGCAGGGTCTTCGGCCTTTGTGGGGAAGGCGATTGCTCCCTATCTGCGTAAAATCTGGTGGTCTGAGGCAAAATTGGGTGGCGGAAATAAATGCGGGCCTGATATTCAGGCCGTTGCTTCCACAGACATTGTCCCTGCTCCTCTGCAATATCTGGTTACGACTAAACCCACTTTACTGGTTTCTTATGCCCGTTCCGGTAATAGTCCTGAAAGTATTGCTGTCATTCAACTGGCTGATTCTCTCCTGACTGATTGCCACCATCTGATCCTGACTTGTAATCCGGAAGGGGAACTGGCTCGTTATGCTGAGAGCAGAAAACATGTTTGTTCGTTAATTATGCCGGAAGGGGCCAACGATCGTAGCTTTGCCATGACTTCAAGTTTCAGCTGTATGGCGTTGGCAACGCTGTTACTTCTGGGTGAGCGGACTGTTGATATGGCAAAGCAAAAAGATGCTCTGGAAAGAGTAGCTGAGCTGTGTGAAACACAGGCATCTGGCTGGCAACCGCTGCTCCAGCGAATTATCGGGCTGGGATTCAAGCGAATGATTGCGCTGGGCACTGCCGGTTTTGCGGGTATTGCTGAAGAAGGTGCGCTCAAAATGCTGGAATTAACCGCAGGCCGGATAGCAACACGTTATGACTCTTGCATGGGAGTACGGCACGGGCCGAAGTTTATGATTGATCATGATACGCTAGTGGTTGTTATGCTCTCCGCTGATCCCCATTGCCGCCATTATGATATCGATTTGCTCAATGAACTCAGACGCGATGGTCTGGCAAAACAAATCATCGTCCTAACCAGTCAGCCTCATCCTGAATCTCTGGAAATTCTTGCCGACTTACCGGATAGCTGGCTTATTTTTCCGTATTTACTTTTTTTTCAGCTACTGGGTTTTGAAACCTCACTGGCGCTTGGCCTTTCTCCCGATAACCCATGCCCGACAGGTGAAGTTAACCGAGTAGTAAAAGGCGTTCAGATTTATCCCTATACCCGATCAGACTATACCTAATCAGAATAGTAAAAGGAGTTCTCATGTCTACCCCAAATATCCTATTAACCCGTATCGATAATCGCTTGATACACGGGCAGGTTGGCGTTACCTGGGCAAATTCTCTGGGTGCCAATCTGGTTGTGGTGGCGAATGACGAAGCGGCAAATGATCTTGTTCAGCAGTCTCTTATGGACATGGTGATGTCTGATGGTGTCCAGACTCGCTATTTTACTCTGCAAAAAACGATTGATGTTATTCATAACGCTGCGGAACGGCAGAAAATTTTCATCGTTTGTAAAACACCGCAGGATGTACTGACGCTCGTAAAAGGTAATGTTCCAATCCATTTTGTAAATATCGGGAATATGCATTTTTCAGAAGGAAAAAAGCAGATCCATAAAACAGTTGCTGTTGATAAAGGAGATATTGAGACTTTTATCGAACTACAAAAAAGGGGTATTCCCTGTGAAATCCGTCGAGTACCGGATGAATCGGGTGAAGATATCGCTAATCTTCTGAACTGAGGGGAGTGAATATGTTTGTTGACGCACTTTTGATCTCAATACTGGCAGGCATAGCAGGGATTGATTTATTCAACGGATTGACACATATCCACCGCCCGGTTGTTATCGGGCCGTTGGTCGGACTGATTTTAGGGGATATCCAGACTGGGTTATTAGTTGGTGGCGCGTTAGAACTTGTCTGGATGGGAATGGTGCCGCTGGCTGGAGCCCAACCTCCCAATGTCGTGATTGGCGGGATAATCGGGACGACTTTTGCCATTCTCACACAGGCAGACCCTAAAGTTGCGGTGGGTATTGCAGTGCCTTTTGCTATCGCTGTGCAGGGCAGTATCACACTGCTGTTTACCGTTTATTCACCGATGATGCACAAATGTGATCAGATGGCAAAAAAACGCAACTGGCGCGGGATAGAATGGGTTAACTATTTTGGTCTCATTATCCTGTTCTGCTTCTATTTTATTGTTGCCTTCCTGCCTATCTACTTTGGTGCAGATACTGCCAGAGCCGTTGTACAACAAGCACCAAAATGGCTGCTTGATGGTCTTTCTGTTGCGGGTGGCATGATGCCGGCTATTGGTTTTGCATTGTTAATGAAAGTCATGATGAAAAAAACCTATGTGGCTTATTTCATTCTGGGTTTTATTTCAGTCACTTTCCTGCAATTACCGATCATTGCTGTCGCGCTGGGTGCACTCGCAATTGCTTTAATCGATTTTTTCAATCGTACTCGTGACGATAATGGGAATCCGCAAGGTACATCATCACAGTCAAATTCCGCAGAGGAGATGCAAGATGGCATTTAATAAATTGGATAAGGCAGAGTCTGAAAAAAGTCGCAAGCATGGAAAGGGTATCGCTCAGGATAGCAACTCGGCAGATCGTGATGATTATATCGATATGACACCGGCAGAAGATTTAACTAAACGTGAAATCAACGTTATGGCCCTGCGTTCTTTGTTGTTACAGGCTTCTTTCAATTATGAACGTATGCAGGCCGGAGGCTGGCTCTACACGCTTATCCCGTCGTTGCGTAAGATCCACAAAAATCCTGACGATTTGACTAGCTCGATGAAAATGCACATGGAATTTCTCAATGTCCATCCGTTTGATGTGACTTTCCTGTCTGGTCTGGTGTTGGCGATGGAGCGCAGTAAAGAGAAAATTTCCACTATCCGCGCGGTAAAAGTTGCCCTGATGGGGCCATTAGGCGGGATAGGTGACGCGCTGTTTTGGTTAACATTATTGCCAATCTGTGCGGGTATCGGGGCTTCATTAGCGTTACAGGGCAGTATTCTGGGGCCCATTCTGTTCCTTCTGATGTTCAATATTGTGCATTTTGCGCTGCGTTTTGGTCTGGCGCATTACGGTTATCACACCGGCACCAAAGCGATAACCATGCTAAAAGTTCATACAAAAAACATTTCTCATGCTGCTTCGATTGTCGGTATGACGGTTATTGGCGCGCTTGTGGCTTCTTATGTCCATCTTTCGACACCTTTTGTTATGAAGGCTGGTGAGGCAAAAATCGCATTGCAGACCGACGTTCTCGATAAGCTGATGCCGAATTTGTTGCCTCTCACCTTTACTTTGCTGGTTTATTGGCTGATGAAACGCGGTTTCTCGCCAGTAAAACTTATCGGTATCACAGCCGTATTTGGGGTTGTTGGTAAATTGGTGGGATTTTTATAAGGAAAAAACATGCTGGGTATTGTAATCACAGGACACGGATTGTTTGCCAGTGGTCTGCTACAGGCGGTGGTGCAGATTATTGGTAAACAGTCGTCATGCATTGCCATTGATTTTCCCGATGGTATGACCACAGAGCAACTGTCTCAGGAATTATATACCGCCAGAGAGGCGTGTGATTCGGGAAAAGGGGGGATTTTCCTGACAGATTTGTTAGGCGGTTCTCCTTTTCGTCAGGCGGCTCAACTGGCTTTAATTCACCCTCAGTGGCAGGTTATTACGGGTACGAATATGCAACTCGCTGTTGAAATGATGATGGTACGTGATGAGATGAATGCGGTTGAGTTTCGTGATATGGCACTGGAATGTGGGCATCGCGGGCTGACTAGTCTGTGGCACCAGCAGCAACAGCAACAACAAGTAAAACAACAGGTATTATCTGATGACACAGATGGTATCTGAGGAGTCCGTATGTTTTTAATCTCTAACAGTAAAATGTTGAAAAAAGCCCAGCGGGAAGGTTATGCCGTTCCGGCATTCAACGTCCATAATCTGGAAACGGTGCAGGTTGTGGTTGAAACAGCGGCAAAAATGGAGTCTCCGGTCATTCTGGCCGGAACTCCGAGTACCTTCACTTATGCAGGTCTTGAATACATGGTTTCTATCTGCAAAGAAGCCGCGAAAATCAATAAACTCCCGCTGGCACTACATCTTGATCATCATGAAGATATCAATGATATTCGTCACAAAGTAGAAACAGGGATCCGTTCAGTTATGATAGATGGTTCTCATTTCCCTTTCGAAAAAAATATATCTACGGTGGCTGAAGTTGTACGTTTATGTCAGCGTTTTGATGCCAGTGTAGAAGCCGAGCTGGGAAGGCTGGGAGGGCAGGAAGATGATTTGACAGTTGACAGTAAAGACAGTTTTTATACCGACCCATTAGCCGCGAAAGAATTTGTTGAACGAACCGGAATAGATTCATTGGCAGTGGCCATTGGCTCTGCTCACGGGCTTTATCACGGCGAACCTCATCTGGATTTCTCGCGTCTGGAAGAAATTCATCGCCATGTAGAGGTTCCATTGGTTTTACATGGGGCATCCGGCATACCAGAGGAGATGATCCATAAATCAATTGCACTGGGTATTTGTAAAGTCAATGTCGCAACAGATTTAAAAATTGCTTTTGCTGATGCGGTAAAAGCCTATTTCGCTCAGTATCCTGATGCTAATGATCCGAGAAAATATATTACACCGGGTAAAATTGCGATGCAGAAAGTAGTAGAGAAGAAAATTACTATTTGTGGTAGTGCAGGGAGGGTATAGATTTCATAGCGAATGAATTGGACTGATATGCACTTCGTCTTTCAGGTTGCCTCTTTGTTGGCTGCGCTCGTTTACCCCAGTCACCGTTTTTATCTACATACGGTTATCTAAGCACCTAGGGATGAACTCCCTTACCACTGTGATGTAGCCAGAAATCCATAGGATATATGTTAAGCTCTTGATCGATGTCACAAAAATAGTGAAAACCATAAGTTAGTTACTACTAGATATGATAACCATATGAAAGTACTTTGGTTATCTAAAGGTATTCAAAATGAAAAAATGGTTAGCGATCGCAAGCTCAGTGCTTATTCTTTCTGGTTGTAAGGTTGATGTTGAAACGAAAGTGAATACGGATGATCTTACCTCGGTTGAACATAAACTGGTTAAGGGCAACATCGATATTGAAGTCTCATCCTGTAATGATTACGAAGACTCGCGCAAAGAATCAAAAAATGTCATTGAATTAAAAAAGAAAATACCCACTATTTTTAAAAATGCCGAGTATGTAGAGTGTTATCGTAAGAAATTTGATTCCTATGCACATTTCACTATTCCTGTTGCTGTAGGAGTATCACCAGAAAATGGTCTGAGTCATGATGCAGATGTCTTTATCCTTTCTCACCAAAAAACCTATGCGGGTGCGCTGATCCCCAAAGATGTGCTTGATAGAATCAAAAAGGCACAAAAAGATATGATGGGAAAACTCGATATCAGAATGACTATTATTCTGGAAAGAGGATCCAAACCCGTACCAACACTGGTTAGTCTTGGTACTTATTTGACAAGCGCGAAAAATAAAGATTACCCGGTTGTTGCAAGTGGAATTAACCTAGCGAAGGAAATGAAATTCAGATTATCAGATGTTTCCAACTCAGCTTTATCTACGGGCGAACTTGTTCCTTTTCTTGTCACGCCTGACTATTTTGATTTCTTACAGGCAGCTAAAAAATAACTGTCCATGCCTTGAACTAAAATAATTATTTTCAATAATGAGGCCGCAGAAATGCGGCTTCAGTCTATTAATTTTTTGATGATTTATGACTTCCACTAAATATAATATAAATAAAAAATAGAGATTATTTCTTTATTCACTAAATTCTATAAATTATAGTTTCATTTTTTATGATGTAATAATGTTATATTACTCGTGAGTTAATTTAATTTAATTAAATTGTTATTTTTTATTTGGTTATATACTATTCGGATTGCTAAATCTATATTAATATCGTGAAAGAATAGTTTATGTGGTGTATATTTAAAATTCAGCCCGGTAATAATTATCGAGCATTACTACTTTCCTTCCTTGTAATGATCACTATTCTGAGTGAAAATAACTTCATACTATAGTCAAACGTTATGATTTTTATATTAAAATCATGGTGGATTTTTAATTTATATCATGTGATTTATTGTTATTTTTATAATTAGAGATATTAAAATGAAGCGCATTCCTGAGCCTTTTCGTATTAAAATGGTAGAAAATATCCGCATGACAACACGTGCAGAACGTGAAATTGCGCTGGAAGCGGCGGGGTATAATCCGTTCATGCTGCCTTCTGATATGGTGTATATCGACCTATTGACTGACTCTGGCACTGGCTCCATGAGTAATCAGCAATGGGCTGGTATGATGATGGGAGATGAGGCTTATGCCGGATCTCGTAGTTATTATCATCTGGTGGATAAAGTTAGAGAATTAATTGGATATGAGTATACGGTTCCTACCCATCAGGGCCGTGGCGCTGAGCAGATTTTATTTCCTGCCTTGATCGAAAGGAAAAAATTAAAAGGCGGGGCGCAAAATCCGGTATTTATTTCTAACTTTCATTTTGATACTACGATGGCCCATGTGGAATTAAATCATGCGAAGGCTATCAATGTTGTTACAGATAAGGCTTTTGATACCGACAGTTATTATGACTGGAAGGGTGATTTTGATATTGATTTACTTCAACACACAATCAAAGAACAGGGTGAAAATAATGTAGTCGCCATCATAGTCACGATAACTTGTAATAGTACAGGTGGTCAGCCGGTTTCTCTTGCTAATATGAAAACTGTGTATGAGATCTCGAAACAGTATGATATTCCGGTGGTCATTGATTCTGCCCGTTTTTGCGAAAATGCCTGGTTTATTAAGCAGCGGGAAAAAGGTTACGAAGACAAATCAATTAAAGATATCGTCAGGGAGATGTATCAATATGGCGATATGTTGACGATGTCGGCAAAAAAAGATCCCATGGTGAATATCGGTGGCCTTTGCTCTGTTCGTGATAATGAAGATCTATTTAATGAGGTAAAAATCCGCTGTATTCCGAATGAAGGGTTCGTGACTTATGGTGGGCTTGCCGGGCGTGATATGGAAGCACTGGCGATTGGGCTTGAAGAAGGTATGGATGAGAATTTTTTGTCTTATCGCATTCATCAGGTGACTTATTTAGGTGAACAGCTAAGAAAGGCGGGTATTCCTATTCAATATCCGGTTGGTGGGCATGCTGTCTTTGTGGATGCAAAACTATTTTTACCGCATATTCCAAGCGAGCAATTTCCGGCTCAGGCATTGAATAACGCGCTATATCTGGAAGCGGGTATCAGAAGTGTAGAAATTGGTTCTTTGCTACTCGGGCGAGACCCAGATACCGGTAAACAAAAAGAATCACCGATGGAATTGATGAGGCTGGCCATTCCTCGCCGTGTTTATACCAATGATCATATGGATTATGTCGTTGAAGCCTTTATCGAATTAAAACAGTGTGCTGCTGATATTCGCGGATTAACATTTACTTATGAGCCGCCAGTGTTACGCCACTTTATGGCTAAATTAAAGCCGATTGCTGATAGTTAAGTCATATATTGGGCTTTAATACACTCTCAAGTTGCTTATGCTGCAACTTGAGAAGGACTTTAGTAACTACACGAAGTTAATGATATATTTTCTGAAAAATCAATAATATTAAAACCAAAACTTTTTGTTGTTTTAACGGTATCTGTACCGGATAGCCACTGGAATGAAACCGCAGGTGCAACACTGATTGTTATATCATTCTGATGCCAGATACGCGAAGTGTGAGCATGACCACAACCAATAAATTTCACCTTATGTTTTTTACATAATGTTAATAAATCTGCGGCATTTTCCAGCATACAACTGTCTACAATAGGTGTACCAACCGGAATAGTGTGGTGATGCATAAATACCGCAGTATTAAATTTCTTGTTTAAAATAATTCTTTTTTCTAATTCAGCAAGGTTATTTTGTGTAATAAAGCCATAATCCTCACCTTTAACGACAGTATCAACATAAGTAATGAACCAATTTTTATCATTATACTCACCGGAAGTGATGTTATATTTTGGTTTTATCTCTGTAATGACGGTATCAATATTATTTTTCAGGTCATGATTTCCGGCTATTGTAATATAGGGAGTCTGACATGAATCCATTCTTTTGAAGAAATATCGGTAAGCATCGATATCACCATCATTTGTTATATCACCGGAAACAATGATTAAATCTATTTCAGTAACTCTCTTTATGCGGCATATTTCCTCACAGATAGTATCAAAATTGTCATACAGATTTACATTAAATAATTGATGTTCTCTGCTCTGTGTCAGGTGGATATCGGTTATCTGAATGGCTTTCATTTTTTATTACCTCCCAAAAATAGACGGATTATATGATATTTTTTAATCGTCTACATCAGCAGATTCTGATTTGTTATTCTTATAGAGACCTCATAATTTACAATTGGTAATTTCACTCGTGGTTATATTAAATGTCCTGATGGTTAATTAGGCTATATTAATGGCTGGGTTTAAAAACTACGATAAAAATATTAGAGATAAAAAATTTAATTAATTTGAAATGTGTTAATTGATGTTTTTTTATTAAAGCTTGAATTTTTTTTGAAATGTGTAAAAGAGAAATATCGATTTTAGTCGATTTTTTTATTGGCGTCTCTTGCATTATGTTGTCTCGTTGATATCATCTTATAAGATTTAGCGTATTATAAATTTACCTTATGGTTGTATATATTATAATGCAGGAGGTAAAAATAAGAAACAGGATAGGCTTTCAGTTACATACTAAAAATGTATCATGTGAATAAAGTACGTTTTCCATTTGATTAGTGTGTGATTATGTGGAATTTAATATTCAGGGTTTAATTGTTATTCTTTGTGTTGCCCACCAGGGAACTAATGTAAAAATAATTATTTTAAATAATAAATTTTAAAATTGTTGTTATGAAATTTGATTTTGTATTTATTATTTTCACTCATAATTTTAAAGGTTGCGTCTCTGCGGTAAGGCTGTTCATCCCTAGGAGCATAGATAACCGTGTATTTATAAAAATGGTGACTGGGGGAGCAAGTACAACCAATAAAGTATCAACCTGAAAGATGATGTATATATATCAATAATTGAAACTTAAAAAATAACGCCCATGAAATTGGGCGTTATTTATATGAGCGTTCTGGAACCACCTCTATAAAAGGTGGTTCATTCTTTTTACTGTCTTATTGATTATTCATTACCGCTTTAACTAATGCTTTACCCGTATCCTGAATATTGGGCTGCATCATCATAGAATCATGATCTCCTTTAATCGGGATAATAGTCAGTTGCTCACTGGGTAGAATTTGATCCCATTTTAGCGCCATTGTTTCTCCTTCGGCGACTTCATCCATTGCTCTGAACAAAGTGACGTTCGTGTTTATCGCCTGTGGTATGTAGCAGTTAGCTGCCACAGAGATGTTATAGCGCATTTGCACAAGATCACTGACATTTTCCCGTGTGACCTTCGGTGGTAATAAATTGAGCTTCTCAGCTAATATTAACATCGCGTCGTAATCACGTTCATTAGCTAGCTTATTGAATTCATCGTTAATGTCTTCTGGGATATCGTACGGGAGTAGTTCGAGCAGTGTGGCACTTTTCTCAAACATCATTCCGGACTGTTTCTCTTCATCTGAATAGAAATCCAGATAATTAGAGGCACTGTCCAGTAACCCGATAAAGTTTACTGTCTCGCCATCGGCAATTAATTGGCGGGACATTTCATAAGCAATTGTTCCACCTGATGACCATCCAGCCAGATAGTAAGGACCATGTGCTTGTATCTGCCGAATGCATTTAATATATTCCTGAGCCATGTTGTTGATGGTGGGTTGTATGCCTTCTTCCGCAAGGGTATCACTGGCAATAACACCATAAATTGATAATTCGTCATTATCCATATATGGCTCAAGATCGTAGGCGTAGTGAACATCGCCATTGACTGCGTGAATGAGGAACAGTGAAGTATTGCCACTCCCCTGACGGACAGTCACTATATTCTGCTGTTGTGGCAGTGCCGCGTCTGACTGAATATATGTTGCCAGTTCACTGATTGTTGAGTAAACCAGCAGATCGCGGATACTGATATCCTTAGCTAAAGCCTGATTCAGGCGGGTAGCAACCTGCAGGGTTAATAGGGAATGACCACCAAGCTCAAGGAAGTGGTCATGGCGTCCTATTTGTTCCAGCCGGAGTACGTCCTGCCATATCGCTGCAATAAGCTCTTCTGTTTCACCGACAGGGGCTTCATAGTTGCGGCTGATAACGGAAGATTTATCCGGTGCCGGTAATGCCCGACGATCCAGTTTGCCATTAGGTGTCAGCGGGAATGTATCGAGGATCACAAAAGCACTGGGGATCATATAGTTGGCTAAGTTTACGTGCAAAGAGTGACGCAGGTCTTCCAGATCGAGAGTTGTATCCGGTTGTGGTACCAGATAGGCCACCAGACGTTTATCACCCGGAGTATCTTCCCGCACGATAACAATCGCGTCTTTGATACCGGGGTAGGCAAAGAGTCTGGCTTCAATTTCTCCCAGTTCAATGCGGAACCCACGGATCTTAACCTGAAAATCATTGCGTCCGAGGTACTCAATCGTACCGTCCGGCAACCAGCATCCCAAATCACCTGTTTTATACATACGTGCATCAGTTTGATCGCTGAATGGATCAGGAATAAAGCGTTCTGCTGTCAGTTCAGGCTGGTTGAGATACCCTCGCGCAACGCACGCACCGCCGATATGAATTTCTCCGGAAACACCGAGAGGAGCAGGTTGTCCCTGTCTATCCAGAATATATAGGCGGGTATTGGTTAATGGATAACCAATAGGCAGAGTTGGTTCGTTATACAGGGAATGACCATCCACTTTTAATACGGTTGCAATGACGGTGGTTTCAGTTGGGCCATAGGAGTTAATCCAGCGGCACTGTTGAGTTTCAGCCAGTGATTTCCAGAGTGTCAGATGGTGAAGCTCGGCTTTTTCGCCCCCAACGATAACCAAACGCAGCGAAGGGCTGAAATCACATCGTCCTGCGGCCAGCTCCTGTACCCACTGATGCCAGAAAGCGGTGGGGAGATCGGTGACGGTAATTTTCTGTTCGCGCAGAAAACGACCGAAGTTATTATCTGGTACGCGGAGATCAGCAGGTCGCAGGATCAGGGTTGCGCCGGTTGCCAGTGTTGCAAAAATATCCGACACGGTGGTGTCGAAAGCAACAGAAGTAAATTGCAGCACACGGTCAGAAGGGGTTAATTCGTTAGTCTGACGCTGGACGTGAACGAAGTTAACCACATTACGATGCTCTATCATCACGCCTTTCGGCTGCCCGGTGGAGCCGGAGGTATAGATGATATAGGCCAGATGATGTGGTGCCAGCCCCGACTGTAAATGTTCAGGATTGTGGGTAGGTTGCTGTTCCACATTGCTCTGATGCGCTTTACTATCCATTAACCAGACAGGGGCTTCTGTTGTCAGCCGGTTCTGTAAATGTTTTTGAGTCAGTAATAGCTTCGGTTTACAGTCAGACAGAATGTAAGCCAGCCTTTCAGTCGGATAATCAGTATCCAGCGGGACATAGCCTGCACCGGCTTTCAGGATCCCGAACAGGCCGATAATCATATCCGGGCTGCGTTCAACACAAATTGCTACCCGATCATCCGGTTGTACACCCGCGGCAATCAGAGCATGTGCCAGTTGGTTGGCCTGCTGGTTCAGTTCAGCGTAGCTGAGTTGCTCATCACCACTAACCAGCGCAATGGAATCTGGTGTGAAAGAAACCTGCTGTTCGAAGAGCTGGTGGAGCAGGATATTCTGCGGATAAGCGATTTCAGCACCGTTAAAATCCACCAGTAACTGTGTCTTTTCCGTTGGTGGCAGGATGGAGATTGCCTGAATATTTTGTGCAGGAGCGTTTTGTAATAATGAAGTAACCAGACCTTTTAGTGCGGTTGCCACATAGGCATTAATGCGACTCGGATCAATCTGTTGGCTGCATTGGATAGTGAGTTCAAATTGATCATCATAGGCATCAACATCCAGTGATAAAGGATAATTGCTGCGGGAATCTTTAGTGTTAAACGTTTCAATGCCTTCCCAGATTGATGCGAGTTCCTGCTCATCTTCCTCTGTTTCATCTGAACCATGACGGAAATTAAGCAGGCTGTTAAACAGTGGCAGAGAAGCGGGAATACCACTGCAACGCTGAGCAATGACCAAAGGTGTCTGTTCATGTACCAGTAATGTGCTGAGTTGCCGGTAAGTTTCCTGAACGGTTTGCTGAACATTGCGCCCTTGCAGAATAACCCGAATGGGTAATGTATTGATAAACATTCCCATTATTTTTTCTGTTTCTTTACCGCCTTGTAACCGTCCCATTAAAACGGTACCGAAGACGACATCGTCACGGCCACTACACTGAGCCAGTACCTGTGCCCAGGCAACATGAAACAGAACTGCGGTACTGACACCCTGTTGACGGGCACATTGCTGAACCATCCGGGAAAAATCACTATCCAGTGTCAGAACATTTTCCACAACTTTATCGTCACTGCCCTTAGCATCAAGTAGGCCGAATGGCAGGGTCGGCTCTTCTACATCACCCAGCAACTGACGGAAATAGGATTGATGTTGTTCAAGGGGAATATTTTTGGTCTGGGCAATGAAATTACGATAAGGCAATGCTGTCGGCAGTTGTTCATGCTGACCCTGTAACATGGCATTGACTTCATCAAATACCAGTTTCAGTGATAAATTATCGCAAACCAGATGGTGGTGAAGTAAGGATAAGTACCATTTATCACTATTTGGTTCTCTGGCAATGCTGGCAGATAATAACGGCGCTTTGTTGATATTCATACGGACGATATCAGGGTCGGTATAGCTCTGAATTTGTTGTTCCGCATTGATTTCAGGCGACAGTTCCAGCTCTGTGACAGGCATGGGGGCATGGCGATGAACAACCTGCACCGGCTCTGGCAGATTTTCCCAATGGACGGCAGTGCGCAGAATATCGTGGCGCTCAATGACTTGTTGCACTGTTTGCAGGAATGTATCCAGACGTGAACGACTGTCGAAAGTCATCAGCAGGTTGTCCAGATACGTATCACCGGTTGTTTCCAGTAAATGGTGGAACAGAATACCTTGCTGTAATGGCCCGAGTGGATAGATGTCCTGAATGTTACTGACACCGCCTGTCACTTGTGAGGCTATCTGGTCGATATTCGCCTGAGACAGTGTTACCAGTGGCAGCATATCCGGTGTAATTGCCTGACAGTTATCCGGGATCAGGTTTGGTGGTACAGGTGTGTTGTTTGTATCAGATTCGGTTTGTTGAGTTAAATTGGTCGCCATAGCTGCCAGTGTCGGGGATGCGAATACCGCACTGACATCAATAGCAAGCCTGTGTTGACGGAGTTTCTCAATCAGACTGACGACCAGTAGTGAATGTCCGCCCAGCTCGAAGAAGTTGTCATGGCGTCCGACTTGTTCCAGCCCCAACAGCTCCTGCCAGATACTTGCCAGTTGTTGTTCTGCTTCTCCTTCCGGTGCCTGATATTCCCGGCTGATGATGGCGGTATGGTCAGGAGCCGGCAATGCTTTGCGATCGACTTTCCCGTTGGGTGTTAGTGGGAAAGCCTCCAGAACGACGTAAGCACCGGGCAACATATACTCCATCAATTGCGCGCTTAGTTGTTCACGTAACTGGAGGATATCCAGTATTGTCTCCGGCTGCGGTATGAGGTAAGCGACCAGACGTTTATTGCCGCTTTCATCTTCATGGGCAGTCACTACAACATCTTTGACTCCATCACATTGGGCCAGTTGTGCTTCAATTTCTCCCAATTCAATGCGGAACCCACGTATTTTGACTTGAAAATCATTGCGTTCCAGATATTCAATCGTGCCATCTGGTAGCCAGCGTCCGAGATCACCGGTTTTATACATGCGGGCATTGGCTTGTTGGCTGAACGGATCGGCAATAAATCGTTCATCAGTGAGGTCGGGGCGATTCAGATAACCTCTGGCGACACCTGCACCACCGATATGAATTTCCCCCGCAACGCCGATAGGAACCGGCTGCCCCTGCGTATCAAGGATATAAATTTGAGTATTGGTGAGCGGGCTACCGATAGGAACGGTATTGGTGAGGCCGGATTCTTGGCTATCCGGTTTCCATACCGTGGCGATAACGGTGGTTTCCGTCGGGCCATAGGAGTTTATCCAACGACAGGACTGAGTTTCAGGTAAAGTTTGCCATGTATTGAAATGACGCAGTTCAGCTTTTTCTCCGCCTACAATTACCAGCCGTAAAGAAGGGCTGAAACCACAGCGCCCGGCGGCCATTTCCTGAACCCATAAGTGCCAGAAAGCGGTGGGCAGATCGGAAACAGTAATTGCCTGTTCCTGTAAGAACTGGCTGAAGTTTTTATCGGGTATGCGCAGCGAGGCCGATCGCAGTACTAATGTTGCTCCGGCGGCTAGTGTGGCAAAAATATCGGACACGGTGGTATCAAAGGCAACAGAAGTAAATTGCAGCACCCGATCAGAAGGTGTCAGTTCATTCGTTTCACGCTGGACATAAACAAAGTTGACCACATTGCGGTGTTCAATCATCACTCCCTTCGGCTGACCTGTTGAGCCGGAAGTATAGATAATATAAGCCAGATGGTGCGGCTTAAGTCCCAGTTGATGTGGTTCAGGGTTATCGGTGGGTTGTTGTGCCACATTATCCAGATAGTTATCGGTATCCATTATCCAGATGGGAACTTCAGTACTCAGGCGGCTTTGTAAATGCTCCTGAGTCAGTAATAGCTTCGGCTTACAGTCTGACAGAATATAGGCTAGCCGTTCAGTCGGGTATTCCGGGTCTAACGGCACATAACCGGCTCCGGCTTTCAGAATACCAAACAGCCCGATGATCATATCTGCGCCCCGTTCGACACAAATTGCTACCCGATCATCCGGTTGTACTCCGGCAGCAATCAGGGCATGGGCAAGCTGGTTCGCCTGCTGGTTCAGTTCATGATAGGTGAGCTGCTGTTCTCCGCTGATTAAGGCCGCGCTGGTGGGGGATTGGGCGACCTGATGCTCGAACAGTTGCTGGAGTAACATTTCCTGCGGATAAGAGGCTGTTCTGGCATTAAAGCCGGCCAATAACTGATGACGTTCATTCGGTGTCAGTAACGGTAAATCAGCCACACGCTGAGTATCATCAGCCACCATAACCGTTAACAGTGTTTGCAGATAACCCGCCATCCGGTCCATCGTCGCCTGATCAAACAAATCGCTGGCATATTCCAGTTCACCGATTAAGCCATCATCCGTGTCATGCAGTGACAGGGAGAGATCAAAGTGGGAGCTGTTTTCGGATAAATCCAGTTCACTGATTGTTAATCCCGGTAATTCGAATTGTTGTTGTCCGGGAGTATTATCCAGAGACATCATAACCTGAAAAACCGGGCTATAACTCAGGCTGCGCGGTGGTTTTAACGCTTCAACTAATTGTTCAAACGGGAGATCCTGATTTTCAAAAGCCGTGACAGTATGAGCTTTCACGTGTGCCAGCAATTCGCTGACGGTAGGGTTATCCGGTAACTGAACCCGCAGTGCTAATGTATTGACAAAAAAGCCGATTAACGGCTCCAGGTCGCGGTACTTACGATTAGCGACTGGCGTGCCGATTACTAAATCATATTGCCCGCTGAGACGGGAAAGCAGTATTGACCAGCCGGTCAGCAGCGTCATAAATAACGTAATGCCGTGACGTTGCGCAAAGGCTTTTAATTTTCCGGTTAAATCCGGTGACAGGGTAACCAGTGCTTCTCCGCCGGCATAAGTTTGCCGTGCCGGACGGGGACGATCAGTGGGGAGTGTCAGAAGCGTCGGCGCATCCTGTAGTGTATTACGCCAATAATCCAGTTGCTTTTCTAGTGCCTTGCCCTGTAATTCCTTCCGTTGCCAGAGCGTATAATCTGCGTACTGAATTTTTAATGGCGGTAATGGATCAGGCTGTTTGTGGCAGAAGCTCAGGTACAGAGTGGAAAACTCCTGCATCATGACGTTAACTGACCAGCCATCAGAAATAATATGGTGCTGGGTGAGTAACAGAATATTTTCATCTTCTGCCAGTCTGAATAACTGGCCCCTAATCAAGGGACCGTTTTCAAAATCAAAAGGATGGCTGGCTTCAAATTTGATGGCGTTCTGGATAGCATTTTGTTGATCATCATCGGCTAACAAACGCAGATCTTGCATACTTAAAGAGAAACCGAAATCTTTCTCATGAACAATTTGCCGCGCTGTTCCTTCTCCTCCGTCTTCTGCCAGCCCAATAGTGGTGCGCAGGATTTCATGGCGGGCCACTATTCTGTCCAGTGCAGCCTGTAAGGCCGCAGTGTTCAGTTGGCCCTTCAGATGAAGGGCGGCGGGAATGTGGTATGCCGTCAGGGCAGCCGGATCTAACTGAGCGAGGAACCATAGGCGCTGTTGCGCCCAGGATAGCGGGATTTCCTGCTGAGGATCACGAGCAGATATCGGTTCTTTTTCGGTTGTCAGGCTATTTTGAATACGCTCTTTCAGTTTCTTCTGGAGTACAGCCTGCCTTAATTGATTCAGTGTCTGTTCATTTTTGCTCATAGTTTATTTCCCTCTAGTTGTTCTCCATTTAACATGGCAAGCAACTCATCTTCAGATAGGTTCTCCAGCTCTTTTTGCATATCTTCAATATCCTGATCGAAAAAGGTTTCCACTTGTTTTGATAAGATAAGCTCGGCAAGTTTGGCTAATGCCGAATGACGGAAAATATCCGTAATTGAAATTTCCAGATGGAACTCTTCTTGCAGTCTTGCCGATAATTGCATGATTGATAATGAGTTTCCTCCCAGCTCAAAGAAATCATCATGGCGGCCGACTTGCTCCAGTCCCAGTAAGGTTTGCCAGATAGCAGCCAGCTGTTGTTCTGTTTCCCCCTCTGGTGCTTCATACGCTTTTGTGGCCGTTGCAGAGCGGTCAGGAACCGGCAGGGATTTGCGATCCAGCTTGCCGTTCGGATTCAGTGGGAAGGCTTCTATTACGACAAAAGCGCTGGGGATCATATAATCCAGCAGATGCGTACTGAGCTGTTCACGTAAATCAGCGATGTCCAACTGAGCATCAGGTTGTGGAACTAAATAAGCCACCAGACGTTTATCACCGGTTTCGTCTTCACGTACCATGGCAATAGCATCTTTGACCCCTTCACAGGCTGCCAGTTGAGTTTCTATTTCCCCCAGCTCAATGCGGAATCCGCGGATCTTGACCTGAAAATCGTTTCGTCCGAGATATTCAATCGTTCCATCCGGTAACCAGCGACCTAAATCCCCGGTTTTGTACATTCTGGCATTCGGTTGTTCACTGAACGTATCCGGAATAAAACGCTCATCAGTCAGTTCAGGCTGGTTCAGGTAACCCCGTGCTACGCCGGCGCCTGCAATGTGAATTTCGCCGGAAACACCGACAGGAACAGGTTTTCCGCGCGTATCAAGTATATAGATACGGCTGTTGGCGAGCGGATAACCAATAGGCAGCGTTTCTGCACTATAGGCAGGATGACTGTCTACTTTCAGAACGGTGGCAATCACCGTCGTTTCCGTCGGGCCATAAGAGTTAATCCAGCGGCATGAGCGGGTTTCCGGTAGTGCCTGCCAGGTCATCAGATGGCGCAGTTCCGCTTTTTCCCCGCCGACAATCACCAGACGCAGAGAAGGGCTGAAGCCACAACGTCCTGCGGCCATTTCCTGAACCCATAAGTGCCAGAAAGCGGTAGGCAAATCAGTCACCGTGATTTGCTGTTGTTGCAGGAATTGAGCAAAAGCTCTATCCGGAACACGCAGTTCTGACGGGCGCATAATTAAGGTTGCACCTGCGGCAAGTGTGGCGAAGATATCCGAAACGGTAGTATCGAACGCGACGGAAGTGAACTGAAGTACACGGTCAGACGATGTCAGTTCATTGGTCTGACGTTGAACATGGACAAAATTAACCACGTTGTGATGCTCAATCATCACCCCTTTTGGCTGCCCGGTGGAGCCGGAGGTATAGATGATATAAGCCAGATGATGAGGTGCCAGTCCCAGTTGTTGCGGATCCGGGTTATAGATTGGCTGCCGGGCTATACACTCGGTATGGTTGTGATCATCCAGCATCCATACCGGCGTATCAGTCGATAAGCGGCTGTGTAAGTGCTGCTGCGTCAGTAATAACTTCGGTGCACAATCTGACAAAATATAGTTCAGACGTTCGGTAGGGTAATCCGTATCCAGCGGCACATATCCCGCACCGGATTTTAAAATACCGAACAAACCTATCACCATATCCAGACCACGTTCGACACAAATAGCCACCCGATCATCCGGTTTAACACCGGCAGCAATCAGGGCATGGGCCAGTTGGTTGGCCTTCTGGTTCAGTTCACTATAGGTGAGTTTAGCTTCTCCATTATTTGCAGCGTGGATTAGGGCGATGGCATCCGGCGTGAGGGCTGCCTGCTGTTCAAACAGCTGCTGGAGTAACATATCCTGCGGGCAGTCAACTTTGTTGCTGTTAAAGCCTTCCAGTAGCTGAGTGAGTTCTGCTGGTGGCAGGATATTGAGGGAATGAATATCCTGTTCCGGCATTTCCTGTAAGGCCATCACCAACGCTTTCAGTGCGGTATCCATATAAGCATTAATGCGGGCCGGATTAATCTGGCGGTTGCATTGCGCAGTCAGGGCAAAGCCGTCACCAAAATCATCGACATCCAATGACAGTGGGTAATTACTGCGCTCCTCACTACTGGAGGTCTGAATACCCTGCCATATGGCTGAATCAGCCTGTTGATCGTTATGCTGACTATGACGGAAATTAAGCAGGCTGCTGAAAAGGGGCTGAGGTGCCTGAATACCACTGCAACGCTGGGCGATGGCTAACGGAGTCTGTTCATGCTCAAGCAATGTGCTGAGCTGCTGATAAGTTTCCTGTATCACCTGTTGTGCCGTACGTTCCTGCAACATAATGCGCACGGGCAGGGTATTGATAAACATACCAAGAACCTGAGAAGTATCTGCACCTTTTAGTGAGCGGCCTAATAACACGGTGCCGAAAACAACATCTTCCCGTCCGCTGCATTGTGCAAGCACCTGTGCCCATGCGACATGGAACAGAACGGCAGCACTGACACCCTGCTGACGGGCGCAGTCGCGTATCTGGCGCGATAACTCATCATCCAGCTCCAGACCGGCTTCCTCTATCTTATGGTGCTCATCATGGTTCCCCTGCACATCAAGTAAGTTAAACGGCAGAGTGGGTTCATCCACATCGCCCAGAAGCTGGTGGAAATAGTCCTGATGTTTCTCAACCGGAACGGCCCGGATCTGAGCGATAAAGTTACGGTAAGGCAGTGAAGGCGGCAGAGATTCATTTTGCCCGAGCTGTAATATCTGCACTTCATTGAAGATCATTTCCAGTGACAGATGGTCACAAACCAGATGATGGTAAAGCAATGCCAGATGCCAGTGTTCGGTATGCGGATCTTTGGCAATGCAGGCGGATAATAATGGTGCTTTGGTGATATCCATGCGTATCTGGCGCGGGTCGGTAGCATCACGTAATTGTTGTGCGGCATCTGTACCGGCAGAGAGCTCCAATTCGGTAACTGGCAGGGGAGCATGACGATAAACCACCTGTACCGGCTCCGGCAGATTGTCCCACTGAAATGCGCTGCGCAGAATATCGTGACGATTAATAACCTGTTGTAGTGCCAGCAGGAATGTATCCAGACGTGTCCGGCTGTCGAAAGTCATCAGCAGATTATCCAGATAAATATCGCCTTTAGTTTCCAGCAAGTGGTGGAACAAAATACCTTCCTGCAACGGCCCTAATGGATAGATATCCTGAATATTCGCCACACCATTGGGAACGTTGGCAACAATCTGGTCAATATTATTCTGGGTCAGCGTGATCAGTGGCAGCATGTCCGGTGTGATGGCATGGCTGTCATCCGTAATCAGATTGGGCGGAACCATGAAAGTGACATTGTCACTGATTGTTGTATCCGTTATGCGTGATGCCATTGCCATCAGTGTCGGAGAAGAAAAGACCGTACTGACTTCTAGTGTAAGGTCACGCTGGCGAAGCTCTTCGATCAAATTGACAACCAGCAGGGAGTGCCCGCCTAATTCAAAGAAGTTATCATGACGGCCAACCTGTTCCAGACCGAGCAGTGTCTGCCAGATAGCCGCCAGTTGCTGTTCTGCTTCTCCCTGAGGAGCCTGATATTCACGGCTGATAAGGGCTGAACTGTCCGGCGCAGGCAGGGCTTTGCGATCCAGTTTGCCATTCGGGTTCACGGGGAAGGCATCGAGAATGACGTAAGCTCCGGGCAGCATATACTCCATCAGGCGGCTGCTCAGTTGTTCACGCAGTTGAATGATATCCAGTGTTATTCCTGGTTGTGGGATCACATAGGCGACCAGACGTTTATTCCCGTTTTCCTCTTCACGTGCTACCACAACCGCATCTTTGACGCCCTCACACTGAGCCAATTGTGCCTCAATTTCTCCCAGTTCAATGCGGAATCCCCGGATCTTGACCTGAAAATCATTGCGCTCCAGATATTCAATCGTGCCGTCCGGCAGCCAGCGGCCGAGGTCACCGGTTTTATACATACGGGCATTCGGTTGCGGACTGAACGGATCGGTAATAAAGCGCTCCGCCGTCAGATCAGGGCGGTTGAGATAACCACGGGCGACACTCATGCCTCCGATATGAATCTCGCCGGCCACGCCGATAGGAACTGGCTGCCCCTGAGTATCAAGAATATAGAGGCGGGTATTGGTCAGCGGGTAACCAATCGGCACGTTCTGGTTCAGGCAGAGTACCCGGTTTTCCGGTTTCCATACGGTGGCAATTACTGTGGCTTCGGTCGGGCCGTAGGAGTTTATCCAGCGGCAAGCCTGTGTCTCAGGTAAAGACTGCCAGGTATTGAAGTGACGTAATTCGGCTTTTTCTCCGCCAACAATCACCAGTCGTAACGAAGGGCTGAAGCCGCAGCGACCAGCCGCCATTTCCTGTACCCATAAATGCCAGAATGCAGTGGGCAAATCGGACACGGTGATGGCCTGATCCCGCAGGAACTGACCGAATGCTTTGTCGGGAATACGCAAATGAGCCGGGCGCAGTACCAGTGTTGCGCCGGTCGCCAGCGTAGCGAAAATATCGGACACCGTTGTATCAAAGGAGACAGATGTGAATTGCAGCACTCGATCTGCTGGAGTCAGTTCATTCGTTTCACGTTGGACATGGACAAAATTGACGACCTGACGATGTTCAATCATGACTCCTTTTGGCTGTCCGGTGGAGCCGGAAGTGTAAATAATATAAGCCAGATGGTGTGGTAACAGGCCCAGTGAGTGAGCGTCAGGATTATGAACTGGCTGTTGTGCCGCGGTGTTCAGATAATCGGTATCGTCCATCATCCAAACAGGGATATCGGTCGTTAGGCGATCGGCTAAATGTTGCTGGGTCAGCAATAATTGCGGGGCACAATCAGACAGAATATAAGCCAGCCGTTCTGTCGGGTAATCGGGATCTAACGGCACGTAACCGGCGCCGGCTTTCAAAATACCGAACAGGCCAATGATCATATCCGGGCTGCGGTCAACGCAAATGGCGACCCTGTCATCCGGTTTAACACCGGCAGCAATCAGAGCATGGGCCAGTTGGTTGGCTCGCCGGTTCAGTTCGGTGTAACTGAGCTGCTGCCCGTCACTGACCAGTGCAACGGACTCAGGTGAGCGTATTACCTGTTGTTCGAAGAGTTGTTGCAGTAACAGATCCTGCGGGTAAGCGACTTCTGTGGTGCTGAATTCCGTCAGGAGCTGTGTGCGTTGCTGTGGTGTAAGCAGCGCTAAATCGGCGACTTGTTGTGTTTCATCCGCCACTATGGCCGCCAGCAGGGTTTGCAGATGTTCTGCCATCCGTTCGATGGTGGTGTGCTCAAACAGATCACTGGCATATTCCAGTTCACCCACTAATCCGTTCTCGCTTTCACTGAAGGACAGTGACACATCAAACTGGGTTGTTTTTTTGGTTAAGAGCAGCTCGTTGATAGTCAGGTCTGGCAAATTGAATTCTGATGAGCCGGAAGTGTTATCCAGCGCCATCATCACCTGAAAGACCGGGCTATGACTCAGGCTGCGCGGCGGTTGTAATGCTTCCACCAATTGTTCAAAAGGTAAATCCTGATGAGCATAGGCGGCCAGCGCATGGGCTTTGACCTGCGCTAATAGGGTGCTGACCGTCGGGTTGTCTTCCAGCCTGACTCGTAACGCCAGCGTATTGACGAAGAAGCCAATCAGCGGCTCCAGTTCACGGTATTGCCGGTTGGCTACAGGGGTGCCGATCACGATATCCTGCTGACCACTCAGTCGTGACAGTAAAATCGCCCAGCCGGCCAGTAGGGTCATAAACAAGGTAGTACCGTTCCGCTGGCTCAGGGCGAGTAAGCCTGCATTTAATTCACGCGGCAGGGTGAAAATAACCTGATCTCCGCGGTAGCTCTGCTCCAGAGGGCGCGGGTGATCCGTTGGCAGCTCCAGTAAGACCGGCGCATTCTGTAGGGTCTGACACCAGTAATTCACCTGTTGTGCTAATTTGTCACCCTGTAACCATTGCCGTTGCCACACAGCATAATCCGCATACTGAATGGTCAGACGGGGGAGCGGATCAGGCTGTTGCTGACAGAAGGCGTGATAAAGCGCCGAAAACTCTTTGATCAGCACATTCAGTGACCAACCGTCAGAAACAATATGGTGCTGAGTCACCAGCAGAATATGGTGTTCATCGCTGATTTTCAGTAATTGGGCGCGCACTAACGGCCCTTGTGTGAAGTCAAAAGGCTGGTCAGCTTCGGCCTGCACTGCCGCTTTAAGGGCGATTTGCTGTTCAGCCGGGGATAACGGGCTGAGATCCTGCAATATCAGGGAAAAACCGCTGCTGGGGTTGCCAATAACCTGACTGGCTTCTCCGTCAATAACGGCAATCGTGGTACGCAGAATTTCATGCCGGGCGACAATCCTGTCCAGCGCAGCCTGTAACGCGGCCTGATTCAGCTGGCCACGTAATTCTAGTCCGCCGTCAATGTGGTAGGCTGCCTGCGCAGCGCTGTCCAGTTGAGCGAGGAACCATAAACGCTGTTGAGCCCAGGAAAGAGGCAAAGGCTGCTGGCGGTCCGCAGGCAGAATAACCGACTGAGCGGATTGGGTGGCATTCCCCAGAGACTGGGCTAAATCTGCCAGTGTTGGGTGGTTGAAGAGATCCTGCAAGGTCACTTCAATGTTCAGTTTTTCCCGTAAACGAGCCGCGACCTGTACCGTCAATAAGGAGTGCCCGCCCAACTCAAAGAAGTGGTCATGGCGTCCGATGTGTTCCACTCCCAATAAACTCTGCCAAATATCGGCCAGTGTCTGCTCCATTTCTCCCTGCGGTTCAGCATATTCACGCTGGACAATGGCTGAACTGTCCGGCGCAGGCAGGGCTTTACGATCCAGTTTGCCATTCGGGTTGACGGGGAAGGCCTCCAGAATGACATAAGCGCCGGGTAGCATATATTCCACCAGACGGCTGCTTAACTGCTCGCGTAACTGAAGCAAATCAAGCGTAACTCCCGGCTGTGGCACCAGATAAGCCACCAAACGTTTATTGCCGTTTTCCTCTTCACGCGCGACGACCACTGCATCTTTGACTCCGTCACACTGGGCCAGACGGGCTTCAATTTCCCCCAGTTCAATGCGGAATCCCCGGATCTTGACCTGAAAATCATTGCGCTCCAGATATTCAATCGTGCCGTCCGGTAGCCAGCGGCCGAGGTCACCGGTTTTATACATACGGGCATTCGATTGCGGGCTGAACGGATCAGTAATAAAGCGCTCCGCTGTCAGATCAGGGCGATTGAGGTAGCCACGGGCGACGCTTAATCCTCCGATATGAATCTCGCCGGCCACGCCGATAGGAACAGGTTGTCCCTGAGTATCGAGAATATAGAGGCGGGTATTGGTCAGCGGGTAGCCAATCGGTACGGCATTGGTGAGGCAGAATTCATGGTTATCCGATTTCCACATCGTGGCATTCACGGTGGTTTCGGTCGGGCCGTAGGAGTTTATCCAGCGGCAGGCCTGTGTTTCAGGCAAAGACTGCCAGGTATTGAAATGGCGTAATTCCGCTTTTTCTCCACCGACCAGCACCAGTCGTAACGAAGGGCTGAAACCGCAGCGTCCGGCCGCCATTTCCTGTACCCATAAATGCCAGAATGCGGTGGGCAAATCGGATACAGTAATAGCCTGATCCCGCAGGAACTGGCTGAATGCTTTGTCGGGGATGCGCAGATGTGCCGGGCGCAGTATCAGTGTTGCGCCGGTTGCCAGCGTAGCGAAAATATCGGCAACTGTCGTATCAAAGCAAACGGAAGTAAATTGCAGTACCCGATCCGCTGGAGTCAGTTCATTGGCTGCACACTGGACATGAACAAAATTCACGACCTGACGATGTTCAATCATCACCCCTTTCGGCTGTCCGGTGGAGCCGGAAGTGTAAATAATATAAGCCAGATGATGTGGTAACAGGCCCAGTGAGTGAGCGTCAGGATTATGAGCCGGCTGCTGTGCTGCGGTGTTCAGGTAACTCATATCGTCCATCACCCAAACAGGAATATCGGTTGTCAGACGATTTGTCAGATGTTGCTGGGTCAGCAATAACTGTGGAGCACAGTCAGACAGAATATAAGCCAGCCGTTCTGTCGGGTAGTCCGGATCTAACGGCACGTAACCGGCGCCGGCTTTCAGAATACCGAACAGGCCAATGATCATATCCGGGCTACGGTCAACGCAAATCGCCACCCTGTCATCCGGTTTGACGCCGGCGGCAATCAAGGCATGGGCCAGTTGGTTGGCTCGCCGGTTCAGTTCGGTGTAACTGAGCTGCTGCCCGTCACTGACCAGCGCAACGGATTCAGGTGAGCGTAACACCTGTTGTTCGAAGAGTTGTTGCAGTAACAGATCCTGAGGGTAAGCGACTTCTGTGGTGCTGAATTCGGTCAGGAGCTGTGTGCGTTGCTGTGGTGTGAGCAGCGCTAAATCCGCGACTTGTTGTGTCTCATCCGCCACCATCGCTGCCAGCAGAGTTTGCAGGTGTTCCGCCATCCGTTCGATGGTGGCGTGCTCAAACAGATCACTGGCATATTCCAGTTCACCCACTAACCCATTTTCGCTTTCATTAAAGGACAGCGACACATCAAACTGAGTTGTTTTTCTGTCTAAGGGCAGATGGTTGATGGTCAGGTCTGGCAAATTGAATCCTGATGAACCAGAAGTATTATCCAGCCCCATCATCACCTGAAAGACCGGGCTGTGACTCAGGCTGCGTGGCGGTTGTAATGCTTCCACCAACTGTTCAAAGGGCAGATCCTGATGAGCATAGGCAGCCAGCGCATGGGCTTTGACCTGTGCTAAAAGGGTGCTGACCGTCGGGTTGTCTTCCAGTCTGACCCGTAACGCCAGCGTATTGACGAAGAAGCCAATCAGCGGCTCCAGTTCACGGTATTGGCGGTTGGCAACGGGGGTACCGATCACGATATCTTGCTGACCACTCAGTCGGGACAATAAAATCGCCCAGCCGGCCAGCAGGGTCATAAACAGGGTGGTACCGTGTTTCTGGCTCAGGGCGAGTAAGCCTGCATTTAACTCACGCGGCAGGGTGAAAACGACCAGATCTCCGCGGTAACTCTGCTCCAGAGGGCGGGGATAATCCGTTGGCAGCTCCAGTAAGACCGGCGCATCCTGTAGGGTCTGACACCAGTAATTCACCTGTTGTGCTAATTTGTCGCCCTGTAACCATTGTTGTTGCCACACGGCATAATCCGCATACTGAATGGGCAGGCGGGGGAGCGGATCGGGTTGTTGCTGGCAGAAAGCCTGATAAAGCGTCGAAAACTCTTTGATCAGCACATTCAGTGACCAGCCGTCAGAAACAATATGGTGCTGAGTCACCAGCAGAATATGGTATTCATCGCTGATTTTCAGCAGTTGGGCGCGCACTAACGGCCCTTGTGTAAAGTCAAAAGGCTGCTCAGCTTCGGCCTGCTCTGCCGCTTTAAGGGCGGTTTGCTGCTCTGTCGGGGATAACAGGCTGAGATCCTGCGATATCAGGGAAAATCCGCTGTCAGGGTTGCCAATAATCTGGCGGGTTTCTCCGTCAATAACGGCAATCGTGGTGCGCAGAATTTCATGCCGGGCGACAATCCTGTCCAGCGCAGCTTGTAATGCAACCTGATCCAATGGGCCTCGTAGCTCTAGTCCGCCGGCAATGTGGTAGGCTGCCTGCGCAGCGCTGTCCAGTTGAGCGAGGAACCATAAACGCTGCTGGGCCCAGGAAAGAGGCAAAGGCTGCTGGCGATCTACGGGCAGAATAACCGACTGAGTGGATTGGGTGGCATTCCCCAGAGACTGGGCTAAATCCGCCAGTGTGGGGTAGGTGAAGAGATCCTGCAAGGTCACTTCAATGTTCAGTTTTTCGCGTAAACGGGCTGCAACCTGCACGGTTAATAACGAATGCCCGCCCAGCTCAAAGAAATTATCATGACGGCCAACCTGATCCAGACCAAGCAGAGTCTGCCAAATATCGGCCAGTGTTTGCTCCATTTCTCCCTGCGGTTCGGCATATTCACGTTGGACGATAGCAGAACTGTCCGGCGCAGGCAGGGCTTTACGATCCAGTTTGCCATTCGGGTTGACGGGGAAGGCATCCAGAATGACATAAGCCCCGGGCAGCATATACTCCATCAGGCGGCTGCTCAGTTGTTCACGCAATTGGATGATATCCAGTGTTATTCCTGGTTGTGGGATCACATAGGCGACCAGACGTTTATTCCCGTTTTCCTCTTCGCGTGCGACGACCACTGCATCTTTGACCCCGTCACACTGGGCCAGACGGGCTTCGATTTCTCCCAGTTCAATGCGGAATCCCCGGATCTTGACCTGAAAATCATTGCGCTCCAGATATTCAATTGTGCCATCCGGCAGCCAGCGGCCGAGGTCACCGGTTTTATACATACGGGCATTCGATTGTGGACTGAATGGATCGGAAATAAAGCGTTCTGCTGTCAGATCAGGGCGGTTGAGATAACCACGGGCGACGCTTAATCCTCCGATATGAATCTCGCCGGCCACGCCGATAGGAACAGGTTGTCCCTGAGTATCGAGAATATAGAGGCGGGTATTGGTCAGCGGGTAACCAATCGGCACGTTCTGGTTCAGGCAGAGTGCCCGGTTTTCTGGTTTCCATACGGTGGCGATTACGGTGGTTTCGGTCGGGCCGTAGGAGTTTATCCAGCGGCAGGCCTGTGTTTCAGGCAAAGACTGCCAGGTATTGAAATGGCGTAATTCTGCTTTTTCTCCGCCAACAATCACCAGCCGTAAAGAAGGGCTGAAACCGCAGCGACCGGCCGCCATTTCCTGTACCCATAAATGCCAGAATGCGGTGGGTAAATCGGAAACGGTAATAGCCTGATCCCGCAGGAACTGACCAAATGCCTTGTCGGGAATACGCAGATGTGCCGGGCGCAGTACCAGCGTTGCGCCGGTCGCCAGTGTGGCGAAAATATCAGATACTGTTGTATCAAAGGATACCGATGTGAATTGCAGCACCCGATCCGATGGAGTCAGTTCATTTGTTTCTCGTTGGACATGAACAAAATTGACGACCTGACGATGTTCAATCATCACCCCTTTCGGCTGTCCGGTGGAGCCGGAAGTATAAATAATATAAGCCAGATGGTGTGGTAACAGGCCCAGCGAGTGAGCGTCAGGATTATGAGCCGGCTGCTGTGCCATTGTGTTCAGGTAATCGGTTTCGTCCATCACCCAAACAGGAATATCGGTCGTCAAACGAGCTGTTAAGTGTTGCTGGGTCAGCAATAATTGCGGGGCACAGTCAGACAGAATATAAGTCAGCCGTTCTGTCGGGTAGTCCGGATCTAACGGCACGTAACCGGCTCCGGCTTTCAGAATGCCGAACAGGCCAATGATCATATCCGGGCTACGATCAACGCAAATGGCGACCCTGTCATCCGGTTTAACACCGGCGGCAATCAGGGCATGGGCCAGTTGGTTGGCTCGCCGGTTCAGTTCGGTGTAACTAAGCTGTTGCCCGTCATTGACCAGTGCAACGGACTCAGGTGAGCGTAACACCTGTTGTTCGAAGAGTTGTTGCAGTAACAGATCTTGTGGGTAAGTGACTTCTGTAGTGCTGAATTCCGTCAGGAGCTGTGTGCGTTGCTGTGGCGTAAGCAGCGCTAAATCCGCGACTTGTTGTGTTTCATCCGCCACCATGGCTGCCAGCAAGGTTTGCAGATGGTCAACCATCCGTTCAATGGTGGCGTGCTCAAACAGATCTCGGGCGTATTCTAAATCACCGACTAATCCGTTTTCTGTATCATAGAGTGTGAGAGTCAAATCAAAGTAGGCACTTTCTCTGACCAGAGGAAGTTCGCTCAATTTTAATCCTGCTAACTCAAACTGCTTTTGTTCTGATTGGTTATCAAGAGTCAGCATGACCTGAAAAATAGGACTATGGCTCAAACTGCGAGTAGGTCGCAGCGCTTCAACAAGTTGTTCGAAGGGTAAATCCTGATGTGCATAAGCGCCCAGTGCACGTTTTTTCACCTGTGTCAGTAAATCACTGACACTTAGGTTATCACTTAACTGAATACGCAATGCCAGCGTATTGGCAAAGAAACCGATTAATGATTCCAGCTCAGGTTGCTGGCGATTGACAATTGGTGTGCCTATGACCAGATCGTCCTGTCCGCTGAAACGAGAAAGTAATACCGCCCAGCCCGCCATCAGAGTCATAAATAGAGTCGTTCCATGACGCTGGCTGAGATTTTTCAAACCGGCACTCAGTTCAGCAGGAAATGCCAGCTCAACACGGTTACCTTTATAACTCTGTTGTATCGGCCGGGGTTTGTCAGTGGGTAATTCGAGTAATTCAGGAGCATCCTGTAACTGTTCACGCCAGTAATTTAACTGTGTTTCTAGCCGTTCGCCCTGCAACCATTGCTGCTGCCAGAGTACGTAATCAGCATACTGGAGAGATAATTCAGGCAGTGGATCGGGTTGTTCCTGACTAAAAGCCTGATAAAGGGTGGAAAGTTCCTGAATTAATAATCTGACCGACCAGCCATCCGAGATGATGTGATGTTGTGTTAATAAAAGAACATATTCATCTTCGGCCAAATGCAATAAATGCCCTCTGAGTAATGGCCCACAGTTAAAATCGAAAGGTCTGACAGCTTCGTCATGAGCACGCTTTTCGACGGCTGTCTGTTGTTCTGGCTCTGGTAAATGGCGAAGATCCTCAGACGTCAGAGCAAACCCGCTATCGGGATGCCCGATAACCTGCCGGGCGGTTCCGTTAGTGGAGATAAACGTTGTCCGCAGGATCTCGTGACGGGCGACAATCCTGTCCAGTGCTGCCTGTAGTGCGCTCTGATTAAGCTGACCCTGTAGATGTAATCCCACAGGCATGTGATATGCCGTTTGAGCAGATGAATCTAATTGTGTCAGGAACCAGAGCCGTTGCTGTGTCCAGGACAAGGGAATATCCCCCTTGCGAGGCTGAGGGAGGATCTCAGTTTTTTGTGTGTATTGACGGGATAGCTTGGCGGCTTTGGCTAACTCAAGTAGCCTTTTCCGTTCAGCTAATGGTAAAGAAATTAATTCATTATTATTCATTGTTAAGTACCATTCGAGAGCCAGATTTATTCCATCGATTCATAAAGACCCTGTAGGGATCCTGCGTCAAATTGCATTAATTGAGCGTTGATAATGCACTCTTCAAGCTGACTGATTGAGGGGTGTGCAAACAGTTGTTGAATAGAAAGGTCAACCTCAAAGATTTCATTAACTTTTGACTGAAGTTGCAGGACCAGAAGCGAGTGCCCACCGAGTTCAAAGAAATTGTCATGACGACCGACCCGATCTATTTTCAGTATCGTCCGCCAGATATCTGCCAGCTGTTCTTCGGTTTCCCCTTGTGGTGCTGCATATTCCTGAGAGCTGACTGATGAATAGTCCGGAGCAGGCAGAGCATGGCGATCCAGTTTTCCGCTCACTGTCAGCGGGAAAGCTTCCAGCATGACAAAGGCGCTGGGAACCATGTGTTCGGGCAGGCTGCTACTCAACTGCTCCCGCAGTTCGGAGATGCTTGGTGTGATGTCTGAGTCAGGAACGATATAAGCAACCAGCCGCGTATCTGCCGTATCATATTCACGGGCAATGACGACGACTTGCTGAACGCCTGCGCACTGAGCCAGACGGGTTTCAATTTCCCCCAGTTCAATGCGGAATCCACGGATCTTGACCTGAAAATCGTTACGACCCAGATATTCGATATTACCATCTGACATCCAGCGCCCAAGATCGCCGGTTTTATACAGACGAGCGTTTGGGGAAGTGGCAAAAGGATCAGCTATAAAGCGCTCTGCCGTCAGTTCGGGACGATTCAGGTAACCGCGGGACACGCCGGAACCACCGATATAAATTTCACCTGTGACTCCCAGAGGAGCGGGTTGGCCATTAGGATCAAGAATATAGATTTGGGTATTAGCCACCGGTTTACCGATACTGGGAAGCGGCAGGGAGCTATCCACCGGACAGAAGGTAGCTTGAACAGTACATTCTGTTGGCCCATAGGCATTGATAAAACGGGTTGTTTTTATCTGCTGTAAACGCGACCATACGGCAGGGTGAATGGCTTCCCCGCCAATTAATGCCAGTTTGGGCTGATAACCGGTACTGGTGCCTAAGCCCGTGTTTAACAATCCGTGCAGCTGTACGGGAGTGCAGTCAAACATATCTACTTTATGATGTTCGAAATAACGCCAGAGCTGTGGCCCATCGGTACGGATAGCGTTCGGAATGATGACCAGCGTATGACCGGCAAGCAATTGTGACCAGCTTTGCAACGAGGCATCAAACACGATGCTGGCATTCAGCGCTACGCGACTTGACGGAGCGAGATCGAGCATCAACTGTAATCCGATATGAAGGTTGATGACGTTGTGGTGTTCTACCATGACCCCTTTGGGCTTTCCGGTGGAACCGGAGGTGTAGATCACATACGCAAGGTGGTGTGAGTTCAGCCCACATGTACGGTGATCGGGATTTGTATCCGGCATCTGGTTAAAGGGTGATGAATTGCTGTCATCCAGCAGCACGATTGTCGGGGTATTTTCCAGTCGGTCAGTCAGGGAGGATTGGGTGAGCAGCGCGACGGGAGCGGCATCTTCCAGCATATAGGCCAGCCGTTCAGCCGGATAGGCCGGATCGAGCGGAACATAAGCGGCTCCGGCTTTGAGAATCCCCAGTAATCCGACGATCATTTCCGGGCTGCGCTCTACACAAATAGCAATCCGGTCATCGGGTTGCACCCCTAACCCAATCAGGTAATGGGCCAGCTGGTTGGCCCGGCGATTTAATTCATCATAAGTCAGTTGACTGTCACCATAAACCAGCGCCATCGCTTCTGGTGTATGGTCTGCCTGTTGCTCGAATAGCTGGTGGATCAGAGCATCTTTCGGGTAGGAGACGTTAGTTGTATTAAAATCACAGAGTACCTGCTGGAGCTGATGTTCGTCCATTAACGGTAAATGGCTAATAACCTGCTGGTCATCATCGGCTATGGCTGCTAATAAAGTGAAAAAATTGTCCATTAGCTGAGTGATAAACTCAGAATCGAACAGTTTGGTATCGTAATGAAAACCGCAATTAATCTGCTGATCAATTTCAATGAGATTAATCATTAAGGGTACAGGCATTTCAGCATAATAAGGATATGGGAAAGAGCGGAGTTCTGCGCCTCCCCAGTCCACGGTGGTGGTACCGCTCTGATCCATCCATAACGATGTCAGGTTACTGACATATCTGGGTTGCTGGAAAGTCATGGTTGTCTGAAAAACTGGATGAGTATCCGCATTGCGCTGTAACTTAATGTGCTCCAGTATTTTCGAAAAAGGGTATTTTTGATGCTCAATTGCCTGACGAATGCTTTTAGCAGCCTGTAAGATATGTTCCTGTACTGTCATCTCACCCTTGATCTGGGCGCGTAAGGCAACCGGATTGATAAATTCTCCGACGACTTTGCCCCAGAGAGAGCGGCTACGACCGGGCATGATAGAGCCGACCAGAATATCATCCTGACCTGTATAGCGATGTAGCAGGAGTTGATAAGCCGCCAGAAAAATTGCAAACAGGCTATTATGATATTTTGGTGTCAGTGCAATTAATTTTTCGGCCAGTGTATCGGGGAGTTTACGAGTAACCGTAATTTTATCTGCTACCAAAGAGGGGGCACTGACGCTTGATTTGCTGCTGACGGGTAATTGTAATTCGGTTAACTCACCACTGAGATTATCAACCCAGAATTTCTGTTGTTTTTTTGCATTGTTATTATTAAGCCACTGCTGTTGCCAGGTAACATAATCCTGATAACTCTGTTCCGAGACAGGAGGTAATTCCTGCCCGGTTAAAAGCATGCCGAGTTCTTCCAATAATATCCAATAGGACCAGCCATCAACGGCAATATGGTCAAAGGTTAATACCATGACACATTCCTGATCATGGCATTGATACCAACTAACATAAATACGCAGCGGATTTTCGAGATCGAAGGGATACCAGCAATCATTGTGGACTAGCTGTTGAAGCGTTTCTGCATCCAGATCCCGGGCATCGTGTTTTTTGATTGTAACAATTGCATTTTCTGCTATTTGATATCCCAGTTCACCGCCATATTGACCAAAACTAGCCCGTAACATAGGGTGGCGTTTTATCAGATGATTAAGTGCCTCTTCTAATTTCTCAGCAGTTAATCCTCTGACTCTGGCACAAAATGCACTATTATTCTGCCCCCTCTGGGCCGGGTTAATTTGATATTGAAACCAACGGCTGCTTTGTGCTTCAGATAAAGCAAATGGTTTCAATGTTTCAGGATGATTCATTTTATAGCTCCCCTTTTATGGGCATATGGAAAAACAAAATTTTCAGAACTGATAAAACAAAAAAATGGAACAGAATTAAAGCCAAAGACGTTGGCTAAATAAATTTCAAAGAGATATATTTTCTAATAAGAAAATTAATGTGGCGAAAGTATTACACAATAAAAAAAATAATAACGATAATATGAGTGGAGTTTTCTAGGAAAGTTATAAATTAATTTCATCTTTATATAAACTGTTTCTTGTCTTTATTATTGAATTTAAGGTAATGGATTATATATTAAATAAAGTTATTTTACAGAGTGACAGCAACGTTATTGTATATCGAATTTTATTAGAGATCAGTTGTCTTTCGTATTGCCACTATTAATTTTTAACATTAAAGAGCATTTTAAATAATAATACATGGTTTAAAAAAAAAGAGCCTGTTTCAATAAGGCTCTTAAAATGGGCGAGGATATATTTATTATAAATATTTTTTGATCTGGATCATTTTTAGCTAGGATGATGACTACTGGTTTTTATCTCCTTAATATGTCCATCTTCCAATTTAATCACACGTTCTGCAATATCAAAATATGCATCATCATGGCTAATAACAATAACAGTCTTGCCACGGGATTTTAGCTCCGGTAATAACTCAGTATAGAAGATCTTTTTAAATACAGGGTCTTGATCCGCAGCCCATTCGTCAAATAGGTAGATAGGACGGTCTTCTAAATATGCAGCAACTAAAGCTAATCGTTTTCTCTGACCAGCGGAAAGATCAGTCGTTGAAAATTGCCCGTCAATTACTTTGACTTTGTGACCCATGTTTAAGGCTTCAATATAGTGAGTTGCTTTTTCAGTAACATTCGTACCGGTATTTAATAGTTGATCGAATAGATGATAATTGGAGAAAACGGCCGAAAAATACTGACGATAATGTTCATTATTCGTTTCATCCATTTTGATGCCATTAAGCATGATAGAGCCGGATTCTTGTTCGAACAAACCGACTAATAGCATGGCAAGTGTTGTCTTTCCACTCCCGTTACCTCCGACAATGAAAACTATTTCACCCTGAGAAATAGTCATGCTCATAGGCCCTAGTTTAAATTCCCGATCTTCTTTGTCAGTGGTGTAGTGGTGAATAATATTTTTTAACTCAAGCGATAATGGTTTTTCGGTTAAAAATGGATCCGGGGAGTTAGCCTGCTGCACATACAAAGATTCTTCCAGTTCGTTATCCAGTCGCTTCATTTTTTGTAATGAGACTTCCGCCTGCCTTAATTCAGGAATGGCACCGATAACCTCACTGATAGGGCCAGACAAAAACAGAACAATCAGAGTTACTGTCATTAAAGTTGCCGGTTCCTGAGGCAGCCAGATAGGAATGACAAAAATCATCAGGCCGATAACAATATAGAAGATCACAGAACCGGCATTCAGTACCCAGGCATAGTTATTGTTTGCCTTGATACAGATCTCTTTAAATTTTAGTGCAGCAGGGGAAATAACGTTATCAATAAACGCATTACCTTTTTGTCTATTAAGTTTCAGTTCTTTGCTGCCATCGATCAGTTGCTGAAAGTTGAGGTAGATTTTATCTACCTGCTCACGCATTTCTTCCATCAGGCGTATAGGACGTTTTTCCAAAAAATAGAAGAGAGAAGCGGTTACCAGACAGACAATAGCCAAAATGATAAATAGCTGCCATGAAATCCAGGCTAAATAACCGAAACAGGCAATGATAAGTGTGATATTACCAAAAACAGTCGGAGCTAACATAAAAGAGTGGATAAACACATCAACATCTTTAGTCAGAACGGCCAGCAACCCATGTTTCCCAAAGCGGTTCAATTTTTTAAAAGGTGCCCGTAATATTTTATTACTCAGGCTTAGACGCAGCGAATAAATGGTTGCCTGAGTCAAATGTGACAACATAATTTCTGATAGTGTTTTCGTAACAAAAAAAAGAATACAGAGACCAAAAAAGTTCCAGATAAATGAAGTCAGATTAACCGTTCCTGTAATTCCCTGGCTAATCATACCGACTACTGACGCCCCGGAAAATCCACTGATCAATGCAAATATTGTTGATAGAAGCAGCAATATCCAAGATTGGCGATAAAGATAAACAATTAGAGTCATAAACTAAACCATTATAGGAGGTTATAGGTAATATAAAAAATATACACCAGCCAATGAGACCCGTAATGGTTATTTTTTTCTGGTGAAAATTCAAGGAAGATTTATGAATGAAAATATGAATAAAGTTAAACCGTGATAAATTTCACAGTTCACATATAACGGGTTTTTCCTTAATTATTAGAGGTGGTCTTTTTCCTTAATAGATAGAAGTTATTATAATGGTGGAGGCTGTTGGATCTTGTTAGTCAGAATGATTAATAAGAACATGGCTAAATAGTCACGCTTAGTTACACAATAACATCACTCATAATATGAATCGAATTTATCAGGAAAACGTAGGTGAGAATGATTGATGGAATATTGAGAGTGATTCTAGTTTGGTTAATAAAAATCAATAGTTGATGATTTATTTTTATTTTGAACAAGGAAATAGTAATTCTCTAGAGTGTTAATTGCATAATGTAACTGGTAAGGTACGTGATAGTAATAAATGGTGTTAGGTAATCATACATAAGGAATAAAAGGAAAATAAGATGTTTTAGAAGGAGTCATTTTTCATATCCTGTGATTTCTACGTTGTATTTTTGCTATAAAAGATAATAAGTCTTATTTTTAAATTCGAGTGCATTTTATACCTGAACCAGCCTCTCTATTTGATTAGAGGGACTGGTTTTTATGTTATTCAAATAAACCAAGATCTTCTGAGAGGTGGAGTGGTTTTTTTATTATTGTGCTGCTTTATGAAATTCATTAAGTATATACTCTGTTTATATTTTTGATTTAAATTAAAATTTCTAATGTTTTAATGGATGAAGATCACAATAAACTCGCGATGTAATAAGTTACAATTAAAGTTTATGATTAGATAATCATTGGAAATAAATAACAAATTCAATGTTAACTTTAACAATATAATGGTTATTATTTTTAATTATATATTTTTATGAGTAAAGCATGGAGTCTATTTACTATGATTAAGAGTGTGATAATTGATGTATTAATAGTAAAGCGGTTTAATAAAAGTTAATGTTGAGTGATATATGGTAATGACGTAGCAGAGATGAAACTATGAATAAGAGTATTAATTCTACATTGTGGTTTTTAAGGCTAATAATATTTGAATCGTTGAAGTAAGTATCCTAATTATAATGAGGTAATATATGAAAGAGTTAAATCAAAAAGAAATGGAACAAGTCGCTGGTGCTGGCTGGAAAGAGTTCGCTAAAGGGATTTTTGGTGTGTTTGAAAAAGTAGGTGAAAGCATAGTAGACGGCTTGGAAGAGGCGGGTATTGTCTCTAAAGAGAAGGGAGAGCATATTAAGGGAACTATGAAAAAAGGGGAAGCATTCGCAGACTCAGTTATTGATAATGTTTAATTAATTATTCATATGGCAAGAGTCACCCATTCTATTTTATTAGAGTGGGTGGTTTTTTATAGACCACAAATTATTCTCTATAGAGTAAAAAAACCTTTTCTCATCAGAGATTACTCTGAGATATTATCAATTCTGCCAGATGGGGTTATTAGGGAGCCCCAGAGCCAGAGATAGAAATAACACGCTCTGCTGATTGAATAGTTGAAGGCCTGTGCGCAATGATAATTCGGGTAATTTTTAATGAAGATACTGACTCATTAATATATGACTCATTATCTAAATCCAGATGGCTGGTTGCCTCATCCATAAATAGGATGCTTGGGCGACGATACAGCGCTCTTGCAATCAATAGCCGTTGTATTTGACCACCTGATAATCCATTACCTAACTCACCAATCAGTGTTTCATATCCCATTGGCATCAATAAAATATCATCATGAATATTTGCACGTTTAGCGCATTCCTGAATGAAGTATACATCTGGTGAGTGGGTAAACCCGGATATATTTTCTGCGATAGAACCGGAAAGCAATTTATCATCCTGTAAAACACAGGCAATACATTTTCGGTAGTTATTTAAACCAATAACATTAATATCAAGCCCATTCATTAGAATTGTCCCCTTATTTGGCTCTAATAAACCGCTCATGAGCTTCATTAATGTTGTTTTCCCGGCCCCGGACGGGCCAACAATGGCGATACTTTCTCCCGCATTAATATGGAGATTAAAACCAGAAATAATCGGCTTTGATAAACTGTCATATTGATAATGTAAATCATGGATGGTTAAATTAACCGCTTTTCCTGAAAAACCGAGATCCCTATCTGGCGTTTCTTTTTCTGTGTCAGTAAGTACAATATCGGCAATCCTTTCATTATGTAAGTTTAACATGCGTAATTTCATTGCCATATCAATTAAATTACTGGCTCTGTCAGCAAATTGCCCACGATATGAATTAAACGCGACAAACATCCCAAGTGTCATATGATTATCTATAACTAATGATGCTCCTAACCACAAAATGATAATTTGCTCACTCGTGGAAATAAAAGCCTTAACAATATTAAAAATGGAGCCTATCTTGTTAAGTCTGGTATTTGCATTAAGCGTATCAATATTCAGATTTAACCAGGATTTTGCCCGGCTATCACATAGACCAAGTGCTTTTAATGTATTAATGCTATATAATGTTTCCATAAAATGAGAATTGGCTCTGGCATCTTTAACTATCTGTTCTTCAGAGAGTTGTCTGAAATATTGGTAGGTTATAAATCTTATTATGATATAGATGATAGTAAACCCTAATACAACCCAAACGAGCCAGTTACCATAAAGCAGCATCATAATGAAAACACTAACCAGCATAATAGTATCAATAATGCTGTTAATAACATTTTGAGTGAAAGTTGTCCGTATTACACTGAGTGAGCCAAAGCGGGACTGAATATCACCTAATTTACGTTTTTCAAAGTAGGCTAAAGGTAATTTCATCAAATGATCAAATACACCGGATTTCCATTGTACATCCACAAATGCTTCCATAGTAATGGATGTCCAGCTACGCAATGTGGATACACTGACTCTAAATAAAATGAAAAAGAGTAAACCACAACAAATAATCTTCAGAAGGCTATGATCCTGAGCGATGATGACATGGTCCATTATTAATTGAGTTCCGACTGGTAAGAGTATATTAATTGCTTCTATAACCAGAGATAAGAAAAATATTTTACTCAGTGTCGATTTAATTCCTTGAATATTAGTTAGCAGGGAGATAATGCGTAATTTATTTTGTTTTTTTATCGGAACAAATTCACTACCTGGCCATACTTCTAATGCAATGCCAGTAAAGTGTTTGGATACTTCCGCAAAAGTCATCACACGTTGCCCGAATGCAGGATCATGGATAGTGATTTTATTTTTTTTTACATTAACCAGAACGACAAAATGATTCATGTCCCAATGTAAAATACAAGGTGTTTTTAATGCTTGAAGCTCATCAAGATCCAGTGCTACAGCTCTGGTTTTGAACTTAAGAGTAGTGGCAATATTGATCAGTGTGGTCAGCGTTACGCCGCGGGTGGAAATCCCGAATTGGCTACGTAGACTGGATAAATCAATTTGTAGCCCATGATAATGAAATACCATTGCTAAACTGGCTAATCCACATTCGGCCGCTTCGGTTTGCAAAATTTTAGGAACTCTTCTTCTGAATCCTAGGTTTAATCTTTCGGTGATAGTTTCAAAAGAGGTTTTATTCATTTTTGAGGGCCTGTTAATGTTTTTTTCATGTCATAGAATGGTGAGAACATCCACTGATAAAGTGGTCTTTTTTCAAGGAAAAAGGTCGATTGAGCTTTCATTCCGTTGGATAAATATAATTTTCTTCCATTATAATTGAACTGTTCTTTCTTCAGGCCAACCAGAACTTTATAATAGGATTCGGTTTTATCTCCGGGGACATTTACTGGTGAACTTCTGTAATGAGACATTTCTTGAGCAGTGGCGGGAATATAAGAAATGTTATTGATATCCCCTGAAAATTGGCCAAATTTTTCAAATGGGAAAGCATCGTAGCGTATATTAATACCATCACCTTTTTTGATATAAGGTAAGCTGCTATTAGGAACCCACAAAATTAAATAATAAGTTGGTTTCACATCATCTGGGCTTACCTGAACTAAATTATCATTTGTGACAACCATTTGACCATCGGTGAAATTCAGGGATTCAATCCTCCCATCAATAGGAGAGGTAATAAATATCGATCCGCTGACATTCATTTCAGTTAATTTTTGTTCTAAATCATCCTGTTGAATTTTATATTGTGAAATCTGTTTATCAAAATCGGCTTTTTGCAGCATGATTTCACTATTAAGACTAGTGATTTTTAATGAATCGCTGATGTATTGACTATAGAGGTTTTGATACATATTTTGTTGCTGGTAATAAGAATAACCGTAGTTATTGAACTGATCTTTTGTAATAAGCCCCCGTTCCTGATAAGTTTTATAGTTCTTCATATTTTCTTTTGCAAATTCAACGCCTTGGCGTGCGTTTTCTACGATAATCCTGTCCTTTTCATGCGATAGCTCATACTGATTTTTTTGTTCCTCAAGGCTGGCTAAAGTAACGCTTTTATTATGTTCGAGGTTTTCAATGATTTTGTTTATTTGTGTTAGCTGGTTTTTGAGGGAGTTTTGCGCGTTGGTGCTGGTTTTACCGGATTCGGTCACTTGGCTAATATCAACCTGATAAATTTTCTGGCCTTTTTTTACGATATCACCGACTTTAACAAATGATTTTAAGATAAAGCCTTGTTGAGAAGCTAGAATATTTATTGGGTGAGGATTAGTGATGACTTCGCCATAAACATTAATACGTCTTGCATAATTTCCAAAAGTAATAAAAAGAAACAAAATAGTCAGAAAAACGATTGAAGCAACACAAATAATCCATGCAGGAACTTTTGCTATTAATATTGCCTTACCCGTCCATCTGGATTTTTTATTATCTAAGGCTTCTTGCCTAAATAACTTATTCATAGCAGTCATTTATGGTTAATCTTCATGTTTTATTTGATTGAAATGTTCCTGAATGTAACTGAGAGCTGCCATTTATCAGGTAATGTCAGTGGAGTGGCGGATTTGATACTATCTTACTGTAATATAGTTAACCTGAATGTTACTTAAACCATTAATGAGGTTTCCGGGGCTTAATGTGGGATCTACTGAATATAAGAGATTGAAGGGAAAGCCGGAAGAAAAGAGTTCCTTCCGGAATAAATTAATTGTATTGCCAGAGTATTAGTTAAATATATTACCAATCCTATCAACTAAACCTAAGTATGCTGTTTTTAATTTGCGTAATTGGTAAGCATCTGTATATTTCCAGTCAGGGCTCCAATTCTCGCTACTAAAACTACACATATTTAATTCACCAAGCTCTTTTTGCAATTCCTCGATTTGTTGATGGACAGAAGTACTTGAAGCAAGGCTCTTGCCCATCCCTTGACCGTTCCAGCGGATATTAGTTGCGGCGGAATACGGGATCGGGATAAGTACTGAGTCACCATTGACCAATGTTTCGTTATTCATATCAGGTTGGAATTTCATTGCAGTAATTCCACCTTTGGTAAATGTGACTTCATTATTCAGGGTATTTTTTAAGAGCATAGATGATGGACCAAAGGCATAAATATCACCATTTGAGTCCAACATGGGTAATACTTTCATAAATGAACTGAATGCGCTGTAATTATGTCCACCATAAGTACAATTATCTGTTTTATAAATAGCTTCTGGATAAGGATATGGTTTAACCCGGTCGATTTCTGTTGTGACTGAGCGTTTACCATTGATTAGTAACCCCAGCCCCAATTCAGCGTTGCGTAAGAATTTTAATTCGTTCCACTTTTTGTATATTGCTTGTGCTTCTGTACTTAAAGAATCGAAGGTTTTCTGAATTGCATCGTCCCGATCTAACATATCTTTCAATTTCGCTAATGCAGAACTAAAAGAATCAGCTAACTGTGATGCTGAACTGAGATGGAAATCCTCAAGATTAAGTTTGCAAGAGTCCAGTGTGTAATAAATATTACTTAATGCAGCCAGATCCTGTAGCATGCAGCGCATTCTCAATAATACTTCGGCGCTGGCAGTATCAGAAATTTCATTTATATACCCCATTGACATCCAAGGGAATATATCTGACCAGTTGAGTATCCATACCCCTAAAACAGCATGGTCGGTAGATGTCGATTTAGAAATTGATGATGCACTTTTTACTGTGCTTTTAGGGGATAACTGAACAATTTTACCGTGATAATTTTCGTTAGAAAAAACATCAAGACGATTATTTTTTAGTGTCTCAGATAGTTGTTCGAGGGCTTCTAACTTATTTTTCTGTTTGGCATATTCTTTAAATTTTTCAAGCGTCAGGCTGCTATTTGTTTTTTTCGCTTCTTCATAACCGGATGCAACGGAAAATTCTTCCGTTTCACCTAATTGCCCTATCTTTTCAAGCTTGTCTTTAGTTTCTTTATCTTCTGTAGGCCGGATAAAATCAGGAATTGTTGGTGGAGCAGAAACTGAGCTGACTGTGGGGGCACGATCCAATAACTGAATATCAGCAATTTCATTGAATGCTTTACCTGATACTACATCAAACCACTTATTTACCTGTTCTTCTACGCAACCACCACTAATCCATGCGCTACAATCAGCGCTGACAGTAGAGTTTGCATCTGTCTGCCCACCATTATAAGACTGCTTTACTGAAACGGTTGTACCAATGCCGGAGTAAGCAAACTCGGCATTTTCTCCATATTTCCAGTTATTTTCATAGCTGCTACTGCTCATTTTCATGGAAACAGTACCTAAACCTCCCCAAATAACGCCTACAACCAGACCGTCACCATACGCGCTGGAGAATTCCTGAAGAGATTTCAGCCAGTCTTTCATCAGATCTTCTTTTATACTATCTGATTGTTGATAATTGATATTATTAACAGTTTCTCTTTGTTTAAGATATTGTTTTACAGCGTTAAATTTATCCAGTACTTTCAGGGCAAGATTTTTCGGGCCACGGCTTAATGAATTAAGAATATCCTCCGCAGTTAAATCATCAAAATTGATATATTCAATTCCTGAGATCATGGAAATATTATAATCCACATTGATTGATTTACTGCTTGATGCTGTAGCATTTCCTACATATGTAGAGAGTGAAGAAGTAAACTTTGCAACACCTGAAATACCATAAGAGCCAGATACACCCAATGTTCCCTCATTGAGCTTATCTGAATAGACATACTGACTTTGCCCTGTCATATATTTTTCTATTTCTTTTTGTGTGACTATCTTTGTAATATTGGAATTAATTATTGAAGGGCTAAAATTATTACCTAAAACGGTTGAACCTACACTAACCCCCGTAAAGGGGTTAGTAATGCCTTTCTGGACATTCATTTGATTACTCCGGTAATATAATTTATTATCTAACTTTTATACATATTATATTTATGTTTCCTAATGCACCGCTTTCGTAATTGCCACCTGTTTTATTTAATTTATAATTTGTATTACTTGTGGGTTTGAAATCATCTTTATTCTTTTTGCTCCCCCACGGGCAATCCCAATAATATTTAGCCAGTTCGATATCACCATCATACAGTTTGAATTCACCTTCTGTGCCACTGGATGCGTTTGCACGCCCAGAAGAACATATCCTGTATGAAGTTCCTGCTGGGATTACATGTCCCTCTATGTCAGATATTTTTACTTCACTACCTTTGTTACCCGGTTTGTGGAATTTACCCCATTTAAGGCTGACACCTTTTACTGTTACATTCATATTTTCTGCGAATATTTCAATATCAACCCATTGAGCTTCAGCACGTACTTCATTTTCTTGTGACATAAAAAATCCTTTGTTGTTAATTAATATAAAAGTGTTATCTATATAACTTGATGGATATTCATTTTTATATATTTAAACTATTTTTCTTCAGATTATAAATATCAACTTTTATCGATTTTAAGAGTTTTTATGATGTAACAAGAAAGGATTGTTGAGAATAAGGAAGGTAATATAAAATTTAATTATCAGGTAAATTAAAATAATATTTTTAATGATCGTATGTTTATAAAATAGTAAGCGGCGAAGAAAAAATAAATTGAAAAACGAAATGTATATGATAGCTAAATATTTAGCCAGTAGTAAAAAGAGGGTTTTGGTAATAATTTTTAGTGCGGCGCTGAATTTGTTTATGATATCAACGCCGCCTTCATATTAAAACTCGTCAGTTACGAGTTGTTCCACTGAAGTGGAAGGAGGATAGTTACACGTTAAACAGGAAATTCATTACATCGCCATCTTTAACGATATACTCTTTTCCTTCTGCACGCATTTTACCCGCTTCTTTTGCACCTTGTTCACCTTTATAGGTGATGAAATCTTCAAATGCGATAGTCTGGGCACGGATAAATCCTTTTTCAAAATCAGTGTGGATTTTACCCGCCGCTTGTGGTGCGGTTGCGCCTACCGGAATTGTCCATGCGCGGACTTCTTTCACACCCGCGGTGAAATAGGTTTGCAGATTCAACAGTTCGTACCCGGCGCGAATAACACGGTTCAGGCCCGGTTCTTCCAGCCCCATTTCAGCCATGAATTCTTCACGGTCTTCATCTTCCAGTTCTGCGATATCTGCTTCAATTGCAGCGCAAACAGGAACAACCACAGAGCCTTCTTTCGCAGCAATAGCACGAACGGTGTCAAGATGTGGGTTATTTTCAAAACCATCTTCATTGACGTTAGCAATGTACATTGTTGGTTTCAGGGTCAGGAAGCTCAGGTAACGAATAGCGGCTTTTTCTTCCACACTCAGATCTAAAGCACGCAACATGCCTGCCTGCTCAAGGTGTGGGAGACATTTTTCCAGCGCGGCTAATTCAGTTTTAGCGTCTTTATCGCCACCTTTGGCTTTTTTCTGGACGCGCTGGATAGCACGCTCACAGGTTTCCAGATCTGACAGGGCCAGTTCAGTATTGATAACATCAATATCAGCCGCAGGATCAACCTGACCGGAAACGTGAATGATATTGTCATTGTCGAAGCAACGTACAACGTGCCCAATCGCTTCAGTTTCACGTATGTTGGTCAGGAACTGGTTACCCAGACCTTCGCCTTTTGACGCACCTTTTACCAGACCGGCAATATCCACAAATTCCATTGTGGTTGGCAAAATGCGCTGTGGTTTAACAATTTCAGCCAGCTTGTCGAGACGTGGATCCGGCATCGGAACAACACCGGTATTTGGCTCGATAGTGCAGAAAGGGAAGTTTGCTGCTTCGATACCTGCTTTGGTCAGCGCATTGAATAATGTAGATTTCCCGACGTTAGGCAGGCCAACGATACCGCATTTGAATCCCATAAATTTATCACCTTTGATTACTTATACACCAACAATGAATATGGCCCTTTGTCTGGCTGGAAAGCCATAGAGCATAGCCTGCTGGTGAGTTATATAAAATTGGCGCTATTATACACGCAATAGCATCACGTGCCATGTACTCCAGTCAGGCACTGGCTTTAAATGCGTGCAGGCGGTTAATGGCTTTGCTCATGCCATCTTTCATAAGAATATCAGTACAGCTTAATGCTTCTGCGATAGCATCATCAATCAGCTTTTGTTCACTGACAGGTGGCTTGCCAAGTACAAATCCCACAACTTTGTTTTTATCACCCGGATGGCCGATGCCAATTCTCAGACGATGGAAATTAGGATTATTACCAAATTTGTTCTGGATATCTTTTAGTCCGTTATGCCCGCCATTACTGCCGCCCAGCTTCATTTTTGCCACACCCGGCGGGAGATCAAGCTCATCATGCGCAACCAGAATTTCATCCGGCTGAATACGGTAAAATCCGGCCAGGGCAAGAACAGACTTACCACTGAGGTTCATGAATGTCGTTGGCACCAGTAGGCGGACATCTTGCCCGTTCATATTAATGCGAGCGGTATAACCGAAAAATTTACTTTCTTCTTTTAAGGACTGGTTATGGCGCTGTGCTAATAAATCGACAAACCATGCTCCTGCATTATGACGGGTCTGAGCATATTCAGCCCCGGGGTTTGCCAGACCAACGATTAATTTTATGTTACTCACAGTTTGGTTTCGCTTATTGGCATTAATGTATTAAAAAAAGAGGCCTAGTTTACCTGCCTCAGAGCTTGAGTACAAAATTGATTATGATATTAGATAATAGGATGTCGGTATTAAAAATAAGTGAAAATTTGTACAGCTTGTGATCACCGGCGCAATAACCTTTTTAATACTATGGCTATAATAACTAGGAGGCATCCGCTTTCGTGCTTTTGAGTTCGTTTGTAAACAAATTACGTTCACAAAAAGTATTGGAGGTTGGCTATGGGACGTAAAAAAGCGTTTATTCTGGGCAATATTTTTATGGGATTAGGCATGGCTGGGATGCTTATTAGTCTAGCCTATGTTTTGCTCAGCCATATATTTGGTATTAAGGAATCTGAATTTTTTGCGGGAGTTGCACTGGTAGGGTTATTTGTCGGTGCACTTATTTGGTTGGGTGGCGCTAGTCTTGGAGGACGGGAGCATATTACGGATAAGTATTGGTGGTTGAAAAATTATGATGAGCGCTATCGTCGCAAAAAACAACATAAACATTCGTGATTTTATTAAGATATATTTATATTTTGATATAACGCTATCATTAGTATTGCACACAATATAAAACGGGTATTTTGTTAACTGGGTTATTCACGTATTTCATTTATTTCAAGTTGCAGCGTTATCAGCTGCAACTTGAAAGGTAATGAATCTTAGAATATTGCATTAATTCCCAGACTGAAATTATAGTTAGGCTCCTCACCGCTACCTTCATTACGGGTTACAGTAATAAAACTATGTAGGTTATTGACTAGTCCCATATTCATCCCAAGGGTATATTGCCGCCAGTTTTTGCTCCGTTTACTACTTTCTATTACAAAGGAAGTTTTGGTGGCATTAATAGCACTGCGTATTTTAGTAGTGAGATCCCCGAACTGGTGATTAAACTGAACAGCAGCATAAGGATTAAAGCGACCTAACTGAGTGTCTACACGCCAGCCCAGTGTACCAACTTCAGACGTATATCTCTGACCAGAAAAGTGCATGGATGTACTGTTGTTTTCGTGTTCACGATAACCATTAACCTCACCTTTATCCCAGATAAACTGCACAATCGGGCTGGTAGTGATGACTTCAGTAACAGGAATGTTCCAGTTGGCAGTAATGCGGGCACCCCATTGTTTACCCATTGTTGAGCCAATTTCTCTACGGGTAGCTTCACCAAGCTCAATATTACGGATCAGGCTGTCGTAATTTAGATGCGAATAATGGAGATCACCGCTCAGCCACGCGTTGTTATAGAGATTCCACAGTCCGTAAGCGATGACAGTATGTCCCAGTCCTTCATAAGTGTAGCTAGAAGCTAAAGTTCGTTCATCCTCGTAGTGAGAATAGAGCGCTCCCACTAATAGATTATTTGTTAGCTGGTAGTCACTACCCAACGTAAAGGTATCATTACCGCTATGTGTATAACCGCCAAATACGCCGATTTTTCCCGGTGTATTACCGGCATCGCGGAGCTGCTGTAAGTGGCCATCAAGGAATGAACGAACACCTTTGACCGGGAGTTGATTGACACTAGTTAGTGATGCCACAAGGAATGGTGCAGTATAGATTGAGGTAATGTATTGACCGGTGACATGATGAACATATGGGGTTGGGTGGAAGCCATCAGAGAATAAGAATTTTTTGTCTTTATCAAAATTTGTATCTTGTGAAGAACACTTATCAGCAAGTATTCCCTGAGGGCAAGAGTAACCTAATGTATTCTGAATACCGTAGGCATAGGGATTTTCCATGACTTCGTGTAGTAGAGCATTAATATCAGCACGCAGGATATTGCCATGACTTTGACTGATTTTATCATCTACCTGTTGGTTATAACTATCAGTGAACCCGGAGGCTTCTTGGCGGTATGTGTTATAAAGATTCTCCAAAATATCTTTAGGTAGCCCAGATTCTTTTGCCAACTTTTCAAGGAGCTTATCTATTGCCATCTCACGGGCTTCACCGCTGGGAATATCGTGTTTGTTAATCTCCTTATGGATCTTTTCTAATATTTCTTTAATTTGTTTTGGCGTTTTGTTCAGGGTTGTTAATCCCTCTGTAATCAATTCTTCCATCATTTTGGGCGTTGTTCCCACATCAGGAACGGTTGGTACGATGATTAGCCCGGCTCCGGCTTTGACCAGAGTGTTGATTTGGTTTGATGTAGCATTTGCACTGGCATCAACAATTTCATGTGATTTTTTAGAATCATCCGAAATAATATTATAGGCTAGTAAAGCAGCAGTAATGTCATTACCACCGACCCAATGAATATAGATACCATTTGGATCGGCTTTTCCTCCGTGTTGTTTAAGATAATTATCCAGCTGCTTTTCTGTTGTATCCTGGTGTTTTGGCATCGGCAGTGCGGTTGCACCGCCTTCAGCGTAGTTAGTTCCGTTTTTATTGGAAGGCGTTAAGTCTTTACCGGTAATGTGGCGGCTCACATATTCATCATACAGTTCACTATTTGCTCCGTCGGTTGTATAACGCCCGTTATTTCCGCCGTCACTCAGACTATCGCCGAAGACATAGGTAGTGTCATAAGCATAGGAATTTGTAATGAAACTGGTTAAAAGTAGTGTTGTAGTTGATATTCCGAAAAGTACTTTTTTCATTGGAGTTCTCCAGAGAACGTAGCCATTGCTTTCCTCTCAGCTCTTATCCTCCGATATGGTTGGATTAAGAGTTGATTCCTTATATTCCCTGATAATTTCAATACGATATTACTTCTGGTTACTTATACGAAAAATCAACGTGATGCGGATGTATGTATATAGAAAGAGAAAATGTGACGGAATAAAGAAAAGCGCAAGGGAGAGTTTATTTTCCTTTGCGCTTTATTTTGCTTGTTGTTTTTTTAGCGTTATTTTTTACGACATCAAATCAGAAGCGGGAGCTAACACCCAGACTGAAATTGTAGTTTGGATCCTGTGAGCTGCCTTCATTACGGGTAACGGAAGCAAAACCATGGATATTACCGAACAGATTGGCATTCGCACCTATAGTATATTGACGCCAGTCTTTACTCTGTTTGCTACTATCCACAACAAACGATAGTTTGTCGGACTTATTCATCGCACTGCGCATTTTGTACTGGGTATCGCCGAACTGGTGATTAAACTGAATAGACGCATATGGGTTAAAGCGACCCAGCTGGGTATCTACACGCCAGCCCAGTGTGCCGACTTTAGAAGTGTAGTTTTGGTCACTGAAATGCATGGCAGAACTGTTATTACCGGATTCACGATAACCTTTAACATCACCTTTATCCCAGCTGAACTGCACAATCGGGCTGGTGGTGACGATATCAGTGACAGGAATATCCCAGTTAGCGGTAAGACGGGCACCCCATTGTTTACCGGTAGTTGAGCCTGTTTCTTTGCGGTTTGCCTGACCAAGCTGGATACTACGGGTCAGGCTATCGTAATTGATACGGGCATAGTGAATATCACCACTCAGCCATGCGTTATCAAAGATGTTCCACAGTGCATAACCGGTTGCCACATGCCCATTGCCTTCGTAAGTAAAGTTAGAAACAGAGGAACGATCAAATTTGTTGTTGGAGTACAGAGCGCCCAGTAAAAAGTTTTCCGTCAGTTGGTAATCGCCGCCTAACGTAAAGGAATCATGACGGTTATCGGTATAGCTACCGAAAACTCCAAATTTTCCCTGTTCATTGCCGGTATGGCGTAGCTGTTGCAGATGACCATCAAGGGAAGCTCGGGTGCCTTTAACCGGAGTACGGTTGACTTGATTTAGCGTCATGACTTGTGATGGGGCGATATAGGTGGAGACTATATATTGAGTTATAATTTTTTGAGCTAGTGTTGAAGCGTGGAAATTATCACCAAATATAAATTGCTTACTGTCATCGAAACTTTTTTGTTCAGAATTACATTTATCAGCATCTATACCGAAACCACAGCCATAGCCAAGGTTATTATCAAAACCATAACTTAATGGGCTATCTATAACCTCATGTAATAAGCCATAGATATCAGCACGTAGGATATTACCATTACTTGTGCTAATGATACTTTCTACCTTATTGTTGAAGTCATTAGTGTATTTTGTAGCCATATAGCTGGCTTTGTAATATCCTTCAGTTAGTTCTTTTTCAATTTGTTGAGGGTCTAAAACAAATTCTTTCGGATCGAATCCGAACATTTTAAGAATTTGCTCATATTGTTTGACCATAATTTCAGCTTTAGTCGGGATCTCTTGGCTTATCTTATGAAATATTTGTTGAAGTGCTATATCACGACCATCACCACTAGGGATGATTCTTTGATTAATTTCTAGATGTATTTTATTTAACATGTCATTGAGTTGGTTCTGAAGCGCAGGTAAGACAGCACCATCGATAATGTTTTGTGATATTCCTTTTTCATTTAATGTATTTTTTATTTTTGTTGTTATTCCATTGACCAAAACTTCTTCCAATAATCTGGGAGTTGTTCCCAGATCCGGAACGTTTGGAACAATAATCAATCCTGCTCCTTTATCAATCATATTGTTGATTTGATTTCCGGCGGCTTCTGCACTTTCCGTAAGAATGAGCTCGGGAGCTCTTCTAATGGCTAGCTCATTAGAATTATTCTGAATTGCCATCGCATTGTATAAGGCCCATTTTATATCATTGCCACCTATCCAATGGAGATAAATCTTGTTTGGACTGAATCTATTGTTGTGTTCAGCAAGATATGCATCCAATTGTGCTTGTGTTGTAGCTGTCTTTGGGTTTTTTTCTTCGAACAACCCGTCAGTGAACAATTTTATGGGAATGGCAGTTGCGCCACCTTTTGGATTATTGATGCAGTCACGTTTTGGATTATTTGGATCATGTTCTGTTGATTTTTTGTCTGTGAGATCTTTGCTAAGATCATATTTATATGACGAATTTTTTTCTGTTGTAAACGCCTCATCACTCAAACTATCCCCAAAAACACAAAAATCACTAAAAGACTGAGCATTAGCAATGGTGCTGACTGAAAGCGCTAATAGGGCAGGTGCAAATAAAAAAGACTTTTTCACTGGTATTCTCCATAAATAGTTTTTGTTATTTATCAGTTCCCCAATTTTTTAATGACGAAGTCTGAGCAACGACTTTTCGGAAGTTTTGAGGTGCTGACAGGTGAAATATTTTGTGAGCTCGATCAAATTGTTAACTATTTGATAACAATTGACTAAATTAGAGTATGTTCAAACGTAAAAAATAATCCATATCACATTGAATTATTTGTAAATAATGTGATGTCTGACCAGTGTGTTTGAAATATTTAACCCAGTATATTTATATTATTTCAGTGTTAAGTTTTATGCGGGTTTAGGCTGAGGACGGGATTTGAAAGGGATGAAAAGAACGCAGGGCAACAATATTGTGCCCTGCATTTTTAATTAATCAGCTGATTAAAATTAATCGACTTATATCGGATTTATTGCCTACAAAATTAGAAGCTGGCATTGATACCTAAGCTGAAATCATAGTTAGCATCTTGTGCACTGCCTTCATTACGGGTGACGGATGCAAAACCGCGTACGTTACCGAACAGATTGGCATTCGCACCTACAGTATATTGACGCCAGTCTTTGCTCTGTTTGCCACTATCCACAACAAACGATGTTTTGGTGGAATTAATCGCACTACGCATTTTAGACTGAGTATCGCCGAACTGGTGATTAAACTGCACAGACGCATATGGGTTGAAACGACCCAGCTGAGTATCTACACGCCAGCCCAGCGTAGCGATTTTAGAGGTGTAACTCTGGTCACTGAAGTGCATGGAAGAACTTTGATGACCGGATTCACGATAGCCTTTAACATCACCTTTATCCCAGCTGAACTGCACAATCGGGCTGGTGGTTACGATGTTGGTGACTGGGATATCCCAGTTGGCAGTAAGACGGGCACCCCATTGTGTACCTGTAGTGGAGCCTACTTCTCTGCGAGTTGCCTGACCCAGTTTGATGCTACGGGTTAAGCTGTCGTAATTGATGTCCGCATAGTGGAGATCACCACTTAACCATGCTTTGTTAAATACGTTCCACAAACCATAGGCAGTGGCAACATGTGCATCACTTTGATAAGAGAAGTTAGAGGTCGGTGAACGCTCAGTGTTATCGTTAGAGTACAGAGCACCCAGTAACAGCCTTTCTGTCAGCTGATAATCACCACCTAAGGTAAAGGTGGTATTACGGCCGCCGCTATAGCCACCGAATACACCCGTTTTCCCCTGTTCATTACCACCGCTGCGCAGTTGTTGCAGATGACCATCAAGGGAAGCACGCGTACCTTTAACCGGAGCACGGTTGACCTGATTCAGGGTCATAACCTGTGATGGGGCAATATCGATGGATTCTATGTATTGGCCCATAATTTTGTGTGCTAGTGGTGTTGGGTGGAATTGATCAGCGAATAAAAATTCTCTGATATTATTGAATTCAGGATTATCCTTTCCGTCTATTTTAGAAACACATTCACTGGCTGACTGTCCCTGAGGGCAGGCATAACCTAATGTATTTTGAATACCATAACTATAAGGATTGTCGATCACTTCCTTGAGCAGACCGTTGATATCGGCACGCAGGATATTGCCCTTGCTCTCGCTGATTTGTTTATCCACTAATTCGTTATAAGCATCGGTGAGTTTTGTTGCACCTACACTGGCACCATTATAAGCGGTAATAAGTTGCTTATATAATTCTTCAGTTTTAGCGTTGATTTCCGCCTCAACTTTAGCTTTTTTCTCTGGTGTATCGGCCTTGTCAATTTCAGCTTGAGCGGATTTTGCGGCTGCCTTTGCGGCAACTACTTTCAAGGTGCCTTCAAGGACTTTATTACGGAAAACACCAGAAGGAGTTTCGTAACTATTAATACCATCATGGACTAAGGTTAAGGTTTCTTTGCTTGCTTTCTGGAAGTTAGGATCATTTTTGATTTTTTGTTCAATGGCTACTTTGTCAGCGGCTTCTTTTTTGTCTTTTGTTGGTTCGTTAAAAACATTAGGGTCAATACCTTTAGCGACTAAAGCTTGATTAAACATAGCTTGGCTAAGTAATGTTTCTAACATTCTTGGTGTAGTACCCACATCAGGCACAGTTGGCGCTATGACTAAGCCGGCGCCAGCGTTCACCAATTGAGTGATCTGCCTTGATGCTTCTGTCGCACTTTTCCCGACAATGTCATACGATTCAGAAGGGTCCTTCGGATTTTTACTTCCCGCGATTAATGCTGCTGCAAGATCATTCCCACCTACCCAATGGATATAGATTCCATTAGAGTCAGCCTGTTGATTATGCTGTGCCAAATACTGACTTACCTGTTCCTTAGTCCCAAGACCACGCTCACTATATTCTTTCAGAGCTGTCGATCCTGCTTGTGAATAGTTGGTGCCGCCTTCTTCACTGGAGGGTTTTAATTCGATATTTGCAAGTTTTTTAGCAAGATATTCATTATAAAGCTGGCTAGTTTTACCATCCGTTGTGAAACGTTCTACACCTTTAGTATTTCCAGTATCACTCAAACTATCGCCAAAAACATAAAGATTGTCATAAGCATGGGCATTAGAAATGGTGCTGATTGAAAGTGCTAACAGTGCTGGTGTGAATAAAAATGCCTTTTTCATTAGCATTATCCTTACTTAAATAGTTTTTATTTATCAGCAACATCGGCTTTTTTAATGGCAAAGCCTGAGCGACGCCTCTTCATAAGTTTGAAGGTGCTGATAGGTTGAATATGTCTGATTGATATCTGGCTGGTCAGGTCAATATCTATGGGGAACAACTTTTCTGGATTGAATGGTGTTTCCTGTCTGAGTAGTCCAAATGAGCCTGAAATTTATCTCATCAGATAATTTTAATTTTTTCGATGAAAAATATTTACTAACATAATTGTTGTTTTTTTAAGGTATTTTTATCGTCAGTTTTCAAAACGGCGACAGGTTAGCAGCAACCACACGGGCGCACCAGTATTGTTACGTTTATAGAGGACTGGACGTACCAGATGATTTGTTATGCACAGATATGACTGCTGTTTTTCTGTTCTGATATGTCGATGGTGAGTTTTCTGGATATATAAATCATAAGACAGGTTAACTTGTTGATATTAATTATTATTTTTTGGTTGTGAATATTCTTTTGATTAATTAAATCAATATTTAATTATTTCATCCGATTGTTAAATAAACAGAAAAACCCGCTGGTACAGGCGCACCAACGGGTTTTTGCAGCGATGATTTATTTAATCACTTGTATAAGTTTGTGCTCAAAATCTGCACTGGCTTATATCTTAGTGTTCAAACATTGCAGAGATTGACTCTTCATTGCTGATACGGCGGATTGCTTCAGCGAGCATGCCAGACAGTGTCAGAGTACGAACTTTGTTCAACGCCTTGACCTCATCAGACAGAGGAATTGTGTCACAGACAATAAATTCATCTATCACTGAGTTCTTGATGTTTTCTACAGCATTACCAGAGAAGATTGGGTGTGTCGCATAAGCAAATACCCGTTTCGCTCCGCGCTCTTTCAGGGCTTCAGCGGCTTTACACAGCGTGCCACCTGTGTCGATCATGTCATCAACCAGAATGCAGTCACGGCCTGCAACATCACCAATGATGTGCATAACTTGAGAAACGTTCGCACGTGGGCGGCGCTTATCAATAATAGCCATGTCAGTATCATTCAGCAGCTTAGCAATAGCACGGGCGCGAACAACACCACCAATGTCTGGAGAAACAACAATCGGGTTTTCCAGCCCTTTCTGGAGCATATCTTCCAGAAGGATTGGGCTACCAAATACATTATCAACCGGAACATCAAAGAAGCCTTGGATCTGCTCGGCGTGCAGGTCAACCGTGAGAACACGGTCTACACCAACGCTGGACAAAAAGTCCGCAACGACTTTGGCAGTGATAGGCACACGCGCTGAACGAACACGACGATCCTGACGCGCATAACCAAAGTAAGGAATTACCGCAGTAATACGTCCGGCAGAAGCGCGACGCAGCGCATCGACCATAACGACCAATTCCATCAGGTTATCGTTGGTTGGTGCACAAGTGGACTGGATGATGAATACATCGCCACCGCGTACATTTTCATTGATTTGAACACTGACTTCACCGTCGCTGAAACGACCGACAGCAGCGTCTCCCAGGCTTGTGTACAGACGGTTGGCAACACGTTGTGCTAGTTCAGGGGTGGCATTACCAGCAAAAAGCTTCATATCGGGCACGAGAAAAACCTCAGGCTTGCGTCCAGAGAGATATTGTTGACCAATCAAACCGCTACTCATTAAAGCAAAACAACGATCCATTGGTTCAATAACATGTTTATCCCAGAGCTGTTTGTTTGCAGCGAAATGTATGCAATGGTGAAATGTTAACGCCACGCGCAACAAAGCCCTGCATCCACTCTGGGGCTTGATTTAACACCTTACGGGCCGATGCTTCTGATTCGAACTCGCCGAAAACACATGCACCTGTCCCGGTCAGGCGTGACGGAGTGTATTCTAACAGCCATGAAAGAAGCTGTTCAACCTTACGGAAACGTTTTCTTGCGATTGGCTCACAATCATTTTTGAATGGTGCCTGTAATAATGCGGGTAAAGTGCGGATCGGAGAATTTCTTTTTAATTCAGGATCTGTGAATATTTTTGGGGTCGGGATCTCAATTCCGGGGTGAGCAACCAGAAACCATTTCTCTTCAGGTGAGGCTGGTTGCAATTTTTCACCGATGCCTTCGGCAAAAGCTGCGTGCCCTTTAACGAAGACAGGAACGTCTGCGCCGAGAGTGACGCCAAGTTGTGCCAGTTCATCATCCGACAGGTTTGTCTGCCAGTGATAGTTCAGGGCAATCAGTACCGTGGCTGCATTGGAAGAACCGCCACCCAGACCGCCACCCATGGGCAAACGTTTATGAATGTGGATATCTGCGCCCCGGTATTGGGTGCCGATTGACTGCTTTTCAGCGTGCTCTTGTAATAACCGCGCAGCCCGGACGATCAGATTATCGTCATTTGGCACGCCTTTAACGGGTGTCAGCAGGCGGATCTGATTATCCTGACGGGGAGTGATGGTTATTTCATCACCATAATCCAGAAACTGAAACAGTGTTTGTAGTTCATGATAGCCATCAGAACGGCGTCCGGTGATATACAAAAATAAATTTAATTTTGCCGGAGAAGGCCAGGTTAAAGTCATTATTGGGTAGTCCAGTTATCCATTTTCAGTTTAATACGGTTTTTACCTTGGGTCAGTTCCAGCCGGTTTGGTAAGGCGGGAGTCATTGACGTATCGTATCCCTGATAATTTACCTGCCAGATTTCACCATTTTCTTTATCGCTTACCGATTTAAGCAGATAGTTTTTATCCAGCTGAAAATCGCGGGCATTGCCGGGCAGGCCGATAATCCAGCTTTTCAGATTATCCAAAGGAATATTCATATTGGTAAGCTTATAAATCAGTTCTTCCGGATTATTACTGATATATTTTTTCCCTTCATTGTCCGTAATCTGGGTGATATTAGGCTGAACAGATAATTCCAGTTCAGTTGTTCCTAATGGATTTAGCAGAAGTAGCTTGTAGTTATTTGCCGCATATTGTTGCCAGAAAAAACGGGCATACACTTTCTTTTCATTTGCCAGATAAGCGAAAGATCCCCGGGTTTGATAATGAGTCAAATTTTGCAATTGTGCTTTGCGATCATTCCATTGCGGGGAGCTCATTGACCCTGTTCCGTCTGGTGCCTGTGTAACGGTACAAGCCGTCAGCAGAACAGCGGAGAGGGGGAGTAAACGAAAAAATGATGGTATTTTCATAGGGTAGCCCAATGGTGTGATAGCGAATAATGTGCAATCAAAGTCTATAATCAAGGAGGTAATTTAGCGAAGTTTCGTTAAAATTTCCCGAATAATTATAGCCGAACTGTTTGATTGACTTTTATTGAACTGTTGCATCAAGTAGAATGCTCAACCAATGAGAGTCCTTACGAAAGGTGTAGGTTTATGAGAATGATTATTAATATTGTTATGAGCCAATGCCAGATAACTCAACGCAGTTAAGATGACTTTATTAGCACTCGGTATAAATCACAAAACAGCGCCTGTTTCTTTGCGTGAACGGGTAGCCTTTTCTCCCGATACGATAGGGCTTGCACTTGATAACCTGCTCCAGCAGCCGCTGGTGAGAGGCGGGGTTGTGCTGTCAACCTGTAATCGTACTGAACTGTATCTCAGCGTTGAACAGCAGGACAACCTGAAAGAGCAACTCATCAATTGGTTATGCGAATATCACCAGTTAAGCCACGATGAACTCAACACGAGCCTTTACTGGCATCTGGGGAGTGATGCTGTCAGCCATTTAATGAGGGTTGCCAGCGGACTGGATTCACTGGTGCTTGGTGAACCTCAAATTTTAGGTCAGGTGAAAAAAGCCTTTTCTGAATCGCAGAGCTATCAATCCTTATCAGGGGAATTAGAGCGCCTGTTCCAGAAATCATTTTCTGTTGCTAAACGGGTCAGAACTGAAACAGAAATTGGGGCGAATGCGGTTTCTGTCGCTTTTGCTGCCTGTACGCTTGCGCGGCAAATCTTTGAGTCGCTTTCCCAGTTAAATATTCTGCTGGTAGGAGCCGGGGAAACGATTGAGCTTGTCGCCCGTCATCTTAAAGAGCACCGGGTTAACCATCTTATGATTGCCAATCGCACAAAAGAGCGTGCGTATACGCTGGCGAATGAGGTGAATGCGGAAGTGATATCCCTGTCGGAAATTGATACCCGACTGGCAGAAGCAGATATCGTCATCAGTTCTACAGCCAGCCCTTTACCGATTATTGGTAAAGGAATGGTCGAACGGGCACTAAAATTACGCCGTAATCAACCCATGCTGCTGATTGATATTGCTGTTCCCCGAGATATCGAGCCGGATGTTGAGAAATTGAGTGACGCCTATTTGTACAGTGTTGATGATTTACAGGCCATTATTCAGCAAAATCTTGCGCAACGTAAAGCAGCGGCGGTGATTGCTGAAGGAATTGTACAACAAGAGAGCACTCATTTTATGGATTGGTTGCGTTCGCAGGGCGCAGTTAATACAATTCGCGAATATCGGGAACAGGCAGAAAAAATCAGGGCTGAGATGACTGCAAAAGCATTAATGTCCATACAACAGGGTGCTGACGCAGAACAGGTCATCAACCAGTTAACTCACCAATTGACGAATCGTCTGATCCATACACCAACTAAATCACTCCAAAAGGCTGCCAGTGACGGCGATTTAGAACGCCTGAATCTCCTGCGGGACGGCCTTGGGCTGGATCCATAACCCTATTCTAAATAAGGTCTGATATTACGAATGAAGCCTTCTATTGTCGCTAAACTGGAAGCATTGCAAGAACGCCATGAAGAAGTACTGGCTCACCTCGGTGATGCCGAAGTGATCGCTGATCAAGAGCGTTTCCGTGCATTATCAAAGGAATATGCTCAACTTACCGATGTAACTAGCTGTTTCAAATCCTGGAAAACAATTCAGGATGATTTACAGACAGCCGAGATGATGCTTGATGATCCTGAAATGAGGGAAATGGCGCAGGAAGAACTCAAGGACGCAAAAATTCGTAATGAAGAGTTGGAGCAGCAACTCCAGTTATTGCTGTTACCAAAAGATCCGGATGATGAGCGCAACTGTTTTCTCGAAGTTCGTGCGGGAACCGGTGGTGATGAAGCGGCAATATTTGCCGGAGATCTGTTCCGCATGTATAGCCGTTATGCCGAATCTCGTCGTTGGAAAGTAGAGATTATGAGTGCCAACGAAGGGGAACATGGCGGTTATAAAGAGGTTATCGCGAAAGTTTCTGGTGAGCAGGTTTACGGGCATTTGAAATTTGAATCAGGCGGTCATCGTGTTCAACGTGTGCCGGAAACAGAATCTCAGGGTCGTATCCATACTTCAGCCTGTACAGTAGCGGTATTGCCGGAAATCCCGGAAGCTGAATTGCCGGAAATCAGCTCAGCAGACCTGAAAATTGATACCTTCCGTTCTTCCGGTGCGGGTGGTCAGCACGTTAATACCACCGACTCCGCGATCCGAATTACCCATATTCCTACCGGAATTGTGGTGGAATGTCAGGACGAACGTTCGCAACATAAAAATAAAGCTAAAGCATTATCTGTGCTGGGTGCCCGTATTCGTGCTGCTGAAATGCAGAAGCGTCAGGAAGCTGAAGCCTCTGAGCGCCGCAACCTGCTTGGTTCCGGTGACCGTTCAGATCGCAACCGGACTTATAACTTCCCGCAAGGGCGAGTGACTGACCACCGCATCAACCTGACGCTATACCGCCTTGATGAAGTCATGGAAGGCAAACTGGATATGTTGATCCAGCCAATCATTACCGAATATCAGGCTGACCAGTTATCTGCACTGTCAGAGCAGGATTAATGAACTATCAACATTGGCTGCAATACGCAGCGGCTCAGTTATCTGATAATTTGCCTGCTGGTAGCAGCCCTAAGCGAGAGGCGGAGATCCTGTTGGGGCATGTGACAGGTCGCTCCCGTACCTACCTGATAGCATTTAGTGAAACGTCCATTTCAGGAGAAGAATCCCTTCAGCTTGATGGCTTACTGGCTCGCCGACTGAAAGGTGAACCAATCGCTTATATTGTCGGTGAGAAAGAGTTCTGGTCATTACCACTCGCAGTCTCACCCGCAACCCTGATCCCGCGACCTGACACGGAGTGTCTGGTGGAAAAAGCGCTTGAATTGTTGCCGGAAACGCCGGCACAAATCCTCGATCTTGGCACGGGAACGGGCGCGATCGCTCTGGCACTGGCAACTGAAAGGCGTAATTGCCATGTCACGGGGGTCGATATTAATCCTGAAGCAGTCATACTGGCAAAAAACAATGTTGAAAAGATCAATATTGGAAAAGTCAATGGACAAGAAGCCATTCACAATGTGAATTTTTTACAAAGTGAGTGGTTTTCTGCAGTGGGTGACAGACAATTTGATATGATTGTCAGTAATCCCCCGTATATAGATGAGAATGACCCTCACCTGAAAGAAGGGGATGTTAGGTTTGAACCGGCCACTGCATTGATTGCCGCACAAAATGGTTTGGCGGATTTACAGGCAATCGTGGAACAGGCCCGCCATTTTCTATTACCGAATGGATGGCTGTTATTGGAGCATGGCTGGAAACAGGGAGCAGTTGTCAGGAACCTGTTTTTAGAGAAGGGTTATCATCAGATAGCGACTTTTCAGGATTATGGTGGTAATGAACGTATCACGGTAGGTCGATGGAATAAAAATGAAACCCATAACTAATTATGAATTCAATGATGCTCCCCTGATTGACGGTATTATTCTGGTATCAAAGGCTATTCGCCCTGATTTCCCTCAGGCATTAGTGTCAGAGCAGTTAACTGCGTTAGTCGAAGAAGCACAGCAGGCACTTTTTTCAATCAATGGCCATAAAGAAAAACTGCAATCATTACTGACACTTTTTTATCAGGAGTGGAAGTTTGGTGGAGCAAATGGGGTGTACTGTCTATCGGATACTCTATGGCTGGATAGTGTAATTGTTTCCCGTCAGGGTGCACCGGTTGCACTGGGTGCGCTATTTGTGCATATCGCTCAGATGTTGGATATTCCTATAACGCCGGTAATATTTCCGACCCAGTTGATATTACGTATTGATTTGCCTGATCAACCTGCCTGGTTTATTAACCCCATGAATGGGGAAACGCTTAATGAACATATCCTTGATGTCTGGCTGAAAGGTAACATTGGCCCGACTGTCCGGCTGGAAAAGAAAGATTTACAGGAAGCCGATAACAGCAGCTTAGTACGCAAAATCACTGATACGATCAAAGTTTCTCTGATGGAAGAAAAAAAGATGGAACTGGCACTCAAAGCCAGTGAAGTGGTGTTGATGTTTGATCCGGATGACCCGTATGAAATCCGTGATCGTGGGCTTATTTATGCCCAGCTTGACTGTGATCATATTGCGGTTTCAGATCTGAGTTACTTTGTAGAACATTGTCCTGAAGACCCTATCTCAGAGATGATAAAAATGCAGATTAATTCTATAGATAGAGAACGCCGAACCATAGTGCTGCACTGACTACCGCATTGGTAGTCAGGTATTAAGCGGATGGTGGCAGAGTTACTCACACCTGATTTGGTGTTTTATTAAAATTTTTTACCCTTAACAACAGAAGGTATAAGCATGCAACAGAAAGTGGTTAATATTGGTGATATCAGGGTCGCAAATGATCTGCCATTTGTGTTGTTTGGTGGCATGAATGTCCTGGAATCACGGGATTTGGCCATGAAGATTTGTGAACACTATGTCACGGTGACACAAAAACTGGGCATTCCTTATGTTTTTAAAGCCTCTTTTGATAAGGCTAACCGCTCTTCTATCCGTTCTTACCGTGGCCCGGGCCTTGAAGAGGGAATGAAAATTTTTCAGGAGCTGAAACAAACCTTCGGCGTAAAAATTATTACTGATGTACACGAACCCGCGCAAGCGCAACCTGTAGCTGAAGTGGTTGATGTTATCCAACTTCCTGCTTTTCTTGCTCGCCAGACCGATCTGGTGGAAGCGATGGCGAAAACGGGTGCAGTGATTAATGTTAAAAAACCCCAGTTTGTCAGCCCGGGGCAAATGGGCAATATCGTCGAGAAATTCAAAGAAGGCGGTAATGATCAGGTGATTTTGTGTGACCGTGGCAGCAACTTCGGTTATGACAATCTGGTTGTAGATATGCTGGGCTTTGGTGTGATGCAACAGGCAACCAACGGTTCACCGATCATTTTCGATGTGACTCATGCTTTACAGTGCCGTGATCCATTCGGTGCAGCTTCCGGCGGACGCCGCGGGCAGGTTGCTGAACTGGCTCGTGCGGGAATGGCTGTGGGTATCGCAGGTTTATTCCTCGAAGCACATCCAGACCCGGAAAATGCAAAATGTGACGGCCCATCTGCACTGCCACTGGCAAAACTGGAAGCATTCCTGATGCAGATGAAAGCCATTGATGATGTAGTGAAAAGCTTTCCTGAGCTGGATACCAGTAAATAATTCTTGAGCTGGTCGGATGTATTGCTGAAATTGCGGTTGCAGATAAATATATACCCAATGGATTTCAAGTTGCATCGCGGCGGCAAGGGAGTTCATCCCCGGGAGCATAGATAACTATGTGACCGGGGTGAGTGAGCGCAGCCAACAAAGAGGCAACTTGAAAGACGAAGGGTATACCTTGTAACCGCATATTTTAATTATTGATGGGAGGCTTTATCCAGTGAGACACAAATTTCAGGTGGATATTCCACTTTCATCTCTTTTAATGCCTTAGGTAAAGTCGCATAAAAACTGAGTTGCCCTGCAATGGGTGTGACTTTAGCTCTTGCCAGTGTTTTCAAAGGTTGGAAGGGGATATCACAGACAACAACCTGTTTCGACTCTTTAGCCATCTCGCGAACAAAACTCTGAAAAGCATGTAACCCGCCTGCATCCAGTACAGGAACCGCATCCCACTGCATAATGATGTTTTGATATTCAGCACTTTCTTCTTTTAATTCAGTAAAAATGCGCTCCGCAGCTGCAAAGAAAAGTGGCCCGTTAATCCGAACAACCAAGAATCCTTTCTCAGCATCTGTTATGGCAGAAGTGCTGATACGGGTCATATTGGCGATTTTACGCATAAACAGTAGTGATGCCAGAACGATGCCTACAGTAATTGCGATCACCATATCAAACAGAACGGTCAATGACATGCATAGCAGCATCACAATAATGTCATCTCTGGGAGCATGGCGAATTAAATCCACCACTTTATGGGCTTCACTCATATTCCAGGCCACAATCAGTAAAATAGCGGACATTGCAGCTAACGGTAAGTACGAAAGCATGGGGGCCAGAAACAGTAAAGTTAATAACACCAATAAAGAGTGAATCACTGTGGCGACAGGGGAGGTTGCTCCGGCTCGCACATTAGCTGCAGAGCGGGCAATAGCGGCGGTGGCTGTGATACCACCAAAGAAGGGTGCAGCAATATTGCCTAAGCCTTGCCCGACCAACTCACTATTGGAATGATGTTTTTTTCCTGTCATACCATCAAGAATGACTGCACACAGTAAAGATTCAATCGCGCCTAACATAGCCATTGAAAATGCAGCAGGCATTAATGCGGAAATCGTATTCCAGTTAATATCGAAAGAAGGAGAATTCGGTAAATTCCACGGCAATACAAACTGTGGCAGGATTGGCGGAATGCCCTGACCTTGTGTTCCATCCTCCAGCGTATAACTGAATGAAGAGCCGATAGTGGCTACATCATGCCCCAGTAGATGCATTATTCCCATAACAGCCGTTCCGGCAGCTAAAGCGGGTAAATGCCCGGGTAACTTTAATCCCAGTTTGGGCCAGAAAATTAATATCAGAAGGGTAGTCAAGCCAATAATTGTGTCACTAAAATGAAATGAAGGAATTGCCTGAGAGAGAGTAATGACTTTATCGATATAGTTTTCCGGAACTTCGCTGATTTGCAAGCCAAAGAAATTTTGTATCTGCATGGTGGCAATCGTGATAGCAATGCCGGAAGTGAACCCAAGGGTTACAGAAAGCGGAATGTATTCGATAAGGCGACCCAGACGAGCCAGACCCATAACAATCAGGATAACACCGGACATGAGTGTCGCTATCAATAGGCCACTCAGGCCAAATTGTTGTGATACCGGATAGAGAATGACGACAAAGGCGGCAGTCGGCCCGGATACGCTATAACGTGAACCGCCGGTAATGGCGATAACGATACCGGCGATTGCTGCGGTATAAAGACCATACTGTGGTGCCACTCCACTCCCTATAGCCAGAGCCATTGCCAGAGGAATAGCGATAATACCCACAGTGATACCAGCAATGATATCTTTGATAAAACGGGAGAAAGAGTAAGATTCTTTCCAGCAAGCGTCAATAAATGCGCTAAAAATCCGTATTCCATTGATTTTTTTAGTATTCATTTCATGTAAGACCTAAGAATAAAAGATCCATTTATACACTTTGTCATTCAAGTTGCTTGCCGCCGCGATGTATCTTGAAGTCCATTGTGTATAGTGGATTGAAATAAGAAACAGGGATAAGGATATCGCTTTAGTTACCTAATAAAGGTGTTATACGTCAAAAAGTTACCTGATAGGTTAGCGTTGAATAAATAAAAATCAAACGAATGCTGTTTTTGATGATATTGTTTTGAAATCAGAGATGATGAATTTTTAAATGTAGATTTATTGACAGATAGCAACATGAGGTACTATTTTTATATGTAATTACTATTTTTGGTAACGATCAAGGTTAGTGAATAAAAAATTATAAATCAATAAGTTGTTCAAATTTCCTGTATCAGTACAAAAGTATTAATGGCGAACGCTATAAGACTGGCCATTATATGTGAGTGACTTATTAATATAAGAGACTTTTAGCTTAATAACAGGTTAATTATATTTTTATAATGGTTAAATTTAAAAAATTCTTTATGGATTGAAGTAATTGTTTGATAATGGTAGGAGGAGTGTTTTATGGGCTTAATAAATAAAATATTTATTTTAATAGTCATAGTATTATCATTTTCATCATTATCTGGCATAGCAGCAGATGATATGGATGATAACCCGTTATCTGAAAATGATATAAGATCCTCTGTTGTCGGATTATTTTATGATTTGGATCGTAATCCTTATAATCCTGTAGTAGGGTATGGCAGTGTAATGCGATATATATTGCCTGATCCTCTTTTATTTATACGTTACATTTATCCGCCGGAGGGGCATGTTGATATTTATATAGCACCACTTATGCGCCGCGCTGTAAATTATTGGAATAATGTATTAGGTGTACATTTCACTATTGCTGAAGGGCATGTTGGGGGGCCTTCAAATTTCGTGGTACAAACTATGTTGCCCACTATGTTAGATACCAGTCATAGTGACTATTACTTGGGGGATTTAGAAGCGTTCACGATTTTTCCTTATTCGAGACAATACGAAGAAGATCGATTTGATTATGGTATTACGTCATCAGGAATATATATGGCACCAGAAATCGAAGTATCTTCTTTACTTTTCACTACCTGGATAGAAACTATGGGGCTCGATCATTCTTTTAGAGAGTATGCAGAGCTTCATACATATACAATTCTACTTCATGAGATTGGTCATGCTCTAGGATTAGTACATCCTGAAGATTTAATTCGTGGAAGAAGAAACACTGTTACAGATACGAGTCCGGGACATTCTAGAAGGCATCAATACGTCGAATATTCGGTTACCAATCAGCATCATGTACCGATAATGCTTATAAGTTCAGTGGCTTTTCTACTAAGTTTGCATAACCAAATTGGTGAAGACTTAAACTTTAATAATATTGTTGTATCTAGTGAGGAAAGAAGATTGGTGGAAAACCAGGTTTCTATGATTTGTCTTCCAAGACAGATTCAAAATAATGCCAAAATATCTTCTAGTAAAAAAAATGATGAATGTAATTATCATGGAGTTTACCCTGTAGCAAAAATGATAGTGCCAATTATGTCTATATTAAATTAACGAAGGTCTTAATTTATCATTATGAAAATTTTTAATAAAATAATATGAGCCAGTGAATACTGGCTCATATTATTTTCAACGATAAACACGCTTAGCAATTGAAACGGAAAAGATACCCCAGTTATCTGTTAACTGGTATAACTTCTCAAATCCGGCCGCTTCCACCAATGCATCCATTTCACCTTGTGTGCGACGTCGCATGATCCACGGTTCATTTTCTCGGTGGCTTGAAAGAACACGAGCAATAATTTCAAGCTGCGGATGCCACGGCTGGCTGGTATATATCAGATAACCATTTTCTGTAATAGCTTCAGCAAGCCCGTGTAGGGAATTTCTGACCAGATTATTATCAGAAAATAATTCGTAGAGGCCTGAAACAATTCCCAGTGTTGGCGCGGGTGTTATTGAGGCTATGCTATCAGCATCAAAAGCATTTCCGATAACAAACTGAATCTTTTCTGACAAATGGCGTTCTTCAATATAAGCCTGCCCCTGACGTACATTAATATCGCTATAATCTCTCAATAAAACAGAATCAACTTTACTGAACTCATTGATGGCATCGAGAACATAGCGCCCATGCCCGGCAGCAATATCCACAATATGTACTGGCATTTTTTGTTCATGCAAACAACGAATGGCCTGTCGGATCAGCGTTTCGATATGAATTTTACGTTGCCGTATACCACGCCAGCCAATGCTGTTCAGGTAGTGTTTATCCAGCAGTCTCCCCCAAATTCCCTGACCTTGTGGCTGATCACGGTAGATATAATCCAGTGTAGAACCCGAATCAAATCCTGTTGTAAGACCCAGCCGTATTCCTTCTGAAGCCTTACCTAAGTGACTTTTCATGGCCTTACGCATTAATTTATAAGCGAGGTTTTTGGCACTGAAATGAGGAAGAGAGGTACTGAGTGCACGAAACTCATCGGCGGAGTAGCTCCAGATATCTTGTTGCTCATAGTTATGCTGGTAACGTGGAATAGCAAAAATACGTTCCAGAAAAAGCCGGATCTTATCAAAAATAAGGTGTCGATCTTTTTCACCCAGCGTATCGTGATAGAAACCTGCCATGACATGTTTCTCTTTTATTGGGCTACTTAATTGCTGGTAGAACTGGTGCTGTGGTTTTGAATTCACAACATAATCACTGCCTGAAATGAATAATTGAGTAGGAAGTGTGATCGCGGCGGCATCTTTAACGACACGTTCTGAGGTTTGATAAAGCTCCAGCAAGATATTGACTGCAATCTCACGGGTAATCAGTGGATCGTTATTATAAGACGCAATACGGGTTTCATCGTGAGTTAAAAATTTCGCTTTTACATAGGAATTGACGAAGAAAATTCCGCGAATCTTCTGCATCAACTGCAATCCCTGCGTAGCGAAAGGAATATATAATTTAATATCAAAAGCCGGAGCAGCAAGGATCATCGCCCGGATTTTCGGCGCATAATCATGTACCCAAGCGGACACTAATACAGCGCCGACACTCTGACCAATCACTACGATATTTTCCATCGCAATATCATATTTAGCGGCAATAAACCGGACAAATTCATCTACATCACGAATTGATGTGCCGACTGACGGACTATAGCCACGTGCTCCTTTTGTCTGACCATGACCACGGGCATCCCACGCAAAGACAGCAAAATCAGGCAGATTGAGTTCATCAACAATATGCTGAACGCGTCCGGAGTGTTCATGACCACGGTGAAAAATAATAATCGCTTTTTCTGCTTTGATTTGTTGCTGTGGCCAGTGACGATAAAACAGAGATACATCATCAGATGTAGTGAAGTAGTGTTCTTCAGCAATACGTTGTTTGAATAGCTGTGTCATTATGGGGCCTTATCTGGATTGGGATTGTTCAATTTGCCTGATCTCGTACAGGGCTTTGACAACCCGCTGATAGCAAGTCATTACAAGTAAGATAGCGATAAAAGGAAACAGGTAACTACTCCAATTTAAAGCCGAAGGAAAAATGGCAATAATCAACCCATAAGTGCCAAAAACAAAAGCGCGATCACTTTTTCCCATTGGGCCATCATAGCGTCGTGATGCGCCGATGGTTTGTGCTAATACACCAATAAACTCAGTCAAAATGGTAAGAAATAGAATAATCAGTAAACTGATATTGCTGACACCGGGTAAAAAACAGAAGGGAAGATAGAGGGCAACATCAGAAATAATATCTCCTAACTCATTATAAATAGCACCTAAATGAGATTTTTGGTTATGTTCCCGCGCCAGCATTCCATCAATTGCATTCAGTGCCATACGAATAAATAGAAAAACAGGAAGTATCCAGTATAGGGAAGGTGTGGGAAATAAACTTAATAATAAACCGATAAAAAGTGATAAAAACAGAGCGGATAATGTGACTTGATTGGCTGTATATCCCAGATGATGAAGACGAATGACGATAGGCCGTAACAGGTTCTGAAAACGGGGTTTTAGATCATATATAGTCATTATTTCCCTAGATCCGTTAGAGGTAAAAATATCAGTGTTATTAATGTACCATGTGATGTCAAATATTATGTGTAGAAAAACATACTGATATGCTATTCATTTTCCAGGTTACTTTTCAGTGAGTAATCACCATTATTCCCTGCCGTGTATAAGTCACCAAAACCAGTTTAAGTATCACTATTATGGTGACTACTGGTATGGTGGTACCTATTTTCTTTGTTGTACACGCTCTGTCAGAGATACGGCGGCTTATTCGGATGCTTTGGCAGGAGTACTTCCGGATGAGCCTTACACACCTCCGACCCCGGATTTACCATGGTTAGAACTGTCAGAGCGTGATACGGGAAAATTACACATTAGGTTTACTGTTTCACCGCCACATGGACAGATTCAGTGTTTGCCTATCCTTTCAATATTTCTGGTCAGCTAGCTATTTCACTGCCACTTGGCTGGAGTGATGAGGGTATTTCTATTGGTATACAGCTTGTCGGGCGTTATAAAAACGGGCTATTTTATGGATCTCTCGGCGTATATATTTACCAAGATCCCTTCAGATTCATTTGAGTCCACTTCAGTAGTTATCCTATGATTTAATGAATAAATAAATTGGATGAGGATGGAACATTGTCCAGAGCACAGCGTCTGTTATCTTTGATTGAAATATTACGTAGCTATCATTTTCCTGTGCAGGGAAAAGTATTAGCCCAGAAGATGAATATTAGCTTAAGAACGCTTTATCGGGATATTGCCACTTTACAGGAGCAGGGAGCGATTATTGAGGGGGAACCGGGGGTGGGGTATGTCTTAAGGCCCGGTTTTGTATTGCCGCCTTTGATGTTTACCCAGAATGAAATCGAAGCGCTGGCATTAGGTGCCAATTGGGTGGCGAAACGTGCAGATCCACAATTGAGGGAAGCGGCAAAGGGTGTTGTCAATAAAATTGCAGCGGTTATCCCAACAGAATTGAAGCAACTTCTGGAGAGCAGTTCTTTGTTAGTTGGGCCTGCTGCGGCCGCTACTCAGCCCGTGATCGATATTTCATCAATCCGGCAAGCAATTCGTGCCAGACGTAAAGTGACTTTGACTTACCGGGACTTGAAAGAACAGGATTCCGAAAGAACTATCTGGCCATTCGCATTAGGGTATTTTGAAAATATCAGTATTGTGATTGGTTGGTGTGAATTACGTGGAGAATTCCGCCATTTTCGGTCTGACAGAATCTTGAGTCTGCATGTTGAAAAACAGTGTTACCCCCGATCAAGGCAATCCTTACTGAAAGAGTGGAGAGAATTTAAGAAAATACCTCACTGATTAAGTCAGGCTACTGACAGAAACTGTCACTCAGTGTTGATACCTTACAACTATTCTAAGCCGCACAGACAATAGTTGGAGGTATTTCATGTTAGTTCTGTCTTTTTCTATCCCGGTAAAAGCTGAACCATCGCATATTTGGGCTCATTATGTTGATTTTGAGTTAAGGAAGAAATGGGAAACTGATCTTGAGTCTTTGCAGTTTGAAGGTGAGGTAAAAACCGGTCAATACGGCAGAATGATGTTAAGGGGAAAGCCAGAAATTCGATTTTACCTTTCAAATATTGAAATCAATAAAGAATTCACTGATCAGGTTAGTCTTCCGCATATAGGAACTTTACTTTTTTCTCATCAAATTATCCCACGTGAAAGCAATATGGAATATCTGATTAAGGCAACAGTATCACTTATGCCTGATTCGAATGTGCCTGCTATTCAGGTTCAGAATTTCTTTAAACAAGTCACACATGATTTAGTTGAAACAGTATTAAGGCTGAAAGCTACTGTTGAAACCTATTAAATATGAAAAATATTGATCAGGGAAAATTGAATTACATCAGTCTCTTATTTAAATACAAATAAAAATTTTGATAAAATTAATATGAGGTTAATATGGAAACAATAACTGCTAAACCTAATCTTCAGCTTGTCTATGTTTCTGATATAGAGCGTTCGACATCCTTTTATACAAAAATATTTAATTCTGAACCGGTTTTTGCTGGCCAACGTTACGTTGCATTTTCTGCTGGTGCTGAAGCTTTATTTTCCATTTGGTCTGGGGGTACGAAACCTGATTTAAATACTCCCCGATTTTCCGAAATTGGCATCATGTTACCAAATAGCGAAGATATAGATAAATTATTTGTAAAATGGCAACAGGAACTAAAAGTTAAAGTATTACAGGAGCCTCATACTGAAGTATTTGGCCGGACGTTTGTTATTGAAGATCCTGACGGTCATATGATTCGCGTTTGTTTATTGGATTAAGATGACAAAATAGAAAGCCCATTGAGGAACAATTATAATAAGAGTCTATATGGTTAGGCTCTTTTAAAAGTAATAGGACTCAGTGAGGAAAGATATGTCAATCCTGATGATTATCAAAGATACACCGGTATGGGTTTGGATCTTATTTGTTTTTTTGGTTCTCCGTGGCATTAAAGCATTAGATGACAGGGAAATGACGGTGAGTCGTCTATTTTTATTGCCAATCGTGTTTTTTATCTGGGCAGTTTATGTTGTACTACATGAAACGGTTTTTCAGGCTTCGGCATTATTAGCGCTTGTTGTGGGGATATTGGCAGGTATTGCAATAGGCTGGAAATTATGGAGTACTCAGCCCCGCTTAAGAAAAAAGCCTGACAGCGATTTGATTATCCGTTCAGGTACTCCTTTGACCTTGATTTTTATCCTGATTATATTTTGCGTTAAATTCATTATTTCCGCCTCGGCAGCAATACATCCAGCGCTAACACACTCTTTTAGCTTCAATTTATTATTTGGTTTTGCCAGTGGTTTGTTAGATGGTATTTTCTGGGGTGGAACACTGAATCTCTACATTCCTTATTATAAGGATCGGCAGAAACGAAGAGTTGAATAAGAATAAAAGGGGGAGTTTTAACCAGGATAAAATCAAAAAGCCCCGTTATTTTAACGAGGCATCATATCTTTATAAGTTATTCAACTGATATTAAATAATGGCGGTGAGGGAGGGATTCGAACCCTCGATACGTTTTCACGTATACACACTTTCCAGGCGTGCTCCTTCAACCACTCGGACACCTCACCGTTTTCTAATTTTTCAGTTGATTACAAAATATGGCGGTGAGGGAGGGATTCGAACCCTCGATACACTTTCGCGTATACACACTTTCCAGGCGTGCTCCTTCAACCACTCGGACACCTCACCATATTTTGTCATTTCAGCGATTTTGTTTGTATTCCTCGCTGCAACGGGGCGCTACTATAGGGAAAAGCAGCGCAGGCGTCAACAGGCTTATCACGATTTTTTCGTGCTTTTTGATTGATTAGACAAATAAAAAACAATTTGCATACGTGATAAGCATTTATAGCACTTTTGCAGTTGTTTTTAATCAAGGCTCTGATAGTTTTTTGTAATTTAGGGTACTGATGCTAAGCGCCGGGCAGCTTCAACAACAGAAGCCCGACGTCTTGCATGTTCTTGCTGGCTATCTGAGCCAGTGAGCATACGTGCTACCTGAGGGACTGCTGACCACCATCCGGCTAGGGACAATATCAAGAATGCCAGATGGTCGGGAGCCAGAGTCTGTGTGATTGAACCCTGTTGCTGTCCATCAGCGACAGCCTGAACCTTGGAACTATAGTATTCGCGTCGTTGCTCCTCGTCCGGCACTTCACCATCGAAAATAAGCCCTTCCCAACGCATAAGCCGGCTTAATTCAGGATGTTCGCGGTGATAATCGTAGGCTTTACCAGCATATTCAGCAAGTTCCTCAATTGTGAAAGGCTTAACCGGTACTTCTTGAGCAACTCTGGCTAATTCACTGCGTAGCACAGTTGAAAATAATGCCCGTTTATCACCAAAGTAATTGTAAATACGTTCTTTATTTACTCCGGCCAATTTAGCAATCTTATCGATAGTAGTGCCATCGGGTCCAAGGTAGGCAAATTCTTTTACTGCCGCTTCTAAAATCCTGCGCTTTGTTGCCTCTGTATCCCAAGCCATAATTTGCTTTCCTATTAATCAGTTGTTGCCATTACAAAAATCATACTATAATAAATTCCAACGTTTTAGTTGGAAATTGAGTGGTGACACACTCGATACTAATTAACAGGTGTGGCTCAGGTATTCCACACTATTCCCAGCTTTGGCGGGGTGGATATCCCATCAGCATTATCAGGATCGGAGGCTGTAGATTATGAATAATCAGATAGACCATATAAAAGAGGCTGCTGGCAATATAAACAACCAAACCGTTTCATCCGAACAAACCTATGTAGTAGGTACCGGTGTGGTTATGTTGTTGGCGGTAATAGCATTGTTTGTCTTAACTCAGCTTTATTTGGCGATCCCTTTGCTCGCGCCTGTCAGTCAGAATTTTAGTTCGGTAGATTCGGAAGAAGTTACATTTGCGCTTGCCACAAGTTTTAGTTTGGCTTATGCCATAGGATTCCTGATTTGGGGACCAATATCGGATCAGTATGGTCGTCGCGTTGTGATGTTATGGGGATTGATGGCAATATCGGTTGCTACCCTCGCATGTTCGTTTGCTCCGTCACTATCATGGTTGGCCAGTCTGCGGGTGATTCAGGGGCTGGCAGCATCTAGCTTTGCCCCCATAGCGTTGGCATATCTAGCTGAAACAGTACCAGAGCGTTATCGTGCTACCGCAATTGGAACTATGTCCACGTCGTTTCTTGTGGCAGGCATTTTTGGGCAGGTTTTAGCAGCTTGGATAGCTCTACGATGGAATTGGAACGAAGTCTTTCTAGTGACGGGAGTATTTCTGATGGCGATGATCCCACTGTTTATTATCGTGGTCAAAGAATCGAAACGTTTTGTTACCGAAGGGCATCTTGGGCACCGCTTTATCGCATTGGGAAGAATTATTGTTCGCCCGGCAGTTTTACTTCTGTCATGCGCGCATATTACGCTGTTGTTATCATTTGTCGCCATGTATATAGCATTAGGCCCCCATTTATGGGAGTTGGGACTGACGCCGGATAAAGTAATTTTACTGCGCTTAATTGGATTACCGGGTATGTTTGCGGCACTGTTGGTGGGTGTATTAGCTCGCAGAGTCAGTATGCCTGCAATTGCCATCATTGGTTATATTACTGCTGCTATCGGGTTGTCACTGGAAGCTATATTGTCACAATCCCTGACTGGCATTGCCATTGGTAGTCTGGTTTTTGTTATTGGTATCGCCCTTGCTATTCCTGCGATGATTACGCAGTTTGGTTCGCTATCAGCGCCCAATCGAGGTGCTGGAATGGCGCTTAATGGATTCATTCTATTTATTGGGGCCAGTATCGGGCCATTAATTGCGGCAGAAATATCTCACTTTGGCATATTACTATCTGTGTTTGTCGTCATGCTTCTTTTGGGGGCCATCTGTGTGGCGGGTAGCGCGTCACTTACTGCAATGCTGAAAAGACCATAAACATAGCATTGCTGCTTAAATAATTCTCAGTACACGAAAATCAGCAGGAATATAAATTGATTTAATTCAATTAAATAGTAGATATTGATGAGCGAATGGACGACATTCAGCTATGTTTTTCTTGACATTTCACCTTTCGGCAATAGTTTTAATCTATTAAAAAATAAAAAGGGATAAGATTATATGAATATCATTTTTTTTAGTCCTGCGTCTGATGCCGATAAGTGGGTTCAAGGAATAACTGAACGTTTACCTGATGCTAAAGTGAGAAAGTGGGCTAAGGGTGATAACGCTCCCGCAGACTATGCTCTCGTTTGGCATCCTCCCTATGAAATGTTGACTGAGCGCTCAGATCTTAAGGGAATATTTTCTCTGGGTGCAGGTGTTGATTCTATTCTCCAGAAAGAGTTGGAAAACCCCGGAGCTTTGCCAGCTAATGTCCCGTTAATCCGCCTCGAAGATACGGGGATGGGGTATCAGATGCAGGAGTATGCAGTGAGTGCGGTGTTACATTATTTCCGGCGAATGGACGAGTATAAACGTAATCAGGAGCAGCGCATTTGGCAGCCATTATCTCCTCACGATCGAAAAGAATTTGTTATCGGTGTACTGGGTGCCGGGGTTTTAGGGCGCTGTGTGATTGAGAAATTAACAGAGTTTAATTTTACGGTACGGTGTTGGAGTCGGACTCCAAAACAACTTACCGGCGTTGAAAATTTTTATGGTGAAGAGCAATTTGGAGAGTTCCTTTCTGACTGTAAGGTATTAATTAACTTACTTCCCAGCACGTCTGAAACCCGTGGTGTGTTAAACTTTTCGGCATTTAGTCAATTAAAAGAAGGTTCATATATCATCAACATAGCGAGAGGTTCTCATCTTGTTGAACAGGATTTACTGACTGCCATTGATAAAGGATATGTTGCCGGCGCAACACTTGATGTCTTCGCTGAAGAGCCGCTGTCAAATATGCACCCATTTTGGACTCATCCCCGTATCACTATTACGCCGCATATTGCTGCAAACACCATTCCGGAACAGGCTATGGATGCCATTTGTAATAATATTCGTCGGATGGAGCAGGGACAAACACCAACTGGCCTTGTGGATATATCGCTTGGCTATTAATAAGCTGCTTTACAGCATGGCGGATGATTAGCAAAATAACGCCATTTGAATGAGTCGTTATTTTAAATTATTGGGATTTAATGAAGTCATGAATGAATTTTCGATTGTCTGCCGCATTTTAGGCACCCTATTTAACCGCGCACCGCAAGATCCTATGTTACAGCCTCTGATGAACATGATTGCTGAAGGTAAATTAAAGCAGGCATGGCCTTTAGAACAGGATGAGTTATTGGTTCGCCTACAACAAAATAGCGATTTATCTCTAATAGAATCAGACTATCAGGCGTTGTTTGTCGGGCAGTCGGCTAAAGTTGCCATTTGCCGCTCTGATTATACTGATGGAACAGAAAATGAAGTGCGTCAGTTCCTGAGCGAGCGGGGTATGCCATTATCTGATACAGCAGCCGATCAGTTTGGCTCTTTATTACTGGCTGCGTCATGGTTGGAAGATCAGGCGGCAGAAGATGAAGTTCAGGCTCAGATAACATTATTCGATGAATATTTATTGCCGTGGTGTGGGCAGTTCCTTGGAAAAGTTGAAGCTCATGCTGTCAGTGGTTTTTATCGGACTCTGGCTATGATTACCCGTGAAGCATTACAGGCACTACGTGAGGAGCTGGAAGCGGAGTGACGTTGTCACTTAGCCGAGGCTAAGTGGATTGATTATCGATAAAATAAGGGCAAATTATTTATGAATAATTTGCCCTTATTATTTCAATGGCAATAAAAATTATTTATCAGTTAAACCAATCACCAGTTTTCCCGGCTTAATTTCCAGTCCCTTAGCGAATTTTGCCGCTGCTGCTTCGGACTTGCTTTTTTCCGGATTAAGAACATAAACCGGATGAGTATCAAAAAACTCAGTTAACGAGGTATTCAGATAAGGAATCAATGCCTTGATCGGTCCAGCTACTTTTTCTGGGGTAGTCTGATAATCGATAATTTCCAGCCCTTTGACAAAAATCGCCCCTTTCTCTGCATCAAATACAGGCTTGGCCCTGATAGCCAATGTCATATCTGCTTGTGTTGAACCAAATAATGTTGAAATTTCAACTTTTCCCTTGCTGGTCAGGATGATTTTTTCCGGATCCTGACGGCCTATCTGACTACTTAAATTTCCCAGAGAAACATTGAAATTTGCTATGCCAGCAATCCCAATTTCTTTCTGATAATGCACTTTTTTTAATAAATAATCATTGAGCAAGCCTTCACTGATGCTGAGATCTTTAAACTGACCGCAACCACTGAGTAAACCAATCAGTACTAACGCTGCCCCTAATAAAAACTTTTTCATGCCGGCTCCTATATTTATTTTTGCTGGGCAGATTCTACACCATTATTCATATTGTTAATGTCTACTAATGGTTACTGGTTCGATTTTTTTCTGATTAAATTGGCGATGAAGAGCATAAATGGTGAATAAGCCGATCAATCCTAATAAAACCCACGGCAATTGAGGCATATTCAAAGCATGACCGGTATCGTAAAGCCAGCCGCCACCGGTATAGCCCAATACGCCACCTAGCGCCAGCCCTAATCGACTGAATCCCATATAACTGCCACGAGCTCTTGGGTCTGCCAGACCGGCGCTGAGGGTTTCCCGGGCAGGCTCTGCCGTAACAGTTCCCAAGTAAAACAGGGCAATAAGGGCAAAAAGCAGGTGCAATTGGTTAATCCAGCCGATAGGAAACATGCAAAGGCTCATTAAAAATAAGCCTATCATCAGGCGCTGTTCCATGCGGAAATGTTTTTCACTCCACCGGGCGATAGGGTAAAGCAATGTCAGGGAAATAACCGCTTCGATAGCATACATCCATTTTACAGCTGTGTGGCTGCCGGACATTTCATGGATAATAATCGGGAACATCAGCATCACTTGTACTGATAAAATAAAATACCCTGTCAGGGTCAGTACATAATAAAAGAAGCGGCGATCTTTAATGACCCGCATCATACCTTCTTTGATGGGGGTGCGGATTGTCGAGATACGATATGCAGGTAGTAACCAGGCATTTGCAATGGCTGCCAGAACAAAAATCCCGGCACCTATCCAGCACACCATATTGAAATTGTATTGTAATAACCAACTTCCTATCAGTGCACCAATTACAGCGCCTGCGCTGTCTTGCATTAATAATAGTGAATAGAAACGACCGCGTTCATGTGGACGGGTTAGTTTAATAACCAGCGCCGCTCGTGGTGGATCGAACAATGTTCCGCCCAAACCAGATAAAATACAGGAAAAGATTAATATCCACGGTTCAGAAGCTATTGCCATCAAAGCGAAGCCTAATGCGCGCAGTAACATACCGCAGACAATCATCGGCTTGGCACCAAATTTATCAGCAATGGCACCACCAAAAATGCCCAGCCCTTGCTGAACAAACTGTCGAGTCCCCAGAGCGAGCCCGACAATGACGGCTGCCCAACCCATTTGCTCGACGAAACGGATCGAAATTAATGGAAAAACAACGAAAAATCCCAGAACAACCAATATGTTATCAAGTAATAAAAAATATTTACCTAAACTACGGGCCTGTGAAACCAATGACATTTCGCACCATCAATATATGAGAAAATAAAAATGAAATTTCTATCATTTTGTACGCAATTCTATTTTTAAGATAGAGGATTTATATATGATATTTTTTTATCGTAAAACAATGATATTGGCTTTTATTAGCTATAAATTATTCAGAATCTTTTTAAAATAAATATCGGGAGAGGGCATGTTTGGTTATCGGTCTACATCGCCTAAAGTTCGTTTTATTACGGACAGGATGATCGTCCGTCTGGTATATGAGCGTGATGCTTATCGTTTGGCTGAATATTATTCAGAAAATAAAGATTTTCTTAAACCGTGGGAGCCGATAAGAGATCGGAGTTTTTACCAACCTTCTGGTTGGACGAATAAGCTAAGTTATGTTGCGGAATTACAACGGCAAAATGCGACATTTAATTTTGTGTTGTTGGATCCTAATGAGAACGAAATTTTAGGTGTGGCAAATTTTACCAATGTTGTACGTGGTGCATTTCACTCCTGTTATTTGGGTTATTCGCTGGCGGAAAAATTGCAAGGGCAGGGGCTTATGTATGAAGCATTGCAACCGGCTCTTCGTTATATGCAAAATCACCAGAAAATGCACCGGATCATGGCTAACTATATGCCGCATAACCAACGAAGTGGAAATTTGCTTAAGAAACTGAATTTTGAGCAGGAAGGTTATGCAAAAAAATACTTAATGATAGATGGTGTCTGGCAGGATCATGTTCTGACGGCATTGACCAACAATGATTGGTGAACGGGAAAGAGCATACAGGGTTAAAAATAATTAATAAAAAGGAGATAGCCAATGTAGGTAGGGTTTTTGTCTGTTAAACTTTGCCTATCAGTGCTATCTCATCGGATCATATTCGGTTCCATTTTAAGCATATCTGATGACGTTGCTTTACGCTTTCACGCTCATTTCATAGAAATATACTTATTAAACAATATCATGAACTTACTAAAATCACTGGCAGCCGTCAGTTCAATGACGATGTTTTCCCGCGTTCTGGGTTTCATCCGTGATGCTATTATTGCCCGTATATTTGGGGCCGGCGTAGCAACAGACGCCTTCTTTGTTGCGTTCAAGTTACCTAACCTATTACGTCGTATTTTTGCTGAGGGGGCTTTTTCACAGGCTTTTGTTCCCATTCTTGCCGAATATAAAAATCAGCAGGGGGATGAAGCAACACGAACTTTTATCGCTTATGTGTCCGGTATGCTGACATTAATCTTAGCGATTGTTACCGTAATTGGGATAATTGCTGCGCCGTGGGTTATTTATGTAACCGCGCCGGGCTTTGTTGATACACCGGATAAGTTTACGTTGACCCGTGATTTACTCAGAATCACATTCCCTTATATTTTCTTAATATCTTCGGCATCTTTGGCAGGGGCAATTCTGAATACATGGAACCGTTTTTCAGTACCTGCTTTTGCACCAACTTTGCTTAATGTCAGCATGATCTTCTTTGCGTTGTTCGTGGCACCTTACTGTAATCCTCCCGTGATGGCGCTAGGATGGGCTGTGGTTGCTGGTGGTATTTTGCAACTGGCTTACCAGCTCCCTCATCTGAAAAAAATAGGTATGTTAGTGCTGCCTCGGGTTTCTTTCCGTGATAGCGGTGTATGGCGTGTTATTCGCCAGATGGGACCGGCTATTCTCGGAGTATCAGTCAGCCAGATTTCTTTGATTATCAATACGATTTTTGCTTCATTTCTGGTTTCCGGCTCTGTTTCATGGATGTATTACGCTGATCGATTAATGGAATTACCTTCTGGTGTCTTAGGGGTCGCATTGGGAACGATTTTATTGCCATCTCTGGCGAAAAGTTTTTCCAGTGGAAATCATGATGAATACCGGAAACTGATGGATTGGGGGCTACGCCTTTGCTTTTTGCTGGCATTGCCTTGTGCTGTGGCATTGGGGATTTTGGCTGAACCATTAACAGTATCACTGTTTCAGTATGGTAATTTTTCTGCTTTTGATGCAGCCATGACACAACGGGCATTAATCGCCTATTGCTTTGGCTTAATGGGGTTGATCGTTGTTAAGGTTTTGGCTCCCGGTTTTTATTCCCGTCAGGATATTAAAACACCGGTCAAGATTGCGATTGCAACCTTGATTTTAACTCAGCTAATGAACCTTGCTTTTATCGGGCCTCTGAAACATGCAGGATTAGCCCTTTCCATTGGTTTAGCCGCCTGTTTCAATGCAGTGATGCTGTACTGGCAATTGCGTAAGCGTGAGATATTTAAACCATTAGCAGGATGGGGAATATTCTTGCTTAAATTGCTGGTGGCAATTGTAGTTATGGTTGGCGTTCTGCTGGCGATGCTATGGCTCATGCCGAACTGGGAACAGGGCAATATGGCAATGCGTTTGTTGAGATTGATGGGCGTTGTGGTTGCCGGGGCAGGCAGCTATTTTGCCGCATTAGCTTTGTTGGGATTCCGGTTAAAGGATTTCGCACATCGGGGATTACAGTGATTATTTAATCTATTAGTGTGTTTAAATCCCCCGCCGCAAACGGCGGGGTATTTTTATAGTTCGATTACATCCGTTCTACAGTCTGAATCCCCAGAGTATCCAGACCCTGCTTCAGGGTTTTTGCCGTCAGTAAAGCCAGTTTCAGTCGGCTCTGACGCAATTCTTCATTTTCTGCATTCAGGATTGGGCAGTGTTCATAGAAACCGGAGAACAGGCCAGCCAGATCATACAGATAAGCACACATCACATGTGGTGTCCCTTCACGAGCTACTGTTGTGATTGTTTCTTCGAATTGCAGAAGGCGGGTAGCCAGCGTTTGCTCGCGTTCTTCATTCAGTACAACGGGTAGTGTCAGGCTGTTTTCATCGATTTCAGCGCGTTTGAAAATAGAGGAGACACGGGTATATGCATACTGCATATAAGGAGCAGTGTTGCCATCAAAAGCCAGCATATTATCCCAGTCAAATACATAGTCTGTTGTGCGGCTCTTGGAGAGATCAGCGTATTTTACTGCGCCAATACCAACTGCCTCGATAACTTTTTTAAGTTCATCTTCCGGCATATCCGGGTTTTTCTCGCGGATAAGTGCATCTGCACGTTCAATGGCTTCATCCAGCAGATCAGCTAATTTCACTGTACCGCCAGCGCGGGTTTTGAATGGTTTGCCATCTTTGCCCAGCATCATGCCGAACATGTGATGTTCCAGTGACATGGATTCAGGGATGTAGCCGGCTTTGCGTACAATTGTCCAAGCCTGCATTAAATGTTGGTGTTGGCGTGAATCGATGTAGTAAAGCACACGGTCTGCATTCAGGATTTCATGGCGGTATTTGGCACAGGCGATATCTGTCGTTGTATAGAGGTAGCCACCATCTTTTTTCTGGATGATAACGCCCATCGGTTCACCTTCTTTATTTTTGAATTCATCAAGGTAAACCACGGTTGCGCCATCACTTTCAACAGCAATACCACGTTGTTTCAGGTCAGCAACGACCCCCGGCAGCATATCGTTATAAAGGCTTTCGCCCATCACGTCTTTTTCTGTCAACGTGACATTCAGGCGGTCATAAGTTGCCTGATTCTGTGACATGGTTATTTCAACCAATTTACGCCACATATTGCGGCAATATTCATCACCACCTTGTAGTTTTACAACATAGCCGCGGGCGCGAATGGCAAATTCTTCGTCTTCGTCATAATTTTTCTTGGCGGCGCGATAAAATTCTTCCAAATCTTCTAATGCCATATCACTGGCATTTTCATTCTGTACTTTTTCCAGATAGGCGATCAGCATGCCGAACTGAGTACCCCAGTCGCCAAGGTGGTTAGCACGAATAACTTTATGGCCGAGGAATTCAAGGGTACGCGCTGCAGCATCACCGATGATGGTTGAGCGGATATGACCAATATGCATCTGTTTAGCGACATTAGGAGCAGAATAATCGATAACGATAGTCTGTGGTTCTACAGGAGATACCCCCAGTTTTTCTGCTGTCAGCGCGTTTTCTACATTTGTGGCAACCCATGTTTTATCAAGGAAGATATTGATAAAACCCGGACCCGCGATTTCAACTTTGCTGGCAATTCCTTGCAGATCCAGCAAATTGACAACTTTTTCTGCCAGTTGTCGTGGTGGCATACCAACTTTTTTCGCGGCCGCCATGACACCATTTGCTTGATAGTCACCAAATTGAGCTTTTGCAGATTGACGAACGTGAGCCTCACTATCGGCTGGAGCACCAGCTGCAATCAGCGCACTACTGATTTTTTCTGAAAGAATAGCCTGTATATTCACAGTGTTACCTTAAATTACGTGCCAAAACCCATACATTTTTATAATGCAGCATTTTCTGGCATGCGGGTTATGAGAAAATAACGGGGTTTATACCATATTCAATACCCTGCATGCTACTATCAGCCCAGTTGGCAGGGGGACTTTTTGTTTTTGCTTCTTCTTTTGGTGGATTCTTCGTCGAGGGAAGATATCTGATAGCATCATTAATCTCTGATACGAAGAAAAGCTGGTTATTACGATGACTTTCCACAAACAAAATCACGCAAACTAGTACTGATATGGGGGCACTTCGTAATATCCCTTAAAATAGCGATTTTTACCCGATAATTAACGAATGCTTGCAGTATTTCGCCAGCAATTTCCGTTTTTAATATGAAGCCAGCAATATTTCTGCATTCATGACTAAGGATAATATTAATGGCATCCTGCCGTTAGCGGAAAGGCTATGGGGTATCTGTAATATGGATAAATAATGTGTTTGTTATTACGCCAAAATAATAGAAATATTAATAATTATTATCCAATACAAAGAATTAATGAGTAATTATCATAATATACTCGCTTAAATTAAGAATTAGTGATTGAACAAAATATGAGCCTCTATGCAGGCAATCATCGCGCTGATAAAGAGTCATATAAATGTGATTAATACTCTGATATTTAGAAAGTATTTAGCTAATTGATTTGTTTTGATGGATGTTCAGGTTGTTATAATTGTGCAGCTAATAGCTGATAATGCCACTGTGATCAAGCATTATTCTTTTTCTATCTATTAATCTTGATAAAAATGCGGACATATCAGCAAAATTGACTTTTTCATAACGATTTATCAGCAAAAAATTCTGTTCTTGTGATTTGCAATATGTCATTTTGAAAAATAGTTGTCATAGTTAATAAGTTCGCTAATGGAATATTTCGAATCTATTTATGACGCATTGACAGATTTGAATTCAGAGGAGGGGTTAATGCTAAAACTGGAAATTTGTTGTTATAGCGTAAATTGTGCACTTATTGCACAAGAGGCAGGAGCTGATCGAATCGAATTGTGTGCAGGGCCATTGGAAGGGGGGCTGACCCCCAGTATGGGAATATTAAAACAAGCGTTGCAATGTTTATCTATTCCTGTACATCCGATTGTTCGGCCCAGAGGCGGAGATTTTTGCTACAGTAAATTCGATTTTGAAGCGATGAAAAATGATGTTTCCTTTATCCGCGATATGGGGTTTCCCGGTGTTTCTTTCGGTATTTTGAACGAAGAAGGGAAAGTTGATATGTTGCGCATGAGGCAACTGATGTCTTTGGCTGGAGATATGGCTGTTACGTTCCATCGCGCTTTTGATATGTGTTGTGATCCGCTGTATACGCTGGAGCAGCTGACCGAACTGGGTGTAAAGCGGATATTAACTTCTGGTCAGCAAAGTAGTGCAGAGTTAGGCTTACATTTATTAAAAGAATTGGCGCAGGCCAGTCGTGGCCCTAGTATTATGCCGGGAGCGGGTGTCCGGGCCAGTAATATTAGTAAGTTTTTAGAAATTGGCGTGAAGGAAGTGCACAGCTCAGCAGGGAAGATTGTATCTTCTAAAATGGTCTACCGTAAGGCTGGTGTAAGAATGAATTCCGAAGACCGTGAAATAGAGGAATACACCAATTATAGTGTCGATCCTGAGTTAGTAGAATCCATGAAAGGAGTAATGATCCTGATTGATCATTAAATCCCGGCTAAAATCACCTCTGAACATTGAAGGTGTGAACTGCCACAACGAGCAATTCACACATCAATATTTAAATTTGCAGGTTTTAAGGCTTGCGGGCAATAAGAACGGCGCGCAATGGTGCCGGATAGCCTTCAATTGTTTTGCGCTGATCTGACGGGTCAAGGAAATCAGCCAAAGATTCGGTTTTCATCCACTCTGTCTGACGTTGCTCATCTGTCGTTGTCACGGCCTGATCAACGATCCTGACATCGACAAAACCACATTTTTCCAGCCATGTTTTCAACATTTCAGCTGAAGGAATAAAGTAAACATTGCGCATTTGCGCGTAACGTTCACCCGGGATTAGGCATTGATATTCATCTCCTTCAATGACTAAACTTTCCAGAATCAGCTCTCCGCCGGAGACTAACTGATTTTTCAACTGCCACAAATGGTCAAGAGGTGAACGGCGATGGTAAAGTACTCCCATGGAGAAGACAGTATCAAACGCTTTTAATTCAGGTAACTGTTCAATACCCAGTGGGAGTAGGTGAGCACGTTGGTCATTACCCAAGAGTTTTCTGACGGCTTCAAACTGGCAAAGGAAAAGTTGAGTAGGATCGATACCGACAACTAACTCCGCACCTTCACCCACCATACGCCACATGTGATAACCACTGCCACAACCGACATCAAGTATGGTTTTTCCTTCGAGAGGGGAAATATGTGGTAAAACACGATCCCATTTCCAATCAGAGCGCCATTCAGTATCAATTTCAACACCGTATAACGAAAAAGGCCCTTTGCGCCAGGGCATCAGGATTTTCAGTATATTGCGGATACGTGCTTTTTCACCATCGGGTAATTCGGGAATGTGTGTGGCGATGACACCGTTCTTCAAATCAAGGTGAGAGGGTTGAATTTCAGGTAAGTTTTCCAGATTCTTTAACCACGAACTGAATTGGCCGTGCAGTGAGGCTTTCTGCCAATGGTTTAATTGTGCCGGTAAACATTCCAACCAATGGCTCAGATGGTTTTTGGCAATTAATTGATAAAAATTCCCGAAATCGATCATTATTCGGCTCCCTTAACAGCTAATAGCGAACCGAAATTGAAACACTGGAACCAGACTTCGCTATGTTGGAAACCGGCTTGTTTCAGGCGTGATTTATGAGTCTCAACAGAATCTGTCCGCATGACATTTTCCAGCATGCTGCGTTTTTGACTTATTTCCAGCTCACTGTAGCCATTAGCCCGTTTGAAGTCATGATGCATGCTGAACAGTAATTCACCAATGTTCTGATCTTCAAAATTGAACTTCTCAGACAGAACCAGAACACCCCCGGGTTTTAGTCCGGTATAAATTTTATTTAATATTTTCTGGCGATCATCCGGCTGAAGAAACTGCAATGTGAAATTCAGTACCACCATTGAAGCATTTTGAATGTCGGTATCAAGAATATCCTGTTCGATGATTTCAACGGGAGTTTTTGCCTTGAAAGCATCAATATGACGGCGGCAGCGTTCGACCATAGCCGGTGAGTTATCAACAGCAATAATACGGCAGCCGTCAACATTAATATTGCGGCGAATAGATAAAGTGGCTGCACCGAGGGAGCAACCAAGATCATAAATCTGGCTGTCCGGCGTGACAAAGCGGCTTGCCAGCATGCCTATCATGGAGATGATATTTGAGTAACCAGGAATGGAGCGTTTCACCATATCTGGAAAGACTTCGGCAACACGTTCATCAAAACTCCAGTCACCTAAGTTAGCGATTGGAGCAGAAAACAGGCTGTCCCGTTGGTTGTGCGGATCTTGATTTGACATAACAACATTGATTTTGGAAACAATTAAGAATTGGCTATTCTAGCAGAATGCAGGAAAAGGCAGGAAGCGCTAATCTAACAGAACTGTTTTGAGCAGTAAGATCAGGTAGTAAAGATGCCAATTGAAATGAATAATTGGCCTCTTTAATAATCAGTCAATCCGGGGGCTGGTTACGAATAAGGAGAAAATATTGGCTCCCAAGGCAAATAATATATGTTGGCAACAACCATTATGATCATTGACATAAAGGTCGCCCCCATACCCATTCGCCGCCATCGGAGTTCACGCTGCTTTAGGCCATAGAAATGCAATAACCTGCCAGCAAGTAGTAATATTCCGCAAATATGCAGCATCCAGACTGTTGCTCCATTCATTTCCATGACCAGTAACAGAAGTAAGGAAATAGGAATATATTCAACAGCATTACCATGAACGCGAATCGCTGTTTGTAATTCGTAAAAACCGCCATCACCATATGCAACCTGATACTGTGTTCTTAATTTAATCACATCAAGAGACAGTTTAATTAACAATAGTGCGCCCAATACAATATAAAGTGAGCTAACCATTTCTAACTCCATTGCCTAACCCAAAAACGGCTTACTGATGATAAACCTCAAAAGTAAAACTGTCGCTATAAATCATCATATTTAATGATAAATTGGATTTGGTTTATCTGATTGTGAAAATTGTCTTGTCATGAAACGTGTTATAGCCTTATCTCCAGATAGAATTTCCAGTATAATGGCTTCCTTTTTTGACAATTCTTCCTAAAAGAACAATGCCAAAATTTCCGCAGCAGAATGCATAACGAGCTGAGTAAAAGGATATTGTATGCGTACTAATTATTGTGGGCAGTTGAGCCGGGCCCATGAAGGCCAAAAAGTGACTTTATCAGGTTGGGTAAACCGCCGTCGTGATTTGGGTGGTCTTATTTTTATTGATATGCGAGATCGTGAAGGTATCGTTCAGGTATTTTTTGATCCGGATAGAAAAGACGCATTTGCTCAGGCTTCTGAACTGCGTAATGAGTTTTGTATTCAAATTACCGGGATTGTACGCGCCCGTCCTGACAGCCAGATCAATAAAGATATGGCGACAGGGGAAATTGAAGTTTTTGCTGAAAGTCTTGAAATCTTCAACCGTTCAGAGCCATTACCGCTGGATAGCAACCAAAACAACAGTGAAGAACAGCGCCTGAAATATCGCTATCTTGATCTGCGTCGCACGGAAATGTCTCAGCGTTTCAAAACCCGGGCAAAAATCACGAGTTTTGTCCGTCGCTTTATGGATGATGCCGGTTTTCTGGATGTGGAAACTCCGATGCTGACTAAAGCAACACCAGAAGGTGCGCGGGATTATCTGGTACCAAGCCGTGTACATAAAGGCAAGTTTTATGCACTGCCTCAGTCTCCACAGCTGTTCAAGCAATTGCTGATGATGTCCGGTTTTGACCGTTATTATCAAATCGTCAAATGTTTCCGTGATGAAGACCTGCGTGCTGATCGTCAGCCAGAATTCACTCAGATTGATGTTGAAACTTCATTTATGACCGCTGAGCAGGTTCGCGAAATCATGGAAAAAATGATCCGTGAACTGTGGCTGGAAATTCGTGGTGTCGATTTGGGGACTTTCCCTATCATGACGTTCGCTGAAGCCATGCGCCGCTTTGGTTCGGACAAACCGGATCTGCGTAACCCGCTGGAATTAGTTGATGTTGCTGATTTGGTTAAAGACGTTGAATTTGCTGTTTTTGCTGAACCCGCAAATAACCCTAAAGGACGTGTAGCAACCATTCGTGTACCGGGTGGCGCTGAGCTGAGCCGCAAACAGATAGATGAATACGGCAAGTTTGTCGGGATCTATGGTGCGAAAGGATTGGCATGGATGAAGGTTAATAACCGTGCCGCTGGTCTGGAAGGTGTTCAAAGCCCGATTGCCAAGTTCCTGTCCGCAGAAGTGGTTGAGGGCTTGTTGTCCCGTACTAATGCACAAGACGGTGATATTCTGTTCTTCGGTGCTGACCAGAAAAATATCGTTACTGATGCCATGGGCGCACTGCGTCTGAAAGTGGGTCGTGACCTGAGCCTGACCGACCTGACCAGCTGGAAACCGCTTTGGGTTGTTGATTTCCCAATGTTTGAAGGCGATGGAGAAGGTGGTCTGGCTGCAATGCACCATCCATTTACTTCTCCATGCGATATGTCTGCTGAAGATCTGGAAAGCAACCCTGAATCTGCTATTGCGAATGCATATGATATGGTTATCAATGGCTACGAAGTGGGTGGTGGTTCAGTCCGTATCCATCGTAATGAAATGCAGCAGGCGGTATTCCGCATTCTGGGTATCACCGAAGAAGAGCAACAGGAAAAATTCGGTTTCCTTCTGAATGCCCTGAAATATGGCACGCCTCCTCATGCAGGGCTGGCTTTTGGTCTGGATCGCCTCGTCATGTTGCTGACGGATACTGATAATATCCGTGATGTGATTGCATTCCCGAAAACAACCGCAGCAGCATGTCTGATGACTGAAGCACCGGGTTACGCAAGTTCGGCAGCACTGGAAGAGTTAGCTATTTCGGTTACTAAAAAAGAGAGCGAATAATGGATTACAAGCGCCCTGAATCTGTGCTGGTTGTTATTTATGCTGCCGACAGCAAAAGGGTGCTGATGTTACAACGGCGGGACGATCCTGATTTCTGGCAATCCGTTACGGGGAGCCTCGAAGAGAACGAAAAGCCGTATGAAGCAGCGTTGCGTGAAGTGCAGGAAGAGATTGGGATTGATATTGTCAGTGCCAATCTTGAACTGATAGATTGTCAGCGCAGCCTCTATTATGAGATTTTTTCACATTTACGTTATCGATATGCTCCTGGGGTAACACGGAACAAAGAACACTGGTTTTTGCTGCCGTTGCCCGGGGAGTGCGAGATCCTGCTGACAGAGCATCTGGCTTATCAATGGCTGGCAGTAGAAAAAGCGGCCAGCCTGACTAAGTCATGGAGCAATCAGCAGGCAATTGAAGAGTTTGTTATTTAGTCTGCTAAACCTGACAGATTTCACTTTACCGCAGATAAAGCAGGTAAACTGAATGATGAAGGGTACAGACGTTTTATCGGAGATATTTTCATGGCAGGTCATAGTAAGTGGGCCAATACGAAGCACCGTAAAGCGGCGCAGGATGCAAAACGCGGTAAAATTTTCACTAAAATTATCCGTGAGTTAGTCACTGCGGCACGTTTGGGTGGTGGTGATCCTGACTCTAACCCACGTCTTCGCGCAGCGATTGACAAGGCGCTGTCCAATAACATGACTCGTGATACCTTAAACCGTGCTATTGCCCGTGGTGTGGGTAATGACGAGTCAGATAACATGGAAACCATCATTTATGAAGGTTATGGCCCGGGTGGTACAGCTGTAATGGTTGAGTGCCTGAGTGATAACCGTAACCGTACAGTTTCCGATGTTCGTCACGCATTCACCAAAACAGGCGGTAATTTGGGTACGGATGGTTCTGTTGCTTATCTGTTCACCAAAAAGGGTGTCATTTCCTATGCGCCGGGTCTGGATGAAGATGCTGTGATGGAAGCGGCTTTGGAAGCAGGCGCTGATGATGTTGAAACTTATGATGATGGTGCGATTGATGTCTATACTACACCAGAGAGTTTTGGTGAAGTTAAAGATGCACTGGATGCAGCGGGTTTCAAGGCTGATTCTGCCGAAGTTTCCATGATCCCATCGACGAAAGCAGAACTGGACGCAGAAACAGCACCTAAATTACTTCGTCTAATTGATATGCTTGAAGACTCTGACGACGTTCAAGAAGTTTATCACAATGGTGAAATTTCTGATGAAGTTGCAGCTTTGCTGTAATTCACATTAGGGTTCACAGCGTAGAGAAAGTGCACCTTATGTCAGGGCACTTTCTCTAACGTTTTTATTTATGCATTCTTATTCCGGATTCCTTTATTCCATAGTTTTTATTCCATACAACAGGTGAATAAACAGCATGGCGGTTATTCTTGGTATAGACCCTGGTTCCAGAGTGACAGGGTATGGTGTTATCCGCCAGCAGGGACGACAGCTTATTTATCTTGGCAGCGGTTGTATCCGGACAAAAGTTGATGATCTTCCCGGTCGTTTACAGCGAATATATGCAGGTGTTGCTGAAATAATCACTCAATTCCAACCTGATGTTTTCGCAATAGAGCAAGTTTTTATGGCGAAAAATGCAGATTCAGCCTTAAAACTCGGGCAGGCGCGTGGTGTCGCTATTGTTGCGGCAGTTAATGGATCCATTCCTGTATTTGAGTATGCCGCACGTCAGGTGAAACAAACGGTTGTGGGCACCGGCGCAGCAGATAAAAGTCAGGTTCAGCATATGGTTCGTTCAATGCTGAAATTATCAGCCAATCCGCAGGCTGATGCGGCAGATGCTTTAGCGATTGCGATTACACATTGTCATATGAGCCAGAATTTACTCCGTATGGGCAATGCGAGGTTAAATTTAGCGCGAGGGCGTCTGAAATAACCTTTCAATTGTTTTGGCTGGATATGCATCCAGCTTTTTTTATGCTATAAGCTTTATCGAATCATTTATTTTTATTTTCAGGGGGTAAGTAGTGATAGGGCGTTTGAGAGGAACTGTATTGGAAAAACAGCCACCACTGGTTTTGTTAGAAACGAATGGTGTAGGTTATGAAGTTCATATGCCAATGACCTGCTTCTATGAACTACCTGAAATTGGTCAGGAAGCCATATTATTCACTCAGTTCATTGTACGGGAAGATGCTCAACTATTATATGGTTTTAATGATAAGCAAGAGCGTGCTCTTTTCCGTGAACTGATTAAAGTCAATGGCGTCGGGCCAAAACTGGCACTGGCGATCCTTTCTGGTATGTCTGCTCAGCAATTTGTTACTGCTATTGAGCAGGAGGCTATTTCTTCTCTGGTTAAGTTACCGGGAGTGGGTAAAAAAACAGCGGAAAGATTAGTCGTAGAAATGAAAGATCGTTTTAAAGGGCTTAACGGCGATCTGTTCAATCAAAATAGCGATATTAATTTGCCAGCAGCAACTCAACCAGCTAATTCCGATGCTGATATTGAAGCAGAAGCTGCGGCAGCTCTGGTTTCACTGGGATATAAACCACAGGAAGCAAGCAGAATGGTCAGCAAAGTGGCTAAACCGGGTGCAGATTGTGAAACCCTTATCCGAGAAGCGCTTCGTGCGGCTCTATAATGGCAGGAGTTAAGTGATGATTGAAGCTGATCGTCTGGTTTCAGCAGAAGTTCTGCAAGATGATGAGGCGGTTGATCGCGCTATCAGGCCAAAATTCTTATCTGAGTATGTTGGTCAGCCCCATGTCTGTGAGCAAATGGAGATTTTTATTCAGGCTGCACGGCAGAGGGGGGATGCGTTAGATCACCTGCTGATTTTTGGCCCTCCCGGGTTGGGTAAAACTACGCTGGCTAATATCGTTGCCAACGAAATGGGTGTGAATCTGCGTACAACTTCAGGGCCAGTATTGGAAAAAGCAGGCGATCTTGCTGCAATGCTGACGAATCTTGAACCCCATGACGTTCTGTTTATTGACGAAATCCACCGTTTATCTCCGGTTGTAGAAGAAATTCTTTATCCGGCGATGGAAGACTATCAGTTGGATATCATGATTGGCGAAGGGCCGGCTGCCCGTTCAATCAAGATTGATTTGCCTCCGTTTACATTAGTCGGTGCTACAACCCGTGCCGGTTCTTTAACTTCTCCTTTGCGCGATCGATTCGGTATCGTGCAGCGCCTTGAGTTTTATAACGTCGATGATCTGCAAAGTATCGTTTCCCGTAGTGCCCGTTATATGGGATTGGAGATTTCAGACGATGGGGCAAGGCAAATTGCCATGCGTTCCCGTGGAACGCCGCGTATTACAAACCGTTTGCTGCGGCGGGTACGTGACTTTGCTCAGGTAAAAGGTGATGGTTCAGTTGACAATGATATCGCCGCTAAAGCCCTTGATATGCTGAATGTGGATTCAGCGGGTTTTGATTATCTTGACCGCAAATTATTGGTTGCCATTATCGATAAATTTATGGGCGGCCCGGTTGGTTTGGATAACATCGCCGCAGCTATTGGTGAAGAGCGGGAAACCATAGAAGATGTTCTGGAACCTTTTCTTATCCAGCAGGGCTTTATCCAGCGTACACCGCGGGGCCGAATAGCAACCAACCATGCTTATCGGCATTTTGGCTTGAGCAAAGAAAGCGAGTAAAAATTACGTTAATGACTACTCCTCCTGAAGCAGATAATGCATTGTTAATCATCCAGAGGAGATTAGCTGAGTCGCTGGTGGCTGTTTACCTTCATGGTTCGGCTGTGGCAGGAGGTCTTCGTCCAAACAGTGACGTAGATTTATTGGTAGTTGTTAATAAACCGCTGACGACTGAAATCCGGGAATGTCTTGCTGCTGATTTAATGCTGATATCGGGCCGATATCCTTCTGATCCTGATGGACGTCGCCCGGTTGAACTGATTGTTTTTTTGCTCACTGATCTGAGAGCATCGCATTATCCTGCCCGAAGCGAGTTCATGTATGGCGAATGGCTACGTCATCAATGTGAACAAGGAAAAATGCTTAAACCTGTTTATGATCCAGAACTAACTTTAGTGTTGGCTCAGTCACGACAGGAAGCGATCCCTCTGATTGGCCCACCCGTAAGTGATCTAATTCCAGTTATTCCAAAGTCGGAGATTCATCGGGCTATTAAAGATGTTCTGCCGGGATTAATTGAGACCTTACAGGGAGATGAACGTAATGTTCTGTTAACGCTGGCGCGTATGTGGAGAACGTTAGTTACCGGAGAGTTTGTTCCTAAGGATATTGCTGCTGACTGGGCAGCGGCACGTCTTCCTTTTATGCAATCCACAGTCTTGGCTGATGCGAGGAAGGCTTATTTGAGTGGGAATGAAGAAGATTGGGAGAGTCGTCAGCAGGAACTTCATATTACGATAAGTTCTCTGCGTGACTGTGTGATGAAGAGTTAATAACATCTGATCATGCTACTAGCATTAATATTAAGACTATTTGTTAAATCTTTTATATAGTGACATTATTACTGCTTTATAATTCAATGTCGCTGTCTCTGGTTAATCAATAAATTGATATCATGAGCAATTTTGGCTTAGATAAAAAGTCCCATAATTATTAAAGCCATAATACAAGGGCCATAATTATTTAAATTATGACCCAACTATTTATTTGGTCAAAAAGTTAACTTTTTGCCTTACAAGTTAAACTTAAAGCAAATAACACCGCAGCACAAAGCACAACAGAAGGCCCTGCTGGTGTGTTATAAAACGCGGATAAAGTCAATCCGCCGGTAACGGAAAACATACCTATACCAATTGCACAAATTGCCATCTGTTCAGGTGTGCGAGCAAAACGACGAGCAGTAGCTGCCGGGATAATAAGTAAGGAAGTGATTATCAGCGCTCCGACGAATTTCATCGCCAATCCGATAGTCAGTGCAGTGACCAGCATCAACAATACACGTAACCGCTGAATATTAACTCCATCAACGAAAGCCAGATCCTGACTGACGGTCATTGACAGTAAAGCACGCCATTGCCATGCCAGTAATCCAGCCACAATAACAACACCTGCCGTAATCAGCCAGAGGTCTTCATACGTTACAGAAAGTAGGTCACCGAACAAATAAGCCATCAGATCAACTCGGATGCCGCTCATAAAGCTGACAACCACTAAACCCAGTGATAATGCGCTATGAGCCATAATACCCAGTAACGTATCAACGGCTAATTGTGGGCGTTTTTCCAGCCAGACCAGAATAACAGCCAGTATCAGTGTCACTGCAATCACCGCATAAAACGGATTCACATCTAACAGGAAGCCGAATGCCACACCAAGCAATGAAGCATGGGCCAGTGTATCGCCAAAATAGGACATTCTGCGCCAGACAACAAAAGAGCCAAGAGGCCCTGCGGCAATCGCCAATAAAACTCCGGCCAGCCAGCCCGGAAATAGTAGTTCGATCATTGGCGAGGCTCTCCACCCTTTTTCAAAATAATTTTCCCTCTTAAATCGTGATGATGATTATGATGGTGGCGATAAATTGCTAGCTGTTCGGCACCGCGGTGACCAAACATAGCAATAAATTCCGGATGCATGGATACCACTTCTGGGGTACCTGAACAGCAAATGTGTTGATTAAGGCATAAAACCTCGTCTGTTTTCGCCATCACCAAGTGCAGGTCATGCGATACCATAAGGACAGCGCAATTTAGTTCTGTTCTGATTTGATTAATTAAATCATAAAGTGCTAATTGACCATTCACATCCACACCTTGTGTCGGTTCATCGAGAACCAGCAGTTGAGGATGATTGAGTAATGCTCTGGCGAGCAAAACTCGTTGAGTTTCTCCTCCTGATAGTTTTTGCATGGGTTGCTGCAATAAATGAGCAGCTTTGACTCGTTCTAAAACAGGGGTGATATCGGCTGATTTAACCCCCGGTTTAAGCATCATGAAGCGTTTAACAGTCAAAGGAAGAGTAGGGTCAAGATTTAATTTTTGTGGAACGTATCCTATCCTTAGTGTTTGGTTGTGCTCAATGACACCGGAAGTAGGACGAATTAATCCTAGAACAATGCGTACTAACGTTGATTTGCCGGCTCCATTTGGGCCGATTAACGTCAGGATCTTACCTTGTGTAAGGCTGAAAGAAATATTGTTTAATACCGTGCGGCTACCAAACTTAACCGTAATGTTTTTCAGGGTGATCATAATTGGCATGTTACATAACAGGCATGTTAAAAGTGTCTTGCAGAATCATTGGAATGTTATAATATAACATTTTTAGATTCTATGCATGGGATATTCATAATATGTTACACAAACCACAAAGATACGCGCATACATTTTTTCGTCAGGCAGCTCTGATTTCTGTGCTGACCGCGGGTATTAATTATTCTGCACAGGCGGATGTTGTCACATCTATTCGTCCTCTGGGCTTTATTGCTGCAGCTATTGCTGATGGTGTAACTGAGACGCAGGTACTTTTACCTGATGGCGCCTCTCCACATGATTACGCTTTAAGGCCTTCGGATATCCGCAAACTTGATCAGGCGGATTTGGTTGTCTGGATTGGCCCGGATATGGAAACATTTTTAGCGAAGCCAATAGAGAAAACTGCACAAAATAAACAACTGGAATTGGCTAATTTACCTACCATCAAACCTTTATTACTGAAAAATAGCGAAGATAAACATGATTCAGGTGAATCGAATCAGCATAAACATGAAACAGATCACGAACATCATCACCATGGCCAATATAATATGCATATTTGGTTGTCACCAAACATTGCACAGAAGGCTGCTCAGGCGATATATACCCGTCTTGTCGAGCGATATCCTCAACATAAGCAACAATTAGAAGTAAACCTACGTAAATTCAATGGACAGCTTGTACAAACTGACAAGAATATTACAGACATGCTAAAACCCGCGTTAGGGAAGGGGTATTTCGTTTTTCATGACGCTTATGGCTATTTTGAAAAACACTATAAGTTGACACCGTTGGGTGTTTTTACTGTTAACCCTGAAATACAACCTGGTGCGCAGAGATTACATAACATACGAACACAATTGGTTGAGCAAAAAGCGAAGTGTATTTTTGCTGAGCCTCAATTCAGGCCAGCCGTCATTCATGCCGTTGCAAAAGGTACTGATGTACGTATTGGAACACTTGACCCATTGGGAAGCGGCATTGTATTGAATAAAGACAGTTATATGAAATTTATAACTCAGTTGTCAGAACAATACTCGAGCTGCCTGAATTAATATAATAAGGAATTATAAATAGTGCAGCAGATGGTTAAAACTATCGTTCTGGTATATAACAACCTGCCTAGACCACACAAAATCATGCTTGGTTCTTTGACATTGGTCACTTTAGCTGTGGCTGTGTGGCGTCCGGTTGTTTATCACGAACAAGAAGAAAGAATGGAAAGATCGGGGAGTATCACCATCACAGCTCCCAGCACTATCCCTGATGCAACAGATGACACGATTGGTGATAGTAATGAGCAGTTCTCTGATGAAGGGATCAGAGATGAGGAAAATGAATCGGAAGCCGCTGTAAATGTTCCTCATAAATATGTTGTTTCCAGTGGTGATACCTTAAGTTCTATTTTAAATCAGTTTGGTATTGATTCGTCCGATATTGCTTTATTGGCGAATCAGAATAAGGCACTGCGTGGCCTGAATATTGGTCAGTCATTATCATGGACTGTCGATGAAAACGGCGGTCTGAAAACGTTAACATGGGAAATGTCGCGTCGTGAGACACGGGTTTATACTCGTGAAGGTGATATCTTCAAAGAAACAAAAGAGTTTCAGAAAGGTGAGTGGGTAAACAGTGTCATAAAAGGCGCTGTGAATGGTAACTTTACCGGAAGTGCTTTAGCCGCAGGGTTAACCAGCAGCGAAGCAAGGGATGTGACTAAAGCGCTTCAATGGCAGATCGATTTCCGCAAGCTACGAAAAGGTGATCAGTTTTCTGTATTACTGTCCCGCGAAATGCTTGGCGGAAAAAGTGAACAGAGCCAGCTATTGGGTGTTCGCTTACGAAGTGGTGGTAACGACTATTATGCATTCCGGGCTGATGATGGTCGTTTTTACGATAGTAATGCATCTGGTTTGGAGCGTGGTTTTTTACGTTTCCCAACAACAAAACAATTCCGGGTCTCTTCTCCTTTTAATCCGCGTCGTTTAAATCCTGTCACGGGAAGAGTGACAGCTCATAGAGGCGTTGATTTTGCCATGCCTGTAGGAACACCTGTTCTGGCTGTTGGTGATGGCGAAGTTATTGTTGCCAAATTTGATGGTGCAGCGGGTAATTTCATTGCTATCCGGCATGGTCGTCAGTACACAACCCGATATATGCACTTAAGAAAGTTATTGGTAAAACCGGGCCAAAAAGTGAAACGTGGTGAGCGTATTGGTCTGTCAGGTAACACTGGCCGCACAACTGGTCCTCATTTGCATTTTGAATTCTGGGATAATCAGCAGCCGGTGAATCCATTGACTGCAAAATTACCTCGTTCCGGCGGATTAAGTGGTAAAGATCGTTCGGAATATATTGCGATGGTTAAGGAGCTTAAACCGCAACTATCACTAAATTAAAAATCCAGATTGTTAACACATAAAAGCGGATGATTGGTATCATCCGCTTTTATCTTTTATGTTATGTTTGTTGAAAACAGATTGAAAACAAATGATTTGGAAGTTTATGTTGGAGCCAGCAGAGTTAGCTCATGAATAAAGAAAAAGATACAGATAGCAAACTGGGTTATATCCCAACGTTTCATTTATCCTATTTGCACCCTCGTTATTGGGGTATTTGGGCTGGTGTTGGAATATTGGCGGGTTTGGCTTATATCCCCGCTAAATGGCGTGACCCTTTGCTGGCTAAAATAGGCGTTTTTGCTGGCCGGAAGGCAAAAAGTGCCCGGCGAAGAGCGAAAATTAATCTGCTGTATTGTTTTCCTGAATTATCAGAACAACAGCACGAAATATTAATCGACAAAATGTTCGCAACAGCGCCACAATCTTTTGTTATGCTTGCCGAGCTTTGCCTGAGAGGTGTGGAGCCTACACTACAACGCACTCAGTGGCATGGAGAGGAAATCACTCAGGCTTTAAAAGAGCAGGGCAAAAATGTCATTTTTATGATCCCACATGGCTGGGCTATCGATATTCCGGCCATGTTATTGGCTGCTCGGGGTCAACCAATATCAGGCATGTTTCATCACCAGAGTAATCCGGTGGCTGATTATTTATGGAACAAGGCGCGTTGCTATTTTGGCGGCCGCTTACATTCCCGTGATGCGGGTATAAAGCCTTTTATTGCATCAGTGCGTCAGGGATATTGGGGATATTATCTGCCGGATCAGGATCATGGCGAAGAACACAGTGAGTTTGTCGACTTTTTTGCAACTTATAAAGCTACTCTGCCTGCTGTCGGGCGCCTGATGAAAGTGTGTAAAGCGGCAATTGTTCCTTTGTTTCCGGTTTATAACTGCGAAACGCATCAACTGGATATTTATATTCGTCCACCGATGGACGATATAGCAGGGCAGGATGATGCTTATATCGCCCGCCGTATGAATCAGGAATTGGAAGAATTGGTGAAGCCTAATCCTGAGCAATATACTTGGATATTGAAATTGCTTAAAACCCGTAAAGAGGGTGATATCGAGCCTTATAAAAGGAAAGATATTTGATTTAATATACACAATGGATTTCAAGATGCGTCGCGGCGGCAAGGAAGAAAGTCTCCAGGAACATAGATAACTATGTGACTGAGGTGAACGAACGCAGCCAACAAAGAGGCAACTTGAAAGACGAAGTGTATAATAATCAGGGGTAGAAGCCGCCCCTGATTATTATCGAGTAAATATTATTTTGTAAATTTAAGCGCTTTTTAATTTATTCCTGCATAGCGTAGTAATGCAGTTATGAACGCCGCCGACAGAATTACCACAATTAAAGGCACTTTTCTCCAGGCCAGAAATACCGCGATAACAACACCCAATACACGCGCCATACCAGCAAAATGTTCACCTTCGTAGAAAGTTGCAGCCAGTGCTACAGCAAACAACAATGTAGTTGCAGCATCAGAAAGTAGTGCCTGAGAACGCTCAGATAAAGCTAACTTATTACCCAGTTTTGCTCCACCGAAACGCATTAAATAAGTGCCAAGCGATAGTATTGCAATACCAATAATAATCAGAGAGTAATCAGCCATTATTTTTTCCTCGCGAATAAGCCCAATAACGAAAGCAGAACCGGTAAACCCACGGGAACAAAAGGTACAACGGAAAGTGAAAGTGCGGCTCCACTGGAAGCACGAATAAGTGACGTTTTATTCTTGAATGCAGGGATCACCATCGCCAGCAGTATGGTTGGAAAGACCGCATCTAGACCAATCGTTTCTGGTGCAGGGATAAATTTGCCAACTGTACCGCCAATAAGAACACCTAATGGCCAGAATAGAGCGACTCCGATACCACAAAACCAGTATGCGGCCTTACGTTGCTCGGGAGTCGATTGTGACAGGCCGAATACCACACTCTCATCGTTCATAATATGGCAGCCGAAAAACTTTGTTTTACCTTTTCCGACTAATTCGCGTACCGCTACACCAAAAGGTAAATGACGAGCATTTACCAATAAACCCGCAGCTGCTGCAGCAAGTGGATTACCACCACTGGCAATAATACCGATAAACATAAACTCAGATGCGCCTGCCAGCACGAATGTGGATAACACAAGAGGAAGCCATAATGGAAAGCCATAAGCAATGGCGAGCGATCCGTAAGAAATTCCAACAACGCCGACAACCAGATAAACCAGAAATATTGCTTTTTTTATCTCTCCTGACAAACAGGAAAAATGGTGTGTGAACATATACATTTACCCATATCGAACAAAATTACATTATAATGAACAGTATTAAAATGTAGGTCAAGATGAACATTTTGTTCATTAAAATGAACAGTGGAGCAGCAATAATGACACAGCCAATCAGCATAATTGCGAAGAGTTTAGTTCGTGAACGTACGCGAAGTGGTCTTTCGCTGACGGAAGTAGCACGGCGCGCAGGTATTGCTAAATCTACACTTTCACAGCTGGAAGCAGGGAATGGAAATCCCAGTCTTGAAACGCTTTGGGCATTGTGTGTGGCATTAAATATTCCTTTTGCCCGTTTGCTGGAACCTCAAAGTAATAAAACGCAAGTGATCCGACGTGGTGAAGGAACTAAAGTCACGGCTGAACAAGCAAACTATCAGGCAACTTTATTAGCAACCTGTCCACCGGGCGCTCGTCGCGATATCTATTTACTGATGACTCAGCCGGGAGCCGATCGCCTTTCAGATCCGCATCCAGCCGGTTCGGTAGAGCATATTATTGTTACGAAAGGTCGGGCTTTGGTGGGGCTAACAGAAGCCTCGGAAGAATTAAGTGAAGGCGATTACATCTGTTATCCGGCAGATCAGGAGCATATATTTAAGGCACTGGAGCCAGATACACAGGCGATATTAGTTGCTGAACAAAATTAATATTATTTTGTTATTCTGCGCGTTTTTGAGATCGCGCAGAATAAGCATTTGCGTTATTCGACTTCAAGCACACGGCAAGTATTGGTACTGCCGATAGTTCCCATCTGATCCCCCTGAGTGACCAGCACCAAATCGCCAGAAGCTAAGTAACCTCTGTCACGCAGGCGGCTGACTGCTTCACTCGCCGCGGCAATACCATCAATGTGGCTGCTACAATAAACCGGTGTGACACCGCGGTATAATGCAGTACGGTTCAGCGTTGATTCATGGCGCGACATAGAGAAAATAGGCAGACCGGAGCTGATACGTGACATCATACGTGCTGTACGACCTGATTCGGTCATAGCGATAATGGCCTTGACCCCTTTCAGGTGATTGGCTGCATACATTGCAGACATTGAGATAGCTTCTTCAATACTATCAAATGTGATATCCATCCGATGCTTGGATGCATTGATCCCCGGCATTTTTTCTGCGCCCAGGCAGACTTGAGCCATTGCAGCAACAGTTTCTGCTGGATATTGACCCGCCGCTGTTTCCGCAGATAGCATAACCGCATCAGTACCATCAAGGACGGCATTGGCAACATCCATCACTTCCGCTCGTGTTGGCATTGGGTTGGTAATCATCGATTCCATCATCTGAGTCGCTGTGATTACGACACGATTCAGTTGACGAGCACGACGAATAAGTTTTTTCTGGACTCCAACTAATTCAGGATCGCCGATTTCAACACCCAAATCGCCACGGGCTACCATGACTACATCAGATGCCAGAATAATTTCATCGATAATTTCATCGCTGCTGACCGCTTCAGCACGTTCTACTTTGGCTACAATTTGCGTTTCGCAGCCAGCGTCCCGTGCCAACCGGCGGGCATAATTCAGATCTTCACCAGAGCGAGGGAAAGAAACTGCGAGATAATCAACGCCGATTTTTGCGGCAGTGATGATATCTTCTTTGTCTTTCTCTGTCAGTGCTTCGGCAGATAAGCCGCCACCCTGTTTATTAATACCTTTGTTATTGGAAAGCGGGCCGCCTACAGTCACTTCTGTAAATACTTTCATGCCCTGCACATCAAGTACTTTTAATTGAACTCGTCCATCATCCAGCAGCAGAATATTGCCGGTTGTGACATCTGATGGCAGTCCTTTATAATCAATACCGACTTTTTCTTTATCACCTTCTCCTTTTCCTAAGTTGGCATCAAGCAGGAATTTATCCCCGATATTGAGGAATATTTTCCCTTCTTTAAACGTCGATATACGTATTTTAGGGCCTTGTAGATCACCAAGGATAGCAACATGGCAACCCAGCCGGGCTGCTATTTCCCGTACTTTGTTTGCGCGCAGGATATGATCTTCTGCGGTACCATGAGAAAAATTAAGGCGGACCACATTGGCTCCCGCATTGATCACTTTCTCTAAATTGTTGTCACGATCTGTAGCAGGACCAAGTGTAGTGACGATTTTAGTTCTTCTGAGCCGTCTGGACATGTATTACTCCGTTGACCTGTAAAGTATGGATGCTTGGTTACCGTGAGATAACCATACAACTTTTTTGATTATCAACCCCGAAATATGTGTAGTATGCATGATATTGACGGGGATAAACTTTCCATTATGCTATCAGGCTGGAGAGTTGATAAATAGTGAACAAAAACACAGTCTATTTTTATGCTTTAGTCGTGCTTATCAAACCGCGAATTGCGTAATGCTTCCTTGACTTTCTTCAAGTTATCTCTGAATTTTGAACCCCTGCGCAATGTAAAACCCGTTGCCAGCACGTCAATGATGGTAAGCTGAGCAATCCGGGAAACCATTGGCATATAAATATCGGTATCTTCGGGAACATCCAGCAGAATAGAGAGAGTGGCTTCCTGTGCCAGCAATGAATCTGTTGAAGTGATGGCAATTACTGTTGCGTCATTTTCACGGGCAAGTCTGGCCAGTTCCACCAGATTTTTAGTCCTTCCTGTATGAGAAATCAGCACGACAACATCACCTTCAGTACTGTTAATGCAGCTCATTCGCTGCATAACAACATCATCAAAATAGCTGACAGGGATGTTAAAGCGGAAAAATTTGTTCATGGCATCGTGTGCGACAGCAGCAGAAGCACCCAGACCAAAAAAAGAGAGTTTTCTTGCCTGTGTCAGCAGGTCCACAGCACGGTTAATGGTTGCGATATCCAGATTACTCTTGACTGTTTCCAGATTAGCCATCACCGATTCGAAAATTTTATTGGTATAAGAGGTGACGCTGTCACTTTCTTCCACATTGCGATTTACATAAGGAGTGCCATTCGCCAGACTTTGTGCCAAATGCAGTTTAAAATCAGGAAAGCCTTTGGTATTCAGGCGACGGCAAAAACGATTAACCGTAGGTTCACTGACATTCGCCATTTTTGCCAGAGTAGCGATACTTGAATGAATGGCAGTATTGGGTGAATCGAGAATGACCTGCGCAACTTTTTTCTCAGACTTACTCAAAACATCAAGGCTATTTTGGAGCCGTTCCAGTGTGTTCATAAGACGCAGTTAAACCTCGGTTTTAACGATTTCATTAACAGGGGAAATCTATGTAATTTTCGTGAAAATATACTACTTGTTATTGAAAGCTGGCAGAGGTAAAAGTCAATAACTTGATATTTTTCATGAAAATATGACAAACATCTAACTTTCAACTTGGTAAGATTACTTCTTACTCGTAGTAAATTTTCATCTGATTACCACTTTCTGATGCAAATATCATTCATAATACAAGATGAAATGTAAAAATTTATGCACAGTGAGTCAGGTAGTAAGATTCATGCAGGCCATCATGATCTAGGAATGAAGTATTTACTGCATATAACCAAAAGAGTACATTACCTGCAATTTCTGTAAAAAAATTACAATATCCCGTAATTGAGGAGATGCAATATGGCGGTGACGTCTACAGCTCAGGCTTGTGATTTGGTGATTTTTGGGGCAAAAGGAGACTTAGCACGCCGGAAATTAATGCCTTCCCTTTATCAGTTGGAGAAAGCGGGGTATATCCATCCGGATACCCGTATTATCGGGGTTGGTCGCGCTGACTGGGATAAAAAAGCCTATACAAAGTTGGTTGAAGAAGCATTAACGACATTTATGTCTGAAAAACTGGACCCGGAATTATGGAAGAAACTCAGTTCGCGTCTGGAATTCTGTAATCTGGATGTCAACGAGACGGAACATTTCTCCCGACTGGCTAAAATTCTCAATCAGGATAAATTACCTGCCATTCATTACTTTGCTATGCCTCCAAGCACCTTTGGCTCTGTCTGCCATGGGTTGGGTGTTGCGGGATTGAATAAAGAACCCAATCGTGTCGTGATGGAAAAACCATTGGGTACAGATCTTGCCTCTTCTCGTGCTATCAATGATGAAGTAGCAAAATATTTCAGTGAAAATCAGATTTACCGCATCGACCATTATCTGGGTAAAGAAACCGTACTGAACCTGCTGGCGTTACGTTTTGCTAACTCTTTGTTTGTTAATAACTGGGATCATCGCACAATAGATCATGTGCAAATTACAGTTGCTGAAGAGGTTGGTATTGAAGGGCGCTGGGGATATTTCGATCAGGCCGGCCAGATGCGGGATATGATCCAGAATCATTTGCTGCAAATCCTGACCATGATTGCTATGTCACCTCCGTCTGATTTGTCGGCAGATCGTATTCGTGATGAAAAAGTTAAAGTGCTTCGTTCATTACGCCGGATTGACCATACTAATGTACGGGAAAAAACAGTTCGCGGGCAATATACTGCCGGATTTGTGCATGGTAAAAAGGTTCCGGGTTATCTGGAAGAAGAAGGGGCAAATAAGGCCAGCAAAACGGAATCCTTTGTTTCGGTTCGTGTCGATATTGATGACTGGCGTTGGTCGGGGGTGCCTTTCTATCTGAGAACGGGTAAACGCTTACCGGCTAAATGCTCTGAGGTTGTGGTTTATTTTAAAGAGCCTGCATTAAATCTGTTTGCTGGCTCTTATCAGCAGTTACCTCAAAATAAGCTGACTATCCGTTTACAACCGGATGAAGGCATTGATATTGAAGTGCTGAATAAAGCACCGGGGTTGGAGCATAAGCACCGTTTACAGACAACAAAACTTGATTTGAGCTTCTCTGAAACATTCAATCAAACCCACCTTGCTGATGCCTATGAGCGCTTATTGCTGGAAGCAATGCGCGGTATTCAGGCACTGTTCGTCCGTCGGGATGAAGTGGAAGAAGCCTGGAAATGGGTTGATTCCATTATGGAAGCATGGGCGGCGGATAACGAGCCTCCAAAACCTTATCAGGCAGGAACCTGGGGACCGGTTGCCTCTATTGCGATGATCACCCGTGATGGACGTTCATGGAATGAGTTTGAATAACTAAATATCATTGGATCTGGCCGCGTTAGCGGTCAGATCCTGCTCGCACTATCCATATATTGTTTAAGCTAACTCAAATGAGTTAAGTGATTTCATTAATTGTGTTTATTGTTTGAATATGCTAAAAATAGAGCGCAATCAGTTACACCACTAATATGAGGGTTCGTAGTATATTACACAGTGATTTCCGTGTGATGAAAGAATAAAACATCATGAATAGCGCCAAAAGCGTAAAAATCCAACGTAGTACCAAAATTCAAAGCAATACCCACGTCTTATTCCTCTCAGCTATTTTATCCAGTGAACACTACTGGTGCGGCGCACTTTAGCTTCTTTTTCTCCTATTAACCGGCTTGTTCCGGAAAATTCTAGCGACTTTTCAGTCAATTATTAGTCAACTAATTATTTGCCAAAATATCAGGCTTTTTTGATATCGCATTTTTAGGTGATGTTATTGGCATGAATAGTTTGATGTCTTGGCATGCCTGTTTGGTATGTTTGGGAGAAAAAAAATGATTTATTGGATATTTCTTGCACTGGCGATTGTGACAGAGGTTATTGGTACGCTGTCCATGAAGCAAGCCAGTATTTCAGGTGATTTCACCGGTATGTTTGTGATGTATTTCATGATCACAACGTCTTATATTTTATTAGCAATAGCGGTTAAGAAAGTTGCTTTGGGTGTTGCTTATGCTCTGTGGGAAGGGATCGGTATCCTGTTTATTACAGCGTTTAGTGTGTTGTGGTTTGATGAATCACTGTCACCCATGAAAGTAGGTGGGTTGTCACTGCTGATAGTGGGTATTGCACTCATTAAAGCAGGTGCAAAAAAAGCACCAAAACTCCAGATGAAAGAGAAGGAGGCATAATATGCTGGCGCATTTTGAATGGTGGCATATCGCTTTTCTGATTCTGGCTGTTTGTTTAGAAATTGTGGCAAATATTTTGTTGAAACTCTCCAATGGATTCGAGCGCTTCTGGATGGGTATTTTATCGCTGGCGGCTGTTTTAGGTGCATTCAGTGCACTGGCACAAGCGGTAAAAGGTATTGAACTTTCCATTGCATATGCGCTTTGGGGAGCATTCGGAATTATTGCTACAGTTGCGGCGGGCTGGATTATGTTTAACCAGCGTCTGAATTTTAAGGGATGGGGAGGGATTGTGTTATTGTTGATCGGTATGGTTATGATCAAAATGGCATAAATTCAGCTTAAACCTGACTGCTAAAATGGCATTGAATAAGTTAATAACTTTCAATGCCATAAATTTTATTTCAGTATTAGAGCGATATTAGAGCTTAACAAGCTGCAATAATTTTGATTTCCACTTTGTATTTTGGATGCATCAGCTCAGCCTGAACAGTGCAACGTACAGGCGCATTGCCTGCAACAACCCAGTCATCCCAAGCGGCATTCATGCCTGCAAAATCGGCTTTATCAGCCAGAAAAATTGTTGCATCAATGATTTTACTTTTATTTGAACCCAAACGTTGCAACATAGCATCAATGTCAGACAGTGTACTGGCGGTCTGCGCTGTGATATCACCATCCAGATTTTCTGGCACACTGGTATAATAAATGGTGTCGTTGTGGATAACAGCTTCTGACCAACGGGTATCTGGGTCAATGCGTTTAATTGTCATTTAATTTCCTGTTGATTGGTACAATTTTGATCCTGAATTGGCGGGTTATTACCCCTGTAAAAGGTCTATGGAAATAAACCCATAGACCATTTTATCCTGATAGGGGTGTTCATTATTGTAATGTCATAACCTGTTGTCCAGCTCCGTCTGCAAGCTCTTGATTATCATAATTCACAGGGATATATCAGGACGTAATGTTTGCGAGAAATGTCTGGGATTAAAGTTAATATCTATCCATTCCTTGAGTAATAAAAGGGCGCTGCTAATACATACTGTCATTTTGCGCTGTGCATCTGCAGACTAGCGGCATTTTTAGGTGAAATGAATTATCCTGATCTTAATTTCTATGTTTATATTATGATTTTTAAATCAATCTTATTCTATTAAAAGAGACGATCTGTGTCAGACGATTTTGCAGAAAATGGCATACTTGCCAAAACCATACAGGGCTTTAAACCCCGCGATGCGCAACGGGAAATGTCTTCTGCGATTACTGCGGCAATTCAAAATAAGCAACAGTTAGTGGTAGAAGCGGGGACAGGAACGGGGAAAACTTTTGCCTATCTGGTACCTGCATTGCGATCGGGCAAGAAAGTGATTATTTCCACAGGTTCAAAGGCGTTACAGGATCAACTCTATAGCCGGGATTTGCCTGCTATTACTGATTCGCTGGCATTTTCCGGTCGTCTGGCACTGCTAAAAGGACGTTCAAATTATTTATGCCTTGAGCGCCTTGAACAGCAATCAATCGGTGGCTCTCAACTTGAGCCAGAAACACTCTCAGAAATAATTACGCTGAAAAATTGGTCGTCACAAACCGAAGATGGTGATATCAGTACTTGCCATAAAATTGCGGAAGACAGCACTGTCTGGCCGTTGGTAACAAGCACTAATGATAACTGCCTTGGTCGCGACTGCCCGAATTATCAGGAGTGTTTTGTACTGAAAGCCCGCCGTAGGGCGATGGAAGCAGATATTGTCATCGTCAATCATCATCTATTTATGGCGGATGCAGTTGTCAAAGATACCGGATTTGGCGAATTAATTCCGCAGGCGGAAGTGATGATTTTTGATGAGGCGCACCAAATTCCTGACATCGCCAGCCAGTATTTTGGGCAGCAGTTAAGCAGCCGACAATTACTGGATTTATCCCGGGATATCATCATGGCTTACCGCACGGAAGTCAGGGATCAGGCTCAGTTACAAAAAAGTGCGGATCGACTGAGCCAGAGTACGCAAGATTTTCGTTTAGAACTCGGAGAAAACAGTTATCGTGGTAATCTCCGTGAAGTTTTGCAGCAGCAACATATTAAGCGGGCATTGGTGCGGCTGGATGATGCACTGGAACTTTGTTATGACGTTATGAAACTGTCACTGGGGCGTTCAGCAATGCTGGATGCAGCTTTTGAACGGGCTACAATCTATCGTAACCGTCTTAAAAGACTGATTGATGTGACTGTGCCTGATTATAGTTACTGGTTTGAAAGTTATGGGCGGCACTTTTTGCTGGCTTTAACGCCTCTGTCAGTTTCTGATAAATTCAGTGAGATGATCCGTGAACAATCCGGTTGTTGGGTTTTCACATCAGCAACGTTGTCAGTTAACGATCAACTCGAACATTTCACCGCGCGTCTGGGGTTAAAACAGGCTCAAACTTTACTCCTTCCCAGCCCGTTTGATTATCAGCGCCAAATGTTATTGTGTGTTCCGCGTCATTTACCACTACCTAATCAGAATGGTGGGGCGAAATGGTTAGCGGGTATGTTAAAGCCACTGATCGAAAGTAATAAAGGGCGCTGTTTTTTCCTGTGTACTTCCCACCAAATGATGCGCAGTTTGGCTGAAGAATTCCGGGCAAGTATGACATTACCTGTATTGGTACAGGGCGAAACCAGTAAGGGAAAATTATTGTCACAATTTCTCGCAGCAGGTAATGCTTTGCTGGTGGCCACCGGAAGTTTTTGGGAAGGCGTAGATGTGCGAGGTGATGCACTATCCTGTGTCATTATCGATAAATTACCTTTTACAGCGCCGGATGATCCGCTATTTAAAGCGAGAATCGAAGACTGTCAGCACAAAGGGGGAGATGCTTTCAGTGAAGTTCAGCTTCCTGATGCCGTACTTAGCCTGAAACAGGGAGTCGGGCGTTTGATTCGTGATGTTGATGATTATGGCGTGGTAGTCATTTGTGATAATCGACTAGTCATGCGCCCTTATGGTGAAGTCTTTCTCAACAGTCTGCCCCCGTCTCCCCGTACCCGAGATCTGTCGAAAGCGGTGGAATTTCTTAAATCCCGTCAATCACAGTCGCAGTAAAATCTCTGGGGGTATGATAGCATAGCCCCCTTATTTCGAATTCTATTCTTGCCGGAGTTAAGGCATGTCCACACGGATTTTAGCTATTGATACAGCAACTGAAGCATGTTCTGTTGCACTTTGGAATGATGGTCTCATTGAGGCGCAGTTTGAAATTTCCCCACGGGAACATACTCAACGTATTCTACCTATGGTGGAGGCGGTATTGTCCAAAGGTTGTATAAAGTTACAACAATTGGATGCACTGGCATTTGGCAGAGGGCCGGGCAGTTTTACTGGTGTGCGTATTGGAGTGGGAATTGCTCAGGGGCTGGCCTTAGGAGCTGATCTGCCAATGATAGGTGTTTCTTCCCTGAAGACAATGGCTCAGGGGGTATTCCGTCTTAAAAATATATCGAATGTCTTGGTTGCCATTGATGCCCGTATGGGAGAGGTTTATTGGGCACAGTATACCCGTGATGAACAGGGTATATGGTCAGGGGATGAAACTGAATCTGTGTTAAAACCTGAGCAGGTACAGGCCATTATGTCTAATTTAACAGGGGAATGGGCAATAGCTGGAACGGGATGGGAAGCTTATCCTCAATTACTGGAAAGCCACTTAACTTTAATTCCGGGAGATATGGCGTTACCTCATGCAGAAGACATGCTGCCGTTAGCCGTTCAGATGTGGAAAGAGGGGGAGGCAACCGCAGTTGAGCTGGCAGAGCCCGTTTATCTACGTAATGAAGTCACATGGAAAAAATTACCGGGCCGCTAAAATTATTCAGGTAACTTTAGGGGAGAGGTTGCATAAATTTAATGCAACTTGCAGCGGAAACTGGTGTCCATGAAATATTGATATCCATAAAAACAGGACTGGCTATACCCACCGTCTTTCAGGTTGTATCTCAGCCAAAGAAGAGGCAATCTGAAAGACGAAGAAGTCGCATTCTCTGATTTTTTTCCTGTATGGGAGGTATTTATTATGCTCAATGGAACATACTGTCGGGTCATATTGCAATCTATTGTATTTATTGGGGCAATGGCACTCATCGGTTGTGCATCAGTTCCGGACTCAATAAAAGGAGCGACTAAACACCCGGAGGAAAACCTGATTAGTGTCAAAAACAAACCCGATTTATATATTGGGCATGAAGGGCGCTTTGGTGGAAAAGTCCTAAGCGTCTTAAATGAAAAAGGACGGACACGGTTAGAAATTTCAACAATGCCACTGGCAAGTAATGCTGCTCCTCTTATTGGTACTCCTTCACTCGGTCGGCTTTATGCTTACGTGAATTATTTTCTGGAGCCTACTGATTTCAAGAACCATTATGTGACTGTTGTTGGCTTGATTACGGGAATAGAAAAAGGAAAAGTCGGGGATAGTCCATATAACTATGTTGTGATGAATGTTAATGGTTTTAAACGCTGGCATGAAATAAGACGTATTTCATTACCATCTTCAGTAGGGAATATGTGGGGTTATTATGGTGATCCCTATTTTAATGAATGGATAGAACGTCCAGAAATTCAGTCTGCGCCTGTTGAAACTATCTTGACTGAGAAACATCCAGCTGAGTGATAAAGGTGGTCTCATGTTTGTTACGAATATGAGACTACTTTAAATAAATACTAAATTGTATTTTTACCAGACCGGAATCGTAAAGAAAAATATATTACAAACAAAAGGATAGTAAAAATCATGAAAATATTAATTAACTGATGAAACTCAGTTATATGAAATAAATCAAAACATATCATAAATACGCCGGTGAAACTCATTTTTAATGCACCCTGTAAAGCACTGGCAGCACCTTTATTCTTAGTTACATTCTCCATGCATAACATCAATGATAAAGGGGCAATAACACCTGATACTGTGGCTAATAAAAAAGAGAATATCATAATATTAATGGGTGTTTCTAAGTTTTGTAATGAGAAAAAAATAAGAATAAAGCTATAAAATATGAGTGATAGCAAATAGAGTTTTTTAGACGTTATTTTTATAAATTGCCTTCCTAACAACCATGATCCGAAAATAATTCCAGCAGCATAAATAATGAAGAATAGGCTGTTTTCTATCGGGCTATAGCCAATTTTATGAAAAATATAAGGAGAAGTGGAGTAATAGCCTATTGTATAAGAAAAAATGAGTGATGATGCAATGCTGAATGCAATAAATTGTATATTTTTTGCCAATTGAATATATGGCGTTAGGAATGTTGACGGTTTTGGTTCCTTTTTCTTCGTTTCACCCATTGTGAGTAAGGTAATAATTAGACCAATAAAATAAATAACAGCCAGTGTAAAAAAGGATATATGCCAGTTATATTTCATTTGTAGCCAGCCTCCAAAGACAGGGGCAAGAGCCGGAGATAGCTGGCTGGACATTGAAAAATAAGAAAATGCTTTTTTCAATTTTATACTTTCCTGAAAGATATCAACGATAATAGCCCTTGAGATAACAGTAAAACTAGCTGCACCAAATGCTGTAATTATTCTGGACAAATAGAGGTAACTGATTTTTTCGCTATAGTCTGATAAGAACAGACCAATAATAGAAATGGCAAACCCGATAACAACAGCAGGTTTTCTACCATAGCGATCACTGATACTGCCATAAAAAAACTGAGAAATACCCAGTATTGCCATATAAACTACAATTAAATTTTTGATGCTTTCTTGTGAAGCATTGAGTTCTTTTAAAATAAAAGGTAGTGAAGGATTAAAAAAATCAACAGCCATTAAACCAACAACGAGTAAAAAGCATGAAAAAAGAATTGTTTTTTGTTCGTTCATTAAAGTACCTTCACTTCTACATGACTCGTACATGTAAATTTTATTGCTGATGACAAAATACCCGTTTGATCACACCTAGGTTATTCACGAATAAAATGATTTTGTCCTAATATAGTGAAAAAATTATCAATACAAGATAAACAATACCGAAGTGTTTATTAGGTCAAGAAGTGTACACATTAGATTTCAGAATACGTGATGGTGGCGAGGGAGCGTAGTTAACGCATTATTTTGTTTGAATGTTAACCAGTAACATGCGAATAACCCTTAATAATTATCGGGCATTGGTTTACATTGTTTATAACTATTTGGAATAATGATATGGGTTTTCGGCAAAAATAACTAAATCAGTGTATAATTAGTGAATTATACATCTAAATACTAGTTATGTTATTAACTATTTGATAAATAATAAAAACATAGGGGCGGCATAAGCTGCCTTATTTTTTAGCAGCGATAATAAAGTATTAAATTAGTGATGTGTATCGCCAACCTGAACAATGTTCCTTTTCAAACTGGTACGCTGAGTTAATAATTTGTTAAATACACAGGTCTGGTTTTTGTTTCATGGTCAATGGTTACACAGCAATTAGATTTCAGGAGTACTCAACTTGGAAAAAGTCTGGCTAAAACATTATCCGGCGGATGTTCCGGCAGAAATCGATCCCGATCGTTATTCATCATTGATTGAAATGTTTGAAAATGCCGTGGCGAACTATGCTGATCAGGTCGCATTTATTAATATGGGTGAGGTTCTCACTTTCCGCAAACTGGAAGAGCGTAGTCGTGCCTTTGCTGCTTATTTACAAAATGGATTGGGGCTTAAAAAAGGCGATCGTGTGGCATTAATGATGCCGAATCTACTGCAATATCCCATTGCTCTTTTTGGTATTCTGCGTGCGGGGATGATTGTTGTTAATGTAAACCCACTGTATACCCCACGAGAATTGGAGCATCAACTTACTGACAGTGGTACTTCAGCTATAGTTATTGTCTCTAATTTTGCACATACCTTAGAAAAAATAGTTTTCAATACTCCGGTCAAGCATGTCATTCTGACTCGCATGGGTGACCAGTTATCCCGTCCAAAAGGGACTCTTGTAGATTTCGTCGTAAAATATATTAAACGGCTTGTTCCGAAATATCACTTGCCGGATGCAATTTCATTTCGCAGCGTTATCCACAAGGGTTATCGCATGCAGTATGTCAAACCAGAGGTAAATAACGAAGATTTGGCATTTCTGCAATATACCGGAGGTACAACAGGTGTGGCAAAAGGCGCCGTGTTGACCCACCGGAATATGTTAGCGAACCTTGAACAGGTTAAAGCCAGTTATTCATCGTTGTTACGTCCCAAACAAGAACTGGTTGTCACGGCGTTGCCGCTATACCATATTTTTGCTCTTACTATAAATTGCCTGCTGTTCACTGAATTGGGTGGTCGGAACTTATTGATTACCAATCCGCGGGATGTGAACGCAACGGTTAAAGAGCTTTCCCGTTATAAATTTACCGCATTGTCTGGCGTGAATACGTTATTTAATGCCTGGATGAATAATGCGGAATTCCAGAAACTGGATTTTTCTGCATTACGTCTGGCTGTCGGTGGTGGTATGGCAGTGCAGAGCGCGGTTGCGGATAAGTGGCAAAAATTGACAGGTTGCCATTTACTCGAAGGATATGGCCTGACTGAGTGTGCACCTTTAGTGTCTGCTAACCCACATAATCTGGATCATCATAGTGGCAGCATTGGTTTCCCGATTCCTTCAACAGATATTAGGCTGATGGATGACAGTGGGAATGAGGTTCCTATGGGAGAGGCTGGTGAAATGTGGGTTCGTGGGCCTCAGGTAATGAAAGGTTACTGGAATCGCCCTGATGCAACCGCTGAGGTATTAAAAGACGGCTGGCTGGCAACAGGGGATATTGCCAATCTGGATGAAAAAGGCTTCCTGCATATTGTTGATCGGAAAAAAGATATGATTCTGGTTTCCGGTTTCAATGTCTATCCGAATGAAGTGGAAGATGTTGTTTCATCACACCCCAAAGTGTTGGAGTCAGCGGCAATCGGTGTTCCGAACGAAAACTCAGGTGAAACGGTTAAAATCTTTGTTGTTCGTAAAGACCCTAGTTTAACTGAGGATGAACTTAAAACACACTGCCGACGTTATTTAACTGCTTATAAGGTGCCTAAAATTATCGAATTCCGTGATGAATTACCGAAATCGAATGTAGGTAAAATTCTTCGTAAAGAACTGCGTAAAGAAGAAATAGAAAAAGCAGAAAAATAGCTTAGAGAGTGTTCAGAAAGGCAATTGACATTGCCTATTACGTCAACAACGCCGGTTTTACCGGCGTTGTTGTATCTTGCTGATCGGTGTTGGTTATCGATTCTAAAATTTCTAAATTATAGAATAAGCTGCTCCGTTCTTGAGATACTTTTTTAAGATCAGGAGTAGGATTTTATAAACAGGTATGGCATTAACTTCCTTGAATTGACTGAATAATCTTACTTGCCTAATCAGTAGATGACACATGTCCTGCCTGTTTCCTTTCTGCATTAGCCGGAATAATTCCAGATCAATCATGCATAGTATTATCTCAAAATGATATTTTGAAAGTCATAGAAGAATAAAGGTCATCGTGTTTGAGATAATTTTTTCAAAGTTGTGGTAAGTGGAAACTATGTTTAATACTATAGAATGCATAAATGGCTATCTAATTAAAAGTGTGTACTTTATCTTTCAAGTTGCTTCTTTGTTAGCTGCGTTCATTCACTCTAGTCGCATAGTTATCTATGTTCCCGTGATGAGCCCCCTTACCGCCGCGATGTATCTTGAAATCCATTGTGTATAGAGGTTTTTGTTGTTTGTACAAATCTATGTGCACTTTTATTTTTTAGCATTCAATTATTCACAACAAATTGTATTTAAAGGATATTTTATTGTTTAGTTGTAATTATCAGTTAATCACATCCGATGCCCAGTTACAGTCCATCTGTGATCGGGCCAAACAACATGCAAAAATTGCGCTGGATACAGAATTTGTACGCACAAGGACATATTATCCCCAATTAGGTTTGATTCAACTGTTTGATGGAGAAGAACTTTCTCTGATTGACCCCCTTGAAATTTCTCAATGGCAGCCTTTACGCGAATTATTGACTGATCCGAATGTTGTAAAATTCATTCATGCTGGCAGTGAAGATTTGGAAGTTTTTTGGAATAGCTTTCAGTGCATGCCTACTCCGATCATAGATACTCAGGTATTGGCGGCATTTATTGGGCATCCTTTGTCGTGCGGGTTTGCAACATTGATTTCAGAATATTTGCATGTAGAGCTGGATAAAAGCGAATCACGTACTGATTGGCTGGCTCGTCCGCTCAGTGAAAAGCAATGTGAATATGCGGCGGCGGATGTTTATTATCTCTTGCCTTTGGCTGATATTCTGATGACAGCCACAGAGCAGGCGGGTTATATGGACGCAGCAAAAGATGAAAGCGAACTGATTGTACAGCGTCGCAAAGAGATCTTAATGCCGGAGTCTGCATACAAAGATATCAGTAATGCCAACCAACTACGCCCAAGGCAATTAGCCTGTTTAAAAAAACTGGCTGCATGGCGTTTGAATCAGGCTCGTGAACGGGATTTGGCTGTTAATTTTGTTATTCGTGAAGAAAACTTGTGGCAGGTGGCGCGTTATATGCCAACTTCACTGGGCGAGTTAGATGCTTTGGGGTTAAGTGGGCAGGAAATTCGTTGTCATGGGCGTCGGTTACTGGCAATGGTAGCAGAATGCCGGGATCTTTCAGATGAAGAATGCCCTGAATTAATTAAAAACTTAGTTGATTACCCTGAGTATCGTAAAGCGTTTAAAGAAATAAAATCACTGATAAATAGGGTCAGTGAACCACACCAATTTTGCGCTGAATTATTGGCATCCCGCCGTCAGATTAATCAATTACTCAGTGCTCACTGGAAACTGAAATCATCAGAAAGTCTACCTGAGTTATTACGGGGCTGGCGGAATAAACTATTGGCTGAACAGATTGCTGAAATATTAGCTGATTACCCAGTTCTGTGATCCATTTGTCTGAACTGAAATCGGGATGTTTATACATCCCGATTACTTTCGGGAAATCACGCGCTTAAATTAAATAGCACTATTTGATAGCGTTATTTTGGCGATTCCTCAATCTCCGGTAATGTTACATTGAGTTCCAGTACGGAGATATCATCATTCTTTTGCTCAAACTGTACAGAAAGCATATCCGGGTCAATTTGTACATATTTACAAATGACAGCCAGAATATCACGTTTCATTTCGGGCAAATAGGCAGGCTCAGCATCACCACGGCGCCGTTCTGCCACGATGATTTGCAGCCGTTCCTTGGCAATATTGGCTGTCGACTTTTTTCTCGACAGGAAGAAATCTAACAAAGCCATGCGTTACCCTCCAAACAGGCGTTTCAAAAAGCCCTTTTTTTCTTCCTCAATGTAGCGGAAAGGCCGCTCTTCACCGAGTAAACGTAAAACTGTGTCTTCGTATGCCTTACCCGCATCAGACTCTTTATCCAGAATAACTGGCTCTCCCTGGTTCGAAGAGCGTAAAACAGATTGATCTTCAGGAATGACACCGATTAAAGGAATACACAAAATTTCCAGAACATCTTCCATGCTCAGCATATCGCCACGGTTCACACGACCTGGGTTATAACGGGTCAACAAAAGATGCTCTTTGATAGGGTCTTCACCCCGTTCAGCCCGACGTGATTTAGATGCGAGAATACCTAAAATTCGATCCGAATCGCGCACAGATGAAACTTCCGGATTTGTTGTAATAATAGCTTCATCGGCAAAGTAGAGAGCCATCAAGGCACCACTTTCAATACCCGCTGGTGAATCACAGATAATAAATTCAAACCCTTGCTGAGTTAATTCATTCAAGATTTTTTCGACACCATCACGGGTGAGAGCATCTTTATCCCGAGTCTGAGAAGCAGGCAGAATATATAAATTCTCTGTGCGCTTATCTTTTATCAGCGCTTGATTTAATGTGGCGTCACCTTGGATCACGTTAACGAAGTCAAAAACCACACGGCGCTCACATCCCATGATGAGATCGAGATTACGCAGCCCGATATCAAAATCAATGACTACGGTTTTTTTCCCTTTTTGTGCGAGGCCGGTAGCAATGGCCGCGCTTGAAGTGGTTTTGCCAACGCCACCTTTACCAGATGTAACAACAATAATGCGTGCCATGAAGCGATTCCTTGTTATAAGGGCTAGATTAAGGTTTCAATAGTTAATTCATTATTTACCAGACGTAATTTCACTGCTTTACCAGCAAAATTATCTGGAATTTCATCACTGAGCCAATATTGGCCGGCAATAGAGGTTAGCTCAGCATTTAAATGGGTGCAGAAAATCTGGCTTTCTTGATCGCCAGATGCGCCTGCTAATACACGCCCACGTAGCACGCCATATATATGAATATTTCCGTCAGCGATTAATTCTGCACCAGCACTGACATTACTGGTAACAATAAGATCGCTATTCGGAGCATAAATTCTTTGTCCTGAACGAACAGGCGTATTAATTATACGAGTTTTTTTGAAAATAGGTTCAGGTGGCTTATTTTCTTCAGTACGAATTTTCTGGCTTTTCCCTTCTTTTAATAAAGGGAGTTCCGCTTCCAACACAATTTTCCGCTGTTCTTCATCCTGGCAGCCGCTGATGCCAACAATACGTAGCCCGCTAGATTCAACCACACGATGTAGAGCAAGAAGGTCTGCACCAGCAGGGAGATGGGATATATTGATAACAACTGGAGCATTTTTCAGGAATTCGGGCGCTTGCTCCAATTTTTCCTGTATGGCCTTTTGAATGATATCCGGCTGGTCATCATGCAAATGAACGACCGAAAGCGTAAAATTACTGCCTTTTAGCTCAATTGGCGATTGTGACATCGATATTCAGACTCAGCAAGGTTAAGTTCCATGGAACAACTCCAAGGATACGATATTCTTAAATATAATAAGCATGTTATAGTTACTGAATTATTCAAGCAAGTCGCAGTGTTAATTAAAAAGAGTTTATGACAATGATTTGTGTAATCTATAGAAGTCCAAAGCGTGAACAAACATATCTCTATCTTACAAAAAAAGGAGATTTTTCCTCTGTTCCTGAAGAGTTATTGAAAGCTTTTGGCGAACCACAATTTTCTATGATGATTTCGTTATCAGAAAGAAAAAAATTAGCTAATGCGGATATTGAAAAAGTAAAAGCGGCATTGAGTGAGCAGGGTTTTTACTTGCAGGTTCCCCCTCCCGTTGAAAGTTTAATCAATGAACATCTGGCAGCAGCCAAATCATGAAAAAAATCGTCATCCGAAGAGCCACGGGTAGTGGCTTGATCCTGAGTTAAGAGGGTGATTTATGAAATTAATCATCAAGGTACCTTTATTATTGAGTGTAATACTGCTGGCTGGGTGTATTTCACCCGATAAAAAAATACAGCAGGATTCAGGGTTGACGGTTTTATCTCAAGTGGATGTGAAGGTATTGGAACAGCAGTTTCCACGTGCTTCACGTGAACCATCGCAATTTCCGGCTTATGTGGCTTTAATCAGACAGCAGGCGAGGAAACAGGGGTTCAGTGAGGAGACCTTAAAACGGGCATTTGCTGATATACACTTTATTCCACGGGTCATTAAATCAGATCGTAATCAGCCAGAGAAAAAAGCGACTCTGGATGAGTATCTGAAACGTGTTTTGCCGGACTGGAAAATAAAACAGGGTGTTGAACAATATCAGAATAATTCCCTGCAATTAGAAAGGATCGGCCGCAAATATGGTATCCCTGAATCTTATATTGTCGCCTTATGGGGGCTGGAGAGCGGGTTTGGCCGTATGCAGGGTAAGGAAGATGTTATATCCGCATTGTCTACGCTTGCTTTTGAAGGGCGGCGGGAAGATTTCTTTATCAAACAGCTTCTGGCCGCTCTTGAGATTATAGAGAAAAAATACATTGGTGCAGGCCAGACTCTGAAAGGTTCTTGGGCTGGAGCGATGGGGCAAAGCCAGTTTATGCCGACTTCGTATCTGACTTATGCCGCAGATGGTAATGGTGACGGAAAGATCGATATCTGGAACAGCAAGGAAGATGTTTTTGCTTCCACCGCTAATTACCTGCATAAAGAAGGATGGCAAAAAGGACTACCGTGGGGTTTTGCCGTTTCATTGCCGGATAATTTTGATAACGCGCTGGAAGGCGTTAAGGCGGAGCAGGGTAAATCGATTTCACAATGGCAGTCATTGGGTGTTTTTGCTCCTGAGTTTGCACAATTACCCGCTAAAACCAACGGTTGGATTATAATCACTGATGGGGTCGAACCGCAGGCGTTTTGGGTGACGCAAAATTTCCGTACTATTATGCACTGGAATCGTTCTTACTATTTTGCCCTCAGTGTTGGTATGATGGCTGACGGTATCGAACAGAGAATGCGTCATCTCACTCATTAAATATCAGAGTCTGAGTAATCAGGCTGATGACAGTTTAAGGAAGAGTACTATGTACCAGCATAGAGACTGGCAGGGGGCACTGCTGGATTTTCCTGCTAATAAAGTTGTTTGCGTTGGCAGTAACTACGCTAGGCATATTAAAGAGATGGGTTCCAGTATCACTGATGAGCCGGTGATATTTATTAAACCCGAAACTGCGCTTTGTGATTTGCGCCAACCCATATCTATTCCGGAAAAATTGGGGGCAGTGCACCATGAAGTAGAACTGGCGGTTTTAATCGGTTCGACACTTAAAAATGCCAATGAGGAACGTGTCAGTAACGCCATTGCTGGTTTTGCTGTTGCGTTAGATCTGACACTGCGTGATTTACAGCGTGAATTTAAACAATCAGGCCAACCGTGGGAGAAGAGTAAAGCATTTGATGGTTCATGCCCGATCTCAGGTTTTATTCCGGTTAATGTCTTTGAAGATCCACAGAACGTCCGTCTTTCTCTGACAGTAAATGGCGAATTACGTCAAAACGGCAATACGAGTGACATGCGAACGCCAATCATCCCTTTGATTAGCTACATGTCACAATTTTTTACCCTTCGCCCCGGTGACATTATTCTGACCGGAACACCTGAGGGAGTAGGGGCTTTAAAATCTGGTGATGTTCTGAACGTTTCTCTTAATGAACACGTTTTAACTACCAGAGTGATTTAATGATGAGGAATGGCAGCAATTATGTCTCAACCTTTCTGGCAGATGAAAACCTTGGAACAAATGACCGATCAGGAGTGGGAAGCTCTGTGTGATGGTTGTGGTCAGTGTTGTCTGCACAAGTTGATGGATGAAGACACTGATGAAATTTATTTCACCAATGTCGCCTGTAATCAGCTGAATATCAAAACCTGCCAATGCAGAAATTATGAAGATCGTTTCAGTTATGAACCTGACTGTATAAAACTGACTCGTGAAAACATGGTGACTTTTGAGTGGTTACCCACAACCTGTGCTTATCGTCTGATTGACGAAGGAAAAGGCCTTTTGCCGTGGCACCCGTTAGTCAGCGGTTCAAAATCAGCCATGCACGCAGAACGCATTTCTGTCAGGCATATCGCTGTGCGTGAGGTTGATGTAGTGGACTGGGAAGACCATATCCTGAATAAGCCTGAGTAGGCATTTTAATTATTGATATAAAAGGGAATTTATATCATAGGGTAGATGCTTGGGGCATAGATGGGGCATTACTGCTAAAGTTAGCATTTAAGATGTTTAGTTGATTTTGGTGATTATCACTAATCCATTTACCATAAACTTGATAAACCATTCCACGTAGTTGTAAATGATCTTGGAGAATAACAATCACCGTTTTTGAAGTCCGTTTATTCTATTTCGACAGTTTATTCTTGTGATAATTTACTGAAAAAATAAGAGGTGAATATTTTTCATTATACTAATTCAACTTCAATATACGTGTTATATCTCCCTGCGTCGTGGGGAGATATAAGAACTCACCTCATATTATCTGTTGTAACTTGAAGTTTATCGAATATAAATTCATTTTCTATTTATGATCTCCTGATTTATTACTTTACTGTATTAGGCGTACAAAATTTGATGATTTAAAAAAATACATTAGGAGTAGTATTTAAAAACCATTTCTAAAAAATAGAGGTGATATATGGTATGGGTAGTTGATGACGAACGTGCCGAATGGGCACAAATACCACGTGCTGCCGAAAATAAATATGATGAATGGGTGAGAATTATAGTAGAAAATAATAGATCTCCAAGTGATGCCGCACGTGATATAGGAGACTCCAATTTTAAAATGTTGAGCGGTGCAACCGAGTTATATACCATCAGACTTAGTCAGAGGCACAGAGTTTTATTTACAATAGATAGTGTTAATGAAATAGTTAGGGTTCTTCAGGTGGGTGGGTAATCCTCCCATTTTTCATGGAGGTTAAAAGTAGAATTCACGCAGCGCGTAATAAATGCTGCTTCGGGGTATAACCCCCTAATGCCATATTGGGCCT
>NZ_NJAJ01000130.1 GCF_002632825.1 Xenorhabdus stockiae
GCTAATTCCTGTCCTTTTTCGGGTAAGGTGACATGAAAAAAATGATGAAGGGTTTTACGGAACGTTTTGGCATCCGGGAAATAGACATTGTTTCGTACCTGCTCATTCGCGTACTTCCATAATCGCTCAATCGGGTTGAGGTTAGGGCTGTAAGGTGGCAGATAATGCAACCTGATATTCAGGACTTCAGCAAAAAATTGTACTATTTCAGCACGGTGGTAACCCGCTCCATCCAGAATAATATGAATTCTTTGTGAAAGCGGATACGTTTCCCGGATGGCACCAAAAAACAGGACGACATTTTTCGCGTTAATCGTCGGATAGTCACGGATCACCGTCGCTTCAATCCGTTGCAAATTGAGGGCGCCCATAATGTTGAGGCGGGTGCGGCTGCCGGTGGTTTCGACCACTTTAACCTGCGTCCTTCCACGCTTCATCCAACCGTAACTTAATTTTGTAGATTGGGTAGGATGCACAGTATCAATAAACAAAATCGGCTCATTTTGCCCACATTCCGCTTTCAGCGCGTTGTAGCGCTCAATAAACTGTTGCTGTTTATCCGTATCGCATTTATGCGGTGTTCCCACCGGTTTCTTGTAGTTGAATCCCTGACGGTGGAGCCATTTTGTCATCCCGGCCACAGAGAACGTGACCTGCCAGCGTGCCCCGACCCAAGCAACAATTTGGGCTGTCGTGTGCATCAAATTTGCCGTCAGATACGCGACTAACTCTGTTGTTTGCTCGGTAGACAGACGGCTTTCAGAGCCCCCATTTTCAGGGCCGAGTTTTTCCTCAGAGAAATAGTCCTTCAGATGGCGACTCACCTTACTTTCATGAATACGCAAAGCCTGAGCAATCATTTGAGCAGTCCAGCCTTCTGAAGCTAAAAGCACGGCTTTGATACGGTCACGGACGCGCCCATCACGAGTCGTATCGTGCATCAATTCAA
>NZ_NJAJ01000132.1 GCF_002632825.1 Xenorhabdus stockiae
TGTTATATGGAGGAAGATGTTGTAAAAGAATTAGCTGAAACTATTATTATGTGTCCTCCGATAGCAGATCGAAAAGAAGGCTACAAATTTGGATTACTGTATAGTTTTCGCTTATGTTCAAGATTCGATTGGATCCGCTTTATTGTATTACCGATGATCCTATTGGAGTCAGTATCTCGCTATATTGCTATGCGAACAAGTAAAATCCCTCAATGGACAAAAGAAATAGAGAAGGCTTGTCTGGTTTCTCCCAATGATAATGTTGATGTTAGTTATAAAAATAATATCCCAGATTTATTGCGGTATACATTCGCTAACCAAAAGCTAGATAGCTATATTAAGCTGTATAGAAAGAAAAAAAGAGCGGCAAGACGTATAGATAAGATAGTTTCTAATCGTACTGAAACTCAGGGAAAATAGGTTTAAAAATATCTGATTTGATACTTATGGAAAATTAGGATTTACATTATGTCAATTAACAAGGGACTATTTACCCCTTATTTACTTAATCGCAAGCTGACTGAACAAGAAAAAAGAGATCAACTTTACCAAGGCCAGCCACATCCTGACAACCCATTGGTTAGTAATGATGATACAGTGATTAAAATGAATTCAACGTATCTGGAAACAGTTGATAGATATTATACATTCAAAGGTTTTCCTAGCCTTATATCATTTTTGATGACCATTGTTTTTCTTATAGGCCTAATTTGTTTTTCCATTACTTCCTTTTTAAGGCATGTTCTACGTGATGAACCGTTAGAATCTGGTGATTCTTATCTTATAGTGTTTTGTATTATCTTTCTATTTTTTACTGTATGTGCCACTTCGAGCGTTTTTTTAAA
>NZ_NJAJ01000133.1 GCF_002632825.1 Xenorhabdus stockiae
CATGGCTTCGACGACTTTATTCAGCATCTGCGTCGGCACGGTGTAGCCGCCTTTCTCGTCCGGGGTCGTCCCCTGTGCCCGCAACTCACGCAGCGCCTGCCGCTCTTCCGTCGTCATTTCCCCCAGCCCGTGACGCAGGAACTTATCAAAGGCCGCCGCCCGGCGCTCTTGCTGCTCGGTTTCGGGCTGCTGACGCTGCTCGGGTTCGGTGTTGTCCACCAGTTGTTGATCCAGACTGCGCAGGGATTCCTCACGCTGAATGTGCGCATCAATGCCGTCCAGCTCGGTTTTCGCCTTGTTCCATTCGGTGCGCTGCTCGTCAGTCCATGCGGTCTCGCCGATGGTGTCGTGCAGGGTACGCATTTGAGCCGCAATCGTGTTACGGCGTTGTTTCAGTTCATGCAATTTCATGATCTCGTCCTAAATATTCAGTAAAGTCAGCATGCGCTCACGCGCCTGTTTTTGGTTGATAGCCTGCCGGAAAGCGCCACTGTCCCGGGCTTCTTTCCACTGATTCAAAGAGCGTACGGCGGAGTCCGCCTCCTGATACGCCGGATAAGTCACCGGACTGACATCGTAGAGCCGGGAGAAACGGTGAATTTCCCGGATAACAATCCCTTCGTCGTCTTCGTACCAGTGTTCACCGTCCCGGGCGACCCGGAAAGCAAAGGACGACTGGGTAATATCGCCCCGCTGCAAGGGAGCCAGTACCAGATCCCGGATGGTCTGATTATCGGGGGCCTGAATGCTGTATTGCAGTCCGCGCTCATCCACGGTCAACGTGAGAGTGCCCGCCGTACTGCGCCCT
>NZ_NJAJ01000134.1 GCF_002632825.1 Xenorhabdus stockiae
ACGTGAAGTCTATGTTGTTGACGGTGCTAGCCGGGCTTATTTAAGTGAAAGTGCGGCACTGAATAAATTAGCTTATGTTCGTGCGCAAGAGCAATTCGACAAAGAAAAGAGGCCAAGTAACTATCCTATCAAAAAAGTTAAGCAAGAAGACGGAACGACTAAATTGATGTTTGGTAAGATGCGTCCTGAATTTATGGAAAGACATTCTCAAATTTTGGAAGAACTGAAAGCGGATATTAAACGGGAGCGAGAAAAGATAGCCCTACAGAAAAAGTATTCTCAGGCAATGAGTAAAATTAACGAATTACACGAAACAATATCTGAGTTAGAAATGCAAATAGCCGACTTAGATTAATAATAAAAACAACAAACCAAATTTAATTACAGTGCCATCGCTGGGGAATCGCTTACGCCAAAAACGGAGAATATAGAATGACAGAATTAACCTTGCTTGAAAGAAAGAGAAAGGCTCTTATTAACGCCAAGCTAGATGCATTACAAAAGAAACATGGTTGCCACTCCGTAATAGTCAAAGTAGGTAGAACTAATTACAGACTGGATTTAGACGAAGAAATATTAAATCTAGCTCTAATTGAATTATTTGAAAAAGATACGTTAGCAGTTGGAGGAGAAAAAATACTTATTGATTCATACAGCAACTTTTACACCAAGCATGGAAATCTAACCATAGAGGGCGATGCATTTATGGAAGTAATACTAGAACACATCGCACAAAAAACGGAGCCAATAAAATGAAAAAGAAAACTTATTTAGATTTTGCCAATA
>NZ_NJAJ01000135.1 GCF_002632825.1 Xenorhabdus stockiae
CCGCCATCTGTCGCGACTTCAATCACATAATCAATGCGGTAACCGACCGTATCCCCGTTTTCTTTCTGCGTCTGCAACTGGGGCCATGACAAGCGGATACGCACCGCCGATAACTGGGTATTGGTGACCGATCTCACCCATGATTCAGCTAACTCCGTGCCCACTGTTAACTCATTTTCAACGGCTGGCACCCCTTTGATATAGTCCTGATGCGGGGTGCCGTGGCGAAATTCCCACTTTACCCCCTCAAAGTTAGGCTTACCGTCCGGCCCGATGATCGGCGTGTTATCCAGAAAGATATTGGTGCCATCCAGTCCCCCGGCGAATTCCCCTTCCCCCAGTGCCAGTAAGATTTTGGCATACGAGGTTGACTGTAACGAATCCGGCGATTCGACCGGGGTGCGGGGGCTGTCACTGCCGCCTTTGCTGCCCTGAATCTGATGCTGTTCCATATTTCACCCGTAAAAAAAGCCGCCTGAGCGACCTGACTGAACACTGTGAAGCATTATTGCTGATCTTCGGCGTAAATCCCCGCAGAGATAATGGCACCCCCGATGCGGCGCTTGCCGTACCCTATCGGCACCGGGTTACCCTGTGCGATGGAGTTGACCGGGCCACCAAAGGCATACGAGGGTTTATTATCGGGGTCTTCCCGTCGCGCCAGTCCGCCCGGCATCGGGGAGAGCATTTGCACCACGCCACCCAGCATCATACCGACACCGGACATCACCATCGGTACACCATAGGGCGTGTACCACAAGAACGCCCCCGCAACGACCAT
>NZ_NJAJ01000136.1 GCF_002632825.1 Xenorhabdus stockiae
ACTACATCGGTGATATCAGACGGATCACCCCAGACTGAGGCAATAATCTGAGTCAGGTGGAATGAGTTATTGATCATTGCTGCTTTCTTCCTTCTGCTTTATGCCAAAACTCACTGTTTGCGAGATACGTACGGCGTTACGAATTGTTTGAATAATCATTTCGTCAAGTTCATCAATGATTAATGAAATGTCTGTATCATTGTCATGTCTGTCGTATAACAGATGCTTGGTTGTCTCCCAAAGCGTAGCGGTATACATTAGGCTTTTGCTCATGCCCGTGCCTCCGTGAGTAAATAGGCTTCCAGTTCGTAGACGAGATCTAATAATTCGGTCTTCTTTTTTTGTTCGGCGTACAATGTATTGAGGTGCTGTTCGAGTTGCTCCAGTTCCTGCTTCAATACGCTACTTCTTGGAATAGTCAGAAAGTTGCCGGATTTAGTCACAGTTTTATTCTTTGCTCTTCCGCCTTCTTCAGTAACCAATCCGCCCACTCACGCCCGTCGTCGATTTGTCCGGGCAAGCCAATGTCATTCTGTGCGTTATCGATGCTTATCATGATTTTCTACCCCGTTTGTTATGCTTTTTCTTCGCTGGTGTTATCTTCATTACCGACACTTTGGGTGCTGGTGGAAGAGGAGGGCAGATGCCCTCGTGAATATGCCGATTACGATTCATAATGTGGATAATGCGCTGCCCCCAATCCCTGCCGTCGTCGATGTGGACTACCGTTCTGACTAGTTCGTCGTCAATGTCCACCATCTGGCGGTGTTCCTCAGTCA
>NZ_NJAJ01000137.1 GCF_002632825.1 Xenorhabdus stockiae
GTTTCCGCATGTTGCAGGATGGGGCTTAAGCCCATTTTCTGGTTATTGCCCAGTGCGCGGATGTGGATCATGTCGTCGGGGCTGATGGCAAAATTGCCCTCTTCGTTATAGACCCCGTAGGTGTAGCGTCCACCGGTCTTTAACAGCGTGGTTTGCCACGGCATACAGGCTTCCATCGTAGTCACTTCGCCCTTCCGGTTACGTTTGACCCACGTATAGCCATTGCCCCAACCGAGGATATGGCGCTGTTTCAGCTCACGCCATTTATAGCTGGTCTGCCAGTCGTTCGGCTCGTCATGGAGGAGATAAAACACCGGGTGCTCCCGCGCCATCTCAACCGATTTGCCGGTCTTGCGCATCACATGCACCGGCATCTGGGCCACCGACGAAGATAAGACATAAATACAGGCATACACCGCCGCCAGTTTCATTGAGGTTTCCGGGCTGACACAGACATCGGCGCGGAACAGACCATCGTGCTCTGCCGACTCCACCGTCAGCGGTATTTGCGGATTTTCCAGCGGTTCACTGCGAAACAGCGCATCAAGTAACATGGGGCCTCCTGCGGACAACCGCCAGCGCGTAGACGATCAACAGGCTACCGCCAATAATCAGGGTATTGGCCAGCCCGTATTTCAGGTAACAGCCCGCCAGCACTGCCCCGACGCCGATCAGGGCCGTGATATCCATCAGTAAGTTTTTCATAGCATTAAGAAATCGTCCGGGTCGAGGTTAGACAGGAAGTCAGG
>NZ_NJAJ01000138.1 GCF_002632825.1 Xenorhabdus stockiae
GGTCATGCTTCCAATAGTTAGATCTGTTATGAAAGATAGTATTCACGCTCAATGAACGTACCTACCACTTTGTCATGCATCTCTTCAGATTTGGAATAACCTATTGTCTTTCTATTCAGCCTCTTTATCCGGATACGAAGCGTAAGATTTGTTCTCTCAATACGTTGGGTAAATTTCTTTCCCGTGAGGTGTTTTTCTTTAGGCAGACAATCATAAACGGCATAATCATCTGTACAGTAAAACCGGATAGTAAAAGGAGACAAGAGAGCCAGCAGCTTTTTCAACGTTTTCCTGCTGCGATCCCCAAACACATGTGCCACTACCCGTTTCCTATTCGGCTCCCAGGCATACCAGAGCCAGCGTTGATTTTTCTTATTACCGACAAAGGACCATTGTTCGTCTATTTCACAGACAAGATGAATCTCACTGCCCGCAAGCGGCAGCGTAGTTACTTGTCTTGGCGTGAGTTTTTTAATGTGCGAATGACCGTGTTAATACCGACTTTCAGAACCCGAGCCGTGTCCCTGACACCAGCGTTATTCATGGCCATATCAATAATTCGCTCTTTCATACCGGGATGGCAGGCTTGATAGGTATAGTGCAGTTGGAAGGTTTTGCGACAGGCATAGCAGTGATAGCGAGGATGTCCAGTACGTCCTTTTCCATGCCCTTTAACCTCGTTTGTTTTATGACAGTAACGACAAATCACATCCACTTTAGCCATAT
>NZ_NJAJ01000139.1 GCF_002632825.1 Xenorhabdus stockiae
CCCCAGGCGGCATTGACCGCCAGACCGTCTCCCATTTTGGTCATCAGGTTCAGCGTACCTTTGGCAAAACCCACGGTATTGCCATCGCCAACATGGGTCATGATATTGCCGAATTTGGAAACAAGCAGGCCGACCGTTGTCCCATTACCGACTTTAGTCAGAATATTCCCCTTACCCAACAAGACGCCGGCGGTAATGCCATGACCAACATGGGTTATCACGTTGGCTTTAGCCGCAGCTAAAACCCCCATAAAATCGTGACCGACTTTTGTCACCACATTGGCTTCACCTAATGCCAGTACACCGGTCAGCCCACGGCCAGCGTGAGTCATCACGTTAGCCTGACCAAACATCGCGGCCAACGTTGTGCCATCCCCCACTTTGGTCATGATATTGGCATTACCGGCAAACAACCCGATACTGGTGCCCTGACCCACATGGGTATAGATGTTAGCCTTGCCAATCATCACGGCCGCTGTCAGTTCATCGCCCGCTTTGGTGAAAATATTGGCTTCCCCCACCATCGCAGCAAAGGTATTACCGTTGCCAATATGGGTCATTACATTGCCCACACCAATCATGGCAGCAAGGCTTTCACCATTCCCTACTTTGGTGGCAAGGTTGCCTTTCGCCACCATCAGGGCAACACTCAGGCCATCTCCTACATGAGTGAACACATTACCCAG
>NZ_NJAJ01000014.1 GCF_002632825.1 Xenorhabdus stockiae
TTTCATGTCACCTTACCCGAAAAAGGACAGGAATTAGCTACCCGGCTGACCGATAATTTCCAGACTTTAATTCCTGCATCTTCAAGTTAATTGCGTATATATACACAATGGATTTCAAGATGCATCGCGGCGGCAAGGGAGTTCATCCCCAGGAGCATAGATAACTATGTAACTGGGGTGAACGAGCGCAGCCAACAAAGAAGCAACTTGAAAGACGAAGTGTATATCACACCTCATCCACCTGAGTGGACAATGGTGGGGTAACTTCCTGAACCCCACCACTTGGCAAAACTACCCTAACGGGCAATTGCCACACTTGATTTGATATGTTTAAGGTGGACAACAATCGTAAAGGTCACAACGACCAATAATGACCATGCCCCCCACTTCCCTGCATGAACAACAGACCAAGCGCCTAATTGATTAGGATATTGCCAAACCCCAAAAAAGGTGCCGAAGTTTTCCGCTAACCAGATAAAAAAACCAATTAATATAAACGCTAATAACAGTGGCATTTTTCTTTCTTTATCCAATGGCGTATAAAAAATAGTGCCACGGGCATACAACCCAAAAATAAAAGCCGTCAAGTACCAGCGATAATCATCAATATAATGATGGCTAAAGAAGTTGATATAAATAGCCAGAGCTACCAATGTTGCCATCCAGTACGGTGGATAATGCTCAATGCGTACTTTAAAGAAGCGCCATGACTGTATAATAAAACTCCCTACAGCGGCATACATAAAACCTGTAAACAACGGGACTCCCCAAAGTTTAGTGAATGCAGCATCAGGATATTGCCATGAACTGATAGAAGCTGATGTTTTAAATAACTCCATGATAAAACCAACTAAGTGGAATACACATATCGCTTTAAATTCATCCCATGTTTCAAGTTTAAATCGTATTAACAATGCCTGAAAGGCTACTGCAAAGACCAACAGCACATCATAACGCGGTATACCCAAGATACCTTTTGCCGGCACTAAAAATAAAGCTAGAAAAAAGAAACCGGCAAATAAACACGAACGGGCATTAATCAAACCAAAAAAAAGAAACTCTAAAATAAACCGTTTAACACCGGTGCTATTATTGGGCTTATGCTCCATTAATATTTTGTCAATTCTATTCAGAACATTAAGTTTCTGGTACATACTTTCCATTCAATTAACCTATTGTTGTTAATTCACTACAGTAATCCCTATTTCACATCACGAATTCTAACAAAATATGGTATGTTATACACTTCGTCTTTCAGGTTGCTTTTTTATTATCTGCACTCGCTCACCCCTACCACCGCGATACAACTTGAAATCCATTGTATATAAAGAGCTAATATTGATTTTTCTGGTAATCGCCTGCTTTTTTATCCCGAATTACAGACTTAACTGTTGTGTTCGTATGGCTCACTAACACAGAAATCACAGACTTCCTTACAAACATTTCTCATCTATTTAATCTTCAATCAGCAAAAACCGCTATAGTACTGCACTAAAAGCAGCCGCTTCCAAGCATACGTATTATTTATTTTCCGATAACAAGGAGAAGTAACACCGTGAAATGGAATAAAGTTTTTATACTATTATTTCCGGTCAATAGACCAAACAGGCCCAGAGATCCTCTGTTACCAACCAGTGAAGTATTCAAAAGAAAATACCGGATACCTGAGGCACATTCCTTTGCCACAAAAACCATTTCCGGCTATCAGTGTTTACCTCCTCCTCACAGTCAATTTTCTCAACCTGCGGATAAGCCCTTTGCTCAGTGCGATCTTAATTCAAAATTAATCGTCGTTGCTCATGGTTCAGATCATGGCAACCGAATTTACCACGAAGAGTTTGGTGGGCTTGATGGTGCATCATTTGCTCGTATGCTTATCGACTATGGGCTAACTCAGGTTGGTTTGATATCAATGAAAGCCTGTCAGGCGGGTAAAGGTGAATTCTTGCCTACACTTGTTCAGACGCTAATAGAGGAAGGAGTAAAAATTGGCTGGGCAATAGGGTACAAGTCAAATATAAATTTACAGGACGACTCTATCACTACATCATGCTGGGATGTATTTACCCGTCCCTGGCACAAATTGCCGGATAGTCAAAGAGTTCGGATTCAGCAAGGAAATGCTTTTGTCCCTATTCCAAATAGTAATCGATTTAAGTATCGATGATTAATAATTTAAAAGTTTTCAATAAATAATCCTGATTATCCCTGCCATGAAATAATTATCAAATCTATTTTTGTTGCCAGAAAATAAATAACCAACACGTTAAAAAAACAAAGATGATAACTTGATGTAAATCAATTTAATCATTATTGACGAAACGAAAAGTACCAGCCCATTCCAATATATCCAGCATGAAAATAGTTATAGCGAATAAAAAATAATATATCCCGCAACCAAAATGACCAGAAAAACTTCATAATCATGAGTTATGATCATGCAGTAATAAATAAAAACAGAATCATTCACTGATAAACATTAACTATTTTTCATGAGGAAGGATGTTGAAAGATTGCGAGATTATCTGTAATGATACCATGATGAATTATACCCACTAAGTCGTAAATGACAGTTTGAAATATTACGGAATCAATTACAAATAACTTGTAAACGGAATACATTCGTATAATTTATTATGAGAGCATTTAAGGGTTCTTTGAATTCGGGTTTTTATCCTCTTCACCCTTCTCAGGAGGATGTATTTTACGAGCAGGCACTTTATGAAAATAGTCCGATACACAGCCTTAGTTGGTATACGTCATTAGAAGAAAATATTGATATAGCGATTTTACAAAAAACATGGGATCTACTGCACCAGCATATTGATACATTACGCTTGCGGATAGCAATAGATTCAGATAATGAGGCTATACAATATATTCCGGATCTGAGTAAACCCGAATTAATCAGATACTATGATGCCACAATGCAGCCTGAACCCGAAACGCATGCTCTTACCTGGATGCGGCAACAAACCTATATCCCCGTCAATTACTTAAAGACAACACCCTATCAGGTGACATTAATCCGGCTGAATAATGAAAAATGTTATTTATTCACGCTATTCCACCACATTATGATAGATAGCGTTGGATTATATCGGCTTCATGAGTATATCTATCAGTTATACGACTGCCTTAAACAAGGCCTATCGACAGCATGGCTATCAGATATTCCGCAATATTTAACATCGATAGAGAACGCAAGGGATTATTTAAATAGTATTCATTATAAGAATGATAAAAATTATTGGATTGACTTTTTAAGAAAAAAAGAAATACATCACTTACCCCCTCACTATAAAAATAATGAAACCGGTTATCACTCCCTGATACTGCCCTTTTCAGCTAAAGAAAGTTTACTGGCTTTTTGTCGTCAACATAAAACGAATTTGCTGGCTGTCTTTTCCAGCCTTGTCACCATCATGATGGCTGAACTTACAGGGCAAAAAGAGCTGATTTTTAATACCATTACACATGGCAGAAGAACAGAAACAGAGAAATATGTCGTTGGTATGCAGGCCAATACGTATCCCGTACATTGCCATATTTCGCCAACATCCAGTGTCATTGAACAAATCAGAGAGATGGAAACGGCTCTGAAAAACAGTTACAGACACAGCCAGTTCCCTCAATCACACCTTGCCCGGCTAGCAAGTCAACAGGGTTTTTCTTTACCCGGTATTTTTATTGCCTACGACCGTTATTCAGCATCAGCCACTGAAATTAACCAGAATCAGCATTGCCATATTGATGGAATATTTAATATTTATCCCATCGCATTCCGCCTGAAAGATCACGGTTATAATCAGGAATTAAAAATAACGGTAGATTATTTGCAGGCCTATTTTAATGATGCCGATATTCAAAATGCGCTTGAGCGACTGAAAAATTTATTAGCTGCTATCATTGAGACGCCTTCTGTTCCAGTCAATGAGTTACCTATTTTATTAGAGCAGGAACGTCAAACATTATTATATCTCCAAAAACAAGCTGATATCGCGTATCCACAGGATAAAACCCTACAACAACATTTCGAAGCTCAGGCAGCCATCAGGCCGGATAATGTGGCGGTCATGTTTGAGGATGAAACGCTGACCTATCGCCAGTTAAATGAACGAGCGAATCAACTCGCAGTTGTTATTCGTGAACGTTATCAGCAGCAGCATAATCAACCGATGCCGGCGGAGACACTGGTTGCAATCTATCTGGAACGCAGCACGGAAATAGTGATCAGTATTCTGGCGGTGTTGAAAGCAGGCGGCGCTTATGTGCCTGTCTCACCGGATTATCCATCGGAACGGGTTCGGTTTATTCTGGAAGATACCAGCTCTTTCTGTGTGATCACTCAGCAAAAATACCTGTCAGTGTTGAGCGAATGTGCACCGGCACAAACTGTTCTGATTGCCGTAGATGACCGCAGCGTGACCGAAAATTGTTCCACGGAAAATCTGCTATGCGCTGGGCAGGCCACTAATCTGGCTTATGTTATCTATACCTCCGGCACCACCGGGCAGCCAAAAGGCGTGTTACAGACACATGGAAATGTCGCCCGTTTATTTGCCAGTACACAGGCAGACTATCAGTTTAATCAGGATGATATCTGGGTGCTGTACCATTCCTACACCTTTGATTTCAGCGTCTGGGAATTATGGGGAGCACTACGCTATGGCGGGTGTATCATTATTCCGACAGCAGAGTGCACCAAGGATTTTGAACAATTCAGCCGTCTCTGTTCTGCACGGAATGTCACGGTACTGAATCAGACTCCGGGGGCGTTTTATGCCTTTATCGAAGCTTCATTAAAAGCCAACGTTGAATTTCCTCATCTTCGCTATGTCATCTTTGGTGGTGATAAACTGAATCCGGTACAACTGAAACCCTGGTGGGATCATTATGGCGATCAGGCTCCTGCCCTCATCAATATGTATGGGATCACCGAAACCACTGTCCATGTAACCTATAAAAAATTAACTCAGAGTGATGCAACCGCCGTCTCCTGCATCGGGCGACCGCTGCGTGATATGTCTGCCTATATCCTGAATCATTCAGGGCAGCTTGCCCCTATTGGCGCGCCCGGTGAGCTATATATCGGCGGTGCCGGACTGGCGCGGGGCTATTTAAACCGGCCGGAATTAACGGCTGAACGTTTTGTGGAAAACCCATTTGCCACGGATAAGGACAAAGAATACGGTTACACCCGCTTGTATAAAACCGGCGACTTAGCCCGCTGGCTACCAAACGGGGAACTGGAATATCTGGGACGTAATGATTTTCAGGTCACAATCCGCGGTTATCGCATTGAACTGGGGGAAATTGAAAGCGCGCTCGCTTCGCATCCACAGGTAAAACAGGCGGTAGTGATTGATCGCGAATATGAAGGCAATAAGGTTCTGGTCGCTTATCTGGTTAGCCCTGAAAAACCTTCAGATGAGGCGTTAATCAGCCACTTATCTGCCCTCTTGCCTGACTATATGCTGCCTGCCAGCTTTACATACACTGAATCCATCCCACTGACCCAGAACGGTAAAGTCGATCGACGGGCATTACCAGAACCCGCTTTCGGCAATAAAGCCGGTTCTGTTTCCCCGCGTAATGAACTGGAATCCCGGCTTTGTGATCTTTGGCAGACTATTCTGGGCGTGAAACAGGTAGGAATTGAAGATAATTTCTTCCGTCTTGGCGGGAATTCTTTGACAGCCATTAAGCTGATCAGCGCCATTCGCCAGCAATTAGGGCTGGAAGTTTCATTAAGTCAGATTTTTGAGTTTAAAACCATTACCGGGCTTTCAGCACAGATGCAGAAAGCGACCGGTATGGTTATTACTCATATTGAACAGGAACGTTATCCGCTGTCATTCGCTCAGGAAAGAATGCTGTTTATCGAGCGTTTTGAGCAGGGAACTTATGTCTATCATGTTCCTTATCTCGTGCAATTGGATGACAACACGGATTTGTCATTATTGGAAATCGCGATTAATCGAGTGGTTGATCGTCACCCGATCATGAAGACGGTGTACCGTACCGATGCTCACGGGCATGAATATCAACAAGTACTGGCAGAAAACCTCAAACTCAGATCACAATCCTGTCAGGATATGCATACTCTTTTACAATCAGTACGCGGCGAAATCGCCACCCCGTTTGATCTGGTCACTGAGCCAAGTCTACGTTTGTGCCACTATCAAGTGGCTGAAAGCCATTACTTATTGTTCCTTTGGCATCATATTGCCACTGATGGCTGGTCTACCGATATTTTTACCACCGAACTGGCAGAAAATTATCACGCACTTCTGCAAGGGCGGGAAAGCCAATTACCGGCGCTGGAGATCGGCTATGGTGACTATGCACGATGGCAACGGGAATATTTACAGGGCGAAGTACATGCACAACAACTGGCTTACTGGCAACATACGCTAGCAGGCTTTGAAACACTGGATTTACCAACAGACTACCCCAGACCGGCACAAGTCAGTTATCAGGGCCGGGATTGTACATTTACGCTGAACCCCGTCCTTTCCGAACAGTTACGGGCGCTGGCCAAAACAGAAGGAACGACTCTGTACACCGTTCTGCTCAGTGCCTTTTATGTCATGCTGGCGAAGCTATCCGGGCAGAATGATATCGTGCTGGGAACCCCGACAGATAATCGCCATCATACCCAGACTCAGCCTCTGATGGGCATGTTCATCAACTTACTGCCACTGCGGGCACAGTTAGAACAGACCGACAGTGTAAAAACCCTGATAAGGCAAATTCATAAAGTCATTGCCGGTGCCAAAGATCATCAGGACATGCCATTTGAACAATTGCTTGACGCACTGGTGATGGTACGGGATACCGCCCGCCACCCGATTTTTCAGGTTATGTTTGGCTTACAGAGTTTTGGGGAAAGCCTGACAGACAACCCTGCACTGCCGTTCAGTCCGGTTGATCTGGATGAGTCTTTATACAGCCCGGCTAAATTTGATTTGAGCCTGTTCTTATCGGATGGACAGACCTGTCTTACCGGTTGCCTCAATTATGCCGTCAGTCTGTTTAGTGAAAACACTGCCGGACGATTGGCTGACTATTATCAACGTGTGCTGGCGGCTTTTGTCGAAGACCACCAGCAAACGCTGGCTAACATTAACATCCTGTCAGAGCAGGAATATCAGACTCTGTTGCATCACTGGAATCAGACCGATGCGCCATATCCACAGGATCAAACACTGCAACAACTGTTTGAAACTCAGGTGGAAAAAACACCGGATAATGCAGCACTGGTATTTGAAAGCCAAACTCTGACTTATCGTCAGCTGAATGAACGGGCGAACCAACTGGCCTGTGTTATTCGGGCATGTTACCGACAGCAGCATAATGAAGAGTTGCAGGCAGATATGCCGGTAGCACTTTATTTCGATCGCAGCCCGGAAATGGTAATCAGCATGCTGGCGGTGCTGAAGGCAGGTGGTGCTTACGTTCCCATTTCACCCGCCTATCCTGCTGAAAGGGTCCAGTTTATTCTGGCTGATACCGCGGCATTCTGCATACTGACTCAGCAACATTATCTGACAACACTGGCAACATATTGTCAGGCACTGCCTGAACAACCGATACTGATTGCATCAGATGACCAGACCATCACCGCAGATCAGCCTGTAGAAAATCCGGTACGGATCAATACCTCCACCGATTTGGCTTATATCATCTATACCTCCGGCACAACCGGGCAGCCCAAAGGAGTCATGATTGAGCACAACAATGTGGCTCATATGGCGGCTGCGCAAACAAACATTCTGGATACCTCGAACATAAAGAAAGCCTTAATGTTTGCTGCCTACGTGTTTGATGGTTCAGTTTTTGAATTATTCCCCTGCCTATTCAGAGGGATCACGCTTTACCTTTGCAGTGAAACAGAACGGAATGTCATTTCAGTTGCCCAACTCATTCAACGTGAAGGTATCGAAGCGGCAGCTTTACCCCCCGCTATGCTGAAATTACTGACTGATACTGAATTGCCTTCTTTGCGGGTATTGGTGACAGCGGGAGAAGCACCGTCCTCCGATTTCATTAAACACTTCAGCCAAACCAGCCGTGTACTGAATTCTTACGGCCCGACAGAAGTCACGGTGTGTGCGACTGAAAAGCAGTTTCAGCATGGGGATATCCCGGCTAATATCGGCAAAGCCATTAATAACGTCCTCCTTTACGTCCTTGACGAACAAGGTCATTTATCTCCTGTCGGCACACCGGGCGAGCTGTATATAGGCGGAGCCGGGCTGGCGCGGGGGTATTTAAACCAGCCTGAACTGACCGCTGAACGTTTTGTGCCTAATCACTTTGCCACCGCAGAAGACCGAACCAAAGGATATACCCGCCTATACCGAACCGGAGATTTAGTCCGCTGGCTACCAAATGGTGAACTGCAATATCTGGGACGCGATGATTTTCAGGTCAAAATCCGTGGCTATCGTATTGAACTGGGGGAAATTGAACGGGCACTGACTTTGCACCCACAGGTAAAACAAGCGGTAGTCATTGATCGTGAACATGACGACAACAAAACGCTGGTTGCTTATCTGGTTATCGATGGCGAACTTACCGATGATGTATTAATCCGTCATTTATCCGCCCGTTTACCTGAATATATGCTGCCAGCCTGCTTTAACCATATTGATGCAATCCCTTTAACAGTGAATGGCAAAGTGGATCGACGGGCATTACCGGAACCGGTTTTCGGCAATAAAATGGGATACGTCGCCCCCCGTAATGCACTGGAAACCCAGCTATGTACCATTTGGCAGGATGTTCTGGGATTGGAACAGGTGGGCATTGAAGATAATTTCTTCCGAATCGGGGGGAACTCCCTGACCGCCATTAAGCTGACTGCGGCTATTCATCGTATTCTGGCAACTGAAATCTCACTCACCCAGCTGTTTGAGCTGAAAACCATTGCAGAGCTGGCAACGCAAATGAGGGAGAAGAGTTATACCGTTATCCCTCATCTGGCACAGGCGCACTATCCTTTATCCTTTGCGCAGGAGCGCATGTTATTTATCGAACAATTTGAACAGGGCAGCAATGCTTATCATGCGCCTTATCTGGTTCAATTGGATAACGACATTAGCCTCCCTTTATTGGAGGCTGCCATCAACCGGCTGGCTGAACGTCATTCCGTGATAAAAACAGTCTATCGTCCTAATGATGAAGGCCAGATTTACCAACAGGTGCTGGACAGGGATCTGAAGATAACCTCCCAATCCTGCGAAAATATGGACGAACTACTGAATGCGGCGCGCACTGAGATAGCACGCCCATTCAACCTGACTACAGAACTCAGCTTGCGTTTATGCCACTATCAAGTAGCTGACAGCCACTATTTACTACTGTTATGGCACCATATCGCTATTGATGGCTGGTCTATCGCTATTTTTATGGCGGAACTGGCAGAAATTTATCAGTCCTTACGGGATAACCGTACCTGCCAGCTCACACCACTGGAAATCACTTACGGTGATTATGCTGTCTGGCAGCGTGACTACTTACAGGGTGACAGATATGAGCATCAACTGAATTACTGGCAACAAACGCTGGCAGGTTATGAACCGCTGGCTTTGCCTGCTGACAATCCCAGACCTGCTCAAGTCAGTTATCAGGGACGGGACTTCAATTTTGTACTGGACACCCGGCTTTCGGAACAGTTGCGGACACTGGCAAAAAAACAGGAAACTACCCTCTATACCGTGTTGCTCAGTGCCTTTTACGTCACGCTGGCGAAACTCTCCGGACAGGACGATATCGTTCTGGGGACACCGACGGATAACCGCCACCATGCCCAGACGCAGTCTCTGATTGGGATGTTCGTTAACTCGCTGGTTTTAAGGGCACAACTTGAACAAACCACCAGCGTAGAAAACCTGATTCAGCAGATCCATCAGTTAGTTGCCGAAGCTAAAGCACATCAGGATATACCGTTTGAACAGTTACTTGAAATACTCGGCATTGAGCGCGATACCTCTCGCCATCCGATTTTTCAGGTGATGTTCGGCTTACAAAATCCCGAAGAAAGTCTGCCACAGGGAACGCCTCTGCCATTCAGCCCGGTAATACTGGAAGAGCCTCTGTACAGCCCGGCTAAATTTGACCTGCATCTGTATTTATCCGATAGCCAAAGCTGGATTTCCGGCTGCCTGAATTATGCGGTCAGTCTGTTTAATGAAACGACCATTATGCGACTGGCAGATATTTATCAGCGGGTACTGGTGGCTTTTGTGGCAGACCAGAAACAGCCGCTATTCGGGCTGGATATCCTGTCGGGACAGGAACGCCATACTCTGCTGTATCGCTGGAATCAGGCTGAGATGGTCTATCCGCAGGATAAAACCCTGTCACAACTGTTTGAGGCTCAGGCAGACAAAACCCCAGATAATGTGGCACTGGTATTTGAGGACGAAACGCTGACCTATCGCCAGTTAAACGAACGGGCAAATCAACTCGCAGTTGTGATCCGTGAGCGTTATCAGCAACAGCATCATCAACCGATGCCGGCTGATACGCTGATTGCGCTCTATCTGGCACGCAGCCCGGAAATGGTGATCAGTATTCTGGCAGTACTGAAAGCGGGAGGCGCTTATGTGCCCGTTTCACCGGAATATCCGCCTGAACAAGTCCGCTTTATTCTGGAAGATACCCAGACTCCTTGTGTAGTGACTCAGCAACAGTATTTGGAAACGCTGAAAGCATGTACACAAACAGAGATGGAACAGCCCGCTCTGATTACAGCAGATGATCCGGCTGTAGCACAAAACCCGTCAACGGAGAATCTGGCATTCACGCATCAGGCAACCGATCTGGCCTATGCTATTTATACCTCCGGCACCACCGGGCAACCAAAAGGCGTGTTGCAGACGCATGAAAATGTCGCCCGCTTATTTGCCAGCACACAGGCAGATTACCAATTTGACCAGAATGATATCTGGGTGCTGTATCATGCTTACACTTTTGATTTCAGTGTCTGGGAATTATGGGGGGCATTGCTCTATGGCGGACGCCTGATTATCCCGACTATTGAGGGTACCAAAGATTTTAACCGGTTCAGCCGCCTTTGTTCAGATCAGAACGTCACCGTTCTGAACCAGACACCGGGCGCATTTTATGCCTTTATTGACGCGGCATTAAATATAAAAGCGGAATTCCCTCGCCTTCGTTATGTGATCTTCGGTGGCGATAAACTAAATCCGGCACAACTGAAACCCTGGTGGGATCATTACGGCGATCAAACTCCTGCCCTCATCAATATGTACGGGATCACCGAAACCACTGTTCATGTGACCTATAAAAAATTAACCCAAAATGATGCCACCACAGTCTCCTGCATCGGGCGGCCACTTCGTGATATGTCTGCCTATATTCTGAATCAATACGGACATCTGGCCCCGATTGGTACACCGGGCGAACTGTATATCGGTGGCGCAGGACTGGCACGGGGCTATTTAAACCGACCAGAACTCACCGCTGAACGTTTTGTGCAGACCCCTTTTGCCTCGGAGAAAGACAAAGAACGCGGTTACACCCGTCTGTATAAAACCGGCGACTTAGCCCGCTGGCTGCCAAATGGGGAGCTGGAATATCTGGGACGTAACGATTTTCAGGTTAAGATCCGAGGTTATCGTATTGAGCTGGGTGAAATCGAAAGCGCTCTTGCTTCACATCCACAGATAAAACAGGCAGTCGTGGTTGATCGCGAATATGACGGCAACAAAACGCTGGTCGCTTATCTGGTCATCAATGGTGAACTTGCAGATGATGCATTAACCCGTTATTTATCCTCCCGTCTGCCTGACTATATGCTGCCTGCCAGCTTTACCTCCATTGAGGCAATTCCTCTGACCAAAAACGGTAAAGTCGATCGTCGGGCATTACCGGAGCCGGTTTTCGGCAATAAAACCGGTTATGTTGCTCCCCGCAATGCGCTGGAAGCTCAACTGTGTTCCATTTGGCAGGATGTTCTGGGGCTGAAACAGGTGGGGATTGAAGATAATTTCTTCCGTATCGGCGGGAACTCCCTGACCGCTATTAAACTGACCGCCGCGATCCGCCGCATACTGACAACTGAAATCTCGCTGGCACAACTCTTTGAGCTGAAAACCATCGCAGGTCTGGTCACGCAGATGGAGAAGCAGACTTATACGGTTATTCCGCATCTGGCCCTGAATCGTTATCCCTTATCCTTTACTCAGGAGCGGATGCTGTTTATCGAGCAGTTTGAACAAGGATCCGATACCTACCATATTCCTTATCTGGTTCAGCTGGATGATGAAACCTGTCTGCCTGTATTAGAAACCGCCATTAATCGGCTGGCTGAGCGCCATTCAGTAATAAAAATGGTGTACCAACCTGATAATAACGGCCAGATTTATCAGCAGGAAATGGATTGCAATCTGGTTATTCAATCCCGGTCCTGTGAGACGATGGAAACGCTGCTGAGTACCGTGCAGGCTGAAATAGCCACACCATTTGATCTGTCTGATGAACCTAGCCTGCGCTTGCGTCACTATCAGGTCACTGGCAGACACTATTTATTGCTGTTGTGGCACCATATCGCCTTTGATGGCTGGTCTGCCGATATTTTCATCAATGAACTGGCGGAGATTTACCCTGCCCTACGGGATGGCCGTGACTACCAGCTTACACCTCTGGAGATCAACTACGGAGATTATGCTGTCTGGCAACGCCATTATTTGCAGGGTGATAACTATGAACAACAGCTTGCTTACTGGCAACAAACGCTGGCGGGTTATGCTTCACTGAATTTACCCACTGATTACCCCAGACCTGCGCAGGTAAATTATCAGGGGCAGGATTTCAGTTTTGAACTGGATATCCCCCTCTCAGAACAGTTGCGGACACTGGCAAAATCACAGGAAACCACTCTTTATACCGTGTTGCTGAGTGCCTTTTACGTCACGCTGGCGAAACTCTCCGGACAGGACGATATTGTTCTGGGAACGCCAACGGATAACCGCCACCATGCCCAGACTCAACCTCTGATTGGCATGTTCGTGAACTCGCTGGTTTTAAGGGCACAACTTGAACAAACCACCAGCGTGGAAACGCTGATTAAGCAGACGCATCAACTAGTGAGCGAAGCCAAAGCGCATCAGGATATGCCGTTTGAACAACTTATTGATGCCCTGAACCTTGAGCGTGATACTTCACGTCACCCGATTTTTCAGGTGATGTTCAGTGCTCAGAGTGAACCTCAGTCAAGCGAAATCCATCTGCCATTTTGTTCGGTAACTCTGGATAAACCGCTATACAGCCCTGCCAAGTTTGACCTGAGCCTGTTTTTATCCGACGGGAAAACCGGCATTACGGGTTGCCTTAATTACGCGATCAGCCTGTTTAACGAAAATACGATCACGCGGCTGGCAGCCAGTTATCAGCGGGTACTAAGCGCTTTTGTGGCAGATCAGCAACAAGCCTTATCCAGAATTGATATTTTATCTGCGCAGGAGAGATATACCCTGCTACACGGCTGGAACCAGACGGCTGCCCCATACCCGCAGGATAAAACCCTGCCACAACTGTTTGAAGCTCAGGCCCACCAACATCCCGAAGCCATCGCCGTTATCTTTGAAGACCAAAGCATCAGCTACAGAGAACTCAACCGGCGTGCCAATCAGTTGGCTCATCATCTGATTGCACTGGGGGTACGCCCTGATGACCGTGTCGCTATTTGCCTTGAACGCAGTTCGGAGATGATTGTGGGATTACTCGCTATTCTCAAGGCAGGCGGGGCATATGTGCCGCTCGATCCAACCTACCCGACGGAACGGCTCAGCTTTATGCTGGCGGATTCGGCACCGGTCGCCCTGCTGACTCAAACCACACAGGCGGATAAATTATCCGGCTCCTTCACCACGGTATTGCTCGATGAGCAGGCTCAATTCCTTGCTACTCTGCCGGATACAAATCCTGATACGCAGGCCTTAGGACTGACATCACGCCATCTGGCTTATGTCATTTACACATCCGGCTCTACCGGGCAGCCAAAAGGCGTAATGGTGGAGCATCGCAATGTTTTACGCCTGATTATTAATAATGGCTTTGCTGACATAAACTCTGCTGACTGCGTTGCTCATTGCGCTAACCCATCATTTGACGCCGCTACATGGGAAATCTGGTCTGCCCTACTTCACGGCAGCCGCTTGTATATTGTATCTTCATCGGTCTTGCTCGACCCTCTTCGTTTCCGCGACATCCTGATTAAAGGTAAAGTGACCGCATTATGGCTAACCGTAGGCTTGTTTAACGAGTACCTTGATCCTCTTCTTCCGGTCTTCGGACAACTACGCTATTTACTTGTCGGGGGCGATATTCTAAATCCGCAGAAAATAAAACAGGTACAGTTGGCAGAAACCTCACCTGTTCACCTGATTAACGGCTATGGCCCAACAGAAACAACCACCTTTGCCGCCACTTATACAATGACGGAAACGGTTGATGTAACTCAATCTATCCCTATCGGTCGTCCGATTGCCAATACCCGGATTTATTTACTGAATACAGATGAACAACCCGTGCCCATTGGGGCAATCGGAGAACTTTACATTGGCGGAGATGGCGTTGCCCGGGGTTACCTGAACCAGCCTGAACTGACAGCAGAGCGGTTCCTGACCGATCCGTTCTCTCCGGAACCGAACGCCCGTATGTACAAAACCGGCGATCTCGCCCGCTGGTTACCGGACGGCAATATTGAATACCTTAGCCGCAACGATTTTCAGGTGAAGCTACGCGGGTTCCGTATTGAACTGGGCGAAATCGAAAACGCCCTGACCGCCCACCCACAGGTAAAACAAGCCGTCGTCATTGATCGGGAACATAACAACCATAAGGTGCTGGTAGCCTATCTGGTGACGGAAGCTTCACTGTCCAATGATAGCCTGATGGAACATCTCTCTTCCCGCTTGCCGGAATATATGCTGCCTGCCAGCTTTAGCATTATTGAATCTATTCCGCTGACGCTGAACGGCAAAGTGGATCGCCGTGCCCTGCCAGAGCCAATCTGGAGCGTTCAGGAGCACTATATTGCGCCTCGTAACGCACTGGAAACTCAGCTGTGTCATATTTGGCAGGATGTATTAGGGCTGGAGCAGATTAGCGTTGACGATAATTTCTTCCGTATTGGCGGAGATTCGATTGTCAGCATCCAGCTGGTTTCCAGATTGCGTCAGGCCGGTTTTACCCTTCAGGTGAAAGCCATTTTTGAAGCACCCACGGTGGCACAATTAGCCCGATTACTGGCACAAACTGTTTCTACTGAGAAAGTCATTGCCGAACAAGGATGGCTAACCGGAGAATTTGATCTGTTGCCTGTTCAGCAGACTTTCTTTGACTGGAATTTCGCCAATGCCCACCACTGGAATCAGGCCTTTATGGTTCAGATACCCGGTCATATTAAATCTGCGCAGATTGAACAAGCACTGACAGTGCTGGCTGAACGGCACGATATGCTACGTACCCGTTTTATTAAGACCGAAAGCGGCTACCGCCAGTGCTATTCCGCAGAAATACCGGGCTCACCTTCTCTTTTACAACATGTTGATATCCGTGAGTTCAATCAGGAAGAACTGCATCAACAACTCACCCAATGGCAAAGCGGGTTTGATTACCACAACGGGCCATTATGGCAGGCGGCTCATCTGATCGGCTACGCAGATGGCAGTGCCCGATTATTTTTTGCCTTCCACCATCTGATTATTGATGCCGTATCGTGGCGGATTATTGCCGAAGATATGCGTTTCCTCCTGCAAGGGATGGCGTTGCGCCCAAAAACCAGCAGTTATCGCCAATGGGTAGCCGCAGTACATCACTACGCCGAACAGCATCAGAATGAGATTACCTACTGGCAACAGGTGATGGCAGGCCATGATGCTAAACCAGCACAGGATAACGTTACCCGTCACCCGTTAAGTCTTTCTGTGGAGACGACAAACATTCTGCTGCATGAAGCCAATACGGGTTATCACACTGAAATTAACGATTTACTTCTGAGTGCGTTGGCGCTGGCTTTACAGAACGTCTTTGCGAACCCCGTCAATCACATTACGCTGGAAGGACACGGTCGGGAACATATCGATAACACACTGGATGTTTCTGAAACCGTTGGCTGGTTTACTACTCTGTATCCGGTTCGGTTACAAATACAGTCTGATATTGCCGAAACCATTATTCAGACCAAAGAGATGCTGCGTGATATTCCGAACAAAGGTATTGGTTACAGCACACTACATCAGGCGGGATATCTGACCGGTGATTTACCGGCTATCAGTTTCAACTACCTCGGTCAGCTGGGAGGAGCCAGCCATCAGGATTGGAGCATCACCAGTGATGATTGCGGGAATGCGATAGCCAGCGAAAATAGCAGCCATTTATTACTGGGCATCAATGGCGCAATTCAGGCCGGGAGACTGCAATTCAGTGTGGATTCCCGTCTGCCGCCAAACCAGACAACAATGTTTATCACCACATTTGAGCAAATGCTCAACCGCGTTATCGCCATTGCGCAGGCTCAGGCGCAATCAGGAGGGATAAAAACGCCCAGTGATTATGGTATTGAAGGGCTTTCAGTCCGGTCATTAAACCAGCTTCAACAGCAGTATCAAATTGAAGCCCTGTATCCCGCCACCAGCCTGCAACAAGGTTTTGTCTACCATTATCTGGCTCAGCCGCAGGATGATGCCTATCGCGTACAATGGTTGCTGGATTATCACACCGATGTTGACATTGCCGCCTACCAACAGGCGTGGGCACTGGCTTCGCTCCGTTTCCCTACTCTAAGAACCGCCTTTGACTGGGAAGGGAAAATATTACAGGTGATTACAACCGAGGCCAGTATTGGTTCGGCCAACTTCAGAAGAGAAGATCTCACCCAATTATCAGAAGCCGAACGCAACCGGGTGATTGACGAAATTCAGCAAACTGACCGTACCCTGCCGTTTGATTTAAGTCAGCCCGGTTTGGTTCGTTTTACGATGATTCAACAACGTGAACAACTGACTACAGTGCTTGTCACGCTACACCACAGCATTATCGACGGCTGGAGTACACCGATTTTATTACAGGCTGTACATGGGTATTACAACGCCATCATTCAGGGTGAACTCCCTGAAATCACGGCAGATCAAGCCTATCCGGCTACACAGCAATATTATCTGGATCATAAAGCAGAATCAGACCGCTACTGGGCAGAGCGTAAACCTCAGTTTCAGGGAGCCAATGATTTTTCAGCTTTACTGAGCCATTCCATTGATTTAACACAGGTAAAAACCGTTGAAAAACCCGCTGCACAGTTACTGACTCTAAAGGATAGTGCCTATCAACAGCTTAAAGAGATCTGCCGGACGCAGGGCGTAACCCTGAATGTCGCTCTGCAATTTGCCTGGCATAAACTCCTGCATAGCTACACGAGTGATGAACAGACCATTGTCGGTACAACCGTATCCGGCCGAGATGTGCCCGTGGAGGGTATTGCGGACAGTGTTGGTTTGTATATCAATACATTACCGATGATGGTGCAGTGGGATCACACCGACAGTGTGGCAACGGTTTTACAGGCCATTCAGCAGGATATCGCTGCTCTCAACAGCCACAGTGATATTGCCCTGTCCAGCCTGCAATCTGACGGTGAACGGTTATTCCACAGCCTGCTGGTCTTTGAAAATTACCCTGTTCCGGCGGTAAGCGAAGATATGGCCGGTATCGAACATACCCTGACATTCCGTAAAGCGGTCGAAAAAGTCGATTATCCGGTGCTGATAATGGCCTATGAACACGATAACAAGTTAGTTATCAAATTCAGTTACGGGGAAGACTGGCTGACAGAAGAACAGGTGCAGCATTTACTCTGTCAGCTTGAACGTATCCTATACGCAGTCGCCAGCAACCCACATCAGCCACATACGTCAGTCTCTTTCCTCAGCGAAGAAGAGCGTCATACTCTTCTGTACCGCTGGAATCAGACAGCGGCCCCTTATCCACAGGATAAAACCCTGCCACAGCTGTTTGAAGCTCAGGCTGCTCAACATCCCGATTCCATCGCCATTATCTTTGAAGACCAAAGCATCAGTTATGGCGAACTTAACGCCCGAGCCAATCAACTGGCTCATCATCTGATTGCACTGGGTGTACGTCCTGATGATCGGGTGGCTATTTGTCTTGAGCGCAGCCCGGAGATGGTGGTGGGGTTACTCGCCATTCTCAAGGCAGGCGGGGCTTATGTACCGCTCGATCCGTCCTACCCGACTGAACGACTCAGTTTTATGCTGGAAGATTCAGCGCCGGTCGCCCTGCTGACTCAAACCACACAGGTGGAAAAATTATCCGTCTCCGTCACCACGGTATTGCTTGATGCTCAGGCGGCAGAGCTTGCCACTTTGCCGGGCACGGATCCTGATACACAGGCATTAGGGCTGACATCGCGCCATCTGGCTTATGTCACCTATACCTCCGGCTCGACAGGTTTACCAAAAGGCGTCATGGTGGAGCACCGCAATGTTCTGCGCCTGATTATCAATAATGGCTTTGCCGATATCGGGCCGGATGACTGCATTGCGCATTGTGCCAATATTTCATTTGATGCTGCGACATGGGAAGTCTGGTCAGGGTTAATGAATGGTGCCCGTATCCTGCTGGTACCGGAGAAAACCCTGCTACAGCCAGCCGAATTTGGTCAGTGCCTGTCAGCCGCCGGTGTCAGTGCGCTGTTTCTGACTACGGCGCTGTTTAACCAGTATGCCGACCTGATCGCCCCTGCACTGTCAGGACTGCGTTATGTCCTGTTCGGCGGTGAAAAGAGCGATAATCGGGCCGCCATGCGCCTCCGGGCGGAATATTCTCCTCAACATTTACTGCATGTCTACGGGCCAACAGAAACCACCACGTTTGCCACAGCTTACGATATGCCACGGATGGAAAACGGAAAACTACCCATCGGGCAGCCTATCAATAATACGCGCATCTACATTCTGGATAATCAAGGCCAACCCGTTCCCGCAGGTGTGCCCGGCGAAATCCATATTGGCGGAGGCGGTGTCGCACGAGGCTACCTGAACCGGCCTGAACTGACAGCAGAGCGTTTCCTGACCGATCCGTTCTCTCCGGAACCGAATGCCCGCATGTACAAAACCGGCGATCTCGCCCGCTGGTTACCGGACGGTAATATTGAATACCTTAGCCGCAATGATTTTCAGGTGAAGTTGCGCGGGTTCCGTATTGAACTGGGTGAAATCGAAAGTGCACTCACATCCCATCTACAAGTGAAACAAGCGGTGGTGATTGACCGTGAACATCATGGTCATAAAGCACTGGCCGCTTATCTGGTAACAGACGGACAGATCTCCGATGAAAGCCTGCTTGACTACTTATCGGCACACCTGCCGGATTATATGTTACCGGCCAGTTTTACCCGGATTGACGCTATTCCGCTGACCCTGAATGGAAAAGTTGATCGCCGCGCATTGCCTGATCCAGTTTGGGGAGATCGCGATAATTATGTCGCCCCCCGCAATGCACTGGAAACCCGGCTGTGCACTCTCTGGCAGGAAGTTTTAAGGCTGGAGCGGATAAGTATTGATGATAACTTTTTCCGCATTGGTGGTGATTCGATTATCAGTATCCAGTTGGTCTCGAAACTACGGCAGGCGGGTTTTACTCTTCAGGTTACCTCAATTATCGAGGCACCGACGGTGGCTCAGTTAGCCCAATTACTGATGCAGGAAACCTCTACCGATACAATCATCGCGGAACAGGGAATATTAAACGGGGAATTTGACCTGTTACCTGTTCAGCAAATGTTCTTCGACTGGGTACTACCAAATCCACACCACTGGAATCAGGCCTTTATGATTCAGTTACCCGGCGATATCAAATCCGCACAGATTGAACAGGCGCTGACGGCACTGACTGAGCGGCATGATATGTTACGCGCTCATTTTGTCAGAACAGAACAGGGCTATCGCCAGTGTTACCCAGCCAAAATGCCATCTTCACCGCTTCCGTTACCGCACTGTGATATTCGTGGGTTAGATAAGGAAACACTCCATCAACAACTGACGCAATGGCAAAATCACTTTAATTACGATAATGGGCCATTATGGCAGGCGGCTCATCTGACTGGTTACGCGGATGGCAGTGCGCGCTTATTCTTCGCCGCACATCACCTGATTATTGATGTCGTATCGTGGAGGATTATCGCGGAAGATATCCGACGGATATTGCAGGGTGAAACCCTGCCCGCCAAAACCAGCAGCTACCGGCAGTGGGTGAAGGCCATCCATCAGTATGCTGAACAGCATCAACAGGAAGTTGCCTACTGGCAACAAGCGCTGGCAGAAACTTCTGCTCACACAGCTTCTGATAACCTCAGCCAACATACACTAAGTATTTCCGCTGCACTGACGGGCATTTTACTGCGGGAAGCCAATGCCGGTTATCAGACCGATATTAATGATTTATTGCTGAGCGCACTGGCACTGGCCTTACCGGAGGTGTTCTCACAATCCGTTAACCCCATCACGCTGGAAGGCCACGGACGCGAAAATATCGACCATACACTGGATGTTTCTGAAACCATTGGCTGGTTTACTACGTTGTATCCTGTCCGTCTGGCAATGCAGGAAGATATTGCTGAGACCATTATTCACACCAAAGAGATGCTGCGCGCCGTCCCCAATAAGGGGATAGGTTATGGAGCATTACGTCAGGCGGGTGCTCTGACCGGGGATTTACCGGCCATCAGTTTCAACTATCTGGGCCAACTGGGAGGTGAAAGCGAACAAGACTGGGCACTGACCCGTGACGATACGGGCAACACCTCAGCAAACGAAAATCACAGTCACCTGCTGCTGAACATCAACGGACTGGTTCAGGCCGGTCAGCTACAATTCCAGATTGGTTCCCGTTTAACCGCGGATCAGACACAGACATTTATTGCCACCTTTGAACAGGCGCTCCGTTCTGTCATCACTACCGCCCAGAAACAGGCGCAATCCGGTGGGATAAAAACCCCCGCGGATTATGGTATCAAGGGGCTTTCCATCAAGCTGCTGCGCCAGCTTCAACAGGTGTATCAGATTGAAGCCTTGTACCCCGCCACCAGCCTGCAACAAGGGTTTATCTATCATCATCTGGCTCAGCCGCAGGACGATGCTTATTGCGTCCAGATATTACTGGATTACCACACTCAACTCGATTTTGCGGCCTACCAGCAAGCCTGGTCACTGGCTTCACTGCGTTTTCCTATCCTCAGAACCGCCTTTAACTGGACAGAAGAGGTATTACAAATTATTACTGAGGGAGCGAGTATCAGTACCGCCAACTTCAGCATGAAAGATATCCGCTCATTGCCGGAGGATGAACGACACAAAGCCATCAGTATAATTCAACAACGGGATCGCGCCCTGCCGTTTGATTTCAGCCTCCCAGGGTTGATTCGCTTTACCCTGATCCAACAGCATGAGCAACTGGTCACGGTGCTCACCACCCTGCACCACAGTATTATCGATGGCTGGAGTAATCCGATTTTATTGCAGACTGTACATGAGTATTACAACGCCATCATTCAGGGAAACATGCCTGAAATCAGGGTAGATCAAGCCTATCCGGCTACTCAGCAATATTATCTGGAGCATCAGGCCGAATCAGACCGCTACTGGGCAGAGCGCAAAGCGCAATTTCAGGGCACCAATGATCTTTCAGCGCTGTTAAGCCACCGTGTTGATTTAACTCAGATAAAAACCATTGAATACCCCGCTGAGCAGGAAATTATCTTACAGGGCAACGCTTATGAGCAGCTGAAAAATACCTGCCGGGCGCAGGGCGTGACCCTGAATGTGGCCCTACAATTTGCCTGGCATAAACTGCTGAACAGTTATACCGGTGATGAGCAGACCATTGTCGGCACAACGGTATCCGGCCGTGATGTGCCCGTGGAAGGTATTGCGGATAGTGTCGGCCTGTATATCAATACCCTGCCGCTGATGGTGCAATGGGATCACACCGATAGTATAACGGCGGTTTTACAGGTGATTCAGCAGGATATCGCCGGCCTGAACAGCCACAGTGCGGTATCGCTTTCCGGTCTGCAATCTGACGGAGAGCGGTTATTCCACAGCTTACTGGTCTTTGAAAACTATCCTGTTCCGGTTGCAGACGAAAATAACTCGGGCATCGAGCATACCGTGGCATTCCGCCAGTCGGTGGAAAAAATAGACTATCCACTGTCACTCATGGCCTATGAACAGGATAACCGTTTAATCATCAAACTCAGTTACGGTGAAGACTGGCTGACGGAAGAGCAGACTCAACGCCTGTTGGATCAGCTTGAACGCATTTTATTCGCTGTGATGAACGATCCACATCAGCCTCATACCGAAATCACCTTCTTCAGTGAGGAGGAACGCCATACCTTACTGCACAGCTGGAACCAGACCAATGTACCGTATCCACAGGATAAAACCCTGCAACAGCTGTTTGAAACACAGGTGGAAAAGACACCGGACAATGTGGCACTGGTGTTTGAGGAGGAAACCCTGACCTACCGCCAGTTAAACGAGCGGGCCAATCAACTGGCTTATGTGATCCGCGAATGCTATCAGCAACAGAGTAATAATATGATGCAAGCGGATACCCCAATAGCCCTTTATTTTGACCGCAGCCCGGAAATGATTATCAGTATTCTGGCGGTGCTGAAAGCCGGTGGCGCTTATGTACCTATTTCACCGGAATATCCTGCCGAACGGGTACGGTTTATTCTGTCGGATACAGCCGCTGGTTGTGTACTGACTCAGCAACGATACTTCATCACGCTCAAAACTTACTGTCAGTCACATAAAGAACAGCCGTTACTGATAGCAACTGATGACCCAACTGTCACAACAACTCAGCCCGTGGAGAATCCGGCTCAGATAAATTCAGCCTCTGACTTAGCCTATATCATCTATACTTCCGGCACGACGGGGCAGCCCAAAGGCGTGATGGTAGAACATACCAGCGTCAACAACCTGAGCCAGTTTATTATCCGAACCCATTCACTGCATCCACAAACCCGAACATTGTTTTTCGCCAACTACGTTTTTGATGCTTCAGTTTTTGAGATTTTCCCGGCCCTGACCGCGGGAGCATCTTTATATATCGCTCCTGCCACAGTGACAGTGAATAGTGAGCAATTGCTGGCATTTATCAATGCCCACGCAATAACACGAGCATTTATACCAACCGCCTTAATGAATCATTACTCCGCTGATTTATTCCGCTCTTCCCTGCAAATTATCCATACAGGAGGAGAAACTCTGAATGCCCTGAATTTGCCACCGGCAATCACTGTATTTAATCAATATGGCCCGACAGAAATCACTGTCTGTGCAACCCAAAACTTATTGCAGGGAGATGACCTATCCATTGGCCGCGGTATTGATAACACACGCCTGTATGTTCTTGATCGTCATGGCAATCCTGTCCCTGTCGGTGCACCGGGGGAGCTGTATATCGGTGGTGCGGGTGTCGCACGGGGATATTTAAACCAGCCAGAATTAACCGCTGAACGCTTTGTGGTAAATCCATTTGCCACAGATGAAGATAAGCTTCAGGGCTATACCCGCCTGTATAAAACGGGCGATCGGGTACGCTGGCAGCCGGACGGCAAACTGGAATATCTGAGTCGAAATGATTTTCAGGTTAAAATTCGCGGCTTCCGCATTGAGTTGGGTGAAATCGAAAGTGTCCTGTTCTCACATCCACAGGTGAAACAAGCGGTCGTAGTGGATCATGAATATGGCGGAAATACTGTACTGGTCGCTTATCTGGTGACAGACGACAGATTGTCTGATGACACCCTGCGTGGCTACATTTCTTCCCGTCTGCCTGAATATATGCTGCCTGCCAGCTTTACCCGTATTGAGTCCATCCCGCTGACCGTGAATGGGAAGCTGAACCGCCGTGCCCTGCCGGAACCGGTCTGGGGAAATAGTGATCACTATGTCGCCCCTCGCAATGGACTGGAAACACAGTTATGTACCATCTGGCAGGAAATACTGGGAGTGGAACAAGTCGGTATTGAGGATAATTTCTTCCGTATCGGCGGAAACTCACTGGTAGCCATTAAACTTACCTCCGCAATCCGCGATACCCTGCAAATTGATATTCCGTTAAATATTTTGTTTAGCGGTAAATCCATTTCTTCGTTATCGCAATGGCTGGAAACAGATATAGCTTATACTCAACCCGGATTACTGAATTTCTTCACACCAGAGTCAACCGCCACCAATAAGTTATTTATGATCCATCCGGCCAATGGCGGCAGTGAAGTTTATGAATCGCTGGCAAGTGCACTCTCTGATAACTATAACTGCATCGGCATTAACAACTATAATCTCAGCACGGATAATCCAACCGATTCACTGTATCAGTTGGCTAAGATTTATAGAGAATTAATGCTGACCGAAACCACTATTGATCAACCTATTTATATTCTGGGCTGGTCACTCGGCGGGCAATTAGCGATGGAAATTGCCTTTCAGTTAGAGCAACTGGGTGCAACAAAAATTCAGCTATTTTTATTGGATACTGTACTCAATAACGAGGAAATAAAAGCACTCAGAGATAAATTAGATATCTCAGCAATAAATGAAATAGTGACTGAAAACTTGCAGAAACTGGGAGCTACAAATACCTATATCAACAAGATATTGGAGATTATGCCATTTGAAAATTCCATTGCCAATTGTGAATTAAGCGGTCAATTAAACCAGACTAACATCACTTTGTTTAAAGCCGGTCAGGTTAATTCATTAAATAAAGGCGAAATTGAACTACAAATAGGCCAGTTAATCACAGAGATACCGGATAATAATATTTCTCAGTGGTCAGCCAAGCCAATAGTAGTTAAGCAGGTTACTGATTATTATCACGAAAATATGATTGATGCGGTTTACCCTATCAGCACTGAAGCCGTTAATTTATTAGGAAGTAAAGAAGACGTACTGTTGTAAAATCACTGTTATTGACGAGGCTGGTATTCCAGCCTCGTTAGTATTGTAGTCAACAAAATTGGTCACTGGCTGAGCATTTTCTTCAAAAAATGACACAGATTCCAATGTGGTGTACGCACACCAACATATACATATTTTGTGTGATACAAAATGAATGATTATCACTGACTACCCAAAAAAATTTAAATCAATAATAAAAATCTGACTTTACTTAGTTATTAATAGCTAGAGATGACTAATCAGCTCAATTCTATTACCGAACGGGTCATAAACATGAAACCGGTTAAATCCTTCAATGGGTACATCATCCTGACATGTGTACCCAGCATCAGTACACAATTTTCGTAGCTGATTCAGGTTATCAACCAGAAAAGCCGGGTGTGCTTTAGCTCCGGGATAAAAATCTTCCTGTACCCCTAAATGAACCTGAACTTCACCGCTGATAAACCAACAACCGCCGCGTTTAGCAAGATTTGCCGGCTTTTGTATCTCAGTTAATCCGAGAATATCGATATAAAATTTACGGGCTGTATCTTCTTCTCCTTTAGGCATCGCGAGCTGAACATGATCTATCTTTAATAAAGTCATGATAAGTTCTCCTGAAAGGTAGCGGGTATAGACCAATAGATTTAAAATTGCCTCGTGACGGCAAATACGCCAATTAAGAGTAAAAATAATTTTATGCCTATAAAAACAATAATAAAATAACACTATTATTTTTATATTTCATTGTTTTTATATTAATTAATAGCTGTCTTGATTTTCATTTCAAATTAACATTATTCGCCATAATAAAATAAACAGGGATACATTTTAACCTAAAATGCAACTAATAAATTGAATTCTGAATTCATAAATATATTAAATAAACATGGAAATATACTGGGGATTGCTATTGGAATCATACCGATGGATTTTCCCAATTTAACAGGTAATGTTATTGGTATGATAATCGATAGTAATTTTAAAAAAACATGAATAGTATTAATAAATTGAAATTCAATGACGCCAGTATATTACTTACTGGCGTTTATTATTATCAGATTTTTAGTTGTAAGATCAGTATGAGTTAAATAAATTATAAACGTAAAACATCAACAGCCTCTAATCTTCAGTTCCCATTCTTAACTATTTAAAATGACACCATATCTGCCGGATTAAATGTACTCATTACTCCCAGAGCACCCTTAATCAATGGAATAACCACCGGGGAGAAATAGGAACCCAGTGGAATGCTGGTGTGATCAATGCTGGTTAGCATGTTAAAATCCCGATTGCGGCCAGTGAAATCGTCACTGATTGCTTTACCAATGCGTACCGTCTGTGCTACACCATGACCACTCCAGCCATGTACCATATATACAGGGGTGTTATCATCGCTTTTACGGGCATCAGCCGCACCATTCAGGGTCAGGTCACTGATCCCGCCCCAGGAATATTCCAGCTCCGGTTTCTCCAGCTGCGGAAACACAGTTCTGATACGATCGAGCAAATAGTTGTTTACATCACGGGATGACCAGGAGTTACCCGTGCCCTGCCCGCCAAACAGCAAGCGGTTGTTGCGCACCGAACGATAATAATCTATCTGTAACTGTGTATCATAAACAGGGAGATCTGATGGGAGTAATTCTTTGATAGGCATCGGCAACGGAGAAGTGACCGCCACATAGGTGAAAAAAGGCACAGTAGTAGAAGAACCGGAGATAAACTCTCCCGTAGAGGCATGAACCCCAAGCACCACGGCTTTACTCGCCCTGATAGTTCCCTGACTGGTTTCAATAACCGCACCACGCTCTTCCTGCCTGATACCGGTCACTTTTGTGTTGTCATATATTCGTCCACCAAGCCCGGCAAAACCGTATGCCAAGCCTCGTAATAACGCGAGGGGCTGAACCTGTCCGCTGATACTGTCGATATTGGCACCATGATAAATATCCGAACGCACATACTCTTCTTGTAGTTCGAATGGGCCAATAACCTTCACCATTTTATCGCCCAATCGACGACGTGCATCGGCATTAGCCACTAATGGCCCCATATGACCCGGATGGATCGCCGCCGTGATATGGCCATATTTACGGTCACATTCAAAACCGTAACGTGAACGAAGTTCATCCACGAGATCCATTGCTTCAACCGATGTAAATTGCCATAAACGTCTGGCTTCTTCAGGTGAAAATTTTTCCAGTATAGTTTCAGCTGACCAGCGGGCAATGCCGGGAGTCATCTGCCCCCCGTTACGTCCGGAAGCGCCTGAACCAATATTATCTTTTTCAACCAGAATGACATCCACACCAGCCTCAGCCAGATGTAACGCCGTGGAAGCACCCAGCAATCCGCCACCAATAACAACAACCTCACAGCTTTGATCACCGGGAAGGCTGCCAAAAGCTGGCCAGTCAGCCAGAGAAGCCTCATAGTAGTTAGCTGGCATGTCGATAGCAGCTATGTCTCTGTGCCAGTTCCAGATGCGGGGATCCAGCCCCAGACGGCTAGGCCTGGCCTGTGCATCCTGTAATAGCTTTGGCCGGAGTTGTTCAATACCGGCGGCCAGAGTACCAACTTTGGTTAATTCTCCGGCAAGTAAAGACGTCGAGGGAAATAGGGAAGAAAGCACGCCCGCACCTGCAAGCGTTGCTGCATTAGAAATAAAATCTCTTCTGTTCATTGTCATTTTAGCGCTCCTGTATGACCTGAAATCACCCGTTAACCTGATCCGGGGTATTTTCTTGTGAGTGAATCCAGCTCTCTGAGCCGTATTTATTGCTACCCGCCGATCCTTTCAAAGTGGCGAGAATCAATAAAATAACAGTGCCAACAAACGGGATAAGATGTAAAAGTAGCCACCAGCCACTACAGTTGATATCGTGCAATCGACGTGCACCTACTGCCAGCGCTGGCAAAAATGTGAGTAGTAGATAAATGGCGCTGAACCAGCCCATATAGATTTCGGGATTAGCAACAGCAAATAATCTTTCCAGATAAGAAATGATAAGAATTGCCAGAATCTGAAACAAAATGAAATACCAAAACTCCTTACGCTGTGCTCTCCCTCTGAAGCAGGCATAATTCTTTAATACGTTTAAATACCAATGCATTATTCTCCTCTCTTATAAATCTTCTGGTTCCACCTGACCTCCATGTATGTTTATGTTTTTGCAATTTACTATGTTGTTCCCACGCCGGGCGATTACACGAAATTAGATTTCTGCCCGAATGATATTTCAGTATCCATATTTTCTTTATATTCAGGCAGATAATGTAATTCGGGTAATCATCTTCTGTGCCATCCGGTAACAGGTAAGACTGTTTCCCTTATACAACGCGGTCAATATTGTACACTAAATGGCAATAATTTCATTGAAAACAATTTCTTTGCGTTACAAAAGTACTATTAAAGGCACTCATCCAGCCTGAATTGTGAGTCTCCGCTTGTGTAGCAGGGGTTCGGTTCGGGTAATCCGCTCGAGCAGGATATATACACTTCGTCTTTCAAGTTGCCTCTTTGTTGTCTGCTCCCGCTCATCCCAGTCACCGTTTTTATAAACATACGGTTTCTATGCTTCCGGGGATTACTGAGAGGCTCCTTCCTCTCAACGTTCAGCAAGTCAGGCTGAGAATAACGCTAAAAAATGCCGTAACGATGTAATGCTTGCTCATCCTCCGGTACCGGAGTGATAGCATCCCAAAGTTCAGCGACTTTACCATTCTCAACGCGCCACAATTCAAAGTAGCTATGACGTTCTCCGGCGATACTTCCTTCCGAATGAGTCAGAACAAACTGACCGTCAGCAACGGTGCGGTGGATTTTTGTATAATGCAGCCCTTTTCCTTCATCTTTCAGTTGCTGAAGAAATGCAATAACCGCTGCCGCACCATCAGATATATCCGGGCTATGCTGACGGAACGCCTCACCATTGGTGTAGGTGATAAATTCACCATAGTCTCCTTCAATCAGAGCACGTCTGAAGAAATTCACCACCAGCTTACGATTTTTTTCCCTGTCATGGTTGTCGCCCGCGTCAGTCGGGCCATCTAACTGAGTCCGACCGCTGGCATTAGGTGCAGCCTGTGGCACTAAACCGTCCCAGTGTTCCACGATCAAACCATCAACAACCCGATACAAATCGAAGCCAACCAACGGCTGAGTATCTAATCCCGTAAAACGGCCGTGAATAGCAACCAGATCACCATCCTGTAATACGCGGTAGGCTTCATGGTGAAGCTCAGGATGTGTCTGAACCAGTTCACGCAGGCCGGCAAGCCCATCTCTGACCAGCGGGGAATGTTCGATGAAATTCGGCGAAAAATAACGTTCAAGTGCTCCTACATCACGGTCAGTAAACAGTTCGCGGTGAGCACGTGCTACTACATCGCGTGAAGCTATAACCTGATTGATAGCCTGATTCATTATGGATACTCCCGCATTAGTCGTTAGAACTCATCACGTGTTTGATACGCGTATATTCATCGAAACTATAAGCCGACAGATCTTTACCGTATCCGGAGTGCTTAAAACCGCCGTGTGGAGCTTCTGCCGCAAGAGGAATATGGGCGTTGATCCAGACCGTGCCAAAATCAAGCTCACGGGACAGGCGCAATGTTCGAGCATGGTCACGGGTCCAGACACTGGAGGCTAACCCGTATTTCACGTCGTTGGCTTTCTCAATCGCTTCTTCTTCTGTTTTGAATTTCTGTACCGTGATAACCGGACCAAAAATTTCGGTCTGAATCATTTCATCGTGCTGCTCCAGACCGGTGATTACCGTAGGTTCAAAGTAATATCCCGGACGTTCAGCCTGACGCCCGCCTGTTTCGATACGAGCATAAGCAGGCCGACGTGCAATAAATCCCTTAACCTGTTCCAGCTGGCGAATATTGTTAAGTGGCCCATATAGCGCTTCTTCATCTTCAGGATCGCCAAATCGGGTTGCTTTAGCTACCGCGACTAATTTCGTCACGAAGGTATCGTAAACAGATTCATGCACCAGCACACGCGAAGCGGCTGTGCAGTCCTGACCGGCGTTGAAGTACCCCGCAATAGCAATGGTTTCCACCACTTTGTCCATATCCGCATCGGCAAAAACAATGACCGGAGCTTTACCGCCTAATTCCAGATGTGATCGGGTGAGATTGGCTGCTGCCGAAGAAGCGACCTGCAAACCAGCCCGCACAGAGCCAGTGATGGAAACCATAGCCGGGGTTTTGTGTGAAACAACCAGAGCGCCTGCGCTGGCATTACCTAGTACTACGTTGAACGTACCGGCAGGAAAGAACGGTGCAGCCAGTTCAGCCAGCAATAAAGTGCTCTCCGGCGTAGTATCACTCGGCTTAAGTACAATAGTATTGCCAGCGGCCAGAGCAGGTGCAATCTTCCATGCTGCCATCATTAATGGGTAATTCCATGGAGTAACCTGCCCCACTACACCCAGCGGCTCGCGTCGGATACTACTGGTCATACCGGAAAGATATTCCGCTGTTGCCTTACCTTCCAAAAAGCGGGCTGCACCAGCGAAAAAACGGATATGATCAGCCGAAGTTGCCACTTCCTCAGAAGCAATCAGATGTTTGAGCTGCCCGGTATTACGGCTTTGCACCTCGACCAGACGTTCAGCGTTTTTTTCTACCGAGTCAGCCAATGCTAAAAGCGCCTTCTGGCGCTCAGAAGGGGTACTCCGGCCCCATACTTTAAATGCCGCTTTAGCAGATGCATAAGCATTATTAACATCTTCAGCATTCGCATTAGGAGAACGTGCATAAGATTTACCCGTGACCGGGCTGATCAAATCAAAATATTCAGAGCCTTTAGATTCAATATACTGTCCATTAATAAAATGCCTGAGAGTGGCTATCGACATGCTTATCTCCTGATAGGGTTAATGTATAAAATATAACCTATGAATTAATATATTTAATGGTTATGCCACAGTCAAATATGTATAAAAAATGTAAAAACATGTGAACCATTAGATACATACGTGTAACTTTCAGGCATTTCCGGCAGGAAAATTATGCAAATCTGTGAGAAGGATCGAAGATTTTAGGCATGCTGAGGCTGGTGAGTCTATGGTGGGTGTAGCTGAACCAATAATTGGGCACAGCTTAAAAGTCGTGGTGAGACACTTAAATAACTTTAATTATCGATTGTTTTTTGAGCTACGTTTGTTCGTGGGACTTCTTTATACTAACGGAAATAGGTAAATAACCTATTTGCTATTATTCATTGTCATTTCAGTTCTCTATTAGTGATGAAGTAATAAGAATTCTTATTTTAAATATTTTCATCAAAAAAGGGGGCGATATGAACGTCTTATTTAATATAAATTTTGATGGACTTATCTTTGATAAGCCAACTCTGACCAACCTATTTGATCGGAGAACATCAAAATGCACCCTACTTACTATCTGAATGCCCGTGTAAAGGGCAAAATTCACGCTGCAAGACTAATCATGCAGCCTGAACAAACTCGTCAGATGAGTTGCCATGCTGGAACTTATGTTCCTGGTTGTATTTCTACGGGCTACCAGCCGCTCGTCGCAGATAAAACACTCTCTTGCCAGCTCCGAATATTTATTCTTACCTTTTTTATTCCAAGAATACAGGAGGCTTATTATCATGAATAATCATGAAGTTATTATGAGCCATGCTCCTATAAACCCTCAATTATATCCCTGGATAGTTCGAATAATCATCAGATATACAGAAGAGGAATCCCATCAAAGAGTCCGTGGAGTGGCAACCGGTATAGCCATCAGTCCCCATATAGTTTTGACAGCTTTACATGTATACCCAGATAACGACGATCCTAATGAAGATCTGTCCATTAGAATATATTGGCGTCGAAATTATCTTGGAAGACCAGCTAATCCTGACTACGGTATCAGTATCGAGTATGACAATTTTATAGAGGAAGGGAGGGACGGTGATATCATAGCACTACGCTTAAGTACCCCCCTTCACTTAACGTCATATGCACCGTTAGGTCTATTCTATCGGCTGCCTATCTCCCCTGATGGTAACATTGCACCAGTTGAAATCATGGGGTTTGGCTTTGGGGCCGGCTCAGGTGATCGACGCGCGAATACTGTGATTCCACCCGATACCTTTCACGGGTTCCGGGCTACTCTGGACAGAGTCCAACCTAATGTGCTTAGAGGAGGACGTGAAGTGTGGGCAGCCTTCGGGCCTGGAACGGGATCATCTACGTATGGAGACTCGGGTGGACCTATAATGTTTAATGATCCGCAACGAGGCCCTGTAGTTATTGGGCTCATCTCTGGGGGAGAGCCGCCAGGATCGAGCACACCGACACACATCTACTTTACTCCTTTAGAAGATAACATTGCTCTTATTGAATATCTTCAGTTGGAATCAGTATCGATAGGATACGCAATAATAATCGCCACTTTTTTCCTTAGCTGGAGGAGAGCTCACTTTCGATATGGAGGAGGGTCTGGAGGAAGCGGAAGATCCAGCATAGCCGATAGCTCAATATCAAATCCTGATTTATCCGGTTGGCGTGTGTTCTGGCAGGAGGTGAAGGACGGGACATCATGGTCGAGTGCGAAATACAAGGATATCCTTGATCCTCAGGCAGAAAAAGCGGAACTAAAAGTAGAACAGGGTGCATTATGGCGGGCAACGGTGTTGCCGTTGATTGGAGACCCACCCCAATTAGTGGGCAAGAATCACTTTCCAGCGGCTAACCTGCCGAGCAGTCTTGTAGGCTCGATTACAGATAAGTACACAATGCCCACTAACCTGAAAGTGATTGCTGCCAACAACGCAGGAAAAAACTCTGTTCACGCATCCTGGGATGAAGCTCTGGCGGCGTCGGGCATACCGGCAGCAGGGTATCGCGTATTCTTTCAGGGGAAAACGGCAAGCGGTGCGTGGTCATCGTGGTCACACTTGCCGGATACGGACAAGCGCGAAGCCATGTTTCAGGTGACCAGTGCCACGGATATAGGCCCGTGGCGAGTCGTCGTGTTACCACTGTATACATTACCCAACGTCACTGCTGTCGTGGGCGCCGATGAACACGGCAATCCGTTTGCAGCAGATGCAGACACACGCGGTGTGCAGATCGATAAACCAATACTATTCAGCCAGTTCCCAAAACCAGAAGAAACGCTCTATATCACCACTGGGACTATAGGTTCGGGCTCGGTGATAGCATTATTCAACCATGTGAACCCCGAAGAGAAGGAAGGTTCCCTGCAATGGGAGTGGGCGGATAGCGCGGACGGGACGTTTATACCCGGTGGCCGGTGGGTAGGAATGTCAGGGCAAAACAGTGTGCAGATGGTGTTCGGAACAAAGGATGATCCAGCAACCGAAAACAACTCAGGATGGTACCGCCTGCGGGCAACCAATAACCTGGGTGAAAACATAAGTCAGCCAGTACATGTGGTCATCAGCGAGCAGGTGTTACCACAATTGCTGGATCAGACGCCAGTCTCCTATGGAGAAGCGGTGGGGTATACCAACAGTGCCGGGGATGCGGAAATCGAGGTGTTATTTACCGCTTATCCGGCCCCGACCAATGCACAGGTAATGTGGGAAAAATTAGACCCGGCAACTCAAAAATACACTCCGAACATTAGCGACCGCTTATTCTCATTACCGCTTCAATCATACGGAAAAGAGAAAGAACATAAGTACATTGCCACTCTGGTCTTCGGGCAGGAAAAAACCTACCCGACTGAAGAGGATTCAGGCTGGTATATCGCTCATATCAAGACCACATTCGCCGACAAAAGTGAGCACGAAACCTATTCGCTTCCCGTCTTCGTCAGTATCGGCGCATCTGTCAACTGAGCTATGAAAACGAAGGAGTAAAACAATGAATAAAAATCGGACAATAGGAGTAAAAAACTCCGCAATACGAGACAACATGTCGACACTACTGCGAATTCTGGCAGGCGGGTTGATGGCCATAGTTCTGGGCTTCGGGTTGAATGCTACGCCTGCACATGCAGCCGGAACTTGGACGATGTTTATGACAAACTTTTCCGATAAGACTATCACTCTCCATCCTAGCAATTCTACGTGTATGTATAGTACAGGCGGAGAGCAGACGGTTCTGCCCAACGGGACAAATACCTTCACGTTTGAGGACTCGAACTCATTTTTTGGTGGTTGTTCATTGAGAGAAAAGTATATCGATTGGGAGGTAACGATCGAAGGCTTACCGGCGCCTACCGGATCCGGTCGCTTTAGTCTGCGCTGGGACCATGTGTATTACTGGTCTGGCGCAGAATGGCGTACACAGATAACAAGCCCTGATTCATCCTTAGGTATACCGGTAACGGGAGCGAATTGCACCGAAATGGAGGGATTCCCCGAACCTGAGTATAGTTGTTTGAATGTTTGGCAAAAGGCACCGAATAACGATGGAGGTAAAATTTGGCTCTACTTCAACTTCGTACATATCAACCAGCAAGGTGAAAACGCGACTTATATGTATGAAGACGAGGCAAAATTCAGCGGTATTGGCGACATCAGAAATACCATTACTTTACATCAAGGATCTCCTCATGGAAATCCACTCCCCGGCTGCGAGAACATATCCGTCAGTCAAAAGCAGGGGGGATACAATGGTAATTGGTCTTGCACTTCGAGTTCCCTTCCGTACGGCATAACTCAGATTGTTGCCGTTCAGAATGATGGTATCTCTTCGCACTCTTCAACACCATACACTATCCTTGCGGAGCTAAAGGTGCATTCCCCCAGAGATAACGAAATTATCTTCAAAACCCTTGGCCCCTATGAGATTAGAGGCCGGGCGACTCCCGGTGCGAAAATCGACGTGACACCTCGCGAGGGAGGAACTCCGGCAGGAGCATCCCCCTTTAGCTGCTCGGCAACTGCCGATGAATCGGGCGGTTGGTATTGCAAAAAGAAATTTCCCGCGCTCATTGATGGCACCTATCAGTGGGACGTCACACAAACTTTCAATGGGTATGGCAGTCAAATCAATACAAATACAGGATATTATCACCTGACTGTCGGAGAGCTTAAGGTTTCGATTGATCCGATTGGGGTAGATGGAGTTGTGCCTGACTGGGGTGAGTTCTTGCAGATCCATGGACTGGGAACCCCTCGCGATACCGTACACCTTCTTGTACAGAAGGACGGAGATTCTAAGACGATACTAAAATCTCACAACTGCAGAGAAAACTCAGCTCCCGATCAACCTGATATGCACCCCATTTCTGACACGAGTACCTGGGGATGCAACTATCCCATTCCCGAGGTAGGAACTACCTGGGACGTCACTGCTACACAATATCGCCCCCACGGAGAGGAAGTGCAGGAACCCGCAAAAACGTCTTTCAGCGTCAAAAATGCGGCTCCTCTATTAGTGCATAAACAAAAAGACTCAAACGACCGGAACGATAAGATAACCCTCTCTGGAACAGCAACTCCGGGTGCTACCGTCAAAGTTACCACTAAACAAGGGCCTCAGTGCCTGGTTAATGTGACAACAAACTCTTCAGGATTGCACATCCCTACGCCTTGGTCATGCACATTGGACAACGTTAATGCTGGAGGATTAGATTTCACGGCTGTCCAGATATACGGTTCTATCATCAGTGCTCCGATTACTGGTTCAACAAATGACCTATAATGTAGCGCCATTTTAGTGAACACAGAGATAGGCATAGTTACCGGCTGACTTCATCGTCAGCCGGTAACTTTCTTTACTGGAGCACACGATGATAATGATGAAACATGAAAGATCATTTTTAAAATGGAAGGGCGACTTTTAAAAAGAGTTGCGAGCCTGCCGGGCGATTAGTCACGATCAGGTCTTTTTGCCATTTCAGGGCCACCAGCAAACCTTTATCATTAGCGTAACGGACGGAAGGCCCCAAACCAAATGCGCTCGCTTTACCCTGTGCTGAATTGGGTCCGCTGTCATTTGTGACCTGCTGGAATGCATAACCACCAACCCCAGCGACCAAACCATTACCGAATCCCCAGCCCAGTGCATAATCTATATGAAAAGCCCGACCGGATGTTGTATTGGTCTTTTTATTTTTCAGATTAAAGTCATACATCACTTTTAAGTCAGTATTGTAACCGTAAGCCGGAAAGTAGCTTATCGCCCAGACAGGCTGAAATGCCCAGTGATTTTTCCCCGGGCTGGAAGGATCATGGCGATTATAGCTGCCTGTTGGTGCACTGATATCAAGACCGATAACATAACCTAAATCCGGAGCCGGATGATACCCAAGAGCCGGGCCAAAAGTGATATCCCCAATCCCTTTACTGTCGCTGCGTTTACCCCCTGCTTCTGCTGTCACACTCAGTAAAGGTACAATAGTATGATAGGCCAGTTGCCCTCCCATAATTTGTTGATCTGTGACCAGAACTAACCGGGGAGCAAGAACATTCACATTAACTTTAAATCCAGGCACAGGAAGCCGAGAACCGTTATTTCCCCTGAGTTGGTTATAGTGAATATTGCCACCATAAAGCAGTACATGGACTCCCGGTGGCGGCAAAACGCCTGACAGGTAATTATCTAACCCATCCGGATAGATACCAACACCGCCACCTTCTGTCGCCATAACAGAATGGCTTACAACTGAAGCACTCATAACGGAAATACTAAGTAGTGATAAAACGGTAAGCTGAGTCGCTCTCCGATACTTTATTATTCCAATGTTTATCAGTTTTGCTTTTATTGCCGTGTATATTTTTATCATGACGGATCCTCCGGTATGGGAAGTGAACAGATATCGTATATGAGGAATGAATGTGATCAGTGCCGCGCAAGCCTGCAAGCAACCAGATAGCCGGAGGTTCCTGCTAATCCGGGTCCAGGATGTGCTGATGCTCCAATATGAAAGACATTACGAATAAAAGTCTGATGTGCTTTCGTCCTTTTTGAAGACGCAAAGGGACGCAGCCAGAAAAATTGGTCAGGGGTACAAACTCCTGAATAGGGATCTCCCCCCACCAAATTACAGTTCAGTGTCTGTAAATCTGTCGGAGAATATGCCCTACGGCCAACAATAGTGGATGAAAACCCCGGGATTACTCTCTCCAGACGAGCCTGTACGCGATCTGCGAACGCTTCACGAACAGCATCATTCCATTTGCCATCTTCGGGAATGGGGATTTCTCCCAGTGCATCTCCTTTCAGATGAGTGGGCAACTCCTGCATCTGAATCCATAAAATCCATCCACCTTCAGGAGCTCGCCCCGGATCAAGCGCAACCGGCTGACCTATAGCTAATGTCGGGTGTTCCGGCAAATAACCATTATTAGCCTGTGTTACCGACAGACAAATTTCTTGCATACTTTCTGTTAAGTGAATAAGCGGCACATGGCATAATTTTGGCTCACTCCATGACGGAGGAGAATTCAGGGCAAAGTGAACCTGCATTCCACCACGCCCATAGCGATATCCCTGCGCATGTTGTTGAACTGTCTCAGGAACATTATCCAGTAAGTGACCATAAAGCTGTTGCGGAGTGACATTGCAGACCACGGCATCAGTAGCGTGATAAACCCTTTCCCCGGCGATGACACCAGAAGCACGGCACTTTCGCCCCCGCTGATGAGTGATAATATGATCAACATTGGTATGCGTGAGAAGCTGCCCCCCATGCTGTTCTATAATCCTTTTCAACGCTTCAACAATGCTGATACTTCCCCCTTTAACTACCGGCATTCCTCCCGATACCACCGCAGCAAAAGTGAGTTTTCCAATCAGGGCTGAACTGGCATCATCCGGCCCCAGACCGGTATGCAAGGCCCATGGCGCAATCAGGGAGCGGATGAAATCGGACTGCAATTCACGTTCAGACCAGCGCCGGAACGTTTCCAGTGAATGACCGGAAAATTCCACCAGCCCATCGATACCGCGTTTTCGCCATTCACTAAACAGTAACCGGAGTACGCTGAAACCATAAGGGTTTTGTCCCAGCAAGCTGAATACCAATTCAGCATCATCATGAAGAATTTGCTGCACCATGTAGCGAAATGCTTCTCCGTCTTTTCCTGCAATTTCATCAAGCTGCAATGCAGCAGGTAAAACGCCCCGCTTTAACGCAATTCCCCGACCATTCGGCTGAACCAGCCCAGTGGAATAATCACTTTGTATGAACTCTACACCCGCTTTTTCTAATTCCGGCTTCAGTACCTGATAAGCCGGGCTACTCAAAAATAGCGGATACCAGCAGGAGAGCACATCATGGATATAACCGGGGAAAAGTTCTTCTGTGCGGATACATCCCCCCAGCACCGCATTCCGTTCCAGTACCAGAACAGATTTTCCCCAGATGGACAGTAGCGCAGCACATACCAGTGAATTTATTCCACTGCCGATAATAATGACTTGTGGTTTAGAACTGTTCATAGGGGTGTTCCATCAGGCTGTTCAACCAGTGCCAGAACTCGCAGAGGGCTTCCCGAACCCCCTTCAATTTTAAGGGGAGCAGCAATAATAACGGTTCCGACTGGTGGTAATAAATCTAGGTTTTTCAGACATTGCAAACCGTATTTATTTGCTCCGTGCATCAGGGTGTGACAAGGATAAGCCACGGGCCATGAATAAGACTGCCCGGCATCAGTATTGATAGTTTCCACCCCAAAGCCCCGGATATTACGTTTATGGATAAGCCACTCTACTGTTTCCTGATCAGGCCCCGGTGTATGGGCTCCGTCATCACGCATATTGAGGAAGCTAGCGGGATCATCCGCCCGTTTTGACCAGTCAGTACGGAACAGCAGCCATGCTCCAGCAGGGATTTGCCTGTGTCGATTTTCCCATTCAAGCAGGAAGTCAATGGTCAGCAACCAATCGGGATTTTTTGCCACTTGTTGGCTGGCATCCACAACGACTGCGGGTGCCACAAAATTATGCAGCGGAATGCTATCAACGGTATTATCTGAGTAATCTTTGCCGCTGACCCAATGCGCTGGAGCATCAAAGTGGGTGCCTGTATGCTCTCCACAACTGAAATTATTCCAATACCAGCCCGGCCCGTTTTCGTCGTAACAAGAAATACGCTCCATTTTGAATGACCAGACTTGCCCATATTGTTCAGGTAACTGTAAAGCCGGGAAATCAGGCGATAAAGTCTGTGTAAGATCAATCACCTTCACTCCCCCCTGATCCAACGCTGTGGTGAACATATTTAGCAGGCTTTTCATGCATCCTCTCCCAGATTGTTTCCCACATCATGCAACTCCGTAAACATACCGCAGTGAAAAACCAACGGCTTACCTTCGAGGCTGGCAATACGTTTCACCTGACCAATCATCAACAAATGATCACCGACATGGGTTTGCTGGTGGTTCGAGCAAACCAGTGTTGCTATTGCGCCACAAATTGCTGGGATCCCTTCCGGCGTCTCTTGTACAGGAATATCCTGAAACTTGTTTTCAACCCTCGGATTAGCAAACCGCAGAGCCAGTTCCTGATGGTCACAGCTAAGAATGCTAATCGTAAAATATTCACAGTTCTGGAATACAGTCAGATTGGGAGAGTGGTTGACCAGGCTCCAGAGTATCAGCGGTGGCTCCAGTGAAAGTGATGCAAATGAATTGATGGTCAGACCTACATTACGCCCGTCTGCCGTTCGTGTCGCAACAATGGCAACACCGGTTGGGTAGCTCCCAAGAATGGTACGCAATGCCCTTGCCTCAAATTCGGTTATTCCCCATTCAGTACCGGGTAACATTGCTGCGCTGTTCTGGATATTCATGGTCATGTTGACTTTTTCCACACTGAAATTCTCCACACTAAAACCCTGCTTTTCAGGTAGCTTGTTAAATCACTTGCTTAATTAAGAATTAGCCGCCTGTGCATGTTGTGTCTGTGAGTTAATGTAGGCTTCACAGGCGTCACTGTCCCGCCACCACGGAAACAGTATAGGAGGGTGATTGAAAGCATTGGCCATTGTGCTGGCAAGTGCCGGCAACTGCTGAGCTGCGCCTAATAGATGCAGGATATGAGGTTTTGGTGGGATAAGCAGACTGTTTGTCCATTCCGCTACATACTGGCTGTAATCCCAGAATCGCTCAAAGGTATCGTTCATCCATTCTGCCGTAAAAGGTTTGTCACCACGGGCAAGAATCGATTCGTAATAGACCTGACAGGCTTTGGTCGCATTGTTGGAGCCTTGTCCGGTAAGCGGATCATTTGTCACTACCGCATCACCCAGTCCAAAGACCTGACGCCCAGACGGTAATGTCAGTACCGGTTTGCGCACTACCGGTGCGAAACGTCCGGCCAGAATGCCGTTCTCATCGGTCAGTTCTACTTTTTCGCAACGTGCGGCTTCCCACGGCAGAAAGGTTTTAAGGATGCGGAGGCTATAAGCCAGATGCTCCTGCGGTGTTCTGGCTTCCTGCCAGCCATCCATTGCTCCTCCCGGTATTCCTTCAAAGACCATAATGTCACAGGGACCGCTCAGAGTCAGAGCAGGAAAAACAAAATACTCACCTACTCCGGGGATCAGGTTGAAAGAAACCCGTGAATATTCAGGCACTGGCAGCATACCATTCACATAAGTCAGTGCCAGTCCACGCTGCGGCTTATCATAGGGGGAACGGGTTGCATCACGCTCCAGCAATCTCACAACTTCCCCTTTTCCGCCCGCCAGAATAACCAATTCATGAGTAGATGCCAGCTGCTCCAACTCATTAACACCTACATCAAGAATCACCAAATTACCGCCACGGGAAGCAAACAACTCCATCCAGAAAGGCATTTTAATGCGCTGATCAACCGCCTGTGCGTACTTATCGAGCCGGGCGCTCCAGTCAATGACTTTGGTATTTGGTATTTCCGGATGCGGAACAGCGAAACCGATTCCTTCAACTGGCGGACATAGTGCTTCCCATTTATTCAACCCCAGCTTCCGCTCAAACTGTAAAGAAGAATCGAACATACACTGGCTCGACATCACCCGACCATTCCGGACATCATCAGGGGTGCGATTGGTAACTACAGTTACCTGATAGCCCTTGTCAAGTAGACCAAGGGCCAGAGGCAGTCCGGCCTGACCACCTCCCACAATAGCGATACGACGCATGGTATTTTTCTCCTACCTTGTATTTCATTTCAACGATGTTTTGTGACAAGAACGATTTGCGACTATTCCGCCAGACGGCAAATGGCAGGTTTTGCCTGCTCAGGTCCCATCACTGAATAACCACCATCAACGGAGTAATCGGCTCCGGTCACAAAGCTCGACAAATCAGAAAGAAGAAAGGACACGACCTGAGCAATTTCTTCAGGATCGCCCGCACGGCCAAGTAAGTGATAATCTGCGGCAACTTCATCTGTTTTCCGGCGACTGCCCTGAGTCAGTTCATCCATGACCCGTGACCAGGTCCAACCCGGTGAAACGGAGTTCACACGAATGCGATCAGCGGCATAGTCCATTGCCATGCTGCGGGTAACTTGTAATAAAGCGGCTTTTGAGGCGGGATATAGCCAACGACCTGTCTGGGCAACAGAGGATGAAACGCTGGTGAAGTTAACAATTGCTCCACCTCCGGCTGCCATAAAATAAGGATGGGCAAACTGGGCAGCCTTGACGGCGCTGACCACATTAATATTCAGTGCCGTCAGCCACATTTCGCGGCCGGAGTCGGCACCATCATCCAGATAAGTTGCAGCAAGATTAACGAGACAGTTAAGGCGGCCATAATAAGCAGCCACCTCGTGTATCCCCTGAGAGAGCTGTTTGTCATCAGCAATATCAACAGGCCAGAAATGAATATCATCAGGTCGGACATCGCAGGCTTTTTTTCCGCCTTCACGATCAATATCAAAAATAGCAACCTTAACACCATATTCACTCAATACTCTGGCAACGGCCGCACCTATTTTGGTTGCACCACCAGTAACAATAGCGACCTTATTACTTAATCCTTTCATGAGTGATCCCCTTGTACATATATCTGCCACTATTCAGGACAAACTATCAGGACAAATTATTCGGTCGGAGCAAGAAGTTCGGGGCATTGAAAAAGGCACATTTTTGACTGAATAGCTTTTGTTCAAATAGATTTTGTTCGAATAGCTCGTGACTGAATAGCCGATCAGAGATATAAACACCGAATATCCAATCTCTTGTATATTTAGTGTTTTTATAATTAATAAATCATGGTGGGTATCATTACGTGAAAAAGATAAGAACAAATAGCCGATATTTGCAGGAAATATCCATCCAGTGCAGGTATTCAAAAATGTATTAAATAGATTTAAAGATTTAGAAATAAGATATTCTTTGTTTAACTTATTCCATCACAGATCACACTGAGATAGTAACCCACGGAACTAATCATCCTGAAGTTCCGGATCTCAAGTCCGACATCATGGTTGCGAATTGCGATTAATCTGTTTCTGATTTACCGGAGAAAAACGCGTCCGTCTCGTTCTGGTCAATTATAATATTTGGCTAAAACATATTTCACCCAACACATCACTAACAATAAAAAATATCAATAATTAAACTCCCCCTATAATCAATAAAAAGACAAGAATAATAAAAAACAACATAGACACTAATTAAAACAACAACCAGCATTACACTATAAATAACAACATCCATAAGTAATATAAAACAATCATATTCACATAAAAAATATACTCTGGTATTTTGGATAAACAAAAACCCAATTATTAAATAATAACTCTATTTCACGAGGATGAGTGTTGAAAGATTGCAAGATTATTTGTAAGGACATCATGAGAGATGATGCTACGTTCTAACGTGCAAATTAAGATCAGGCAAATCATCAGCCCTATTCATTTTGTACTATCAACTATGACTAACTTGTAAGCAGAATACACTCATATAAATAATTATGAGAAAAGCTGAGGATCATTTTAATCCAGATTTATATCACCTCCACCCTGCTCAGGAGAATATATTTTACGAACAACTTCTTTATGAGAACAGACCAGTACATACCCTAAACTGGTATACATTAATAGAGGAAAATGTTGATATTACCCTCTTGCAAAAAACATTGAATTTACTATATCAACATATCGATACTTTACGTTTACGTATATTCATCAATGCCGACAATGAAGTGGTTCAATACATTCAGGAACAAAGTATTCCCACATTAATCAATGAATACGATGTTTCAACACTATCTGACTCTGAAAATCATGCACTTCTGTGGATGAAGCAACAAAACAATATCCCTATAGATTACTTAAATGAAATACCCTACCAGTTCACATTAATCCGTCTTTCCAATGAAAAGCATTATTTTTTCACGACATTCCACCATATTTTCATTGACGGCGTCGGATTATACCGATTTCACGAGTATGTTTATAAATTATATACATGCCTTAAAAATGGAACATCCACAACGTGGTTATCTGAAATTCCGCAATATCTCACGGCAGTAAAAAAAGCAAGAACCTATTTAAATAATTTTAATTATGAAGATGATGAAAATTATTGGCTGGATTTTTTAAAGAAAAATGAAATACACCAATTAACACCTTATTACCATAATAAAGGCTCTGATAATCAGACGCTGACATTACCACTCTCAGTTAAAAACGATTTACGTACTTTTTGTCACGAAAACAAAACTAATTTACTTGCCGTCTTTTCCACACTTGCTTCTATTGTTATCGCTGAATTAACCAGGCAACAAGAGATAACTTTCAACACGACAAGTCATGGAAGAACAACAAAATCTGAAAAATATGTTGTCGGGATGCAAGCAAACACGTATCCAGTGCATTGCCATATTTCACGAGCCTCTTCCATCGTTAAGCAAATTAAACAAGTAGAATCAGCGCTGAAAAACAGCTATCTCCACGGGAAATTTCCCACTTCACATCTTACTCGTCTTGCGCAGCAAAATAGAGTTTCTTTACCCAACATCCTGATTTTATATGACCGGTTTTCAGCATCGGATACTGAAATTGACCAAATTCAGCATTTTCATATAGACACTGAATTTAATATTAATCCCATCTTATTTAGGCTGAAAGACCATGGCCATGATCAAGAATTAAAAATAACCATCCAATATTTACAAGCCTATTTTAGTAATTCAGAGGTCAATAATATCCTTAAACGGTTAAATAACCTGATAACGGCTACTATTGACAACCCTGCTATTTTAGTCAGTGAATTACCTATCTTGTTAGAGCAGGAACGCTATACCCTATTAAATATCTGGAATCAGACCGATGCTCCTTACCCGCAGGATAAAACCCTGCCACAGTTGTTTGAAGCGCAGGCGACAGCCAATCCGGATAACGTTGCGCTGGTGTTTGAAGACGAAACCCTGACCTATCGCCAGCTTAATGAACGGGCAAACCAATTGGCACTTGTGATCCGTGAACGTTATCAACAACAGCATAATGTACCTATGCCAACAGATACGTTGATCGCGCTCTATCTGGAACGCAGCCCGGAAATGGTCATCAGTATACTGGCGGTACTCAAAGCTGGCGGGGCTTATGTGCCTGTATCACCGGATTATCCCCCGGAGCGGATTCGGTTTATGCTGGACGATACTCAGTCTCCCTGTGTTGTGACCCAGCAGAAATTTCTGCCCACATTGCAAGCCTATACACAGACACCCGTAACGCTCCCCACCCTGATTGCCGCAGATGACAGGAGTGTCACTGAAAACGATTCAACAGAAAATCTGGCATTAGCCGGTCAGGCGACAGATTTAGCCTATGTTATTTATACTTCCGGCACGACCGGAAAACCCAAAGGCGTTTTGCAGACTCACCATAATGTCAGTCGCTTATTCACCTCCAGCCAAAAAGATTACCAGTTCGATCAACACGATGTCTGGGTGCTTTTCCATGCATATACGTTTGATTTCAGTGTGTGGGAATTATGGGGTGCCCTACTCTATGGCGGGCGTTTAATTATCCCCACGGTTGAGTGCACCAAAGATTTCCGCCAATTCAGCCGGTTATGCGCCGAACAGAAGGTGACGGTACTGAATCAAACGCCGGGGGCATTTTATGCCTTTATCGACGAAGCAGTAAGTAACAGCACAGAGTTTCCTCACCTTCGCTATGTGATCTTTGGTGGCGATAAATTAAATCCGGTTCAGTTAACTCCCTGGTGGGATCGTTATGGTGATCAAAAACCGGCGCTCATCAATATGTATGGGATCACCGAAACCACCGTCCATGTGACTTACAAAAAGTTAACGCAAGGCGATAGCAGTGCGGTATCCCGCATTGGGCGGCCCCTGAGCGACATGTCTGCCTACGTACTGGATCCTGCCGGACAACTGGCTCCGATAGGTGCCCCCGGCGAACTTTACATTGGCGGCGCAGGGCTGGCACGAGGATATTTAAACCGACCGGAATTAACCGCCGAACGTTTTATCGCAAACCCGTTTGCCAACGATAGGCACAAAGAACTGGGTTACACACGTCTGTATAAAACCGGTGATTTAGCCCGCTGGCTCCCCGATGGCGAACTGGAATATCTGGGACGTAATGATTTTCAGGTCAAAATTCGCGGCTACCGTATTGAACTGGGCGAAATTGAAAGTGCGCTGGCGGCACATCCACAGGTTAAACAGGCCGTTGTCATCGATCGCGACTATCAGGGTAATACCTCATTGATCGCCTATCTGGTGATTGAGGGTGAACTTTCTGACGAAGGATTAATCAGCCATTTATCTTCTTACCTGCCCGATTATATGCTGCCCGCCAGCTTTATCCGGATTGAGGCGATCCCGCTGACGCCAAACGGTAAAGTAGACCGCAGAGCCTTGCCGGAGCCGGTTTTCGGTCACAAAGAACATTACGTCGCGCCGCGCAATGCACTGGAAACCCAGCTATGTGCAATTTGGCAGGATGTTTTAGAACTGGAACAAATCAGTATTGACGATAATTTCTTCCGTCTCGGCGGCAATTCCCTGACCGCCATTAAACTGATTGCGGCTATTCGCCGTACTTTGTCTACGGATATTTCACTGGCACAACTGTTTGAATTGAAATCCATTTCCGGGTTAGCCACGCAGATGGACGAGCATATTTGTACCGTTATCCCGCCGCTGGCAAAAACGCGCTATCCCTTGTCGTTTGCGCAGGAGCGGATGTTGTTTATCGAACAGTATGAACAGGGTTCCGATGTCTACCATATCCCGTATCTGGTTCAGTTGGCTCAGGATACTTCACTGCCGATACTGGAAACCGCCATTAACCGCTTAGCTGAACGCCATGCCGTGCTGAGAACCGTGTATCGCAGTGATGGTGAAGACCAGATGTTCCAGCAGGTGTTGGACACGTATTTGCTGATTCAGTCTCAATCCTGTGACGACCGGGAGATGTTGCTGGCTAACGCGCGGACCGAGATAGCCACTCCCTTTGATTTAACCACTGACCCCAGCCTACGCCTGCGGCATTATCAGGTCGCAGACAGTCATTACTTATTACTGTTATGGCACCATATCGCAATGGATGGCTGGTCCATCGATATCTTTATGGCGGAACTGGCGGAGGTTTACCACGCGCTGCAAGCAGGCCGTGACAGCCAGCTCCCTGCGCTGGATATCACCTACGGGGATTACGCAGCATGGCAACGGGATTATTTACAGGGAGACATCCGCGAACAACAACTGGCTTACTGGCAACACACACTGGCGGGCTATGAATCGCTGGCACTGCCCACGGATCACCCCAGACCGGCACAGGTTAATTATCAGGGGCAGGATCTCAATTTTGAGCTGGACACCCAGTTGTCTGAACAGCTACGGATACTGGCAAGAATGCAGGAAACCACCCTGTATACCGTGCTGCTCAGTGCGTTTTACGTCACACTGGCGAAATTATCCGGACAGGATGACATCATTATCGGCACCCCGACGGATAACCGTCACCACGCGCAAACCCTGCCCCTGTTAGGCATGTTCGTCAATTCACTGGCTTTAAGGGCGCAACTGCAACACACCGATAGCGTAACCGAATTGATTGCACAAGCACACAAACTGGTTAGCAGTGCCAAAGCCCATCAGGATATGCCGTTTGAGCAATTGGTTGAAGCACTGAACATTGAGCGGGATACCGCCCGCCATCCGCTATTTCAGGTGATGTTCAGTGTACAGGCTTTCGGTGAAAATCATCGTGGTGAAAATTCATCAGACAATTGTCTGCCATTCACGCCGGTGGCACTGGATGAACCCTTATACAGCCCGGCCAAATTCGACCTGAGCCTGTTTTTGTCTGATGGCAAAACGGCGATTACCGGTTGCCTGAACTACGCCGTGAGCTTGTTTAATGACACCAGCATCACCCGTATCGTGGAGAGTTACCAACGGGTTTTGAGCGCATTTGTCGCTGACCAGCAACAACCGTTGTCCGGCATTGATATTTTATCGGTACAGGAACGTCATACCCTATTAACTATCTGGAACCAGACTGACGCCCCTTATCCGCAGGATAAAACCCTGCCACAATTATTTGAAGCGCAGGCGGCTCAGCGAGCCGATGCTATCGCTGTCATATTTGAAGAGCAACGGATCAGTTATGGCGAACTCAACCGGCGCGCCAACCGACTGGCGCATCATCTGATTGCACTGGGCGTTAAACCAGATAATCTCGTCGCGATTTGCCTTGAGCGTAGTTTGGATATGGTGATCGGGATACTGGCTATTCTCAAGGCGGGTGGCGCGTATCTGCCACTCGACCCGGCTTATCCCGCCGAACGATTGGCCTATATGCTGGATGATGCAACGCCGGTAGTCTTACTGACGCAAACCGCACAGGCGGATAAACTGACCACGTCAGTCCCCACCGTGTGGCTGGATAATCCGGCTCCGGACTTTGACACGCAACCGGACACCAATCCGGATGCTCAGGCACTGGGGCTGACTGCCCGTCATCTGGCTTACGTGATTTACACCTCCGGCTCCACCGGACAACCCAAAGGCGTGATGGTGGAGCACCGTAATGTCCTGAGTCTGATCATCAACAATGGCTTTGCCAATATTGGCCCGGATGACTGCATTGCCCATTGTGCCAACCCCGCTTTCGATGCCGCCACCTGGGAAATCTGGGCAGGATTAATTCATGGGGGCTGTATTCTCCTCATTCCGGAAAAAACGCTGTTACATCCTGACCGGTTTAGCCAATGCCTGTCATCAGAAGGCGTCAGCGCGCTGTTTCTGACCACCGCGTTATTTAATCAATATGCAGATTTAATCGCTCCCGCATTATCAGGGTTACGTTATGTTTTGTTCGGCGGCGAACTGAGTGATAACCGGGCAGCCATTCGTCTCAGAGCCGCATATGCGCCTACACACCTGCTACATGTTTATGGGCCAACAGAAACGACCACGTTCGCAACCGCCTACGATATCCCCCTGACTGAAAGTGAAGCGGAAAAACTCCCTATCGGGCGGCCAATGAGTAATACTCAAATCTATATTCTCGATAAACAAGGCCAACCCGTTCCACAGGGAGCCGTGGGCGAACTGTATATTGGCGGTGACGGCGTGGCGCGGGGTTATCTTAATCAGCCTGATTTAACGGCCGAACGCTTTCTGACTAACCCCTTCTCCTCAGTGCCGGAAGCGAGAATGTACAAAACCGGCGATTTAGGCCGATGGTTGCCAGATGGCAATATCGAATGTCTTGGACGCAATGATTTTCAGGTCAAAATTCGCGGCTTCCGTATTGAACTGGGGGAAATTGAAAATGCGCTGACAGCACATCCACAAGTCAAACATGCAGTGGTGATTGACCGTGAGCATCACGGACAGAAAGCGCTGGCAGCCTATCTGGTCATTGAGGGCATTTTAGACGATGAGGCACTCCTCACACATTTATCCGCGCGTCTGCCGGACTATATGCTGCCCGCCAGTTTTACCTTTATGGAGGCTATTCCGCTAACGCCGAACGGCAAAGTGGATCGCAGAGCCTTGCCGGAGCCGGTTTTCGGTGACAGAGAAAATTATGTTGCGCCCCGTAATGCCTTAGAAACCCAGCTTTGTGCTATCTGGCAGGATGTTTTAGAACTGGAGCGGGTCGGTATTGATGATAACTTCTTCCGTATCGGCGGCAATTCTCTGACCGCCATTAAACTGATTGCCGCTATTCGTCGTACCCTGTCTACGGATATTTCACTGGCACAACTGTTTGAGCTGAAAACCATCGCCGGATTAGCCACGCAGATGGACGAGCATATTTGTACCGTTATCCCGCCGCTGGCACAAACGCGCTATCCCTTGTCGTTTGCGCAGGAGCGGATGTTGTTTATCGAGCAGTATGAACAGGGTTCCGATGTCTACCATATCCCGTATCTGGTTCAGTTGGCTCAGGATACGTTACTGCCGGTACTGGAAACCGCCATTAACCAGCTGGCTGAACGTCATGCCGTGCTGAGAACCGTGTATCGCAGTGATGATCAAGACCAGATGTTCCAGCAGGTGTTGGACACGCATTTGCCGATTCAGTCTCAATCCTGTGACGACCGGGAGATGCTGCTGGCTAACGCGCGTACTGAGATAGCCACTCCCTTTGATTTAACCACTGAACCCAGCCTACGCCTGCGGCATTATCAGGTTGCAGACGGCCATTACTTATTACTGTTATGGCACCATATTGCAATGGATGGCTGGTCCATCGATATCTTTATGGCGGAACTGGCGGAGGTTTACCACGCGCTGCAAGCAGGCCGTGACAGCCAGCTCCCTGCGCTGGATATCACCTACGGGGATTACGCTGTCTGGCAACGGGATTATTTACAGGGAGACATCCGCGAACAACAACTGGCTTACTGGCAACACACACTGGCGGGCTATGAATCGCTGGCACTGCCCACGGATCACCCCAGACCGGCACAGGTTAATTATCAGGGGCAGGATCTCAATTTTGAGCTGGACACCCAGTTGTCTGAACAGCTACGGATACTGGCAAGAATGCAGGAAACCACCCTGTATACCGTGCTGCTCAGTGCGTTTTACGTCACGCTGGCAAAATTATCCGGACAGGATGACATCATTATCGGCACCCCGACGGATAACCGTCACCATGCGCAAACCCTGCCCCTGTTAGGCATGTTCGTCAATTCACTGGCTTTAAGGGCGCAACTGCAACACACCGATAGCGTAACCGAATTGATTGCACAAGCACACAAACTGGTTAGCAGTGCCAAAGCCCATCAGGATATGCCGTTTGAGCAATTGGTTGAAGCACTGAACATTGAGCGGGATACCGCCCGCCATCCGCTATTTCAGGTGATGTTCAGCGTACAGGCTTTCGGTGAAAATCATCGTGGTGAAAATTCATCAGACAATTGTCTGCCATTCACGCCGGTGGCACTGGATGAACCCTTATACAGCCCGGCCAAGTTCGACCTGAGCCTGTTTTTGTCTGATGGCAAAACGGCGATTACCGGTTGCCTGAACTACGCCGTGAGCTTGTTTAATGACACCAGCATCACCCGTATCGTGGAGAGTTACCAACGGGTTTTGAACGCATTTGTCGCTGACCAGCAACAACCGTTGTCCGGCATTGATATTTTATCGGTACAGGAACGTCATACCCTATTAACTATCTGGAATCAGACTGACGCCCCTTATCCGCAGGATAAAACCCTGCCACAATTATTTGAAGCGCAGGCGGCAAGGACACCGGAGCATATCGCACTGGTGTTTGAAGGCGAAACCCTGACCTATCACCAGCTTAATCAACGCGCCAATCAGTTGGCCCACGTCATACGCGAACGTTATCAGCAACAGCATAACCAAACGATGCAGGCTGACACACCGATAGCCTTGTATGTTGACCGCAGCCCGGAAATGATAATCAGTATCCTGGCGGTTCTGAAAGCCGGGGGCGCTTATGTACCTGTTTCGCCGGAATACCCGACAGAGCGGGTACAGTTTATTCTGGCTGACACCGCAACCCCTTGTATTCTGACGCAACAGCACTATCTGACCACGCTCCGGCCATTGGCTGAGTCATCAATCCTTATCGCGGCAGATAATCAGGCAGACACCGTCAGCCAGCCGGTGGAAAACCCTGACTCCATCAATAAACCGACCGATTTGGCTTATATCATCTATACCTCCGGCACCACCGGCCAGCCTAAAGGCGTGATGATTGAACATAAAAACGTGGCCCACTTGGTGACAGCACAAACCACATTTTGGAATATCGGAAAGACAACAAAATGCTTAATGTTTATCACCTATGTATTTGATGCTTCTGTTTCCGAATTATTCCCCGCGTTATTGGGTGGCATGACCCTTTACCTTTGCAGTGAAGCCGAACGAAATGCCCCTGCCCTTGCGCAACTCATTCAACGGGAAGGTATTGAAATGGCGACCTTGTCGCCGGCAATACTGAAATTGCTGGTTGATACAGAATTACCCTCCCTGCGGTTATTGGTCACAGGAGGCGAATCCCCCTCACTCGATTTTATGGATCATTTCAGTCAATACAGTAGCGTGGTAAATGCTTACGGCCCGACAGAAATTACCGTTTGTGCAACACAGAAGCAGTACCAAAGAGGCGATCTTGTTACCAATATTGGTCAGGCCATTAATAACGTTCGTCTTTACGTACTGGATCGTTCCGGTAATCCTGTACCTGTCGGTACGCCGGGGGAACTGTATATTGGCGGTGCAGGTGTAGCACGAGGCTATTTAAATCGCCCTGAATTAACGGCGGAGCGCTTTGTTGCTAACCCTTTTGCAACCGCAAACGATACGGTTAAAGGTTACACCCGTCTGTATAAAACCGGTGATTTAGTACGTTGGTTACCCGATGGTGAACTGGAATATCTGGGGCGTAATGATTTTCAGGTCAAAATTCGCGGCTTCCGTATTGAACTGGGGGAAATTGAAAATGCGCTGACAGCGCATCCACAAATTAAACAGGCAGTGGTGATAGATTATGGGCATCATGGCCATAAAGTATTGGCAGCCTATCTGGTTGCCGAGGGTGCTGTCTCCGATGACATGCTGCTGACGCACTTATCTGCTCGTCTGCCGGACTATATGCTGCCCGCCAGTTTTACCTTTATGGAGGCTATTCCGCTAACGCTGAACGGCAAAGTGAACCGCAGAGCCTTGCCGGAGCCGGTTTTCGGTGACAGAGAAAATTATGTTGCGCCCCGTAATGCCTTAGAAACCCAGCTTTGTGCTATCTGGCAGGCGGTTTTAGGGCTGGAGCAGATAAGCATCCACGATAATTTCTTCCGCATTGGTGGTGACTCCATTATTAGTCTCCAGTTGGTGTCCAAGCTGCGTCAGGCCGGTTTTTCGCTTCAGGTGAAAACCATTTTTGAGGCACCGACCGTGGCACAATTAGCGGTATTACTGATGCAAACAGCGTCTACTGCCGAAATCTTTGCCGAACAAGGGTTATTGAACGGAGAGTTTGCTTTACTGCCTGTTCAGCAAACCTTCTTTGGCTGGCAGTTAGCTCAGCCCCATCACTGGAATCAGGCCTTTATGATTCAGATCCCCAGCGATATCCAAATCATACAGATTGAACAAGCGCTGGCTGCATTAACTGAGCGGCACGATATGCTGCGCTGTCGTTTTTTCGTTACCAAAAACGGCTATCGCCAGTGTTATTCTGCGGATATTCCGTCTTCACAACCTCGGTTAAAACACCGTGATATCCGTCAGTGCAGTCAGGAAGAACTCCACCAGCAACTTACCCAGTGGCAAAGTGGGTTCAATTATCACAACGGGCCACTCTGGCAGGCCGCTCATCTGACTGGCTATGCTGATGGCAGTACCCGATTATTCTTCGCCTTCCATCATCTGATTATTGATGCGGTGTCCTGGCGGATTATTGCGGAAGATATGCGTTTGCTATTACAGGGAATGCCCCTGCCTGCGAAAACCAGCAGTTATCGCCAATGGGTTGCCGCTGTTCAGCAGTATGCCCGGCAGCATCAACATGAAGTGCCTTACTGGAAACAAGTGCTGGCAGGTAATAACAGCAAACCTACGTTGGATAATCTCATACGCCATCAGCTGGAAATCTCGGCAGAAATGACCGATATCCTGCTACATGAAGCTAACGCAGGTTTTCACACCGAAATTAATGACTTATTGTTGAGTGCGTTGACCGTGGCCTTGCAGGATACCTTCGACAAATCTGTCAACCATATCCTTCTGGAAGGACACGGGCGGGAATCTATTGATAACACAATAGATATTTCCGAAACCGTTGGCTGGTTTACTACTATGTACCCGGTTCGTCTGGAAAATCAGGCGAATATAACCGACACCCTTATCCATACCAAAGAGATGCTGCACACTGTGCCAAACAAAGGTATTGGTTACGGCGCATTACAACAGGCGGGTTATCTGACCGATGATTTGCCTGCTATCAGTTTCAACTATCTTGGACAGTTAGGCAGTGCCAGCCGTCAGGACTGGTCAATCACCAATGATGATTGCGGAACGATGATAGCCAGCGAAAACGGCGGTCATTTTCTGTTAGGAATTAATGGCGCCGTTCAGGCCGGAAAACTGCGGTTTTATGTCGATTCCCGCCTGCCACAGACTAAAACAGCCCTGTTTACCCGGGCATTTGAGCAGGCACTCAATCACATCATCACCACAGCGCAAAAACAGTCACGAACGGGAGAAATAATGACTCCCAGTGATTACGGTATCAAGGGTGTTTCGCTGGAGCAATTCAACCAGATAACTCACCATTTTGAACATACCAATAATGTCAGTTCACCCCACGACTCCGAAAATGAAACTACTTTGGATTTATAGAAATGTTGACGCTATTTAAAGAACTTAACAAAAATCAGGCATCAGTATGGGTTTATGAAAATAAGTTGAAACTGACATTCACAGGGGAAACGCCCCCTGATCAACTTATTGATCAAGTTAAACAGAAAAAAGAAAACATTCTTAATTTTTTAAATGAAAAAAATATCTTCTCAGTAGAAGACTTTAAGCGTTTTATTTCCCTTGAAAATTATGCTGGTAGGCCTGCTACTTCATCCAGCAACAAAAAGATTGAGGCTATTTTCCCTGCCACCAGCTTGCAACAGGGGTTTGTCTATCATTATCTTTCTCAGCCACAGGATGATGCTTATCGCGTACAGCTGCTATTGGATTACCACACCTCTATTGATGTTGACGCTTACCAACAAGCCTGGACACTAGCTTCGCGCCGTTTCCCGATCCTCAGAACCGCCTTTCATTGGGAAGGAGAAATATTACAAATCGTCACAACAGGTGCCAGTATTAATGCGACAAATTTCAGATACGAAGATATTACCCCTTTATCAGAAGAAGAAAAAAACAGGGCGATTGATACGCTCTCACAACATGATCTCTCCCTGCCATTTAATTTACGTCAGCCCGGATTAGCGCGCTTTACCCTGATTAAACAACATCAACAATTGATTACCGTAGTTATCACCCTACACCACAGCATCATTGATGGCTGGAGCTACCCGATTTTATTGCAAACCGTTCATAGCTATTACAACGCACTCGCACAGGGCCGCACACCTGAAATCGTTGTAGATAACACTTATCTGGACGCCCAACAATATTACCGCAATCATCAGACCGATACGGATAGTTATTGGGCTGAGCGCAAGGCCCAATGGCAGGGCACGAACGATTTATCGGCGCTGCTAAGCCACCGGATTGACTTGACCCAGATAAAAATGATCGAAAAACCGGCAGAAAAGCGACTCACTGTGCAGGGTAACGCTTATGAGCAGCTTAAAAACACCTGCCGGAGACACGGGGTGACACTGAATGTGGCGCTGCAATTTGCCTGGCATAAACTGTTGCACATTTACACCGCTGATGAGCAGACAATTGTCGGCACAACCGTCTCCGGTCGGGATATCCCCGTTGCAGGGATCGAGTCCAGTGTCGGTCTTTATATCAATACGTTGCCTCTGGCTGTGCAGTGGAAACAAACCGACAGCATCGTCGCCGTTTTACAACATATCCAGAAAAATATCGCCGACCTCAACAGCCACAGTGCCGTTTCTCTCTCCAGTCTGCAATCTGACGGAGAACGGTTATTTCACAGCCTGTTAGTGTTTGAAAATTACCCTTCTCCGGTGGCAGACGAGAACCAAACCGGCATCGAACAGACACTGACATTTCGCCGCGCAGTGGAGAAAGTGGATTATCCATTGTCATTGATAGCGTATGAGCAAGGTAACCGTTTAGTCATCAAATTTAATTATGGGAAAGACTGGCTGGAGGACGAACAGGCATTACGTTTGCTGGAGCAGCTTGAACGTATTCTGCACGAAGTCGCCTGTCATCCGGAACAGTCTCATACCGCTATCACCTGTCTCAGTGAGGAAGAGCGTCATATTTTGCTGAACAGTTGGAACCAAACCGATGCGCCTTATCCACAGGACAAAACCCTGCCACAGTTGTTTGAAGCGCAGGCGGCTCAACTTCCTGATGCCATTGCAGTGGAATTTGAAGAACAGGTATTGAGCTATGGGGAACTTAACCGCCGTGCCAATCACCTGGCTCACTATCTGATTACGCTGGGGGTATGCCCTGACGAGCGTGTTGCCATATGTGTTGAACGCAGCCCGGAGATGGTGGTGGGCTTACTCGCCATTCTTAAAGCCGGTGGGGCTTATGTACCACTCGATCCCGCCCTTCCGGGCGAGCGATTGGCTCACATGCTTAGAGATTCGGCCCCCGTAGCTCTACTTACCCAGTCTACTTTTGCACAGGCTCTGGAAGCTTCTCTTCCCTCGGCCAGTCATACCGTATTACTCGATGAACAACCGGCTTATCTCACCGACCAGCCAGCTCATGATCCGGTAGTTCCGGCACTGGCATCTCACCATCTGGCCTATGTGATCTACACTTCCGGCTCCACCGGCTTACCCAAAGGGGTGGAAATGCCGCAGTCCGCGTTATCAAACCTGCTGCACTGGCATCGCCATACGCCTGAACACCCTACGACCGCCGGAAAAACCCTGCAATTTGCAGCACTGGGTTTTGATGTTGCGTTTCAGGAAATCTTTACCACGCTGTGTGAAGGCGGCTGTCTGGTGTTAATTAGTGAAGCCCTACGCCGGGAGCCTCAGCAGCTCCTTAAATTGGTTCAGCAAAAACAGATTGAGCGAATCTTTCTGCCTTATGTTGCTCTCCAGCATTTTGCTGAGTCCGTCAACCTCAATGAAGAAAACGATCTTTCCTGCCTGAAACATATTATTACCGCCGGTGAACAATTACGTATCACCCCCGCCATTCAGCGTCTACTACGACACGCTCGTCATTGCCGGTTACATAATCATTACGGCCCGACAGAAAGTCACGTGGTAACGTCATACACGCTGGACAATGAGACTGAGCACTGGCCAACGTTACCACCGATCGGGCGCCCGATAGCCAACACGCAAATCTATATTCTTGACCCGCATGGTCAGCCGGTACCGTGGGGAGTCACCGGCGAAATTTATATCGCCGGAAAAGGCGTTGCCCGCGGGTATCTCAATCGCCCTGAATTAACGGCTGAACGTTTCCTGGGCTGCCCGTTCTCTAACGAGCCGGGAGCACTCATGTACAAAACCGGTGATTTGGGTCGCTGGCTGCCCGATGGCAATATTGACTATCTCGGTCGCAACGATTTTCAGGTTAAAATTCGCGGCTTCCGTATTGAACTGGGCGAAATTGAAAGTGCGCTGATGGCCTATTCACAGATCAAACAGGCGGTCGTGATTGACCGTGAGCATCGGGGTCATAAGGTACTGGCGGCGTATCTGGTTGCCGAGGACGCTGTCTCCGATGATATGTTGCTTGCGCACTTATCTGATCGCCTGCCAGACTATATGCTGCCCACCAGTTTTACTTTTATGGACGCTATTCCGCTAACGCTGAACGGCAAAGTCAACCGCAAAGCCTTGCCGGAACCACTTTTCGGGAACAGAGACAGTTATGTCGCACCCCGCAATGCTCTGGAAACCCAACTGTGCGCTATCTGGCAGGCAGTTTTAGGGCTGGAGCGGGTGGGTATTGAAGATAACTTCTTCCGTATCGGCGGCAATTCTCTGCTGGCGATTAAACTCACTTCGGCAATACGCCATAAAATGGCCGTTGATATTCCGTTAAATATCTTATTCAGTTGCAAGTGCATTGCTTTATTATCCCAATGGCTGGTAACGGATAATAAAAAAATCAGTTTACTTAATTTCCTAACACCAGAGTCAATGGCAACGGATAAACTATTTATGATTCATCCCGCTAATGGCGGTAGTGAATCTTATGTTACTCTGGCAAATACACTAGCGGATAACTACAACTGCATTGGTATCGATAATTACAATCTCAGTACAGATAACCAAATAGATTCATTACAAAAATTAGCTAATATATATATGCAGTTAATTCTGGCTGAAACCTCTATTAATCAACCTATCCGGATCTTAGGCTGGTCATTAGGTGGACAGTTAGCGATGGAAATTGCCTATCAATTAGAACAGATTGGCGTACAAAAAATCCAGTTGTTTTTATTAGATACGGTAATTAACGACGCTGAGACTAAAATACTTAGAAATAACATTGATATATCAAATATAAACCTATTACTCACTGATAAACTACAGAAAATGGGTGCCAGTGAAACCTATATCAATAAAGTATTGGAGGCTGCACCATTTGAATACAAAATAGCTGATTGTGACTTAAGCGGAATATTAAAACATACAAATATTACGCTATTCAAAGCAGGTGAAATCAATCCTGACTATAATGACGCTTCGCATGTAGAGTTGACTAAATCAATCATAAAAGTGACTGATAATAATATTTCTCAATGGGTAATCAATCCATTAGAAATTAAGCTATTAAAAAACCACCATCATAATAATATTCTTGAATGTACTTCTGTTATTCGCAAGGAAATAATTAATGCATTAGGAATTAAGGAATAGGCATTAATATAAACTAATTTGGTGGCGATTATGAGGCTGGTATTACCAGCCTCTTGTTCGATAAAATGTCCAGTCATATAGCTCTTTGTATTGTTTGAATATTCTACGCGAATAATTTTTCCACTATGTTCAATACTACCTTTATATCTATTTTTCTATGTTGGTATAAATAATTTAGTCAGTATCTATTTCATGATGATAAAACTGTATTCTTCAATAATTTTTCTCTTTAAGGTCTTCTTTAGCATTGGCATAGGGTACAGTTGTCACACTAAATATATATATACCGATAATAAAGTATTTATTTCCGTACTATCTCTTCTACAAGTTTGATGTTTCCATATTGTATTCAATATGTTAATTAATTGATTACATCAAACTGTTATATTAGATAAACAAAAAATTGTTACTGTTATATGTTAAATATCCATGCTTTACTCATTCGTACTTTTTCATTGGTTTTTCTTATAACAAATAGAATGAGGTAACTATGTTCGGGTTAACTGCCCTTGAACTTGCAAGGATACAATTCGCATTTACCGTTTCTTTTCATATTATCTTTCCCGCTATTACGATAGGTTTAGCCAGTTTTCTTGCTCTGCTGGAAGGCTTATGGCTGAAAACACGTAATACAGACTACAAAACGCTATACCACTTCTGGGCAAAAATCTTTGGTATTAATTTTGGTATGGGCGTGGTTTCCGGTTTAGTCATGGCCTACCAGTTCGGCACTAACTGGAGTTTTTTCTCTGAGTTTGCCGGAAGCATCACCGGCCCTTTGCTCGTTTATGAAGTGCTTACCGCGTTTTTCCTTGAGGCCGGTTTTCTTGGCGTTATGCTGTTCGGCTGGAATCGGGTGGGTGAAAAACTCCATTTTTTCGCTACCTGTATGGTGGCACTCGGTACAATTATCTCTACATTTTGGATACTGGCATCCAATAGCTGGATGCAAACGCCACAAGGCCATGAAATTATTGATAACCAGATTGTTCCCGTAGATTGGCTGGCCGTTATCTTCAACCCCTCTTTTCCTTATCGTTTGCTGCATATGGGAACAGCAGCATTTCTCGCTTCTGCGTTCTTTATTGCCGCTTCCGCTGCCTGGCATTTGCTGAAAGGCAATGATTCGTCCGCCATGAAAAAAATGCTGTCAATGGCGATGTGGCTGATTCTGATCATTGCTCCGTTACAGGCGTTTATCGGTGATTTACATGGCCTGAATACCCTGAAACATCAGCCTGCCAAAGTTGCTGCGATGGAAGGCCATTGGGAAAACCATCCCGGCGAAGCCACGCCACTGATTATATTCGGTATACCCGATCAGGAGGCAGAAGAGACTCGTTACGCCGTCAAAATTCCCTACCTTGCCAGTATCATCCTGACACACAGCATTGATAAACAAGTTCCGGCATTAAAAGAATTTGCACCAGAAGATCGTCCTAATGCTTTTATGGTGTTCTGGTCATTCCGGGTGATGGTCGGATTGGGATTATTAATGATTCTGGCGGGAGTCTGGGGGTTGTGGCTGCGCTATAAAAAACGGTTGTACCAGAGCCGGGCGTTTCTCCGCTTTATGCTCCTGATGGCACCTTCTGGTCTGATTGCCATACTCGCCGGATGGTTCACCACGGAAATCGGCCGTCAACCGTGGGTTGTCTATGGACTGATGCGCACGAAAGATGCGGTATCTGCTCATGGTGAATTCCATATGAGTATCAGCCTGCTTATCTTCTTTGTCGTCTACGGCGCTGTTTTCGGTGCTGGTTATGCTTATATGATGAAACTTATCCGTAAAGGGCCCAATAAGGAGTTAACAAATGGGTATTGATCTTCCTCTAATCTGGTTCCTGATTATCATCTTCAGTACCATGATGTATATCGTGATGGATGGCTTTGATCTTGGTATAGGTATCTTATATCCCATGGTTAAGGGGCAGGCAGATCGTGATTTAATGATGAATTCTGTTGCCCCCGTCTGGGATGGTAACGAAACCTGGCTGGTACTGGGTGGCGCAGGTCTATTCGGTGCTTTTCCTCTGGCCTATGCGGTGATTCTGGATGCGCTGGCAATTCCATTAACTCTTATGTTATTAGGACTGATATTCCGCGGCGTAGCGTTCGAGTTCCGTTTCAAATCCGCGCCAAAACATCAGCCGATTTGGGATAAAGCATTTATTGCCGGTTCAATCATTGCGACTTTTATACAGGGTGTCGTCGTCGGGGCTGTTATTGAAGGCTTTCCTGTAGAAAATCGTACCTATATTGGCGGGAGCTTCGATTGGCTTTCACCCTTTCCGTTATTTTGCGGTTTTGGTCTGCTTATCGCTTATGGGCTACTGGGATGTGGCTGGCTGGTGATGAAAACCGAAGGGCATTTGCAGAAAAAAATGCTCAGGCTTCTGCGTCCATTAACTTTACTGATGCTGGTAATCATCACTATCGTCAGTGTCTGGACACCGCTTTCTCAGCCAGCTATTGCTGATCGCTGGTTTAGTCTGCCTAACCTGTTTTTCTTTCTGCCTGTGCCATTACTGGTTTTATGGTCAGGCTGGAAACTGCTGGTTGCGAACCAGAATGGCGGTCATTACACGCCGTTTTTAGCAGCATTATTACTCGTATTCATGGGGTTCAGCGGGTTAGGGATCAGCATCTGGCCAAATATCATTCCCCCTTTTATCAGCTACGAAGAGGCTGCATCTCCTCCTGAGTCTCTGGGTTTTATGCTTGTCGGTGCACTATTTATCATCCCAATAATATTGACTTATACCTATTGGAGTTATTATGTCTTCCGAGGAAAAATCACCCATGAACAAGGCTACCACTAACACAGAACATTCACATTCTCCGCTATGGAAACGATTGGGCTGGATGATAACTATCTGGTGTTGTAGTGTATTAACGCTTTATGCCGTCTCGACTTTATTCCGTTTCTTAATGACAGCAGCGGGAATGAAGGTTAAGTAATTATTCATTTTCTGCCTGATTTTATTAGAACATAATCAATAGCAATATGTTTATATTAGATATTTGATTTAGTTATTCGGATTCTTTCTACAAATATTTAACGGCTTCATAATTGCAACATAATATAGAAAGCAATAAATGAAGCCGTTCTGTTGAGCTACATATCCTTCACCCTTTCAATTACTCTTCTGAGCAATCTTTATTCTCAATTAGACTGGAGAACTATAAGCCTGCAATGCTTTTTGACATAACTTAGAGCGCACACAATCTTCCTGAGAAAAATGAATTACACCAATTGCTTCATCATTAAAAAAACGCTCCAGCGCATCTGCCAGCCCTGATTTGGTGCTGTCCGGTAAATCGCACTGGCTGATATCTCCATTCACAATAACAGTTACGTTTTCTCCCAACCGGGTTAAAAACATTTTCATTTGATTAATCGTCACATTTTGTGCTTCATCAAGGATCACAAACGCATTTTCAAATGTCCTGCCACGCATATAAGCAAAAGGAGCTATCTCAACTTTTCCAATTTCAGGACGAAGACAGTATTGCAAAAACGATGCGCCCATACGTTTTAATAACACCTCATAAACTGGGCGGAAATATGGCGCAAACTTTTCTGCCACATCGCCCGGCAGATAACCCAAGTCTTCTTCCGCCTGCAATACCGGACGTGTCACGATGATTTTATCAACCTCTTTATTAATCAGTGCATCTGCTGCCATTGCTGTACTGATAAATGTTTTGCCACAACCCGCTTCACCATCAGCAATAACCAATTGTTTATTCTTAATAGCGCGCATGTAACGGTACTGCACTTCATTGCGTGGGCGAATTTCAGAGGTATCCCTGTTTTCACGTGCCATTCCAATTGCTTCTACTCCGCCAATCTGTACTAATGAGGTAACGTTATTATCATTGCGATAACGAGACTGACGCATATCTTTTTTTAGCATTCTCCTGACTTCGCGGCGAGATTTCATCACTGCTTTTTGTCTACTCATAGTCGCACACCTTATCGTTGGCTTCACACTTGCGGTGTTCTATCACCGATATAGAATAACTGCGTTATATTGAATAGAAGTGAGCTCCCTTTTCAGCTCATTAAGACCCATAAAAAAACCGGTGATAAGACAACCGCCTTTCTGTTGGCAGTTCGGTCTTCATCACCGGTTCACTTCCTGACTGAATTGTAATTGTTTCAGTATCTGTCATCGGCATTCCTCGCATATCCGCTTTACCGTAACCAGACTAAATTTAGCGGACTATGATGTCAGTATAATGACAATTTTTTATTTATGACAAGGTAACAATTTAAATTTTACTGAAACATTTTTTAACTTTTGATTGATAAATCACAAAGCAACAAAAACATAAAATAACAACTCAGCCAGTGTTAATTATTTTTTACAATTAGCGGCCAAATGATACCCGGCTTTCTGGGCTTCAGATTCTGAACGAAAATAAACCGCATTTTTCTCTGACGTGGTTTTATACCCTGAGCAATGAGAAAGATGATATATCATGCTATTTTTATTCCCTTTAATCGCTTCATTTGCAGCAGATTTAGCTGTTGATTTAGTCACTGAAACCGGTTCTGATACTGACCGTGCAGCATTTACATTTCGGCTATCAGTTTGCCCGGTAATCCCCTGACCTGAATTTTTATGCCCTAACTGCCACTTTTTGCTTCCAGTAACGAATGGATTGTGGTGCCCCATAATCCGGGCGATACGATTATCTCTTTCACGCTCCCAGGCTTCCACAGGATATTGCCGATCCCAGGCCATCATTAACTGCTGCTGCTGACGCGACATTGTCAGGTTATAGCGATCATGCATATAGAAATAGACTCTGGCAACCATGCCTTTCACTTTGTCACGCGGCTCAAACAAACGTGATTTAAAATCAACTTTACTACTACAGGCACCATACATGTTGGGCAGATTTCTGGCAGCCATTCCATACCCTAAATTGCTGCGATCCCCGTTTACTTCACCAATAGAAGGGGCCAGATTATGCAGATCCGATTCTATTACACGAAATGCCGGGTCACTATCAACACAGTTTTTTCTCCCGCCATTCTGCCAACATTGTCTCTGATGACCGAATACCCATGCTGGTACAATATGCTCCCACTCGATGCGTTCAGCTCGATTCTGCTGCGACCTTACATGATAGTTACATGAAGGTAAGTCAACGCGTCCACCACTTTTACCAACCCATTGCCAATCGCAGCCACAATACAAAGTACCAATACCTGACTTTTCCAGCCCAGCATAAACATATTTTCGCGATTCGACTTTAGCCTGTTCAAAGTTGGCCGGAGCACTCCATGCGTTAAAAGATACAATAAACCCAAAAAATAAAAGATAATTTGCCCAAAGGCGAATATTATTGCTCAAAATAATACCTATTTACTTGTTGTATAATACCAATCTGTTATCCTGCCTGAATAGACAAATAAATGACACATTTTTTATGTTTCGAATATTGCTTAATTTTATTACAGTGCCAGTTTGTTATTTTAGTTTGTCAAAACTAATATCACTTAATTCATCGAATAAGTTAATTTATTACAACTTTAAAGGCTCAAATACCTTGTTTATTAAGCTATTGCACTCAATTTATTTGGGTAAAATTAAATCAACTTTAGCATATTTAATACCATAAATGACAATTAACACTAAAATTGAACAGCTTGAACACGAGCTACTGGATGTTGTGAAAAAATATTCAGGAAATGAAGAAGTTACAATTAACACAATTAATACTTCAGAAAATAACTTACAAATTCAGGTTATCATCGCAGGTAAAAATCAATTAGATATTACTTTAAATTCATTTTCTGATGAACAATGACTACATTACATGTCTGAAAAATAAGCAAAGGGAACCATCATTGAATTAATGGCTCCCTTTATTGCTAATCTGTTAAGATTAATTAATACTTAAAACTGACATAATAAAAGTTAAGCGATATTAAAGTTATAATAAACGATATTATTTCCTAAACCCCAAATCATCATCCTGTTCATCACCGATGATCTTTCTGGTCAGTTCATAACAGTGGGTAATTTTTCCTTCGCTAAGCAGGAATCTGGCAAATACTTCAAATTCCGCATGAGTTCCATCTTTTTTGACTACCTTGACTAAGTGATGGGTATGAACATTATTTCCATTTTCTGCTACGGATAAAATATTAATATTCGTACTTATTAAAGCTTCTTTTAATACGTTAATATGTGAAACAAAATCATTGAAGAGAAGCTCATTGCCATTGGCTACCTGAATATAATCATGAGAAAAATAGCTTTCAATATCTGAAGTAGTAACATTATCTGTTTCAAGCATATATTTTAAAGCACTTACCACAACAGTAGAATAAGACATAGTATACCCTTCCATAAACATAAGAAAAAATAATATTTACTGCCATTGACTATTAACCCCGCCAGATAAAAATATCTGACGGGGTTAATAAATATTGGTGCAACTTAGCTTAACGAACAACTAATACGGAAATATTCGCGTACCCCACAATCCCCGATGCGTTAGAACCCAGTAGATGAGTTGAAATATCAGGCCTGCGTGAACCGACAATGATCAGATCAGCCCCGATTTCACGGGCAGTAGAGAGCACTTTATCTCTTGGTGAACCAAAGGCGACGGAAAATGATACTTTATCCTTCGGTAAGTTGATTTTTTCTACAACTTTCTTGAGTTCCTCTTCGGAATTTGCAATGGCTTTTTTCGCAAAGGCGCTCAGTAAATCATAATGATAGCTATAGCTTACAGAAAATCTCGAAATATCAGGCACCGAGTGAAACAGATGAACCTTTGCATCAGAAATTTTTGCCAAAAACTCCGCATGCTTGAGTGCATTGTCAGTCAGGTGATCTTCAGCAATATCTATTGGAACCAAAATCGTTTTATACATATTTACTCCCCTGTAATCGAATATTTCCCATCGTTTTCCAAGCCGTAGCCTTTTTCTGACTACATTTTGGAATGCGTGGGGTATAGCCGCTATACCATTACGTTTTTACAATTAGTGAAACCACAACAAAAACCACTAATAGCCGCTAAGCTGCAACAGTTAATTCAGATAACTACCTCACAACCAATACGGACGTCTTCGCATATCTGACGACTGCCGCAGAGTTGGAGCCCAGTAAATGAGTAGTAATATTCGGCCGCCTTGAACCAATCACAATAAGATCAGCGCCCAGCTCATCAGCCGTGGCAGTGATTTCATCTCTTGGTGAACCAAAAGCAATAGAGTAACTAATACGCTCAGCAGGTAGATCAATGGAAGCAACCAGCTTGCCCAGATCCTTCTCAGCAGTAATAGTCGCTTTATCTTTAATTTCCATATAGCCTAATGCGTAAGCATTAATAATCGCGGATGAAATGGGCAATACATGTAAAATATGTAATTTAGCACCTGTTTCTCTGGCTATGTTAAGCGCGCAGTGAACAGCTTTGCTTGTCAGTTCATCCTCAGAGATATCTACCGGTAATAAAATAGTTCTGTACATAATGCACGCTCCTATTAACTCAACTACCTAAATTAGCTGATTCTACGAGTATATTAAGATCCGGTACTACTTACTGTGAGTTGTCTAACAACTCAACATCTTAGGGTTAAACCAGGCTAATAAACAAATAGTTATATTCAGTGGATTTCAATATATATTGGAGTTCTATATCCCCCCAGCCTGCAATATATTGTATTAACGAAATCAGTTTAGCCTAAAAAATAAAACAAAAAAGGTGCTGATATGCAGCACCTTTTTAAATATAAATTAGGTTAATCTTTTTTCTCTAACGGAAAAGGAGCCGGGTGTTTCGTATTGTAGTTAAAGGTATACATGGCTGTGATGACCATCATAGCCACCAGCGTCCAGACAACTTCTTTTGCTCCTGTACCCACTACAGCCCAGATACAGTAAACAAAGGCGATGAATGTAATCGCAATATAACGCCCTTTTTCCTGACCAAAATGACCGTGACCAAGTAACAATAACGCCGCACAGGTATAAAGATAAGGTATCAGGGTAAAAATCACTGAAACAGATGAAACCAGACTGAACTCTTTTGCCGCATTAGGAGAGATACTGCTGAATTGGACAACAGTCATTAAAACACCCAGTATCAACAGACCTACTACCGGTGTTCCGGCTTTGTTCACTTTGGCAAAGACTTTAGGAAATAAACCATCATCAGCTGCGGCTTTTGCCGTCTGACCAGCAAGCAATGTCCATCCCCCCAATGACCCCAAACAGCCTGCTGCTGCACAGAATGCCACGATTGCGCCGGCTGTATCCCCCAGCGCCAAACGGGCAGCATCACCAAATGGCGAAGATGAAATAACCAGACTCGCGTTCGGGATCATCCCCATAATCACACTGCTGGATAAGACATAACACACAGCAGCAATTAACACGCCACCAATCGTGGCAATCGGTACATTTCGTTTGGGATTTTTAACGACACCAGCAGCAACTGAAGCACTTTCAACACCGATGAAAGACCATAACGTTACGTTTAAGGTACTTTGAATGGCGCTAAATGCGTTCATGCCGCTAACGTTCCAGGCATCCATATAGGTTGAACCGTTGAACCAAAACCAGCCAAATACAGCAACGGCGACAATCGGGATCAAAGCCAGAGTTGTTGCGACCGCCTGAACTCGGGTAATGACATGAGGCCCAATAATATTCAGGAAAACAAATATCCATAGTATTGCTATACAGGTAAATGTTGAAATAACCGGATCTTTCAGAATAGGAAAAAAGTAGCTGATATAACCTACTCCAATCACAACCATCGCGATATTACCAATCCAGCAGGCCAGCCAGTAAAGGACGTTAGTCTGATAACCTAAAAATGGCCCGAAAGCTCTCCTTGCATAAGCATAAGAACCTCCGGGGCTATCATCCAGCGAAGAGATCTTGGCATAGACAATGGATAACCCGACGGCACCAATGATGGTAACCAGCCATCCAAGAATTGCTATTCCTCCTGTTGCCGCTAGACTCGCCGGCAGTAGAAAAACACCCGACCCCATGATATTTCCCGCTACCATTAATGTAACGGGGATCAAACCCACTTTTGTTGATTCCGCAACTGTAGCCATAATTTATTTTCCCTTACGCTTTACGCACATAACGTGGTAGATACCATTAATGATTTCCGTCCCTTCCGTTTCATGCTCAAAGCCGGGAAATTCATGATCCCATTTTTGCAATGCATGCAGGTAGCTAATCTGCGGACTATTTTTATCACCGAAGTTTTCCCCTGACATCAGCATAGGAATACCGGGTGGGTAAGGAATAATTGAGTTCGCGGCAATACGATGAGGAAGTTTATCGAGCGCGACCAATTCCACATCATTGGTCACAATCGCCTGATAGGCTGCCCTAGGTATCATGTCAACTTCAGGCAGCATCGCGTATGCCTGATTCAGTTTCTCACCGGGGTTATTTTTGTGTAAGTAAGCGAACATTTTGTCGCCTAGATCTCTTACTCCTGACGTGCTATAGACATCCGGATAGTCGTGGACTAAATCAGGAAATACCTTACTCAAAGGCGTATTAGCATCATAATGATGTTTAAATGAAAGCAGGGTATTAAGTAATGTGCCCCATTTCCCTTTGGTAATTCCCATTGAAAACAGGAACATGATCTGAAAATCTGTAGTACGCGTCGGAACTATACCATGCAGGCTTAACCATGCTGTCACCAGTGCTGCCGGCACCCCCTGTTTCAATAATTTACCGTTGTCTCCCATACCCGGAGTGAGAATACTGACTTTAATGGGATCAAGCATACTCCAGTCATTTGGCAAATCTTCAAACCCATGCCAACTGTCACCAGGGTTCATCGTCCAGCAGCTCTGTTTTGTGGTCAGCAAATCCCGCGGCGCATCCGCAAAAAGCATTTTCTTGCCTGTGGCAGGATCTGTCACTTGCTCCTGATTCCACGGTTTAAAGAACCAGTCACCTTTTTTACTGAAATCCCGATACAAACGTGCTAATGCCTGACGAAAATCGACTGCTTCTTCAATAACTTCCTGAGTAAGCGAATAACCACTGTTACCGTCCATCATTGAAGTAGCAATATCATTTGAAGCACAGATCGCATACAGAGGTGACGTTGTCGCATGCATCATATAGGCTTGGTTAAATCTTGAAAAATCTATCGGATTACGGCCATCTCGCACATGGATAAAAGAGGCCTGTGATAGTGCATTCAAGAGTTTATGGGATGAATGTGTAGCAAAAACGGTTGGCCCTTTATGTGTTTTGGGATCACCCCGCATGGCATAATGGTCATGATAGACAGGATTAAAACGAGCATAACCATACCATGCTTCATCAAAATGAATTCTATCAACGCTTTTATCCAGCAGGTTTTGTACATGTTTGGCGTTATAACAAACGCCATCATAAGTACAGTTTGTCACCACAGTGTAGACAGGTTTTTTCTTCACCATATCTTTGGTCAGCGGGTTCTGTTTCAGCTTTTTCTGGAGTGTTTTTGTCTCCATTTCCTGCGGATAAATCGGGCCGATAATACCGTATCGATTACGGCTTGGTAGCATATAAACCGGCTTTGCGCCTGTCAGGATCAGCCCCTGTTCAATGGATTTATGACAGTTACGGTCAATAATGACAATATCATCTTCTGTCATACAGGCCTGCATAATAGTTCGGTTAGAACCCGATGTTCCGACTACAACAGAATACGAATGATCGGCACCAAACACTCTGGCTGTATTTTTTTCACTCTCGCCGAATGCTCCGGTGTGATCCAACAATGACCCCAAAGAAGATCGTTCAATTCCCATATCAGAGCGAAAAAGATTTTCTCCATAATAATCATGATAAATACGACCAACAGGCGTTTTATTAAAACCTACTCCTCCCTGATGCCCCGGTGCAGCCCATGAATATTCATAGATTTTTCTGTAATTCATCAAAGCTGACATTAATGGCGGCAATAATTGCTGACGATAACGGTGCATCGCAGCAATAGCCCTGCCCGTAATAAAATCTGAGGAATCTTCAAGTATCCATGCGAATTCAGTTAATTGTTCCAACATCGCATGGTCCAGTAAAAAGACCGCCTTTTCCCGATCACTTAATAAGAATACCGGTACATCTTCCTGACGCTCAAATAACTTATTCAGTAATTTTTGGATCTGCTGATATAAATCATCATCCATCAATGCACAACTAACCATTAAGCAATCAATGGGTTCATTAGCGGCAATTATCGTATAGCTATCATCAAAAGAGTCCGCAATAACAACTTCAACATCCCGTTCAATTAATTTATCTGCCAAGCGATGTATTGCGTTTTCAATATAATGACTATGATGCTTTGTACCCACCTCATTTTTTGCTATCAATACCTTCATGACGTTTTTCCTTATTCTATCTTTACACGAAATAAAAAATAGACTTAGTATTCTCTAGCGGTTACCCATAGGATGGTTGACACAATCAGGAAAATTAAACGGCTGTCATCACTTATGGTCTTGCGTCAATTTTTTCACGATGCTGTATGAACCGTAACATCAATATTGATGATTTAATCACATCAAATAACTATTTGTGAACATATAAGCTTTTGAGTTTAAAATTACTTTGATTAAATATAGTGGTTATTTTTCATAGTGCAATTCAACAAACCCCATCCAATTAATCACCATTAATAATATAATCAGTAAAAATATAAACAAAAATCTGGTAATATTTATTTTTTAAGGCCCATATGAAATTAGTTATTTTCCTAATTTCTTGCAGTATTAATTCATTTTATTTATAGATAAATTTAGTGATATTAAATGTAAGGAAGAAATAATGCGCATCATTGCAATACGGCATGCAGAAACTCAATGGAATATAGAAAGAATTCTTCAGGGACGTCTTGATAGCCCTGTGACTGAGAATGGTTTCCGACAGATAAATTCATTATTGTCAGCAATAAAAGATTTTCCCATCAGCAAAGTGATTTCATCTTCTTCCGGTCGAGCCTGTACGACAGGTCAGGTTTTAGCAGATTATTTTGGTTGCGGGATGGAAATGAATGAAAATTTATGTGAACAAAATTTTGGGATATTAGAAGGATTACCCTTTGCACAGGCCGATTATCACTACCCTGACATCACATCAAGGCTTTTTGCCGGAGATCCAACGGTAACTATACCTGAAGGCGAATCCACAATTGAAGTAGCACAAAGAGCCATCAGTTACATACAAAACCTGGCAACAAATAATAGTCATGCTACGGTGTGCTTGGTTACACATGGCCGTACTCTGCAATCCCTGTTATGGCAACTAAAAGGCGGTAATTTACAAGAGGAAACAACACGATATAGTCACCAAAACTGTAGTTACTCTGTTATTGATGTTAAAAATGAGAAAATTCATGTGGTTCGCTGGGGTGTTGCAACGCATTTATTTTAAATAAAAACATAGTTGTAGAAACATCCCGGCTGTCTTGTTCCATAAAACCTCAGGACTATAACAAAAAACCCTAAAAGCATTGTATTTTAATATTCGATAGTATGTTCCAAAGACAGTAGCTTTCTGTTAATGAAAATACAGTAATAGTGAAAGTCCTTTATTTTAAGGTATCTAAAAAATAACAATGGGATTCTATTGTGCACAACGAATACTCGCCATACTTTATTAACCTCAGTCAGGTTTTTAACCCAGAAATCAGAATATTTTGCTTCCCTTATGCTGGGGGGAGTAACTCAACTTTTGTTCCTTTTGCCAGAAAAATCAAAGAAAATGTTGAATTTTTAGTCAGCCAACCTCCGGGTAAGGGGGCTAGGTTCAAAGAAAAACCTTATGACAATATGCAAAATCTGGTTGAGGATATATATACCAACATCAAACCACTGCTGGATAAGCCATATATATTTCTAGGGCATAGCTTAGGAAGCCGGGTAGCTTTTGAACTGTTAAGAAAAATCGCTGCAGAATCATTACCATTACCCATTGAATTTATTGCTTCCGGCAGCAGAGGGCCACAGGTTTCTGCCATTCGCAAACCAATAAGTTCGTTAAACGACAAAGAATTTGCAATTGCATTGAAGGATTTCGGCCGCGTAAATCAGCAAATTCTTGAGAATGATGAATTACTCTCGCTGATTTTACCTGCCATAAAAGCAGATTTTAAGATCTCAGAAGAGTATTACTATATCGGAACAGAATCTTTCGCTTGCCCCTTGACAGTATTTGGCGGAACCGATGACCCGCTGGTTGCTGAGCATGAACTTTATTCCTGGTTTGATTTATTCGAACAGGATAAAAATGTTATTTTGTTTCAGGGCCGTCATTTCTTTATTGATGATAATCATGATCTGGTTATTGATGCTCTATCAAAGATAATTAACTCCAAAATATCCAAACGACCATTTAAAACTTTATCAGGTAATTAAAACGATACAAAAATTACGGGCTTCACATTATCTATGTGTGCCCGTAAATTAATATTGATAAAAATAAAAACCAACGTACAATTATAAAAATTTATTAGTGGAGTCCCCGGCATGGAAAAATTTACTGATAAATTAATTAGTCTGGATCGTTTTCTCCTGCGAATACTTCGTTTCCTTTTACATGCGCTAGCTATTTTTTTAATTGGCATTATTCCCGGTGTATTAGGTTTTTTTCTCATTGAAAGCCATGCAATACCTGATGCACTGTTAAATTCTGTTTCAATGATTGGCACACAGACCCTGCATATACAACCAACCAGCACACTGGGGAAATATTTCGCTGCTATTTATGGGTTATTTCTACAGGCCATATTTTTTATTGCGGTCGGATTAGTAGTAACACCATTCGTTCACCGTATTCTTCACAATTGGCATATTGATGATGGTGATGATGAAAGCGATAATAAAAAAAAGGAAAATAAACCATAACGCTTTCTCTTTATGATTTTAATATCAATAATTGTGATAAGCATGGCATATTAAACAAAATAAATCGTTAAACAACAACTATATTTGATATAAGATTTTATTACTAACGTTTATCTTAAATACTTAAACACATAGGTAATACAATGAATAAAGGCCGTTGTTTGTGTGGTGCAGTAGAATTAAAAACCAATGATCCTATTGATAATATCAATGCATGCCACTGTAAAACATGCCAAAATTGGGGCGGAGGGCCATTTCTCTCTGTAGAATGCAAAAATGATTTACAGATAACAGGAGATGAAAATATTGCAATTTACCCCTCATCAGGGTGGGCAGAACGAGCTTTCTGTAAAAAATGTGGAACTCATCTTTTTTATCACCTACATCACCCCAGCACTTATTATGTTCCAGTAGCCCTATTTGAAAATAGTGATTCTGGAAAATTATCTAATCAAGTATTTATCGATAGCAAGCCCAGCTATTATAATTTTGTTGAAAAAACGCCAATGTTAACCAAACAAGATATTCTTAACTTGTTTAGTTAACTATTTGTATGAGGGGAAACTCCTCTCATACTATTTATCAACTTCTATACTCACGTAAAATTCATATTTCCCCTTCCCTGTTGAAATCAGTATAAATAGTTTTCATCGCAAACAAATCTCGTGGAAATAATTATTTCTATATTTATTTTGTTGATATGTAACAATTTCTTTCTGTTTCTTGCTAATACCAGTATAATGTTGCCCTCATTAGATAAAATGTTTTATACCCGATGGATTTCAAGCGATGGCAATCATGTTGCAACTTGGAAAACAACAGGTGACTTGAAAATCGAAAGTAGGTCTTACGTTGGTGGAGAAGTTGTTTGATTAATGTTTTGTTAGTTGATGATCACGAACTGGTTCGCATTGGCGTGAAAGGCATACTTGATGATGTACGGGGAATTAAAGTTATAGGTGAGGCCGGTAGCGGAGAAGATGCTATTAAATGGTGCAGATCCAATAGTACAGATGTTGTTATGATGGATATGGGAATGCCCGGTATAGGAGGCCTTGAAGCTGCGAAAAAAATAATTCGCTATTCACCTGATACCCGGATCATTATGTTGACCATCCATACCGAAAGCTCTCTACCCACAAAAGTTATGCAGGCTGGTGTCAGGGGTTATTTAAGTAAAGCCGCTACACCTCAGGATATGATCAACGCTATCCGGAGTGTTTATGCCGGGCAACGCTACATTTCTCCTGATATCGCCCAACAAATGGCCCTCGACCAGCTATCTCCACAAAAAGAGAACCCATTGGATGATCTCTCTGAACGCGAGTTGCAGATTATGACAATGATCACTCAGGGCAAGAAAGTGAATGAAATATCAGCACTCCTTAACCTGAGCCCGAAAACCGTTAATAGCTATCGCTATAGAATGTTCAACAAATTAAATATCAAGGGTGATGTAGAATTAACCCATATAGCGATACGCTGTGGTTTACTTGATGCCCCAATATGATAAATCATAGTGGATGATAAAATGAGTCGGTGATGGGTGGTAAATCGTGGCAGAGCAATTTGATTCAAAAACATTTTTAAAAACAGTAACCAGCCAACCCGGTGTTTATAGAATGTATGATGCAACCGGGACTGTGATTTATGTCGGCAAAGCTAAGGATTTAAAAAAACGGCTTTCCAGCTATTTTCGGGTGCAGGTTAGCAGCCGAAAAACAGAATCTTTGGTGAAAAATATCTCTCAGATTGATGTCACTATCACCCATACAGAGACAGAAGCTCTGCTACTTGAACATAACTACATCAAACTTTACCAGCCTCGCTACAACGTATTGCTCCGGGACGATAAATCTTATCCTTATATTTTCTTAAGTGGTGATACCCATCCCCGTCTGACTCTATATCGCGGAGCCAAACATGCTAAGGGAGAGTACTTTGGGCCATTCCCAAACTCCCACGCAGTACGTGACGCACTAGCACTTCTGCAAAAATTATTTCCCATTCGTCAGTGTGAAAATAGCGTATATCGAAATCGATCCAGGCCTTGCCTGCAATACCAGATTGGTCGCTGCCTTGCTCCATGCGTCAAAGGATTTGTCACGGATGAAGAGTATCAGCAACAAGTAGAATACGTTCGTTTATTTCTGTCTGGTAAAGATCAACAGGTATTGTCTGAACTCGTTAAAAGAATGGAAAACGCAAGCAAACAGCTTCACTTTGAAGATGCAGCACGCTACCGCGACCAGATTCAGGCTGTGCGACAAGTCACAGAACGGCAATCTGTCTCTGGCGAAGGAGATGATTTGGATGCTATCAGTGTTGCCTTTGAAGCAGGCATGGCATGCGTTCATGTTCTATTTATCCGGCAAGGTAAAATTCTGGGGAGCCGGAGTTACTATCCTAAAATTCCGACAGATACCAAATTAGATGAAGTCGTACAGACTTTTCTCGGGCAATTTTATCTTCAGGGTAGCCAGAACAGAACATTACCAACCGCAATCTTACTGGACTTTTCACTACCGGAAAAAGCGTTGCTGGAAGACTCTCTTTCTGAATTATCCGGCAGAAAAATACATATCCAGCCCCGCCCCAGAGGAGACAGGGCTCGTTATCTCAAACTGGCACGCACCAATGCGGCTACTGCATTAACAACCAAACTTTCCCAGCAATCGACAATTCATCAACGTCTGGCAGCACTTGCTGAATTTGCAGGCATCGGAAAAATCCGCCGGATGGAATGCTTCGACATCAGCCATACTATGGGAGACCAGACAGTTGCATCCTGTGTTGTATTCGACAGTAATGGCCCTTTACGCTCAGAGTATCGGCGCTATAACATAAGCGGAATCACAGCAGGAGATGACTATGCTGCAATGAATCAGGTATTACGCCGTCGATACAGCAAAGCTATTGATTCAGCAAAAATCCCTGACATCATCTTTATTGATGGTGGTAAAGGTCAATTAAAGCAGGCAATAGAAGTCTTTCACTCGTTAGACGTTGAATGGGATAAAGGGCATCCTAAACTTATTGGTGTAGCCAAAGGCAGTGACCGCAAAGCAGGGCTGGAAACGCTATTTTTCTCCATAGAAGATGAAGGAATAGCACTTCCTCCTGACTCACCTGCTTTACATGTCATTCAACATATACGTGATGAGTCTCACAATCACGCAATTACAGGTCATCGCCAGCGTAGGGAAAAAGCAAAAAAGACCAGTACACTGGAATCTATCGAAGGAATCGGACCAAAACGTCGGCAAATGCTGTTAAAATATATGGGAGGGTTACAACCTTTACGTAATGCAAGTGTTGAAGAGATCGCAAAAGTACCGTCTATTTCTTATTCACTGGCAGAAAAAATTTATAATGCGTTGAAACACTAAGATTCTTGATGCACCATACCGATAAACTTCACTTGGCCAGATAGTTACTAAGCATTATGCAATTAAATATTCCAACATGGCTTACTCTATTTCGTATTGCCTTAATCCCATTCTTTGTTTTGGCTTTTTACCTGCCTTTCCAATGGGCGCCGATGTTATGTGCCATCATCTTTGTGATCGCTGCGGCGACAGATTGGTTTGATGGCTTTCTTGCCCGTTTATGGAAACAGACAACACGCTTTGGCGCATTTCTGGATCCTGTTGCTGATAAAGTCATGGTAGGCACTGCATTAGTACTGGTGGCAGAGCATTATCATACTTGGTGGATAACATTACCGACAGCAACCATGATTGCGCGAGAGATTATCATCTCATCCCTTCGGGAATGGATGGCGGAATTAGGAAAACGTAGCAGTGTCGCTGTCTCATGGATGGGTAAAGTAAAGACAACGGCACAAATGGCAGCATTGGTTGCTTTGCTATGGCGTCCAAACGCTGAACTTGAAATCGGTGGTTTCATCTTATTATACGCTGCGACAATCCTGACATTCTGGTCAATGTTTCAATATTTGAGCGCCGCATGGTCTGATTTGCGTGAAAGTTGATCCAAATGATGCAAAAATCATCGAACGAACGAGTTTTATAAATAATTGTGTTGACTCATTTCGGGAAATAAGTAGAATGCAACGCATCGAACGGCACATGAGGTTTACGAAATAAGTTAAGTAAATCAAGCGGTTTGAAAAGGCGGGAATAGCTCAGTTGGTAGAGCACAACCTTGCCAAGGTTGGGGTCGCGAGTTCGAGTCTCGTTTCCCGCTCCAAAAAGGCGCGTTGGCAGAGTGGCCATGCAGCGGATTGCAAATCCGTCAACCTCGGTTCGACTCCGGGACGCGCCTCCAAATTTAGCCCAGGTGGTGAAATCGGTAGACACAAGGGATTTAAAATCCCTCGGCTGTAAGGCTGTGCGGGTTCAAGTCCCGCCCTGGGCACCAAATAAAAACTTGCTGATAAAACAGTGAGTTGGGGAATAAAAAAGGCCACCGCAAGGTGGCTTTTTTCTTTGGTTTTTAGTGCACGAAAATTCACAATTGGCAGCAGATTGGCAGCACCTCGGCACCACTGGTTATTTATCCAATATCATTTATCCCGCTTCTTATCCCCTTCTACAGCCTGACTTTTCTATTTTTTTAAAATATTTTCAGTGAATAAAAAAACATCTTTTATGAATAATTATTGTTCAGCACAAAGATTAAACCGTAAAAATGAAAAGTGGCGACAAAATGGCGATGAAGTGGCGACGCAAAAAAAAATTTTCTTTGTCAGTGGCAGGAAGATAAAAATATAGCCCCTTGCTAACAGGGGCTAATGATTTTAAGGGCTATCAAAGCACATGACCGTCTGCTGCCCCTTCTCAGGATGTGGTGGAGCAAATTCAACTAACGTAGGCTTAGCTACCCAGCGGACAAACGTTTCATGGCTGACGAACGTGGCACCACAATTGATATTCTGGCACTGGTTATAGCGTTCTTTGGTTTCGGTGGTGTGTTCAAAACTACTGCGTGTGTGGGCCACATGGCCGCAAAGGGGGCATCTCATCATAATGTGAGTACCTCAAAATCAGGAAAGCGCCAGCTGTGTTAGGCGATGGCGCGATTATAACAAATCAGACGCCCATGTCAGCATCTGAGATTTTGACTTCCAGTTCTAAAGCGGAAGTTAACCCACTGTCATTTAAGGTGTGGGTAACAGTGACCAGCGTCCAGTCGGTGCCGTCGATTTGCGGTTTAAAGCCGCTGACACTGACTTTCATTTCCGGCATCAATTCCGGCCTGCCCTTCGCCAGTTGGATAGAGAACGAAGCGATACCGCGCTGAATTTTCTCCCACTCGGCTTTGGCTGCGCGTTCAGCATTGGCCTTATTGGCGTAGGTGTGTTTCATGATGAACACATTCCCTTCACTGCCCACCAGATAATCTCCCTGTTTTTCTTCTTTTTTCTGCGGTGTGGCTTTGCGTTTCCGACGTTTGACCGTCACCGGGGTTTTTTGCTTCGGTTCACGGGTATTCAGCCAGCTGGCCGAGACACCGGTATAAGCGCTACGGTCAGCCAGTGAAAAACGATACCCATCACCGGACTGACGAGTGATGATCACCGTTGGCAATGGGCGGCCACTGACGGTGGTGTTGTTCCCCTGTTGCATAAACAGCAGGTAGCCGTTCTTGACCGTGGCAATCGCCCCTTCCTGTGTGGCCAGCCGGGTTAAGAAGCTGCCGTCAGATTCGTTAGTCTGGTCAATGTGGTTTAACGTAATGCCGGCCAGTTGGTTATCGATTTCCGCTTTCAGGTGATTGCGCATGGCGATGGTGCGCACAATGTCACCGAGGGTTTTCTGATGGTAAGAGAATTCCCGGCTAAGATTGAGGCTCGCCCGAAAATCGGCACTACGGGCGCGCACGGTGATTTTATCCGGCGCACCGCTGTATTCAATTTCATCAACAATAAATTTACCCTTATGGACAGGCGTTTCCCCCTGCCAACCCAGATGCAATGACAGTGTTGTCCCCCGACGGGGTAATGCCAGCAGGCCGTCGCTGTCGTCCAGTTCAATATCGAGCTGGTCAGCCTCAAAGCCGCGGTTATCCGTCAGAGTCAGGGACATTAAGCGCTTTTGAATGCGGGCATTGATATTGTTATCCCCCGCGCTGAGGATATACACCGGTGTGTTCGTATCGCCCGTTATCCAGTCAATTTTTGGTAAAGCCATCAGGGGATCATTCCACTCAGTTTGTTGGTGGCACTGGTTTTCAGGTCAGACAATTGGCTACGCAGATCACCGAACATCTCACCTAAGTTCTCATCCACGCGGCGCAGGGTGACCGTAAAGTCAATCTTTCTGGCCGCGCCATCAACAAAGAATTCGCTTTTGGTCTGGTCAATACTTTCAATAATAAACATGCCATAAATCATGCCGTGCCCGTCCAGAAACGACCACGCTTTACCGCTGTCAGCCATCAGTTGCAGGGCCAGTAACGACAGGCGGCCTCCGCTGATTTCTGGATACAGGCTGCCGGATAAGGTGATGGTGTCATTGTTGGGTCCCATAAACTGAAAGGCCGGACGGGCACCGACCCGGCTGTTAAAGCCGTAACGCCATGATTGCTGGTGTTGCAGGCTCTGGTAAGGGGTGGTTTTCAGCATAAAGACAAATAAACCGAGGGCGGCCATCATGGTTAAAATTCCTCTCTGTCAGCAAAAGCACTGCGGGCGCGGGCACGTCGCTGTTGTTCGCGGCGATCCAGTTCACGGGCGACCGCCTGTGCGATATCCTGCGCCGATTGTGCCGGTGTGGGGTGAATATGAATTTCATAGGCCGGGCGATCACTGTGCTGGGTTGAATGGTTAACCGTAAGCCCGGCATTCTGGTATTGCGTCGCCGGCAGGCTGTAAGGGTGCAGCGGTGCGGGTTGGGCACTGACGGTAGAAACGCCCATTGACAGCGCCGCCGCAGCCATACTGGCCAGTGCCGCAGTCTGTCGACGGCTGGTGACGCGCACCGGGCCGTTAATCAGTTCCGGGCCATGCTCCCCGACCAGCCCGAATTTACCGGCGGGGATAGCACCGCCCCGATCAAAGGCCCCGAAAAACCCGGCCATCGGGTTGGCATTGTTCGTGTTGTGATAGGCATCCAGCGCTTGTTTCACGTCCGGTTTGGCCGTCTGTGTTTTCATAAAATCCGGGGTGATGGCGTCTTTAAGCTCTGTCCCAAGATTGGCAATGCTCTGTTTCAGGGACTTCCATTTCTCTTTGATGCCGTTGATGAGTTTTTCGATAATTTCCGTACCGAACTGCTTAAATTTTTCCGGCAGTTTCTTGGTGTCTTCAACAATTTCATTCCATTTGTCGGAAATCGTCTTTTTGATGCCGTCCCATTTGTTCCGGGTGTCCTGCTTGATTTCTTCCCACTTGCCGCTGATCTTTTGCTTGATGTTCTGCCATGCGGTGGAAACATACTCAGAGATATTATCCCAGAGTTGTTTAAACCACGGCCCCAGCTTGTCCCAGTTTTTCCAGATAAGATAAGCGCCCAGCGCAATCAGGCTGATAACCAGTAAGATGGGATTCATCAGCATCAGACGGCCCAGCCACATGATCCCCTTGCCCAGAAAGAGAAGACCACGACCCAATAATTTTAATCCGGCCAGACTCATCTTACCCATCCACAACATGCCTTTGCCCAGCAATTTAGCCCCAGCCAGCCCCCGCTTACCCATCCACTGCATCCCTTTACCCAGCAATTTAATACCGGTCATTCCCTTCTGACTCATCCAGATCAATCCCTTACCCAGCTGGGAAGCGCCCTTGCGCAGCCGTCCCATAGAGCCGGCACCTTTGATACCCAACACGCTCAGGCCAAATCTCACCATCACCAGTGGCCCCAACAAGGCTGCCAAAGCCAGAGTGATCGCGCCAAATAAGGTTAATATCACGCCTAACCCAATCCCAACCATCGTTAAGGTTTTGGTCAGCTCAGGGTTGGCTTTCATCCATTCCCCTGTTTTGCTGATAATACGGGTAATGCGTTTGGTAATTCCACGCAATGGGCTATCCACGCCGCCAAAGATTTGGATGCCGAGATCTTCCCATGCAGACGACAATGCTTTCAGGTCGCCGTCCAGATTGTTTGTCATAGTATCGGCGACTTTCTTCGCTTCACCTTGTGCGTTCTTCAGTTCTTTGGTGAGTTTTTGCAACTCCCCTGAACCCGCCTGATCGGCCAGAACGGATAAAGCCGAAAAAGCTTCTTCTCCGGCAATGGCCTTAAAGATACCCGCCCGTTCGGCATTCCCCATTTTGGCGGTTTTAGCATTCAGCTCAGTCAGAATATCCGGTAAAGCGCGCAGGTTACCCTTCGCATCTTTGGTTTGAATGCTTAATTTTTTCAGCGCCTTGGCGGCAGCGGTTGGCGGTTCGGCCAATCGCCCTAGAATAGATCTTAAGGCGGTGCCCGCCATACTGCCCTGAATCCCGGCATCCCCGAGTTTCCCTGTTGCCGCAGCGGCCGTTTCAATATCCACACCCAGACCAGCGGCGACGGGCGCCACATACTTCATAGTTTCGCCCAGCATCGTCAGGTTGGTATTCGAACGGGTAAACGCCCCGACCAGCACATCACTGACGCGGCCCATATCATCGGATTTCAGTTTAAAACCGGTCAGGATATTGGAGCCAATATCCGCTGTAGTAGCGAGGTCAGTATCGCCTGCCAGTGACATGGACAACGTACCGGGCATGGCTTTACGGATTTGATCGGGATTAAAACCGGCCATCGCATAAAAACTTTGCCCCTGTGCCACCTGATTGGCGGTGAACTGGGTCGATTTTCCTAATTCCCGTGCCTGCTCGCGCAGTTTCTTGAGTTCCGGTGAATTATTATCAAGGCGGGTGAGTGCCTGTACTTTCGACATACCGACTTCAAAATCATAGCCCGGCATCATCACGCGCTTGGCGCTATAGAGTGTCCCCACGCCAGCGGCGGTGGCGGCTGCACCTGTCGTCGCCACCTGATTACGCACGTCCTTCATTTTCTGGTAGCGGGATTTGGCCGCCGCCATGCGCTGTTCCTGCTGGCGCAGCCGTTCCAATTGCTGCTGCTGTCGCTCAAGTGCGCCGGTGGTGCGGCTGATATCCCCGTTAATACGCCGCTGGGCCTCCCCGAGCCGGTGAGTTGAGATACCACTCTCGCGCAGGGCATCACGCTGGCGTTGCAGGGACTGACTTAAGGACTGGGTTTTGTCTTTCAGTTTACTGGCAGCATTTTTAGCCTGCTGGAGTTGCCGGATCTGGGTTTGGGTCGGGTTGGCGGTGGCATTGAACGCCCGGCTTAACGCGGTCACCCGCTCGCTGGCGCGCTGGTAAGCCTGTTCGGCGTCGGCCAACTGACGTTTGGTCTTGCGAAAACCGTCAATCTTACCGGCCTGCTGGTTTAACTCGCGCAGTTGCTGGCGTGATTGCTTGATAGTCTCCGCCAGCCGCTTGTTGGTTTCCTGCGCACTGCTAAAAGGCCGGGTCAGTTTGTCCACGGCATTTAACACGACTTGCAGGCGCAGATTACGATCACTCATCGGCACCACTCCGTTTGATGGCCCGGTAACGCCATTCTAATAATTCCGGCAGGGACATGTCGGCGGTCACGGCGGGCGACCAGTGAAAGACGGTGGCGATATCCGCCACCAGTTCGTCCGGGGTTAAGCTGTCTGGAAATCGGACTTCACCGACTTCGGCAACAAAAAATTGACCACCTCGACACTCAGGTTAATCAGGTCGCCCGGGGCCATCAGCAGCAGATCATTTTTGGTCAGCGCCGGTGCAGTGACACGGGGCAAGACCAGCATCATGGAATCGACGTCCATTTCCATCAGCGCCTGCAAACGCACGCCGCGCAGGGCCCCGCTGGTCGGCTTGCGGATAATGATATCGGTGATCGTGGTCGTGCCACGGGCAATCGGCTCTTCCAATGTCACGGTGGCTTGTTCAGTCTGCGGTAAGGTCGTTTGTTCAGTCATGATTCAGATTCCTTAGGGGTGAGGGATTACAGGCCAATCGCCCGGCGGTGGGCTTCCAGACGGTCGACGCCGCCGACGATTTCCACCATGTTGATGGTGTCGATTTCAATCAGGACGTCGCCGTCCATCGTCAGTTTAAAATAGGTATTTTTGGCGCTGACTTTGGTCTGGGTGTTGTCGCCCTGTTTGTAGTTGCCGGGATCAAACTCCGAGAAGCGCCCGCGCATGACGACTTCCACGGCGATCACCTCGCCGGTGTCGTCACGCTGAAACGAGCCGTTAAAGCGCAGCATGACGCCGTCGGCTTTGGCGATACCCCACTGTTTGTACAGCTGGGCTTCCACCCCGCCGAGCGTAAATTCGGCATCCAGTGCGCCATCATCCAGACCGAGATCGACATGGGCTGCACCGTTCATGCCGCCGCCGCGATAGGCTTCGAGCTTGCGGCTCAGTTTCGGCAGGGTCAGTTCTTCCACCATGCCCTGATAGTTGTTGCCGTCGTTAAACAGGTTTAAGTATTTCAGTTTGCGTGGGAATGCCATGTGTTGTCCCTTAGCTGTTGACGCTGTTGGCGAAATTCATCAGATACTGGTCGGTGATGCGCTGGCGCAGCAGCAGGTTTTCCAATGGCGGCACCGGCGTATAGTCATAATCGAGATAGAGCTTGCCCGCTTTCAGGGTGTCCTTGTCGTTGACGCTGGCGTCATACCAGCATTGCCCGTCAATCAGGTAACCGTTGGCTTTCAGCTCGCGCAGCTTGGCATTGATGCCTTCGATAATGTCACGCACCAGTGAGGGGGTAAGCGGTTTATCAATCGCCCACATATGGGCCTCGGCCATCGTGTCGGCCAGTATCTGTGCGGTGCGGGTGTAGCTTTCAAACTGGAACAGCTTGTCGTCTGAACAGGTACGCGACCCCCAGAAACGAAAGCCGTCTTTGCGGATCAGGGTGGTGACATCGTTCTGGTTCAGCAGGTTGGCATCGGTGGCCACATCCTGCAAATCCCAGAACACGTCAGCGGACAGACCGGTGACGCCATTCACGCCAACGTTGGACAGGGTTTTATGCCAGCCGCTCTCTTCGTCAATCTTGGCGCGCAGCCCCACCGCACGGGCAGTGGCATACGCCGTGGCGGTACGCTTGGCAACCGTATCCCAGCTTAAGAAATCCGGCCATATCAGCATCAGTTCACGCTGGCCAAAGTTTTTGCGGTAGTCCATCACCTGTGAAATCGTTTTACAGCCATACGCGCTGACATACGCCATCGCGCGCAGTTGCTGGGCAATGCCGGCCAGTTTCTGTGCCACCGGCAGGGTATCGTGGCCGGGCACGGCCAGAATGCGCGGTTTCACTCCAAGCTGACTTTGCGCCGCTAACAGCGCCTGCATGCCGGTTTTTTTGCCCTCCGCAGTCACGCCGCCAATGATATTCGTGGTGGTCTCGGCTTCGGTTTTACCCTGCGCCACACGCACGACGACGGTCACGGGTTTCGCCTGCTCGGCAATCGCCCGCAACGCATGGGCCAGCGTGCCGGTTTCCCCCGCTTTGCCGCTGGCAGTCAGCACATCGGTCAGCAAGACCGGGGTATTTAAGGGAAAAGTGTTGGGGTCAGCATCGTCGGCGGTGGCCACTAAGCCGATAATCGCGGTACTGACAGTGGTAATGGTGCGGGTGCCTTCGTTGATTTCCTGCACACGCACGCCATGGTGATAGTCCTGGGCCATAGCCAATTACTCCGGTAAAAGGGATAGCGCTATGGTGGTCGGTGTGACAATAAAATGCCCGTGATGGGGGTAGTGTGGGGGCTGGTACAACGGGAAGAAGACCCAACCAGTAAGAGAAATTCCGACGGGTGAATCAGGACGCTGTATTACTCACTGCTAAGGTATGGCGCAATCGCCTTGTTTGATGCGATGAAAAGGCTGCGCCTGAGCGCAACCTTAAGGTAGCGCGCGATTAATTCCACGCGCAGGAATAACGTTTAGTCTGGTCAACCTGTTTCAGTAGCGCACTGAATTTTTGAGCTTCTGCCCGCAGTGCAGCGTCCACGTTATAAACATATTTGAAACGATAGCCATCCTGAATTGAGCTGACTTCGGGGACACCCAAGTGATAGGTGACGCCTTCCACCGTGATACTCAGGGCTTTTTTAAATAACTCACCCACCTTATCAGCACTGTCAGAATCGCTCACTATAGACGGCGCATCTTTGACATACCAATACAATGCCAGCGACGATTGGTTATCTTTAGGCTCTTCCCACATGATATTCATTATCTTGTCAATCACAGTGGTATTTTGAGCGACTGATAAGGATCCCAGTGTCACAGGGATAGTTGGATACCCCATCATTGTATCTGTATATCCATAAAAATGAGGATATTGAGGCACAGATGCTATTGTGAACGTACCTGACGTCAGGTCAAACACCAGCCTATTATCGCCTGTTTCGGGAACGCTTTCCACTTGCACCCAGTCACAAGCCAGCAAATCTTCCTGTACCGCCTGCCACGGTGCCCAGTTACCGTGTTGATTGCGTTTATCAATATGGGATAAATAATCGAACTGACCGTCAGTATCCGTTTTACGGGGTACAAAATTCAGTTGTTCTTTTTCTGCCCAGTCACGACGACGCACGTTCTTGCCCTGTTTCAATTGAACCAATGCCCACCAGAACGACCCCACCGGCGCAATAATCTGCTCCACCTGATAATCGTTAGGGTTCATCTGACATTCATGCTCAGGATTGGTATTTACGGTTTTCATCTCTTCAGCCATTTACTTTTTTCCTTACTATTCATTACGCAGGTGGGCAGTGAATGAAGCGTTGACCTCCCCACTGCCTACCTGTTATCTATCAGCCAGAAGAGCATAATCAATCGGCGTGAATATTTTAATTGATGACCGTTGTCTACTTTGCCATACAGGGAAAGACAAGATTTAACGCGATAATTATTCTGGTGGTTTAGGCCAGTCAATATCAGGTGCGGCTGAACAATCCACCCGGTTGAGCAGCACACGGTATTTACGCCATGTGATTAATGCAGATTTCTCGGCTTTCGTGGCGATATCTAAATCAACCGCATCCTGACAGATATCAATGTGTTCTGCGGCCGCTCTCAGTAATTGCCGTTTTTCAGATTCCGCCTGTTGCTGTAATTCATTGGGAGTTGGCGGCGGTAACTCCATCAAGGTAGGCAGGCCATCCGCCCCTGCCACTATCCGCTTACCGGCTGACTGGCCGGCAAACATTTTTTTGTACAATTCATCGGTGATCGGTTTCACGTCGTCCGGATAAGCACCCTGTTCATCATACGGCCGGTAAACAAAACCATTTTCAGCGGCACTATAAAACCAGTCATTATCGAATTTTCGTTTTGTTTTAGTATGTTGAATATTTTTCATTGTTACCTCCCAATTGCCAGCCATGCCACCGGAAAACCGTTAACCAGGCCATCTTCTCGTTTTGTCGCGGCATAAAACTCCGAATTATTCACCGGATAGCCAAACGCGTTATCGATACGTGCCCCCTGTGAAGTTGAATTAGTGACTAATACCACAAAGCAAGCTTCGGAAAACATGTGGGGGAAATTGAAGTTTCTGTTACTTTCCGATTCAGCCCCCCACTGTATAATCAGTCCTGTCGACTCATCTTTAAACCAGCCTTTACCACTAAAGACCCCAGAATTCTTTCGGGCAAACGAGGCGTTCAACCAGTGACTGAGCCAGCCACCCCATGTGGCACCACGAATATCTCCCCATGGAGTCAGTAACGCATTCTGTGATTCATCGCCTGCAATAAACCCTCCATCAGCAGTCATTTGTCCCTTTGCCGAAACATTCTTCAGAATGGAAAGATTGCCCTGAGACGCAATATCACCATTGCGGGTATTGAAATAAATGGAGGTGACATCATTGGGATTATTGTATGTCGATTTAAAGCCCACGCCGTACCATGAACGAATTTCTATATTGTTGCCCTCAAAACTCGCCGCATCACGGTTGCCGTCATAAACGCCACCACTCCCCATCGTCAGTGCGGGGGTCGTTAATTGCCCAACGGTGACCGCGCCACTGACTGTCCCACCCGTCCGTTTATCCAGCGCGTTAGCTGCCAGTTCTACGGTTTTTGTCAACCCAAGATGATTAACAAACTCGGGTTTATTGGGAATATCCGCCCCGTTCTGCGCTTTTTCGAGCCGGTTATTGACGTTGGTATTGACCTCGGCAATCCTGTCATTCAACCAATGACTGAGCCAGCCACCCCATGTGGCACCACGAAGATCCCCCCATGGAGTCAGTAACGCATTCTGTGCTTCAGTCCCTACAATAACCCCTTCATCAGCACTCATTTTTCCCTTTGTTGAAACATTCTTCAGAATGGAAAGATTGCCCTGAGACGCAATATCACCATTGCGGGTATTGAAATAAATGGCGGTGACATCATTGGGATTATTGTGTGTCGATTTAAAGCCCACGCCGTACCATGAACGAATTTCTATGTTGTTGCCCTCAAAACTCGCCGCATCCTGGTTGCCGTCATAAACGCCACCACTCCCTATCGTCAGTGAGGGGGTAATTAATTGCCCAACGGTGACCGAGCCACTGACTGTCCCGCCCGTCCGTTTATCCAGCGCGTTAGCCGCCAGTTCTACGGTTCCCCGTAATCCGAGATGATTGATAAAAATGTTTTTATCTGGAATATCCGCGCCGTTCTTTTCTTTTTCGAGACGACCATTGGCGTTATTATTTACCGCAGTTGCCCATTCATACGCTGTTTTTACCGCTTTCGGCGTTGCCGCCTGCGCTTCGCTGTTGCTGTCGGTGGCATTATTCAGAACAACAAACCCTTTTTCTTTCAATGTCGCATCAGGATGCCGGCGGCTTTTTTCATGTTCGCTGATGGCCTTCGCCACCACCGTATCCGCATACTCACGGGTTGCCAGCACCACCGACGGGTCAATTTTCAGCGTCACTGCGTTAGTGTGACTGACAATCAGCACCATGCGAATGGTCTGGGTGCGCCCGGAGCCTTCCTGTAACTGCGGTTTGTAGGTTTCGGCGCAGTTGCCGACGGCAATCAATACCCCGTCCTTATCAAACAGACCAATTTCCCGTATCCACCAACCGCCTTCGCTTTCCGGGATAACCTGTTCAGCGATAATCTGATGGGTGTTTTTCGGGTCAACACTGAGCACATTAATGGCCGCCCGGCGTTTTTCACTGACCAGCTTTTGCTGGTTGGTATCCGGCGTAGGTAAACTGCCGCCGCCATCGCCCACGGCCATATGCGTGATTTCAATTTTCGTGCCCAGTGCCGCGGCATTGGCCAGCCGGTCAGCCCCGAGTTTTGTTAACAAAGCAAAGTATTTGGTACTCATGCGCTAATCCTTAGTGTGTCAATCAGATGAATGCCGCCCCCCACCACATCCACACCAGTGGTAGTAATACATTCGGCCACGTAGGGGTAAACCGTCAGCATATCGCCGTCATAGCAGGTCGCGGCACAATAGGCCGTGCCGCCGGTTTCTAACTGAATAGACAGGCCAATCAGGTGACGCGAGGCGGGTTTGGCATCAAAGATGAGGCGTTCCAGTTCATGATAGGTGGCCTCCGTGATACCGTTGTCCATCACGCCGATATCAAGGCGGAAGGTGCCGGGCGCATCATGGTTCTGCCACCACTCAATGACGCGAATGAGATAGCCGAACGGCTCGACCACCCGACGAATAGCGCCAATCGTGCCTTTGTGTTTATGCACAAACATCGCCGCTTTAATCGACTCGCGTTTAACGTGCTCCGGCCAGTCCATATCCCAGCGGTCAACCGACCATGCCCATGCCAGATACGGCAATAACCTGACCGGACAACGGTCAGGCTGCCATACATCACGTATCGGTACGGGAACAGCGGCCAGACTGCTGAGGGCTTCAGCGGCGGCCACTTCCAGCGGGGACGAGCCGACCGGTAACAGACGGTCATTCATCCGAACCTCCGAGCGTAATATGAGCAGAGGTGCAGTAACTGGCCTGCGTTTTGTCCAAAATCATATCCTTGGTCGGTGTTTTCAGTTCGACCCGCTGCACACCGGGCACATGCAGGGCAGCAAAGATGGCACTGCGGACAATATCCCGGCCAATGCGGTGCTGCTCTGCGGCATAGCGGGCCAACCGTGCCCGCGCATCCTGCAATATCGGCTCATATTCCGGCGTCGGGTACAGATACAGCACCGCGTCAATGGCATAGTTGACTATCTTGGCCGACTGCACCGTCAGGCGATCGGCCACCGGGCGCACGTTCTCGTCATTCAGGGCATGGCTGACGATATCGACCAGTTCTGCGTTAGCTGCGCCGTTCCCGTCACGGGATAAAATACTGACGGTCACACAGGCCGGGGATGGGCTAATCACCGACGCATCCGCCACGCGACCATCGGCACTGCGAGCATGGTATTCATACGATGCCACCGGCCCGGCCACGCTTAAGCCCTCAAAGGCCTGCGGGATACGCACGCGAAAATCGGCGTCGGCTTCCAGCACGGCAGGTATGGGCGGTACGGCGGTGTTATCGGCCGGTTGCAACACCAGTCGGCTGACATTGTTATTCGCCCCCAACTGGTCTAAATCCGAGCCTCGGGCAAACGCCACCATCGCGGCACGGGCCGCTTCATTGATGCGCTGGCGCAGCAACAATTCCCGATAGGCATTTTCCTGCAACAGCTTGGTGAGGGGTTCCGATTCCAGCGCCAGTGTACGAGTCAGGGCCTCGCGCTGGTCGGAGGGATACAAGGCAATCAGGGCCGCTTTACGTTCAGCCAGCAGGGTTTCAAAATCCAGTGGTTCAACCACATCGGGCGGCGGTAACAGACTTAAATCAATGGTGGGCATCAGGTCACCTCACGGGCACGGAAAATGTGACGGGGTCGCGGGACGGTTGAAAATAACCGAGGATCTCCACCGTGGCTTGTCCGGCATGGCCGGAGGTCACACTGATGGCGGTCAGCACAATGCGCGGCTCCCATTGCTGGATAGCGGTATAACAGGCCGCCATCAGTTGCAGACGTAAAGCGGGATTCTGCGGGGCGTCGATTAACTCCGACAGCAGCGAACCATACGGACGACGGGTCAGCCGACTGCCAATGGGGGTTAACAGAATATCGCTGACCGACTGGCGCAAGTGATCAATCTCGGTCATGGCTGCCCCGGTCTGGCGGTTCATCCCTGAATACAACATCAGACCGGCCCACCGGAAGTGCCATCACCGGAACGCACGCCAACATGGTGATGCGTATCGACCACCACCCCGTTAGAACTGAACTGGCCGTCGGTATGGATGATATTGCCGTGCATCGTCCCGCCCTGACGGATCGCCAGACTGCCGGTGGTCAGATGGTTTGTACACATGACTATCGGGGTGGCTAATGTGATCTGTTCACTGGCCGTACAGGTGATTTGTGGTGCGGTCACCTGCACGGAGACCGAGGCGGTGACCGTTGCAGTTTTAATCCCGCTGACCGTTAGGGCACTGCTGTTCGGTTCATACTCCATCACTGCCCCGTCAGGAAAGGCAATATGGACCGCATCCGAAGACGCCGAGGGGGCCGGACACGCATCCGAGAAAATGGCCGGCAGCACAAAGGCGGTGGTGAGATCGCCGCCAATCGCCAGCAAAATCACCTGCTCCCCGACACTGGGTGCCCACCATGTACGGGCACGTCCGGCGCGGGTGGTGAGCCAGTTCAGCCAGTCGGTTTCAAGGTGGCCGGTTTCTACCCGGCACAGACCGCGGGCCGTATCGACCTGTGTCACAGTGCCGGTGCGGATCAGGTTGCGCAGCCGGCGCAACAGTTCCGTGGTTTGGGAATGAGAATATTGTGTGTTCATGCCGACAACATGGCACTAAATCCATGCACCTGCACTATAGGGAGCTTGTGCCAGTCCTGATACAGTTCAGCGGGTCAGGTGGGCAAGAATTTGTTCTTCGATATGTTGAATATCCTGGGGAGTCAGGCCTAACAAACGGCGCTCCGGGTATTTCACCTCAATCTGCTTGCCGCGTTGACGCTCTTTCAGGCCAAACTGATGCACCCGGGCCACGTGGGCCACTTTCGGGGCAAAGAAAATCGCGGCTTCTTTATCACTGGCTGACAGACGCAGATAACGTGCGGTCGCCAGTTTCTTAAACATGCGGGTCTTTTTGCTGCCCTTGCGCGTCTGGAGGCGATCAGTTTTCTTTTCCAGCATCTGCTGAATATCGTTGCGGTAGAAGGTACGCAGCCCTTTACGCTCAGTATCATAGCCGGTGATCACTTTCCCGTTTTTGCCCTTGCGGTACTGCCAGTTTTTTAGGCTGCGGGTTTCCCCGCGCCAGACAAACTTCATGCCTTTTTGCACCGTCAGGATCTGCGCTTTGCGCTGGCTATAGCGACTGCCATCGGGGTTACGCTGGGCACGGATGCGTTGCATCTGGCTTTTACGCAGGTCACGGGCGATATCGCGGGCCAGTTGTTTACGGCTGGCCGGGGAAAGTTGGGTGAGTAAGGTGGTCAGAGCACTGTCCAGCGGTTGTAAGTCATCATCCATCTTTATCACCACTGCACAAAGGGGTTGACTGGCTCCGGGATAGCAGTCACGGTGCTAATGCCATCCTCGGTGCTGACCCGTACCCGCTCGGTGAGTTTCAGATCAATACTGATATCGGCGGTCTGGTCATTGAGGATATTGACATCAAAGGTAAAGCCGCTGCGGCGGTTATCGGGGTTGGCAAAGATATCCGGCTGGTGTTCACGCAGCCAATGGCCGACCACCGCCATTAAAATATTCTGGTCGCCCGGATAGGCTTCAATAATCAGGTTCAGGGTGTATTCGTATTCATACGACAGCGACGGTGCTAAGGTGGCCATCACCGCACCGTCTTCCACAAACAGGTGAAGATATTCGGGGTTATCACGCAGGTAAGGGATTTTGCCGGTCAGTTCTGCACGTAATAAATGCGGTTTATTCATTAATCACCTGTCCTATCAATGGGAATATAATGATTTCCCGTGAAGTCACCCTATATCAAATGAAAAGGATAATGTTATGTTATTAGATCCAAAAGCTTATACCGGCAGAGGCGGTGGTCTGTTTCAGGAAATCGACTCTGATGGCAATGAAATCATGTACTTTGTTGTTGTGGGTGATAACAGACTCATGCCCCAGACCTCCCAGCCCGGCCATAAATGGAAATCCATTAATGAGCTTCCTGCCGGGGAATCCATCCAATATTATGACGAATAGCACCAATAACCCGATACACTGCAACCGTTCATCGTCTCGGGGTGGTTGTCTTCCTTTTCGCTAAACACTACCTTCCCGTTCTATCACCAGTATTCGGGCCTCGCCCACCGGATGGGCGACATGTTCTGTGCCGACGGTGGCATAAAACAGCTCACCGGTTTCCAGTCGGGCAATTTTGACTTGTCCGTGTTCTTTGTAGTGCATCTCCACCGTGCCATCCATCACCGCGAAAACTTCTTCCCCGTCATTGATATGCCATTTGTACGGCTGATCCGTCCAATGCAGTTTGACAGTAACGCCATCCAGATTGGTAATAAGCCGTGAACCCCATGCCCGTTCGGCTTTAAATGTTTTGCTTTTGATATGTTCCATCTGATTAATATCTCTACGGTTATTTACAGATCGTTAACATACTACAGCGTCGGATTTATTGACACTGGGTCTGAATATAATCCTGTAACCCAGCGATCATTTGCCCGGTGATGGCGATACGTTCCCGGAGTAACCAATAATTTCGGACAGCGGTGTCTGTAGGTCGGGCGCGGGCTGCATCAGCCATGCCGGCGGTGGCAACGGTTTCAGGGGCGGGACACTGGGCTTTGATGTACACCCGCTCAGGATGAGCCAGAGAAGCAGTGTGCAGCCGGTCAATTTCAGTCTTCGCATGGGTCAGTGCCTGTAAACGTTGCGCATCCTGCTCAGCCAACTGTTTGATGCGCACCTGTTGTTTTGTATTAATGACAAGCTGTTCTGATAGGGATTGGTGAAGTTGTTTATTTTCTTTCCCTAACGCCAGACTTCTATCAATGTAAAAGCGGCAAACGGCCCCTAACAGAACAATGCCAATGAGAGAGTAAATTTGATATTTCAAATTCATAGCAACTCAAAGGCTTTTTCAAATATGGCCTCAGAATAAGGCTGCTGGCCGTTCTCCATCTGAATGATGGCTTTGACCAGTCGGCGCATTGTCACTGCGTTATCGACATCAATCACCGCATGGCTGGCAATCCCGACAACCTTGCACACATAGGCAATGTAGTTTTCCGTCTGGTTCTCATGGGGCGGTGCCCAGCGGGTAATGATTTGGCGGATGCTGTTCAGGCCATATTTGCGCTCATAGTTACGCAGAATTTTCAGCATGGCCCGAATGCCCCATTCCGGCGCGGTAAACTGGCAAAAAGCATTGTCAGTCTGAGGATCACTCAGGCCCTGCCAGTTATCGCCGTGGCGGATATTGCCCGGATTGTGGTTGCGAATGCCTCTACTCATGCGGTTTGTCTCCCAGTCGTTTGTTAATGGCGCGGATCGCAAACTCGCGCAGTTTTTCAACCCCGATAAAGCCGATAGCGCCCCCCAGTGCCGGTGACACGGTGCCGGGAATGCCGAACACTTCCAGTCCGCTGGCAATCCCCCATGAAAACGCCCCGCACAGTAACGGTTCGACCCAGCGGTTTTTACGCTCCACGCCGTCATAAATCAGCCGGCCATAGCAAATCAGCACCGCTAACAGCGAGCCGGAGATTTGCGGCCACGCCTGCTGTAAGCCGTTTAAGACCTCGGCCCAGAGATCAGGTTGTTTGTCCATGCTGTCTTCTCATCATGTTTTAATCCCATAATTGCAGGGTGGGGGTGACCGGTGCCGGCGCCATGTCCGGCAATGTCACCTCGGTGCCGTGCGGCAGGATAACGCCAACATCCGCCAGACCGGGATTGGCTTCCAGTACCTGTTCGGTGACGCCCTGTGTCCGGCCGTAGTGACGCCAGCACAGTGCATCCACCGTGTCATATTGTTGTGCCCAGACCCGCATTAAATCAGCTCCACGATGGCATGATCCTGCCCTTGTATCCGGCGCAGTGCCCACTGCGCATCCCGCCATAAATCATCAATGGTGCTGTCCAGTGTGTCCGCTTTTTTCACCCCGTTTGCGGTGGTGTCGATATCCCGATAACGCTCGGTCAGGTTGGCTTTGGTCAGACAAAATACGGCCCGGTGATAGAGATAAATCAGCTCGCTTTCGCCATTCACCCTTGAGGCCGGTACCCCAGATAAGGTGGCATAGCCCTGCTGGATATTGAGCAAGTGCCAGCGGTGTAGCTCGCGGTTGGCTTCCACAATGGCGTTGGCCATCGCCTGTTTTAAACGGGGCGTGGTGACGGTGCCGTCATTGCGCATCTCGTCACGGTAGCGGCCCAGACTGACGGCGGGATAAAATGGATCGCTGCTGAGGGTGATATCTGCATCCTGCGCAGGTTGCGGTGCAATAAAATCCATACGGTTACCTTGTAATAGGCGGGCGGTGGACGGGGTATTGAGACTGTCGCTACCCCGTGCCGCCCCGGCGTGTTGGCACGTTCGTTAAGGGCTGGCGTGGCGTTGGCGGATCACTCTGGCGAGTTGTTCCAGATCCTTTTTCACGCCCACCCGGTTATTCAGTTCCAGTGCCCGGCTCAGTGAACAGTAAGCCGGTTGTGGCAGGTCATTATCCCGCTGGTTGTAGCCCAGCCATTTGTACAGCTCGGCTTTCACCTCATCAGGCATATCCTGTTCATCGGTCAGGCTGACCGCCCGTTCCAATGTGGCCAGTGGCAACGGCGATTTGGCGTTGTAGCTGCGCTGGGCCGCGTCGGCGATTTCTTCCGCTATCGCACAGCCCGCGGTGCGGCTGTGGCCTTGTGGCATCGCCAGCCGGTGGCGCAGAGCATACTCGGCAATGTCCAGTGCGCCGTCATACTCGCCGGCATCGATGCGCCAGAGCATCGCGTACATCAGGATATCGTCCTGCGCGCCCTGCCCGGTGGCGAGGACACCGGTCACCCACGGCGCATAATGGGGCAACAGCTTCTGCTTTAAACGAGCCTTGCCTTCCATCGACTGAATGCCTTTCAGTTGTTTGCGGTGCTGGCCCAGCATCAGCAGCATCTGGTTATAGCCGCTGTTATTTTGCAGGGCCTCGCCCTGTAAACCGGCGGTAGATTCTGCCTGTAAACGTATCCGGTGACACTGCCACGGGCTGGCCATTATTGTCCCTCAGTGGCCGGCATGGCGGGTTGCGTCAGATTTTTCGCCGGCAGCATCTCGATATTTTCAATCAGTGCCACCCCGCGGTAATCTTCCACCACGTAAGCCTCATTGACCGATTCGTAGTTTTCGATGCGATCCCGTTTCGGGTTATCCAGTACCGAGCGGCGTCGGGTGCCTTCCTGATAGTAGATGGACAGGTTATCCAAACGGGAAATCAACAGGGCTTTCGGCGGGAAATACGGCACCCGTACCGCCGGCAGGTTGCCGATCCGCTTCTGGCTGATAATCACATCGGCGGCCATTTTCTCGCTGTTGGGCTGGGACTGATTCACCAGCGGGAAGTATTTGTCTGCCAGCAGTTCGCGGCCACAAATCACCACCAGTTCGGTGTCGTCCTGATATTCGGCATCAATGGCGTTGTTGACCGTATCCATCACCAGCGCGTCAAGGTTAAGGAAATCACCGCCGGCCCCCACACGAATAACGTCAGAAATCGGTTTGCCTTCGCTGTCGGCAATGCTGCTTAACACATGGGTCGGTGCATCCTGTCGGATTTTTTGCAGCCAGCCTACATTCACATCTTCCAGCATTTTGTACTGGGTGCGGTTGGAGGTTTTGGCGCGCTTGATGCCGTTCCAGCCAATCATAATGCGATCAAGGGCCTGTCGGCGGATAATGGCGTTACGGATACGCAGCTGAAAATCCTTGAATTTCGCCCACAAATCGAGCTTGACGTAGGTCAGGCTGGTGTCGAAGTTGGTCTGTTCACACCGATATTCAACGGTCGTCAGGCGGGTCGGGTCGGTAGTTTCGCGGTCTTTATCGTCCGTATCGGTCGTGCCGGCAATGGTGGAGCCGATGCCTAAGCCAATCGCCTGCCCGGATTGCTCACTGACCGGCACGACGTTCACTTTTTGCAGAAAGTCGGCACTTTGCTGGATCTCGTCTTCCAGTGTCTGCGCCACCGACGGCTGCACTTCCACCTTGCCGCTGAAGGCACTGGCTTCCACGCCGTAAATTTCCCCCAGTCGGGTCAGGTAGGCATTAAATTGATGGCGGGTCTGGTTCTTCATGGGTGCTCCGTTAGCAGTTAGTCTGGTGTTCGGCGGTGCCGGTGTTGCCCAGCGACACCGGGCGCTGCTGCGGCTGGTTATCCTGCTGGCTTAACTGGGTTTTCAGGTCATTCAGCTGGTTTTCCAGCGCGGCCTGTTTTTGTCTGAATGCATCAAATTCATCGGCCTGCTTTGACAGCGTCTGGACGGTCTCCGCTGTCGCCTGCTGCTCTTTGGCGCACAGCTCGACGGCCTGATAGATATCGGTAAAACGGGCCTCATCGGATTGCTGTTTTTTCTGGAAAAAGTCCTGAATGCGGGAAAACAGCGACGGTTTGTCACTCTCAGGGATGGCTTCCACAAACTCCAGCACCGTCTCTTCCGCGGCGGTGAACAGATTGTCAGGGTGTTGTTTGCGGGCATTCAGCGGGTTAGCAGTGGCACCGGCGCTGAACTGCAACATCTCGGTACCGAGACTGGCCGGGCTGTCGGTGACCGCAAGGCCCACCAGATACGCGCCGCCGGAATCGGCAAAATCCAGATTGATTTCGGCTGAGGTGTAGACTTTCTGGCGCTTGCGGTTCATTTCAATCAGTTCGTCCGTCGGCGTCAGAATACCGTACAGCCCCAGCTTACCGGCGAGGGCGCCGTCTTTGATTTCTTCGGTGTAGACGGATTCCACATCGCCGTAGCGCGGACTCCATGAGTAGTTGTAGTGCTCCATATTGATACGGGCACCGTAAGTGGACGGATTATAGTTATCCGCAATCTGGCTCAGCCACTCACGCTGGATCTTGCGCCCGTCGGTGGTCGCACCTTCCACACAGATACGAAACGGTTTGGATTTCTTGGACATTATTCGCCCCGGGGTTAATGGGTGGGTCATGGGCTATTAGTTTGTGTCGTTACGCCGGGGAAACAATCAATGGGGCTTGTGCCGGAACTGGCACAACCGGCCCGCGCGGAGAAATGGCGGCCGGGGCGGTAGTCTGGCGGCATGAAAACACCGACACCGATAGTGAATAACTTTGACCCGCGCAAACAGGCCATGCACCTGTATTTTAGCGGGTATCGCATCGCGCGCATTGCGGACATGCTTAATGAGAACGCCACCACGATCCACAGCTGGAAACGCCGCGACAAATGGGACGAGGTGACACCCTTTGAGCGGGTTGAACTGGCGCTGGAAGCGCGGCTGTGCCAGCTGATTGCCAAACAGCAAAAAGAGGGCAAGGATTTTAAGGAAATCGACCTGTTATACCGCCAGCTGGAGCGGCAGGCCCGCATCAACAAGTACAGCAATGGCGGTAATGAAGCCGACCTGAACCCGAACATCGCCAACCGCAACAAGGGCGAGCGTCGGCCACCGGAAAAGAACGTGTTCAGTGACGAACAGATCGAAAAACTGACACAACTGTTCCATGACACGATGTTTGGTTATCAGCAAGTCTGGTATCAGGCCGGTCAGCAACACCGTATCCGCAATCTGCTGAAATCCCGCCAGATTGGGGCGACGTACTTTTTTGCCCGTGAGGCACTGATGGATGCACTGACCACCGGACGTAACCAGATTTTTCTCTCGGCCAGTAAAGCCCAGGCTCATGTGTTTAAAAGCTACATTCTGGAGATGGCGCGGGAAGTGGACGTCGAACTGAAAGGCGACCCCATCACCTTAAGCAACGGGGCGATGCTCTACTTTCTCGGCACCAATGCCCGCACGGCCCAGAGTTATCACGGTAACCTCTATCTGGATGAGTATTTCTGGATCCCGCGCTTTCAGGAACTGCGCAAGGTCGCCTCTGGGATGGCCATGCACAAACAGTGGCGGCAAACCTACTTTTCTACCCCTTCCAGCCTGACCCACAGCGCTTACCCGTACTGGTCGGGCAAACTGTATAACCGGGGACGGGCCAAAGCGGACCGCATTGACGTGGATATCAGCCATGAGGCGCTCGTCAATGGCCTGCTGTGTGCCGATGGCCAGTGGCGGCAGATTGTTACCGTGGAAGATGCGGTCGCCGGCGGTTGTACCCTGTTTGATATCGACCAGCTGCGGCTGGAATACAGCCCGGATGAATACCAGAACCTGCTGATGTGTGAGTTTATGGACGATATTGAATCCATCTTCTCACTGCAACTGATGCAGGGCTGCATGGTGGACAGCTGGGAAGTCTGGGACGATGTACAGCCGCTGATGCTACGCCCCTATGGGTATTATCCGGTCTGGATCGGCTACGACCCGGCCAAAGGGGGCGAGAACGGGGACAGTGCCGGTTGTGTGGTCATTGCGCCACCACAGGTCGCGGGCGGTAAGTTCCGTATTCTGGAGCGGCACCAGTGGCGCGGGATGGACTTCCGCGCCCAGTCAGAGGCCATTCGCGCCCTGACTGAACGCTACAACGTCGAATATATCGGCATTGACTCGACCGGTATTGGCCACGGGGTCTACCAGAACGTCAAAGCGTTCTTCCCGTCGGTGCGGGAATTTATCTATAACCCGTCGGTGAAAAATGCGCTGGTACTGAAAGCGTGGGACATTATCAACCACCGCCGGCTGGAGTTTGACGCCGGGCACACCGACATTGCCCAGAGTTTTATGGCCATTCGCCGGGCCACCACCGCCAGCGGCAACCGCCCGACTTACGAGGCCAGCCGCAGTGAAGAAGCCAGCCACGCTGATTTGGCGTGGGCCACCATGCACGCGCTGTTTAACGAACCGATCACCGGTGACGTGCCCCACCATAAAAATATCGTTGAGGTCTACTGATGTCCCGTAAAAACAGAAATCGCCCAGCCAGACAGGCTGCGTCCGCTGCCCCGATGGAGGCCTTCACCTTTGGTGATCCGGTACCGGTGCTGGACCGGCGCGAGATATACGATTATCTCGAATGTGTGCTGGTCGACAGCTGGTATGAGCCGCCCATCAGTTTCCACGGGCTGGCCGTCTCGTTCCGCTCCGCCCCGCATCACAGCAGCGCGGTGTATGTGAAACGCAATATTCTGTACAACACTTTTATGCCTCATCGCCTGCTGAACCGGCAGACCTTCGATTCGTGGGCGCTGGATTTTCTGCTGTTCGGTAATGCGTATCTGGAACTCAGGAAAAACCGTCTCGACCAGCCGCTGAGCCTGAAACACTGCCCGGCCAAATTCACCCGGCGCGGGGAAGATTTAGATACTTACTGGTTTGTGAAGTACGGCTACCACAGCCAGCCGTACCCGTTCCCGACCGGACAGGTCTTTCACCTGATCGAACCGGACATTAATCAGGAGCTGTACGGCCTGCCGGAATATCTGGCGGCGCTGCCCTCGGCGTTACTGAATGAATCGGCCACGCTGTTTCGGCGCAAGTATTACCAGAACGGCAGTCATGCCGGTTATATCCTGTATATCAGCGATGCATCACAGAATATTTCCGATGTGAACAATATCCGCGATGCCCTGAAAAACAGCAAAGGACCGGGCAATTTCCGCAACCTGTTTCTGTATGCGCCGGGGGGCAAGAAAGACGGCATTCAGACTATTCCGCTATCCGAAGCGGCGGCCAAAGATGAGTTTCTGAATATCAAGAACGCCAGCCGCGATGATATTCTGGCGGCGCACCGCGTTCCGCCGCCGATGATGGGGATTATCCCGCAGAACACCGGCGGCTTTGGCGATGTGGAAAAAGCGGCGAAAGTGTTTGTGCGCAATGAACTGTTGCCATTGCAAAGCAAGATGAAGCAACTTAATGACTGGCTCGGGGAAGAGGTGATCCGGTTTGAGCCTTACTCGCTGGACGGGGACAACTAATCCCCGCCTATCATGGCATCCTGATAAAACTGTCACTCAGTCTCAGCTTGATAGACTCAGTGACAGAGTCTCTTCTCTTTCGCATACCGGGTTGACCCTTTCCCAAACTTACTCTCGCAGATAACATACCCGATATCCAGCAACCTGAAATGGATATACCACGACAGCGGAATACTCCCGACAAATCCGAATACCGCAATGGCGAGAAAAAAGCCCATAATTTGCCCATTGAGTGTTATCGATTTTTTCTTTTTTCTGGATTTTTCTAACTCTTCTGGCTTGTAATTCATCCATAAATAGATTACGAAAAGAATAACATACAGAAAGAACGGCGAGGAAAAAACAATAAAGAACATGCCCCAAGAGGATTGCACCCGGTCTTCCATCTTAAACAGCGCGATCAGGTCACTGCCCACAACACAAACCCCAAAAACCAGTATCACTAAAACAGCTAATAATCCTAGAATAGCTCCAACCCTTTTTTTTATTGTCATAACGCTCATTCCCTCTGCACGCAATGTGTAGTACTGATTATTCTGATAGTCATCAGGATTTCAAAACATGACGTTATTATCAATACTGACAATGGGCTGAATATCATCACAATATGCTCGTTTGAGATTTAAACCTGCTATCGCCACAAAAACACACGTCTGTCATTGTGAGTCAGGCTCAATGTGTTTCTACGCTCTCACGTTTCGTCATGTTGATTTTTTGGTGGTTGGCATGGCTAATAAACACCGCCGCGCGCAGTCGTGACCCCGCCGCGCCTGCTCACTAAATGCAGTGCTTTTTATGCACCTGCACGGGATCGTTTGAAGCGCGCCAGTGCTGGTGCTTGCTAGGGTATTAGATCCTTATTTGATCTTGCGGATTGATGCACGTAATGTATAGATTTATGTATATTAAATAAATTTAAACTAATTTTTTTGAATAGCTTTTAAAAAATACAAAAAGAATAAGTTTACTTCGCTTACTATATGTTTATGTTTGTTTTCATTTTAAGCGACTGAGTCATAATAAATTTCCTTCCAATAATTATAGGTGGTCATTAAAATGTCAGGAAATTAAATGCACAAGCCAACATCAAAACGACAAATTAATAAGACATTAATTTATGATATATACTTAGTTGTATTTTTCAATAAAATTGGATCGCCGTTTATTTATTTTCTAGGAGAATATCATGGAAATAAAGTTTTATAACGCCTCACAAATACCTGTAACTATATCGTCGATTACAGGAGGGGGGGTTTCAGGAGATCCTATAATACAGAAGGGTACTATACCTCCTAATGTTACGTTCCCTGTTACTATATTTGAGGAATTCGGGTATTTTATAGAACAGGTTGAATGTACTATATCTATGCAAGGATTTAGCGCTTCATTGACTTTAAATGATGCTTCTTTTTTGAATGGCTATCAAAATTTTTCTGTTAAGTATCAAGGTGGTTGTAGTGTTGGCGCTCCACACTTTAATTATTGCTTTCCAATTACTATAATTCCTTTAGGCGGATAATAATATAACATCGATTAATATAACCAGAGGATTTATAATATGGATTATAAATATGTACACAATAAAACAAAATATACCCTTAATATATATCTCTACACAGTCAATTATCCATACCTAAAAATATTTGATTTGCATAAAGAAAAAACGGGTTCATTTAACATACCTAAATTACCAGTGGACCCTAGACCAACTGGAATAGCGTTTGTAGAGGTTAATGGTTTATTTAGATTAGGTTATCATTCATCCAATCCGGACGATCAATATTTTGGTGATTATCTTAAAAATAATAATTATTTCATATACGAGTCTCCATGGGCAATTTATGACTTTCATTTGGAATTTAAACCGTAATAGTTTCCATGACTCTTTGAAATTAAAACTTTTGAAAAAATCCACGCAAGATAAAAGCCAATACGCCAGATTATAACGTTTTATATTAACATGATATTTTTTATATCATATAATGGAGTGATAAAATTATTTATCACTCCATTAAAACAAAATATTAGAGCGCATTCCATGCGAAACTTAATTTTTATACATTACCTTCTTGGTTAGTATTACTTATGCGGAAAACAACACAAAAACAGTTCTTCAAACTCCTTTCGTGAATAATGCTCAATAATCCTCTCTTCATTCAATAATCCTCTCTTCATTCAAGAAACCTTTATCAACATCAAACAACGTCACCGTGTCGAAAAAAACCGATTCACCCTTGATGCGGTTCAAGGCAAAAAAACGCTTATAGGCCTCCTCACCGTTATCGCCTGAACATCTGGAGGAATAAAACGTTCTATGCCATGTATCATGCATGGATAGACTTAACGCTAATTGCACCAACCGAATGGGATTATCCGAGAAAGCCCACTCTGACACATAGACATCGCCACTGAGGGTAGCAACGTAGCTGTTTTCATGCACAAAGCGGATTTCAGCGCCATTACTCAGCCTGACCCCATGAATGTCTTCGGCATTTTCGGTTAAATCGGCTTGTTGCTTTGGGAAATACTGCGCAAGATAACAAACAAAAAACGGCAAGAATTCCTTATTGGACAGAAAAAATTTATTCCGCCCCGTCCGACAGGCATCGCTTAACGCTTCCAGCACGAAATAATGATCAGCGCCTATCTGCCTGCACTTATGCAAAAAGCGGTTACGGTGATGTTGATTGGCTTTCCAGCGTTTCTGCCAGACGAATAAATCTAAAACAAATTTACGGTTAATGTTGTTAATGATTTCGGGCGTTAACTTTAAGGTGATCATTGTGACTTTTCCTCTAAAAACTCACAAAAATGGTCTGATTCCGTTTTAAACGGCGGCTGTAATGCTTTATCAGACGGATTTAAGACATACATTCCGAACCATGTAATGCTATAAATTCCCATGCTGTGATAACAAACAACGCCCAATTCAGCCAGTCTGTGCATTTGTTCACGAGAGACGTCGTATCCCTCACCATCATCAGATGTTTCTTTAAATCGCTGTAGGGCTGCCAAGTCTTTTGGTTGTAAGTAATTCATATTATGCTTTCCTCATTTCCCCAAGATTCATAATCCGCGCCTGCAATGCCTCGCGGCGCACCTGTTTACGCGCCTCAAACTCGCGTTGCTTCCGTTCCTGCTCCTCCGGTAAATCCATCAACTGCACAGTGCCGTCACGCACTCGCAGACGCTGACCCTCAAAGCTGATACTCATACCCTTGATAAACATCGTTTCCATTGACTGATTACTGATTTCGAACCCCATTAACCCAGTCAACCGCCTGACCTCCGGCAACATCGCCTCTTCTTTTGGCGTTAACGTGATGCGGGAAATAACCCGAGGCCCCGAAACGCCGATTTCCTCGCGCTGTGCGCCATTCTCAGCGGAGTTAGTTTCCATCGCCCGTCCCCATTGGAGAACATCGGATAACGCCTTACCGCTTAAGTCTGCGGGTAACGCTGGGCTGTCCTCCCATGCCTGCCAATCCCCTGATCCACAGTTATTGACAGGACTCCGAGGCGCGCCGATGGCGCTTTTTAAAAGATCAAGACCCTCACCGGCCACAACGGATGCCGGGGCTTGGCTGTCGTGCTTTTTGACAATCCGGTATTCCCGCTCGCGTGTTTTCAACACGCCGGCGGCAGGGTTGAGCTGCGCATAAATCCCGACCACATTAGAAACCGCCTCGTCATACGGGTTGAGTTTGTCGCTGACTTCACGGGCAACGCGGATAGTTTGCTGATCACGCGGGGTGCAAGGGCCGCCCTGTGACAGTATGTAGTTTTCAAAGTCCCCCTGATCGGCCGCAGCCCGGACCTTTTCGGCCACCTCACCCAATTGGTCAGCAATGCAGAGACTACGCAGGCGACGGCATTCACGGTACGCGCCCTTAGAAGGCAGGTTATAGAACTGAAATTGGGGAATACGCCATGTAGAAGCCCATGCGGTCACAGCCGCTGCCGCATCTTTTAATGGCTTACCGGTTTCATCATCGGTCAGACCATCCAGCGCGTAACCGTCGATATTCTTAGCAATGTATTTAGCGATATAACCGACTGCGCCACCTTTATTCATATGCTGGCATTCGAAGCGGTACTGCTGTGCGCCCCGTTCGTCGCCATCTTCCTGCAAGGCTTTTTTACGCATAATCTCCACCGCTGACGCCCGGCTGGCTTTATCGGTAAACAGCAATAAATGCCAGTGCGGCGTGCCATCATGATGCGGTTCGACCACCCGGACACCATAAACATTCAGCCCTGCATCCTTAAACGCCGTGCGGATTTTCGCCCAGACCTTCACCAGATAACGCTGGCCATCTTTCGGGGTATAGGCTTCATTGGCCCAACTGCTGTTGAGCACCGCCACCTTGTCTGCCCCCATCTGGCGGGTTGGATGATACTTTGACGGCGTCGTGATGGTGATAAACATACCGATATCCCCACGCACCGAGGCAACCCGTTCAATCCCGGCAATCTGCGCCATCAGTTCCATACGGCGAATTTCCGGGTTAGAAATGCTTTGCATTACCTTCTCAACCAGATCAAAGCGCTCGCCGGTGGCCACATCTTCAATGTCCATTGACTCAAGGTACTGCATATTGGCCAGACGCTGAGACTTCACTTCCTGAATGGCCTGACGGCTGGCATACGGGGAACGGTTTTTATTGACTGCCATTGCGGCAATCAGCAACGCTTCCCGCCAGCGGGTACGGTGCGCCTTGAGCCGGCGATACCAGAAATCGTCATTGACCAGACGGGATACCGCCGCAATCACATCACGCTGTTGCAACGTGCCTTTGAGATAGCGGCCATAATGCGCCGGTGTGATATGCAGCCCGCGCGACAATGTCGCCAGCTCACCATAAATCGGAGACAGGTTGCGCATCTGATAGATAGCTTTTTTATCGCCGTTCGCCTCAGCAATGCACTGATCACAATACTGCTCAAACAGCGTAAAGAACCCGGCAGCAATTTGAGTCGCCAGTTTTTTTAGCGGTTTATTCTGGAGATCAGGCAGGCGGTTAAATTGACTGATTTCAGTAGAAATGCGGGCCGTCGTCATCAGTGTGGTGTGAGTATCCATCTCAAAACGACGGGTTACTGCCTCAATGCGTGGCCAGAATTTTTGATGAAAATCGAAATACAGAAAATCCTGAGCTTTCAGCAAGCCCTGTTCTTTCAGTATCTTTTCATAACGTTTCTGATAGGGATAACGCAGAATGCGCGGCAGGGATTCGATATCCGCCAAAATCGCTTGCCCCTGAAGGCGTCTTTCACGGGTAAGCGATCTTTCAATACCTGCTACCGCCTGATGGCGCGGTGCATTCCACCAATAGGCATACTGCCCATTGGCGGGTTCAGCTTCGGGTTGGACACTGAAATCAATCGGGCGGCTTAACATGTCACCACACCGCCATAAGTTTCCGGATTCAGCAGAGCCAATGCGGTTTGGCAGCGTTTGGCGATGGTTTCAACCGCAGCCAGATATTCTGTCACCGAGCGCATTTTGTGGCGGATATAGGAGACATGCAGACTCACCAATGCAGCGACCAGTGACACGTCACTGTCATGCCAGTCGACCAGCGAGTAAATGCCGTCATACGTGTTGAATTGCAACAACGCCAATTTGCCCGGATGCTTCTCATGAGCAACAACGGCAAAACGGGTGCCGGTGATATAAACGCCGTTTTTAGGATCAAGAACAATCGGTGCATTGTCTGTTGTCATTATTGCCTCCCTGCTAACACAGCAATAATCTCTTTCGCCGGCTGGCGGTTGCCATTAGCGGCAATAGTGCGCGGGGCGTCGATTTCATGGATGGTGAAACCGAGATCGGCATACAGTTCTTTGGCTTCAATTGAATTAGAAACGGTGACAGGTACACCCTCGTCGGTATGGAGTGTGTGTAAAATCACAGCCAGCAGCTCATGGTCAGCAGGTGTGAAATTCACCTGATGATATTGGGTAAAGGCCTTACCTTTAGTGAGATATGGCGGATCGCAATAAACCACATCGCCATCTTTGACGTGTAAGAGTGTTTGCTGCCAATCCTGACAATCAAAACTCGCACGGCCCAATGATTTATGATGAAACGCTTTGATTTCAGCTTCGGGGAAATAAACCTTTTTATATTTCCCATAAGGAACATTAAATTCACCTTTGGTGTTATAGCGGCATAATCCGTTATAGCCGTGACGGTTTAAGTAGAGAAACAAACACGCTTTAGAAACGTAACTGATTTCAAGATCACGCGCATTGAAGACTTCTCTACTTTCGTAATAATCATCTTCAGTGTTAGAGCAATCAAACCAATTATCAAAATAACTTTCCGCCTCATAAAGAAATGTACCAACCGGAACAGCATTAATTTCTTTGTATAAGTTAATCAAGTCCGCATTCGCATCCGCCACCAAATACTCGGGGTAATCCGTGTTCATCATAACGGCACAGGAACCGGCGAACGGTTCAACCAGTCGCTGACCGGCAGGCAGATGAGGCAGTAACTTATCCATAATGCGGACTTTAGAGCCTGCCCATTTGAGAATAGTTTTATTCGCCATCTCACACACTCCGATAATGTTTCTGGTTCAGTTCGAACACTTCCTGACAAGGCGCACAGCGGGTTACACCGAGGATCACCTTGCGGCGCTGTTCTGGTATAGGCTGTTCGCATTCTTCACAATGAAAAGCTGAAACCCCGACTGGGCGGTTAACGTGAGCAGCAATGCGGCGTTCCAACATGTCAGCGGCGTGCTCACAGGCACGGTCGAGTTGCCTAGACATGGTTCCACTCCTGCGCCTGACGCTCGATATTTTCCGATTCGCCTTGCAGCAGCGCGGCACTGTCAGAAGGCCCCATCCTTTCATCCAGCACACGGGCAGACAGCTTCACTAAACGGACGGCATATAAATCAGCACAATGCTGTCTTTCTGCCTTGCGTACGTCTTTAATTAATTGCTCGATAAATTCGGGGCCAGAATGCTTCACGGCATATTTAGCGATATAGTTATTTTTCATTTTTATTTTCCCTTATTTCAGGCAATAAAAAGCCCTGACGATTAACGCCAATAAAAAATATGTTGGTTGTTTTAATTAAATAGCGAATGACTCCGGCATAATGGCCGCCACCGCTTTATATTGCATAAAGGCTTCAATTAATGAATGTCTTTCATCAAGAGTGAAATCCTCATATTGTGCGTCATAGCGAGATTTAGGTAATCCGGCCAAATGAAAAAGCACATGCAATAATTTTTTATTATTACGCTTTCTATTATTAGTACGGTCACGCATATTTTTAATAAATTCGGCAATCGCTTTATCACTTGCCGATACGGAACCACTAAACACAGAGGCCCTTGTTTTGGCTACCTGACACATACCGTCAATACGCTCATCCAGCGTTAATACCACTGCGCGATGAGATTCTGTATTAGCCATAGCATCACCTTTACAATATGGATAATAACGGGGTTAATAGGGTTGTTGCTAACCCGATTGAAACTAATGTCATCATCAATGGGTTTTCTTTTTTATAACTCACGTTTGTGACTTTACTATTAGAAAAGTCTTTACCGCTGACTTTATATTTGTGCTGCACCCTCTTTAATTCGTTCATGGATTTTTATCCTGTACCGTTGATAACAATACCGTAATGCTTCATTACGTGAATCAAATTGGCCGTGACAATGTTCGCCGTCTTCAACCTGATAACGCATATTTTCACGAACCGCGTTCTTCGGTAATGGACGCACTAAGAATGCCCCAAATTTGACTCTGCCTTTATTTAATTCCTCTAGTGTTGGCATAATATTTCGCATGCTTATTACCTCTATTGGATAATTTATTAGCTATTATTAATTGCATCTTTCAACATGGCGATCATGTTGACTTCGACCGTCTCTTTTTCCCCTTTCTTTGGCCTGATGATAATGCGGCCATCTGCAACCATTGCACGGCAGGTGTTGAAAGGGATCTCTGTAATTTCTGAGTACTTTTTTAATGAAACGTATGCCGACTCAACGTTAACGGTGATAGAAATGTTATTTACATTGTTGATTGTACTCATACACACCTCACCGGAAGTTCTGCACAGCACTGAGATAAATGATGCGAGCCATGCTGGATACAGAACGGCTGTCTTTTTTTGCAATAGCCTCCAACTCTTCACGTTCATCGACTGATAACCGCATAACGATAGGATTTTTTGAGGCGATTCCTCGCGGTAATCGTGACCGTCTAATATGCTTATTGAGTGTCATGATGATATATTGTGATCCACTAAGTAACGATACAAACAACTTTAAGGAAGAATTATTCCTATGTCAACTCAAAAAGAGGAACTTTCATTCCTAATCGGAAAACGATTAAGAGAGGAAAGGGAAAAATCAGGTGCAAGTCAGGATTCAATGGCTAAAAATTTTGGAGTATCTACAAGGACTTGGGGTAAATATGAAAGAGGAGAAACAGTTCCCGATGCTGCAATGCTTTCTATGCTTTCCAATGCATATGGCTTTGATATCACTTACATCATAACTGGAATACCAACAGCACCAGTAGCTATTTCCATGGAAGAGCAAAAATTAATTGAACACTATCGCGCTATGAGCGAAGAATCTCGCGTAAACATGCAAGCTGTGGGTTCCGCTTTTGCACAATCAACACCTAATAAACAGGCAAAAAGCGGATAAAAGATTAAATTACAATCAACCGCATGATTTACCACATTAAAATAACCAAAATGAAATAATAACCATTTGTAATTGTGATCCATGAATATGTTCCCTCTGTATCATAATGTTACATTGTGAATCACTAACTATTTGTTTTTAAATATTGATTAATACACATCCAAACAAAACATAGGAGATATTTTAGTGAGCACAATGGGAAGCAGAGTCACAGAGGAACGTGAACGTTTAGGCTTAAAGAAAACTGATTTTGAACATTTGATAGGATGCCCACATAACACACTATACAGTTACGAACAAAACGAAGCCTCTCTTAGTGGGCTGCACTTACAAAAGTTAGCCGAACACGGCTTTGATATGCTGTATATCGTTACAGGGAACAAAACTCAACCCATGAACATATCAACAGATGAACAAGAAGTAATTGAAAACTATCGCGCCATGAATCAGGCGTCACGTTTAAATATATCAACGATTAGCAATACGATTACATACCAAAGAATTAACGAAAGAGTAAAAATATAATCACGACTCTAAAATAATATGATGGTGATATTAATATTTAGAGTCGTGATTATTTATTTTTAGGTATTTTATTACATTGATTACGTTGTAAATAAAAAGGAATAAGTATGTTAAAGAAACTATTATCTATTACATTAGCGCTATTTTTATTAACTGGTGTAGCTCACGCAGCAGAATGGTACGAGGGTGGTAATTTACATAAATCTAACGCCATAGCTTGGCAAAAGGCAAATGAGAAAAATAAAGTTGCCACTTGTGCAGACTTTATTGCTGGTATGTGGGTTGATGGGAAACTAACAGATAAGATTTCAACAGAAATAAAAGATATTGATGATATTAAGCCATATGCTGAATTGCTAGCCAGTCAACTTGATGATGCTTTTTCTCCTGATCCTGATGCAAAGAAAAATCAACAAATATTCGAAAACCAAACGGTTTCTTCTTTTGCCGCCATGACAATGGTACTAATGGGATGGCTACAATGAGAAAAGTATTGATTTTAGCAGGGGCACTATTTCTTACAGCCTGTGATTCAGAGCAATCTGAATCAACAAAATCTTATAATAGCCTTGAAATCAGCCAAGAATCATATGGCGATAAGTGGGCTTTTAATGCAGATAAAGCTGAATTGCAGTGTTATAAAGGCGGCGTTTTTGTCGAAGATCTCTCGGATAATACCGTATATGGATTAACGGGATTAGCTAATACATTAAAAACCAATGGCAAAAAAGAAGCACAAAATATTAATGGTTCTTCTTTCTGGAAAGATAATCCATACACCGGTGCAAAAGTAAGCCTCAGCCCATTTACAAATGAAGCTCTAACGCTATGTGATAAAGGTTAATTATGGCAGTTAGTAAACTTCCTAACGGTAAGTGGCAATGCCAATGTTTCCCTGACGGCCGTAATGGCCGTCGTGTCAGACGCCAATTCACAACAAAAGGTGAGGCGATGGCATTCGAACGACAACTAATGCAAAAGCAAACTCTTAATATTGATACTTGCGGTATACAGAAATTAGGCGATTTGGTTAACCGTTGGTATGAACTGCACGGAAAGACGCTGAAAGATGGAGAGGGCCGCAAAGCAAAATTAGAAGCAGTGTGCGAACGTTTGAATAACCCTCTCGTTACCGATTTCGATAAAAATATGTTTGCTGTTTATCGTGAAGAACGGTTAAACGGTAAATGGAATGCCAAAGGACGAAAGTCACCCAGCCAGTCTACTGTGAATAGAGAACAGTCATATCTTCATGCTGTCTTTGCAGAGTTAATCCGTTTAGATGAATGGAAAGGAGAGAACCCTCTGGTTGGTATTCGGCAATTCAGAGAAGCCGAGCAGGAACTAGCATTTCTTTATGCAGATGATATCAAGCGGTTGTTAGCTGAGTGTGATAATTCATCCAACAAAGATCTCGGCCATGTTGTTCGTTTATGCCTTGCAACAGGCGCACGCTGGAGTGAAGCACAAAATCTGACTCAATCTCACGTGATGAAGTATAAAGTTACCTATACTAAAACCAAAGGGAACAAAAACAGAACTATTCCGATCTCCCAGCGTTTATATGACCGTCTTCCGAAAAAACGCGGGCGATTATTTAGTAACTGTTACGACACATTCGAGACTGCGGTTAAAAGAGCCGGTATTGATTTACCTGATGGGCAGTCAACTCACGTTCTGCGACATACATTTGCCAGTCATTTTATGATGAATGGTGGCAATATTTTGGTTCTACAGCGCATATTAGGGCATAGCACAATTAACATGACTATGCGTTATGCACACTTCGCACCAGACCATTTAGACCTCGCTTTAACACTCAACCCTTATGATCAACTTGAAGAGTAAAATCGATGGCAGCAGTGCCAAATATATAGCAATAAATATTAATATTTAGCAATGATAGCATTTTGATTTTACTTAACTTATTGTTTTTAAAAAAGGTGGACTAGTCTTTAAAATCCCTCGGCTGTAAGGCTGTGCGGGTTCAAGTCCCGCCCTGGGCACCAAACATAAGTTTACTAACGTCTACACTAGTAAACTAATTCTTAGAAAGACCTGATAAATCAATCAGGTCTTTTCTTTTTAGGTCTACTCTAGTCTATTGCAATCAACATGCACGGCGGGGCATAATCAGGGGCACCTAAACTTCTATTTTAAATGTGCCCCTTATAATGAAACTAAACGCACGACAAATCGAAACAGCAAAACCCAAAGAAAAAACCTACAAACTCGCTGATGGTGGTGGCCTCTATTTAGAAGTCACGACACGCGGCTCAAAGTACTGGCGTATGAAGTACTACCGCCCCACCGATAAAAAAGAAGACCGACTGGCTTTCGGTGTCTATCCAACTGTTTCTTTAGCCGATGCACGAGCTAAGCGAGACGAAGCCAAGAAACTGATTGCTCAGGGCATTGATCCCAAAGCCGAGAAAAAAGACGCACACGTTGGAGCAAAAGGAAAACATACCTTTGAAAAAGTCGCCCGTGACTGGCACGCCAGCAATAAACGTTGGAATGAAGATCACGGCAACCGCATTCTACGCAGCCTTGAACATTATATATTCCCGCATATTGGCAGGCTGGATATTTCCACTTTACGGACAAGCCAACTGTTAGCGCCGATCAAAACCGTTGATGCTGATGGAAAACATGATATTGCCCAGCGATTACAGCAACGTGTCAATTCCATCATGCGTTATGCCGTTCAGAATGATATCCTTGATTCCAACCCGGCTAATGATATGGCTGGCGCACTTTCCACTGTTAAATCTAAACATCACCCCGCCCTTCCCCACGAACGTTTACCTGAATTTTTAAGCCGACTTTCTCGCTATCGTGGACGCTTAATCACTCGTATCGCGGTGGAACTGACTTTATTAACATTTGTCCGTTCCAGTGAATTGAGATTTGCCCGTTGGGAAGAACTCGATCTTGAAAATGCTGTCTGGAAAATCCCTGCCACAAGAAAAGCCATTAAAGGCGTTAAATTCTCCGAACGGGGCATGAAAATGAAAACGGAGCATATTGTCCCTTTGAGTCGTCAGGCTGTCATTTTGTTCAAATCATTACGCGAACTGAGCGGTGACTGTGAAGTCATGTTCCCTAACGATCACGATCCACAAAAGGTCATGAGTGAAAGCACGGTTAATAACGCCTTGCGTGGCATGGGCTACGATACCAAAACCGATGTTTGCGGGCATGGGTTCAGGACAATGGCGCGCGGGGCTATGGGTGAATCAGGATTATGGAATGATGATGCCATCGAACGCCAATTAAGCCACGTAGAAAGAAAAAACGTCAGAGCCGCCTATATTCACACCTCTAAACATCTGGATGAACGGCGACTGATGGTGCAATGGTGGGCCGATTATCTGGATGCCAACCGCGAAAAACATATCACGCCGTATGATTTTGCTAAGAAACGCCGGAAGTAATATTGAGTAATATCCATAACATACTGAGTATATGATGCTTTTTTAGACTTTGTTGGCACTGCCAACAGAGTCTGATTTTTATACTGATTATAGTTGTATTAGCTAAAGCTTTAATTTGATATTCTTGCTATTCTAGGATTCAATCAACTCTGCTTGTCTGTTCAGTATCAGAAGCAGACGTTGAAACAGTTCTGAAAGACTCATGGCAGTGACATTATTAACCGCCGGTTGTATCTAATCTTGCTGGCAGATCAGAAAAGCCAAGTTTGTCACTTTAGTCTTCGTTTCAGTCTGGCGATTATCAAATCGCTAAGTATGAGAATCTTCAAATATGCTGGAAAAATAGAAAAAGACGTACAGACGCGCTGCCTGTACGACGCTCTTTAGCTAGCCAGACACTCCATTATTTCGTTGCTCATTAAACGGTGAGGTATTCAGACGAGCCAGCTCCTCGAAAGTCAGAGTATGACTCTGAGGCTTCTCGTTTTCTCCAAGCTCTGCAATACGCAGCTTCAGTGGCATCGGGCAAACCACGCCGCTGAATATACAAGTGCCGGTTGCGAGCGTCGGAATTGATTCCTCAGTAAGACGATCAATATAAGAAACTGACTTTTCGATTGCATAGAGATCGTTTTGGTTTATCAGCCGGTGAATGAAGTAGTTATGCGCCTGAGAAATAATTGTCGGGGATATATCGTTTGGACGCTGGCTGGAAATAGTTACAAAAACGCCAAATTTCCTTCCTTCTTTGATTATTTCCTCAAAAGTTTCGAGCCTGTAATCCTTCCAATTTTCAGATTCACGGTATGATGCACTGGAAAGTATATTATGAGCCTCATCAATAATTAGATGCAGTGTAGACGGAACCTGGCTTGATTTTTTTACCGAATAAGCCCACTTTGCCAGCAGTAAGGGTAAAGTTTTTTTCATGGTGAGATTGACCATGTTCAGGTTAAATACGACAAAATTTTTAGTTTTCCAAAGATCATCATCGGCTGAAGTATCAAATATTTTCCTTATATCCTTACGTATCCCACGCATTCTGTTGATGACCGGAGAAAGATGTTCAGGATTTGAACGACTAGACAGATATTCGATGATCAACTGCAGATACATGTAATCTAGCATTTTTTCCATGAGGTCATCAGGAAACTCATAGGTCTCAGCTTTACGGTACATATTGCACTGTCGTGTTTTTTCTTCTGCATCGAAATAAATACCAGAATTCGTTCGCCATACTCCAGTTTTAAAATAAAAATTAATATCAGTGATGAGATCTTCATCCTTTAATATTGGACGGAATAAATCAATGAGATCATCGCTTTTCTTCTTTTCACATCCGAAAAGAGTTTCAGTCACCCGCCTTGTCAGAATTCCACGAAAATAGGCCTGAGGATTGCCTTTTGCTTCAACATACTGCCTGAATTCAAGAACCCGCTTCAGAAAAGGCTTCTGCGTTTTATCTGTCGCATCTGTCAGTACGGAGAGAATTTCATGTTCAAGTAACACACCCGTAGGCATCGGTATACGATCGCCGTCATCGCGATGTGTGTTAAGGTTATATACAATTTTGTCACGCGTGATGCAGTCCTCCCAGCCGTATTCACCATTAAAATCAAGCAGCATAAAGCGTGCCTGTTGTTTAAAATCCTCGCCAAGTAGCTCACCCAGTGCTTTATAGCCGTGCTGGTAAAGAGCAGCGAGTGTATTTGATTTCCCGCTGCCCGTATTACCGAAAATGGCAATGTGTGAATTGAGTAGACCGCTGACTGGAAGGGTGATATCAATATCCTCCAGATCTGTGCGCGAAAATTGAAGTCCACCCTTACCTGGATCTGCAATGGAGTGAATAAGCTGGAGGGTTTCTTCAGTAAGAATGAAGGCTTCGTTACCTATCAAAGGGAGTTCGCGCGTCCCGCCCGTGAACTTACCGTAGCGGTCAATGTATCCTGAAAGGTTTGCAGTTAGATATCTACGATAACGCAATGAATCGCTCCCGCTTCCTGAAAGGGTCTTTTCTTCGACGATTTTTTCAGTTTCCACTTTCGCAATTAGGCTCATAAATCCTTTTTTTATTTCAATGAAACTGCCTACTGAAACATTTTTGAGCACTTTCCCATGAAAAAAAAGATCGCTGAGATTTTTGTTTTTATCAACCAGTACACTCACCGTTCTGCCTGATACTTCACAGACCTCACCGACCCTTAATATTGCCTCTTCATTAACAAGAACGGACGTCATTTCTTCCCTCCTAAAAAGCAAGTAATAATTTCAGTCAGCTTCGAAAAGTCGAGAGCAGCGTCAGGGGTATAAACCACGTCGATGTTTGAGAAATCACTAAATTTATCAATGAAATGGGATCGTGCAATGTCATCATAAGCAAAAATAACAATCTTTAGCGTGGCATTGCGCAAAGCTTTTTTCGTAAGCGTTTCAATATGTTCGTCCGCAAATGAAAAGCCGAAAACTACCAGTAACGTGCCTTCCTTATCCAGTTCATTGGCGTAAGTACGCAGCAAATCGTAATAGATATTGTCCAACACGGTTTCACGGAATTTGTCTTTTCTTGGAAGAACAAGCTGATGTGAAGTGACCCACTCCTGCCTTTTAACTGTGCTGTCAAAAGACATCGGTTTCAACTCCTTAATTGAGTAATATATATTTTTTTCAAAACTATGCCAGGAGAGAGAACCATGAAGTTTTATCAGATTCACAGTCGGTAGTTCTACGCTGTAATTATATAGATTTCCGGTGGCATGGATCGTTTGATAAAAGCATTTTGCATCAAATATCATTCTATTATAGATATCGGCACGCTGGCGGAAGCCATCGTTAAGAATAATATTGTTGTTGGTAACCGCTGCATTCTCAATAAACAGGTCATAGTTGGTCGTAAATAGATTAATCCTGCGAGGTAACAGCCCAGTACGTCGCCGCGTCAGGAGCATTTCAAGCGCCTGAATAAACTTCGTATAGTTATTCTGTGTCGCTTCAACCTCCTGCGCGATATCTGGGAGGAGTTCTTCACCAGGCTGGTTTCGTTTAAGAAGAACATTATTTGCCCTCCATATGCTGTTGAGAAACTTTTCTGCTTTGTTAAAGTATTCTTCATCATCCTCTGACCGCACAAGGGCTTCGAGTTCATTCTCGATATCACCAAGAACTTTAATTGCAGGAAGAGAAGCGCCTGAGCCGATAAGAAAGTTGATATTAGCAGACTGGAAGATGCGCTCGAAAAATTCTCGATCTCTGTCCTGACCGTAGTACGCCCGCTGAAGAGCCATGCTGTGCTGTTCCTTATATGTGATGGATAAGAATCAATCTACATACTACGACATCGCACACATTATGTTTATATGTTATTGGTATGGGAAAATGTCCGCTCCTTGCTCATAGCCAACTGAGGCTGTTGCCACTGGCCGTTTTATCGTTGAAAGGGGCGTTAAATCACCAAGAGGGGGGTCAGTGTTATGTAAACAATATGGGCTTGCCTCCCTCTGAAAGTACCTTTTCTATTACAACAAGGAGCCAATAGTGCCAAATAATTCGTTCAGAAAAGTTGAAATAATCCATCTCGGACTACAAATTCTTTCACAAGCTACAACGATAATCGCAGCAATTGTCGTTGGACTTTGGGGGTACTACTCCACTGTATATGTGAAAAAGGAAAAGGAAGTCACAGAATATACACTAAAGGAGTTTGAACAGAGGACCACACAAAAGCCGCATATCCAGGCAAAGGTTGAATCGACAATTCAGCCAATCGAAAATGGACTGAACCTGCTTCAAGTTAAGGTTACCCTGTCTAATCTTGGCAATAAAGAAAGCAATGTTATTCTGGACGATGATGCCCTAACTCTGATACCCGTAGCCTTTTCCTAGGGGAAACCAATCTATCAGAAGCCAATTAACCTCCTTTCAGGCCGCTATGCGGGAACTCTTAGCCGAATACCTCTGCAATTCGTTAATATCGGTGCTGGCGAGAGCTATGAGCTCACATTCGTGCATAGCTTAAAAAATCCAGGAACTTTCCTAATCCACTTTCTTGCTCTCAACGGTATAACTCCCTCTGAGAAGGAATTTTCTTTCACAAAGGGCATACCATACCAGTATGCCGTCGGTGCGGACCAATACATAGTCATAAAGTAGAAAAGTTCTCTCATTTAAAGGGTATTTTTAGCATTTTCTGTCCACGATTATTGAGATTCAAGTCTAATAGCAAGATGTGGGACAACTAGCTCAATATAACAACCATCATATGGTGATTTTTTATCCTTTGCTGGTAGTGTCAGAAAAGGCTGTTTTTTAGCCAATCTATAAACAGGTAAAATCACACATTCTGATCTTGTCAATTCTTTATTTTGTCCTTCGTACAGTTAATCTTGTTATCGCAATCATAAATATGGCGATTTTTTAACCTTTGTTGTCCGAGGCAATAAAGGTTGTTTTTTGCACAACAAAGCAATATTGAAAAATATAACTTAAATTCAATATGTTATATATTTAGTTTAACTCATCTTGATATTATAGCCATAGGATTGATGATTTTTCATGCTTGTGTGCCCGTGGCACAGAAGTCTATTTTTCATCCAGTCAATAAGCGACAATTAATTCTATAAATTGCATAAAGAGTTTACGCTTTCAATTAAACAGAATTTTTAAATAATCCTCTGTTATCAAATAACGTCTACCAAGGCATTTCAAGGACTCGATAACAGGGGGTATACATGCCAACAATGACAACATCTAAAGAAAGTCTTATTCGCCTGCCAGAAGTTCAGCGCAGAACGGGCTATAGCAAGGCATGGATCTACAGGCTGATTAAAGAAGATAAATTCCCGAAACAAGTCAAAATCGGCCCTCGTTCGGTTGCGTTTGTTGAATCAGAAATTGATGGTTGGGTAGATCAACGGATTGCTGAATCTCGTACCTGATAACGTACTGACCTGAATTTTGGTGTATTAATTCACAGTGCAGGCAATCTACCCATTAAGAGATATATAAATCTTGCAATTGTTATTTAAACGAAAAAAGGATAGCAACATGGGAGCTATCCTCCTGATGAACTATCGGTTGGTTCAACCTTTGGGTTCAATGCTGCGTGATTGGAGTTCTTTACGGAGTATGCGCTTGATCCATGTAGCAAGAGAAGCATCACCATCGGCTTTTGCTTGTTCTTCAAGTTGTTGTCTGAATTCTTCCGTCAATCTCATTTGGTATTGCGGAGATCGTTTTTCTTTTTGTGTTGACATGGTAATTACCCAAGGATATTTTAAATTACATGGTAATGACCATTTTAATTTTAGTAACCAAATAAAACAACGCCCCATAGTGCTCGCAACACATACAGGGCGTCTGACCAATAACCGTTGAGAGATAACGATAATGGCTGATACACAGCATAACCAAACTCGCCCTAAATTGACATCTTTGGATAAATCAGGCAGCCAAAAACCGCTCGAATTTATTCAAACCGTGAAGCAATCCGCTATGTACCATTGGGCAAATCTGTTACCTGCCTGTGGTATCGATATTCCTGCAAAGGGTAAACATAGCGCTTGCCCTGTCTGCGGCGGCACCGACCGTTTTCACTTTATTGATGACCATCATCACGGCAACTGGCACTGTCGCCAGTGTGATCTTCCGAACTACGGCGATGGATTGGATTTAGTAGCGAAAACCAACCGTATCTCAGTTCTTGAGGCTGCTAAGATTGTTGCTAACGTACTGGCATTACCTTTGCCAGAATCCAAACCAGCCAAAGAAATCACTTATCCAGTACAGCCGATTGCCGAAAGAGTCGCGGCACTGATGGCACAGACTGTCGTGGGGCAATCTCCCTATCTGGCTGCAAAGGGACTACAACACCATAATCAGCGTTTACTGGAAGATAGTTCCTTATTATTGGCACTGACAGCGTTAGATAAAAAGGTCACTGGTGCACAGATCATTAAACCTGACGGTGAGAAAAAATTACTGTCTGGCAGCCAGAAGAAAGGCGCATTTATCGCCCTATCAGAGCTGAGCGAACACCCCGGCGCAGTTATTATTGCCGAAGGTTACGCCACTGCGCTCACAGTTGATCAACTCTATAAAGGCACTGTTTTGGCAGCGCTGGATGCAGGCAATTTGTATTCTGTTGCTAAAGCCGTTAGAGAGCATTGGCCGGACACTAAAATTATTCTGGCAGCAGATAATGACTGGCATCACCCCGACGAACTGGATAAGAACGGCAGAACAAAGGTAAATATCGGCAAGGTTTCAGCAGAGAAAGCGGCTCTTGCAGTGAATGGTTGGGTTACGTTACCACCTACGGAATACAAAGCCGATTGGGATGATTATCGCCAGCAGCATGGTA
>NZ_NJAJ01000140.1 GCF_002632825.1 Xenorhabdus stockiae
ACCAGATCCCGGATGGTCTGATTATCGGGGGCCTGAATGCTGTATTGCAGCCCGCGTTCATCCACGGTCAACGTGAGGGTCCCAGCCGTGCTGCGCCCTAAAATAAAATTGGGGTCATGGTTAAACAGCCCACGCACATCATCGTTGAGCACTTCATCAAAGGCCCCGGGCTTGATGATTTCGCGAAAGCCCCAAAGGGGTTCTGAGCGACTGTTAAACACCGAGCCGTAACCGACAATGCGGGTCGGCTGGTTCTCCGGGGTTTCCGTGCGCACTTCACCGGGGTAACAGCGCATTTCTCGGTCACACATCGGTTTGATCCTCCTGTTCAGGCGGTTGGGGGTTAGTAATAGGATTGGCGGCATTGACACTGACCAGCATGTCATCCAGCCCGTCAACCGGGTTCATGTCTTCAAAGGCCCGCGCCTCGTTGCGGCTCATCCAGCCATCAGTAATGGCAAAATGGTAGAACTGGGCGCGCTCCTGTGGGGTACCGCGCAGCAATCCCGCCAGATTAAAGCGGACATAAAACCCCGCCATCCGTTCCTGCCGGGTAAATAATCGGCGATTCAGCTCCTGCTCCCAGTTCACCACCCACGGCATCACGGTGTGGCGGACAAACTGAATGGCCTGATTGCTGATATTGGAAAACGTGGCTTTTTCAAGGTCGTTAATCATGTG
>NZ_NJAJ01000141.1 GCF_002632825.1 Xenorhabdus stockiae
ACTCCGGGGAGGAACAGGCCATGGACAAGTTAGTTGAAATTTTCTGCGATGTCGACGACTTTTGTCGTCTTTTCATCCCCCAGTGGGCGCAGTTTTGTCTCGATAACGGATACCGCCTGCGCCGCAGACAAGGCCGCATGTATCCCAGTGAAATCATGACAATTTTAATCCTCTTTCAGCGGTCGCATTACCGTGATTTTAAAAACTTTTATTTGGAGCATATCTGGCAATACCACCACCGCGACTTCCCCTCCTTGCTCAGTTATACCCGTTTTATCAGCGTTGCCCCGTCCGTTTTGGTCCCCTTATCCAGTTATCTGACTCAATTAAAAGGAAAACCGACAGGCATTGCTTTTATCGATTCCACGAGTTTGCGCGTTTGTCATAACATCCGTATTCCTCGTCATAAGGTCTTTCAGGGCATAGCGCAACGCGGAAAAACCTCAATGGGATGGTTCTATGGGTTCAAATTACACCTGATTATTAACCATCTGGGCGAAATTTTAGCGCTTAAAGTGACCCCGGGTAATGTGGATGATAGGGAGCCTGTACGCGAATTATCAAAAGATCTCACGGGTTCTCTTTACGGCGACAAAGGATATCTGAGTCAGGAATTGGCGGATGATTTAGCTAAAACGGATATCACCTTTATCACGAAAAAGCGCCGCAACATGAAAG
>NZ_NJAJ01000142.1 GCF_002632825.1 Xenorhabdus stockiae
TAACCTCAGCTTCGCTTAAAAATAGCGATCTCATTATCCCGTAGATTCAAGCTCGGTTTTTTAGGTTGGAATGTATAAGCAATAAGGCCAGCAGCAACTTCCAATAAAAAACCGAGTTGACTGCGATGCCTTGAATGCTCTATCTGAGAAATATTCTTGAGCTGATCGACGACGGTTTCTATCAAAAACCGCCGCCTTAACATCAATCTATCCCAGAGAGATAATGCCTTGGTTTTCATGTTACTCCGGACATTCGTGATTAACGTGACACCTTCCGCTTCTAATTCATCACATAAAGCCTGGGACAAGTACCCTTTATCACCATACAAACAGCCTGTTAATCCTTTTGTCAGCGCTTTGACTGGCTGGCGATCATCCGTGTTTCCTGCGGTGAGTTTCACGGCTAACAACTCGCCGCAATCATTGATAACCAAATGAAGTTTAAAACCATAAAACCAGCCGGTACTGGTTTTTCCTCGTTGTGCCATGCCCTCAAATACCCGATGACGGGAAATACGAAGGTTATGACAAACGGCAATTTTGGTGGAATCAATAAAGGCGATCCCTTGAGTTGTTACCTTACGTGACGACAGAAAAGCGCATAAAGGGATAAGCGTCCTTTTCTTCAGGGTAAGCATACGGGTA
>NZ_NJAJ01000143.1 GCF_002632825.1 Xenorhabdus stockiae
CCGAGTTCTTTCAGGTTTTCCCCGCTAATCCAGTGCAGCAGCTCTTCTTTTATCTGCGCATGATCCACCACTTCGCCATCGGTCAGGGTCAGGATACCCAGCTCGCCCCATTTGCGGTACAGCTCCGCCATCTGGCGGGAACAGCGTTCAATGCGGCCTTCGGGCAACCAGAACCGAAAGTCAGCGTGCACATGCCCGTTACTGCCCTGCCACACTTTGACGGCGGCACAAATATCAATTTTGTTCGCCAAATCCACCCCGACCCACATCGGGTAAGTTTTCAGCTCATGCGCCGGGGCAAGGGGTTCACAGTCATCCCACTTGAGCATATCCATCCATGCCGATTCCGCGGTCACCCACAGATTCATATGCTTGGTAAAAAAGTTATGTCGGGCGGAAACCTGCTCTTTGGCCTTTTTCGCCAGTCGTCGTAAGTCGTCCCAGCGTTTACAAATCCCGAGGCCGGGGTTCGCTTTCTGCCAGACAGTTTCATCAAACGGATCATCGTCTTTGTCCAGCGTATAAATCAGGGCAAAAAAGGTGTCATCCGGGGCCTGTCCACGCAAGACCTTGATGGCATAGTCACGCAGTTCGTAACAGATGCCTTCTTTGTTAAA
>NZ_NJAJ01000144.1 GCF_002632825.1 Xenorhabdus stockiae
GTCCATCAGTTCTATGGGCTTGCCGGTCAATGCCCCTTTGACATGCGGAACAAATTTGTAAAAGTTCAGGATATGCTGAGCACGGGGTTCACTGAATGTAATCCCGCGAGCCTCACCGGTTTTCAGGTCCGTCAGGAAACGCTGGCAGGCCAGTCTCACCAGTTCCCCGGCGACAATCTCACCGGCCACGACCCGTTCAGCGTAGCGAATGCCGTCAGCCACTTTAGCCATGTTTAATCCCTCATCTGTAAAAATTCGGCCAGCGGATCGGCCTTGTCTTCCCCGACCATATTGACTTTCGTCCGGCTGGAGGGCGACATGCCGAACGCACTGAGCATGGCGTGAATCCGTTTCCATGCATCGGCTTTCATACCAGCGGCGGGATGCGCTTTGATTAATCCCTGATCGGTGCGGTAGGTGTAGCCTTCTGTCTCCAGTGTGTCGCAGTGGGTGCGGTATTCGACGTAGGCTTCAATCAGCAGTTCAAGGGCTTTCGCATCCAGATTGGTCAGCACACCGACTTTATCCAGTTCCCCGGCGATCCGTTCATGCCAGTAGCGGCCCATTTTGCCGAAATGCTTCGGGATCGGGGGCACCCCTTTTTCCGGCTTC
>NZ_NJAJ01000145.1 GCF_002632825.1 Xenorhabdus stockiae
ACATTTTTCCTCAACCTCTTCTGGCCATTGAGGTATTTTACTGGTTTGCATTGCAATATACCGAGAGAATGATTCCAACAGATAGTATGGAACAAGTAGCAATTTATAGAACCAATCCCATTTAGTATCAACGCGGAGAATGTACTGAAGGCCATAAATGTAGCTTTCTTTTTTTTCAGAAATTGGATGACATAAAAATATAGTTTTAGGAAGTTCATCCAGTACATCTTCTTCCATATAGCAGCGAATAAATTCCCAATAACCCGGAATATTAACTTTGCTATCGTAAATTCCTAAACTGAATGTCTGCAATACAGTTTCGTTATCATCAGCCAGAATATGGCCATCAATTCCCCATCCCAGTCCTATCCCTTTTCCTTCATAAAGCGTAAAAAAAATATCACTCCAAGGGGCTACTAAAACAGTCTCATTCACTTGATAAACATATACCATCTGTGTTTTTCGATTAAATCGTATAGGATAATGGGTTTTTCTAAACCACTCCTTTAAAAAAACGCTCGAAGTGGCACATACAGTAAAAAATAGAAAGATAATACAAAACACTATAAGATAAGAATCACCAGATTCTAACGGTTCATCACGT
>NZ_NJAJ01000146.1 GCF_002632825.1 Xenorhabdus stockiae
ACATTCAGTGAACCCCGTGCTCAGCATATCCTGAACTTTTACAAATTTGTTCCGCATGTCAAAGGGGCATTGACCGGCAAGCCCATAGAACTGATGGACTGGCATATCTTCATTCTGATTAATCTGTTCGGCTTTGTCTGTCCGCTGGTGAATGAGGCCACCGGAGAAGTGGTGCTGCGCAATGACGGCAGTGGACGACCGGTGATGGTACGGCGTTTTCGTACCGCATATAACGAAGTGGCGCGTAAAAATGCCAAATCTACGCTGTCTTCCGGTATCGGGCTGTACATGACCGGGGCCGACAGTGAAGGCGGCGCGGAGGTTTATTCGGCGGCGACGACCCGTGATCAGGCCCGTATCGTGTTTGAGGATGCAAAGAGCATGATCAAGCAGGCCCGACCCACGCTAGGCCGGTTGTTTGAGTTTAATAAGCTGGCGATTTATCAGGAGCAGTCCTCGTCCAAGTTTGAGCCGCTGTCCAGTGATGCCAATAACCTTGATGGTCTCAATATTCATTGCGGCATTGTCGATGAACTGCATGCGCACCGCACCCGTGATGTGTGGGATGTACTGGAAACCGCCACC
>NZ_NJAJ01000147.1 GCF_002632825.1 Xenorhabdus stockiae
GGGGCTGTGGATGTTTTGTGAGGGGAATTGGAACGGCATGATGATCTGGTATCCTTGTTTTCGCCAAAAAACCGTTACCTTGAGAACATCATGCCAAGAACTATGTTACCAGCTCCTTTGTGGAATAAGCTATTTTTATTCATGCAACAAAATGAGCTTATCTACAATAAAGAGGAACACCGACTGACTTTCGAAGGCATTCTTTACCGGATGAGAACAGGTATTCCATGGCGTGAATTGCCGGATGAATTTGGCAAATGGAACACCGTATTCAGACGTTTTAATGCGTGGTCAAAAAAAGGCATTTTTGATTTATTATTCAAAATGCTGTCTGAAGACACGGATACTGAATGGTTGTTTATTGATGGCAGTATTATCCGAGCACATCAGCATAGTGCGGGTGCCGCCTCAGAGGAAAATGAGGCCATAGGTAAAAGTTGTGGCGGACTCTCAACCAAAATCCATTTAGCCGTAGACAGTTACGGTTTTCCTGTCCATTTTGAGC
>NZ_NJAJ01000148.1 GCF_002632825.1 Xenorhabdus stockiae
CCAGCACTGCCCCGACGCCGATCAGGGCCGTGATATCCATCAGTAAGTTTTTCATAGCATTAAGAAATCGTCCGGGTCGAGGTTAGACAGGAAGTCAGGCGCATCACCGCCATTGACCAACAAGCGGCTCAGGCCGGTAAACAAGGCAACGGGGCCGTCTATCTTGGCTTCCGGCGTGGATTTATTCGGGAAAATATTGTCGTTTTTATCCGGTTTCACGGTAACGTTTGACATCATCCAGTTCATCACCGGGTGGGCGTTATGGTGGAATTTCCCGCTGTAGACCAAGGCTTCCAGTGTTTTCATCGCTTCCGACAGGTTGCGCACGGTCTGAGCCACTTCCACTAAGGGAATGCCTTCCTCCGCTAAGGCGAGACTGAACTGCACGGCGCTCCACGGGTCAAAACCGAGTTCTTTCAGGTTTTCCCCGCTAATCCAGTGCAGCAGCTCTTCTTTTATCTGCGCATGATCCACCACTTCGCCATCGGTCAGGGTCAGGATACCC
>NZ_NJAJ01000149.1 GCF_002632825.1 Xenorhabdus stockiae
GGGTATCCTGACCCTGACCGATGGCGAAGTGGTGGATCATGCGCAGATAAAAGAAGAGCTGCTGCACTGGATTAGCGGGGAAAACCTGAAAGAACTCGGCTTTGACCCGTGGAGCGCGGTCCAGTTCAGTCTCGCCTTAGCGGAAGAAGGGATCCCTTTAGTGGAAGTCGCTCAGACGGTACGCAACCTGTCGGAAGCGATGAAAACACTGGAAGCCTTGGTCTACAGCGGGAAATTCCACCATAACGCCCACCCGGTAATGAACTGGATGATGTCAAACGTCACGGTGAAACCGGACAAAAACGACAATATTTTCCCCAATAAATCCACACCGGAAGCCAAGATAGACGGCCCTGTGGCGTTATTTACCGGCCTGAGCCGCTTGCTGGTCAATGGCGGTGATGTACCTGACTTCCTGTCTAACCTCGACCCGGACGATTTCTTAATGCTATGAAAAACTTACTGATGGATATCACGGCCCTGATCGGCGTCGGGGCAGTGCTGG
>NZ_NJAJ01000015.1:0-2954 GCF_002632825.1 Xenorhabdus stockiae
ATCCGAAGACACCTTCGGGTTGTGAGGTTAAGCGACTAAGCGTACACGGTGGATGCCTAGGCAGTCAGAGGCGATGAAGGGCGTGCTAATCTGCGATAAGCGCCGGGAAGGGGATATGACCCGCAAGACCCGGCGATACCCGAATGGGGAAACCCAGTGCAATCCGTTGCACTATCCTGACCTGAATTCATAGGGTCAGGAGGCGAACCGGGGGAACTGAAACATCTCAGTACCCCGAGGAAAAGAAATCAACCGAGATTCCCCCAGTAGCGGCGAGCGAACGGGGAGGAGCCCAGAACCAACATCAGTGTCAGCGTCAGGAGAACGGTCTGGAAAGGCCGGCAGTAAAGGGTGATAGCCCCGTATCTGAAAACGCTGGCAGTGGGAGTTCGATGAGTAGGGCGGGACACGTGGTATCCTGTCTGAATATGGGGGGACCATCCTCCAAGGCTAAATACTCCTGACTGACCGATAGTGAACCAGTACCGTGAGGGAAAGGCGAAAAGAACCCCGGCGAGGGGAGTGAAAGAGAACCTGAAACCGTGTACGTACAAGCAGTGGGAGCACCCTTTGGGGTGTGACTGCGTACCTTTTGTATAATGGGTCAGCGACTTATATTCTGTAGCAAGGTTAACCGTATAGGGGAGCCGCAGGGAAACCGAGTCTTAACTGGGCGTTAAGTTGCAGGGTATAGACCCGAAACCCGGTGATCTAGCCATGGGCAGGTTGAAGGTTGGGTAACACTAACTGGAGGACCGAACCGACTAATGTTGAAAAATTAGCGGATGACTTGTGGCTGGGGGTGAAAGGCCAATCAAACCGGGAGATAGCTGGTTCTCCCCGAAAGCTATTTAGGTAGCGCCTCGTGAATTCATCTTCGGGGGTAGAGCACTGTTTCGGCTAGGGGGTCATCCCGACTTACCAACCCGATGCAAACTGCGAATACCGAAGAATGTTATCACGGGAGACACACGGCGGGTGCTAACGTCCGTCGTGAAGAGGGAAACAACCCAGACCGCCAGCTAAGGTCCCCAAGTCATGGTTAAGTGGGAAACGAAGTGGGAAGGCTCAGACAGCCAGGATGTTGGCTTAGAAGCAGCCATCATTTAAAGAAAGCGTAATAGCTCACTGGTCGAGTCGGCCTGCGCGGAAGATGTAACGGGGCTAAACCATGCACCGAAGCTGCGGCAGCGACACGTAAGTGTTGTTGGGTAGGGGAGCGTTCTGTAAGCCGTTGAAGGTGGCCTGTGAGGGCTGCTGGAGGTATCAGAAGTGCGAATGCTGACATAAGTAACGATAATGCGGGTGAAAAACCCGCACGCCGGAAGACCAAGGGTTCCTGTCCAACGTTAATCGGGGCAGGGTGAGTCGACCCCTAAGGCGAGGCTGAAAAGCGTAGTCGATGGGAAACAGGTTAATATTCCTGTACTTGGTGTTACTGCGAAGGGGGGACGGAGAAGGCTATGTCATCCGGGCGACGGTCGTCCCGGTTTAAGCGTGTAGGTGGGCAGTCTTGGTAAATCCGGACCGCTGTATAACACTGAGGCGTGATGACGAGGCACTACGGTGCTGAAGTGACAGATGCCCGGCTTCCAGGAAAAGCCTCTAAGCTCCAGGTAACATTGAATCGTACCCCAAACCGACACAGGTGGTCAGGTAGAGAATACTCAGGCGCTTGAGAGAACTCGGGTGAAGGAACTAGGCAAAATGGTGCCGTAACTTCGGGAGAAGGCACGCTGGCAGTAGGTGAAGGGACTTGCTCCCGGAGCTGAAGCCAGTCGCAGATACCAGCTGGCTGCAACTGTTTAATAAAAACACAGCACTGTGCAAACACGAAAGTGGACGTATACGGTGTGACGCCTGCCCGGTGCTGGAAGGTTAATTGATGGGGTTATCCGTAAGGAGAAGCTCTTGATCGAAGCCCCAGTAAACGGCGGCCGTAACTATAACGGTCCTAAGGTAGCGAAATTCCTTGTCGGGTAAGTTCCGACCTGCACGAATGGCGTAATGATGGCCAGGCTGTCTCCACCCGAGACTCAGTGAAATTGAACTCGCTGTGAAGATGCAGTGTACCCGCGGCAAGACGGAAAGACCCCGTGAACCTTTACTATAGCTTGACACTGAACACTGGTCCTTGATGTGTAGGATAGGTGGGAGGCTAAGAAGTGTGGACGCCAGTCTGCATGGAGCCATCCTTGAAATACCACCCTTTAATGGCTGGTGTTCTAACGTAGGCCCGTTATCCGGGTTGCGGACAGTGTCTGGTGGGTAGTTTGACTGGGGCGGTCTCCTCCCAAAGCGTAACGGAGGAGCACGAAGGTTAGCTAATCACGGTCGGACATCGTGAGGTTAGTGCAAAGGCATAAGCTAGCTTGACTGCGAGCGTGACGGCGCGAGCAGGTACGAAAGTAGGTCTTAGTGATCCGGTGGTTCTGAATGGAAGGGCCATCGCTCAACGGATAAAAGGTACTCCGGGGATAACAGGCTGATACCGCCCAAGAGTTCATATCGACGGCGGTGTTTGGCACCTCGATGTCGGCTCATCACATCCTGGGGCTGAAGTAGGTCCCAAGGGTACGGCTGTTCGCCGTTTAAAGTGGTACGCGAGCTGGGTTTAGAACGTCGTGAGACAGTTCGGTCCCTATCTGCCGTGGGCGTTGGAAGATTGAAAGGGGCTGCTCCTAGTACGAGAGGACCGGAGTGGACGCACCACTGGTGTTCGGGTTGTCATGCCAATGGCACTGCCCGGTAGCTAAGTGCGGAAGAGATAACCGCTGAAAGCATCTAAGCGGGAAACTTGCCTTGAGATGAGTCTTCCCTGATTCCTTGAGAATCCTAAAGGAACGTTCGAGACGAGGACGTAGATAGGCTGGGTGTGTAAGCGTTGCGAGACGTTGAGCTAACCAGTACTAATGAACCGTGCGGCTTAACCTGACAACACCGAAGGTGTTTTG
>NZ_NJAJ01000015.1:3054-114885 GCF_002632825.1 Xenorhabdus stockiae
GTCCCACCTGACCCCATGCCGAACTCAGCAGTGAAACGCCGTAGCGCCGATGGTAGTGTGGGGTCTCCCCATGTGAGAGTAGGGAACTGCCAGACATCACTTTGACAGAGAAGCCATCCTTCACCGGATGGCTTTTTTGCATTTTAAACCTGAAGAAATTAATGTGTTTTTCCTTGTTCAATTCCAATTCCTGTCTGTGAACGCAAGAATTGCCTGCGAAACATTTCGCGTTCCTGCTGGCCTTGTTCTGATGTATCAGTGATAGAAAAGAACCACGCACCAGCAAATGCCACAATCATGGAAAATAAAGCTGGATATTCGTAGGGATAAATGGGTTTTTCATGTCCAAGAATACTAACCCAGATTGTTGGGCCTAGGATCATGAGCACAACAGCTATTATTAATCCCAACCACCCGCCTATGAGTGCACCTCGTGTTGTCAGTTTGTTCCAGTACATTGACAGCAAAATAATCGGGAAATTACAGCTTGCTGCAATAGAGAAAGCCAGACCGACCATAAAGGCAATATTTTGTTTTTCGAATAAAATACCTAACCCAATAGCGATAATCCCCAGAAAAACAACCGTAATTTTCGAAATTCTTAATTCATCCCGTTCATTAGCCTGACCTTGTTTAATCACATTTGCATAGAGGTCATGAGAAACTGCTGAGGCACCTGCAAGTGTTAATCCCGCAACTACAGCTAAAATGGTGGCAAAGGCGACAGCAGAGATGAACCCGAGGAAGAAATCACCACCCACGGCAGTCGCAAGGTGAACAGCAGCCATATTAGTTCCACCGAGCAATGCGCCAGTACCATCTTTAAATGCAGCATTAGGGCTGACTAACAGTATTGCGCCAAACCCGATAATAAATGTCAGAATATAGAAATAGCCGATAAATCCGGTGGCATAGAAAACACTTTTACGTGCTTCTTTGGCATCATTAACGGTGAAGAATCGCATAATGATATGTGGTAAACCTGCGGTACCAAACATTAACGCTAATCCTAAAGAAAGCGCAGATATTGGATCAGAAACTAATCCCCCGGGACTCATAATTTTTTGGCCATTTGAGTGAACGGCAATAGCTTCTTTAAACAGAGTATTGAAATTGAAATTTACGGCTTTCATGACCATCAACGCCATAAATGTGGCACCGGCCAATAACAGGATTGCTTTAATAATCTGCACCCATGTTGTTGCCAGCATTCCGCCAAACAGCACATACAGAACCATCAAAATACCAACTAAAACCACAGCGATGTAATAATTCAGCCCAAATAACAACTCGATGAGTTTTCCTGCTCCAACCATCTGTGCAATCAGGTATAAAGCAACAACAACCAGTGAGCCTACTGCTGATAATGTACGGATTGGGCGCTGTTTTAGTCGGTAAGAAGCAACATCAGCGAATGTGTAGCGGCCCAGATTTCTTAATCGTTCTGCGATTAGGAACAAAATAATCGGCCAGCCGACAAGAAAACCAATGGAATAAATAAGGCCATCATAACCGGAGGTATAAACCAGCGCTGAAATCCCCAAAAATGATGCTGCAGACATATAATCGCCAGCAATCGCCATACCGTTTTGGAAGCCAGTGATCCGCCCGCCTGCGGTATAGTAATCAGAACGTGAAATTGTCCGTTTTGATGCCCAATAAGTGATGTAGAGTGTGAACCCGACAAATAACAGGAACATGATGATTGCCTGAATATTTAAAGGTTGTTTTTCTACATTACCTGAAATGGCATCTGCTTGAGTGAGGATGGGGTAGAGGGAAGAAAATAACGCGATTGTTGATAGGACAAGTTTTCTCATTTTCTCACCTCATTGAGAATAGCTGAGGTTAAACGATCAAATTCACCGTTCGCTCTGATTACGTAAATCCCCGTTAATATAAAAGAAATAAAAATAATACCGACACCCACAGGAATACCACGAGTCATGCTGGAGCCCTCATAAAGAGGAGTGCCAAGCCATCCAGGAGCAAAAGCGATGAGGAAAATAAAACCAACATAAAGTATTAACATAATGGCAGATAACAACCAGGCAAAACGCCCACGCTTTTCAATTAACTCTTTAAAGTGAGGGTTGTTTTCGATTTCTTGATAAATATCGGTACTCATCAGGCTATCTCCTTTTAGGTATTAAAGGACGAACCTTAAACAACTTTGAGGGTTGCCAGATACGGACAGCAACATTCGAGAGAATGCATGACTATCTGTCACGTCCCTGAACAGTTCTGTATTTTTTGATTATGCTTACCAAGCCGCCTTGCGGCGGCGTGCATATGAACTATATGTGCCTTATGGCATATACATTAAGGCATCATTATGGATTGCTTTTCTTCCAATAATTTTTCCACAACGCCGGGATCAGCCAAAGTGGAAGTATCACCTAAGTTGCCAGTATCACCGGAAGCAATTTTGCGTAAAATACGCCGCATAATTTTTCCTGAACGTGTTTTTGGCAGAGAATCAGTCCAGTGCAGGATGTCCGGAGTCGCAATTGGGCCGATTTCTTTGCGAACCCAGCTTCTGACTTCTGCATACAAATCAGGAGAAGGTTCTTCACCATGAATTAATGTGACATAAGCATAAATTGCCTGCCCTTTAATACGGTGTGGTATCCCGACAACAGCCGCTTCCGCAATTTTGGGATGAGCAACCAACGCAGATTCAATTTCTGCAGTTCCCAATCGGTGGCCTGAAATATTCAGCACATCATCAACACGACCAGTAATCCAGTAATAACCATCTTCATCTCGTCTGGCACCATCGCCACTGAAATAAACGCCTTTGAAGGTAGAAAAATAGGTTTGCTCAAAACGGTCATGATCACCAAACAATGTACGAGCTTGCCCCGGCCATGAATCGGTAATGACAAGATTACCTTCACTCTCGCCGCTTAAGGTTTCTCCGGTATTATCGACTATTGCCGGGCTTACGCCGAAGAATGGCAGTGTGGCTGATCCAGCTTTGAGATCGGTTGCTCCGGGCAACGGTGTGATCATGAATCCACCTGTTTCTGTTTGCCACCATGTATCGACGATAGGGCATTTACTGTTGCCTATTTTCTTGTAGTACCATTCCCAGGCTTCTGGGTTGATGGGTTCCCCCACTGAACCCATGATGCGTAATGATGTGCGTTTGGTGCCTTCAATAGCTTTATCCCCTTCTGCCATTAACGCTCGAATGGCGGTTGGTGCGGTATAGAGGATATTGACCTGATGTTTATCTACAACCTGACAGAGACGATTCACATCGGGATAGTTTGGTACTCCTTCAAACATTAAGGTTGTTGCACCACAGGAGAGCGGACCATAAAGCAAGTAACTATGGCCGGTTACCCAGCCTACATCAGCTGTGCACCAGTAAACTTCGCCGGGACGGTAATCAAACGTATATTTGAATGTCAAAGATGCATAGACCAGATAACCACCAGAGGTATGTAGAACACCTTTAGGCTTACCTGTTGAACCGGATGTATAAAGAATAAACAACGGATCTTCGGCATTCATCTCTTCAGCAGGGCAATCTGAACTAACCTCTTTGGTTAATTCATGCCACCAGAGATCGCGCCCGGTATGCCAGTTTGTTGCATTATCAGTACGTTTGAAGACGACAACATTAGTCACATTTGTCACAGCCGGATTGCTTAGTGCTTCATCGACATTTTTTTTCAGCGGAACAACTCGGCCAGCTCGTAAACCTTCATTGGCTGTGATGATTAACTTCGCATTTGAATCGATAATTCGACCGGAAATTGCATCAGGAGAAAAGCCGCCGAAAATTACGGAGTGAATCGCGCCAACCCGGGCACAAGCCAGCATGGCGACAGCGGCTTCTGGCACCATTGGCATATAAATAGCGATAACATCGCCTTTTTTGACTCCGAGTTTTTTCAAGACATTGGCGAACTGGCAGACATCGTGGTATAGCTCCTGATATGTAACATGTCTGGATTCAGCCGGATTGTCTCCTTCCCAGATAATGGCAGTCTGATGGCCTCGCTCCTGTAAATGGCGGTCAAGGCAGTTAGCACTTAGGTTAAGTGTGCCATCTTCAAACCAGCGGATACTGATATGCCCGGGGTCGAAAGAGGTATTTTTCACTTTTGTATAAGGTTTTATCCAATCGACAATTTTACCTTTTTCTCCCCAGAACCCCTCAGGATCCTGTAGTGAGCGTTGGTATTCTTGCAGATATTGTTGTTTGTTTATCAGGGCTGTTTCTGCGATGTCAGCAGGAATAGGGTGCTTAATTATTTGAGTCATATTTTTATCTCCTTGCAATTGTTAATACTATGTCAAAACAAGGTTAACTAAAGTGTAAGAAGAATTTTTGTTTCTTTTTTGCGCGGAAGATCACGCAATAGAGATAATGAATGTTATGAAGGGAACATTTAATGCGGTGTATTTATATAAAATATACCGTTATTCATAATCTCATTTTTGGAAAAATTAACTAACTGTTGGATTCTATTTGGTTATTTATTCTTATTTATAGATTAAATACAAAAGGAAAGGAAACCACAGTGACAATATGGAATTGATAATCATTTTCATTACCGTTTGATTCACTATAATAATCCTGTTGCTTACAAGGTGTGATCTTCATCCCCCAATAAATAAAGGGTGTATGTATTTTAAACAACTGGAGATTTAATATGAGTCATTCATTACCTTCCTTGCCTTATTCTTATGATGCACTGGAACCTCATTTTGATGAACAAACGATGCTTATTCATCATACTAAACACCATCAAACCTACGTTGCAAATACCAATACCGCACTGGAAAATTTCCCTGAACTCGCTGGTCTGGACATTGATGATCTGGTTCAGCAGCTTGACAGAATCCCGGCTGATAAACGTACTTTTATGCGTAATAACGCAGGAGGTCATTCAAATCACAGCATGTTCTGGAAAGGGCTAAAATTAGATACGACGTTATCCGGTGCTTTAAAAGCAGCGATAGAACGAGATTTTGGCAGCATTGATGTTTTCAAAACAAAATTCGAACAGGCAGCAGCAACCCGTTTTGGTTCTGGCTGGGCTTGGCTGGTACTGAAAGAAGATGGAAAACTTGATGTTGTTTCTACTGCAAATCAGGATAGCCCGTTGATGGGAGAAGAAATTTCCGGTACTTCCGGTTATCCCATTTTAGGGTTAGATGTATGGGAACATGCTTACTACCTTAAATATCAAAATCGCCGCCCTGATTATATTAAGGCATTCTGGCATGTCGTAAATTGGGATGAAGCAGCAAGGCGTTACGAAGAAAAAATTAAATAACAGCTATTATCTTCATCTTTCAAAAAGTGCTGATCATAACCGTGGTCAGCATTTTTATTGGTCATAATTTTCGCTATCATTCGATTTTTTCTTGTTTCGCGATTAAAGGCACATAATGAAAAAGAACGCTGTCATAACGATTACAACCCTTATAGTATCCTCCCTACTAATGTCTGGCTGTGCGCAGCCCAAAACAAGTGCCGAACGTAATGCCAAGCATTTTGTTTATGCTTCTAATGATGATTTTGACCCCAATTTCAGAACTAAAATCTACGATAGTATCGAGCTTTCAGTACCATTTTTTGAACAATTCTGGCAGTTGGGTAAAAAAGACAGAGAAGCAGGTGTATCCCCCGAAGAGGCGCAGCAACGAGTAATTTATTTAAAAGGTGATGAATTCATGAATTCAATTCGGAGAACATCGCATTTTGAGGGTAGAGTTTATGAGAGCAGCGAAGGCCCTTCAATAAAATGGCGTAAGGCAATGTCCGAAGCTATATCTGCTACTTATATGGATGGTTATGAAGGTCGGAACTAACCGATTGTTTTACTGACTGTCTGTTCATTATGTGTTTATTGAGGAGAAATGGAAATGTATTACCCACAGATATATAGAGGAAAAATAATCTCCTCCGAGAAATTGGGTTCCTCTGCAATCAATAAACTGCTGGTAAATGGCAGTTTACAGCTTACTTCTCTGGGACTGGAAGGTGATGAACAGGCAGAAGCCCGCTTTCATGGCGGGCCAGATCGTGCACTTTGCCATTATCCGATGGAACATTATCTATTTTGGAAAAGGCAATTCCCTGAATTAATGGAGTTATTTGTACCCCCGCTCTTTGGTGAAAATATATCAACGGAAGGGATGACAGAAGAGAGCGTTTATATCGGAGACATTTTCCAGTGGGGAGAGACAATTATTCAGGTAACTCAGCCTCGTTCGCCTTGTTATAAACTTAATATCATTACCGGTATTGAGAATTTTGCTGCCATCATGCAAGACAGAGGCTATTGCGGCTGGTTATACCGTGTGATCTCTTCAGGTGTAACCTGTGCGGGTGAACCAATAAAGCTTCTCAGTCGGAATAGTGATGTTTCTGTGAAAGAAGCTATTTCCATTGCTTTTCATAGCCCATTTGATGAAGAACAATATCGTCGTTTAATGGGAGCTGCCGGGCTATCTGCCAGCTGGAATCTCACGATGCAGAAGCGGATATTACTTGGAAAAATAGAGAGTTTTAGTCACCGCTTATTTGGAAAATAAGTAAATTTTCTATTTTTAAACAGGTATTCAATCGCTTGTTACTTAAGCCATGTATATATGCCAAAGGGTCAGCGTTAATAACCCTTTGGCATGTAACTGCTATTACGGATGGGTAATAAACCCAATTGCTTCATAAACCTTATTCAGGGTTTCCTGAGCACGAGCCTGTGCTTTTGCTGCACCTTCTGCCATGACTTGGTTAAGCAGAGCTTCATCATTACGGAAATGGTGATAACGTTCCTGCAAGTCAGCCAGCATTTCACACACTGCGTCTGCAACCGCACCTTTCAGGTGGCCGTACATTTTTCCTTCGAACTCTGCTTCCAATTCAGGGATGGTTTTGCCTGTTACACCTGACAGAATGTCCAGTAAGTTGGAAACACCCGGTTTGTTTTCCAAATCATAGCGGACACGAGGTGGCTCTTCAGAATCGGTGACTGCACGTTTGATTTTCTTGGCAACAGATTTCGGGTCTTCCAATAGAGCAATGACATTATTGCGGTTATCATCAGACTTAGACATTTTTTTGCTCGGCTCTTGTAATGACATGACACGAGCGCCTTCTTTCGGAATGAAAGGTTCCGGGATCGTGAAAATCTCACCGTAAAGAGCATTAAAACGTTGTGCCAAATCACGAGTCAATTCAAGGTGCTGTTTCTGATCAATACCTACAGGGATCTGATTAGCCTGATAAAGCAAAATGTCAGCAGCCATCAGGACAGGATAGTTAAACAGACCCGCGTTAATATTTTCCGGGAAACGGGCGGACTTATCCTTAAACTGTGTCATGCGGCTGAGTTCGCCGAAATAGGTATAACAATTCAGTGCCCAGGCTAGCTGGTTATGCTGAGGTACGTGTGATTGTACGAAAATAGTGCTTTTCTTTGGATCGATACCACAGGCAAGGTAAAGTGCCAGCGTATCCAGCGTACGTTTTTTCAGTTCTTCAGGATCCTGACGTACGGTAATGGTGTGCTGGTTAACAATACAATAGATGCAATCATATTCATCCTGCATCTGAACCCACTGACGTAACGCTCCCATGTAGTTACCGATGGTCAATTCACCGGAGGGTTGTGCGCCGCTGAATACAATAGGTTTCTGTTTCGTTGCTGTGGGTTCGTTCATTTTATTACGCTTCCTGTAAGTTCAAAGTTGGTAATCCAATTGTTGGTAGTAAATCCGGAAAATTGTCTAGTACATAATCCGGGTGGTTTAATGCTATTGATTCCCCATAGTTATATCCATAGGTTAAGCCAACGCAAGGGCAGCCTGCCGCCTGTGCAGCCAAAATATCATTACGGGAATCACCAACAAAAAGCAATTCATCTTTATTTAAACCAAACATGCCCATTGTCAGAAACAGTGGTGCAGGGTGCGGTTTTTTCTGTTTAACATCGTCTCCTCCCAGTACCAGTGAAAAGTATTGACTGATACCAAGAGATTCCAGCAATGGTGCAATAAAAGGTGTCGGCTTATTAGTAATAATCGCCATCGGCAGGTTATGTTTTGCCAGCTCAGCCAGTGTTTCTTTGACATGAGGAAACAGTTTGCTACCCGTCGTGACGGTAGTTTCATAGAATTTATCGAACAGACTGCGGACTTCACTGAACAGTTCAGGGGAAAACTCTCCGACAGCCCATTTCAGGGCACGTTCAACCATGATGTCCGCGCCATTACCCACCCACACAGCAACGCGTTCTTTGCCTGCTGCGGGCAGAGCTTTGGTGAGTAAGGCCTGATCCAGAGCATCTGCCAGCCCACTGGCGCTGTCTACCAGCGTTCCATCCAGATCGAATGCAATGGCCTGAATTGCTTGTGCTACATTTTTTTTCATCATGTTGCCTGTCGTTATGCCACTGTTGATAACTCACTGCGCATTTCATCAATGACTGCTTTATAGTCAGGCTGACTGAAAATAGCAGAGCCTGCAACGAACATATCTGCACCAGCCTGAGCTGCCGCAGCGATGTTGTTGGCTTTGATACCACCATCAATTTCGAGACGGATATCATAGCCGCTTTCATCGATAATTTTACGGACATGACGCAATTTATGTAGGGTTTCCGGAATGAACGACTGGCCGCCGAAACCGGGGTTAACTGACATCAACAAAATAACGTCGAGTTTATCCAGTACATAATCCAGATAGCTGAGAGGTGTTGCCGGATTGAATACCAGACCAGCTTTACAGCCATGATCTTTAATCAGCTGTAGTGTCCGGTGAATATGTTCACTCGCTTCGGGATGGAAAGTGATATAGGTTGCACCGGCCTTAGCAAAATCGGGGATAATGCGATCTACAGGCTTCACCATCAGATGAACATCAATGGGAGCGGTAATACCATAATCGCGCAGTGCCTGGCAGACCATCGGGCCAATTGTCAGGTTTGGTACGTAATGGTTATCCATAACGTCAAAATGCACAACATCAGCACCGGCAGCCAGCACCTTTGCGGTATCTTCACCCAGACGGGCGAAATCTGCAGATAGAATGGATGGGGCAATCAGAAAATCTTTCTTCATTATTCTCTTCTCCAATTCATTGTTTATCCCCGTTATTTCAGGGGCAGGAAACCTCAATCACTTCTGGCAGTATAACGCCAAAAGTTCATCAACTTTACTGCGGGCAAGAATATTTCTACTTATTGTCCGGCGGGCTTTAACAATGTAAAGGGAAGCATGATGATACCATTCACGTGTCATCGGCGTGTCATGGTTGGATATGAGCACCGGAATACCGTGTTGAGACGAAAGATTATAGGCAAGCCGCGCCAGATTTTCTTGGTCTGTCAGGTTAAAACTATTTGTATGGTAGGCTGTAAAATTTGCGGTTGCTGAAAGAGGAGCATAGGGCGGGTCGCAGTAAACCACTGAGCCTTTTGGGACATTAGTTAATGCGACTTCATAATGCTGACAGATAAAAGTAGCCTTCTTAGATTTTTCAGCGAACCAATACAGCTCATCTTCCGGAAAATAAGGTTTTTTATAGCGTCCGAAAGGAACATTAAACTCGCCGCGTAAATTATAGCGACACAGACCGTTATAGCAGTGACGGTTAAGATACAGAAACAACACGCTGCGATGGAATGGATCTTTGCTTTTGTTGAACTCTTCTCTCAGGCGATAGAAGGTTTCAGACGTATTGTATGCTGGTGAAAATAAGGGACGGACATGATCAATAAACTCATCCGCACGAAATTTTACCGTATCGTACAGATTAATCAGATCACTATTGATATCTGATAAGAGATAAGAATCATAATCGGTATTCAGGAATACCGAGCCTGCGCCAACAAATGGCTCAACTAAGCGATCGCCCTCTGGCAGATGACGTTTAATATCATCCACCAAGGGGTATTTTCCACCGGCCCATTTTAAGAAAGCGCGTTTTTTTTTCATGCCGTCAATAAAGTATTCAATAATTTCAGAGTCGCAGATTGTACTCTGTTTAGGACAGCATATCAGCGCCTAATCAAAATAGTTTTATTTTTTCAGATCTTGATGAACCTGTTGTAGTTTTCTTACCCAGGGTTTTTGTGTCCGAACGTCTACAGGGAGTGAGGCAATCGCTTTTTTGGCGTCTGAAGCGGAATTGTAGCTACCGTAGATCAAAATAAACCATGCCTTATCATTACGTTTAGTTTCATAAACTTTGTAATGGGAAAGGTTATTCTTTTTCGCAAAAGCAATCAAGGTATCCGGGCGACTGGCGCTACTTAACTGGAGTGTAAACCGATTTGCCGGTACTTTCAGTAGGTCTTCACCGATACTTGCAGTACTTTGCTTATTTGTCTGATGGTCAGTAGTTGCGGGTTTCGTGGCTACCTTATGTTGTTTTTCGGTTTTTTGCTGTTCAACCGGCGTTACTGTCGTCTGCTTTACACGGCTCTGTTGTGGTGTCGGTTGTGAGGATGGTTGGTTTTCCTGTTCCGTATTTTTTTGTACCGCATTGTTGATATTGCTCTGTTGCTGATTTAAAGCATCAGAAATATCACCGGGTAATTCGATACGTTGGTTGTAGCCACCCGTTCCGCTGGTCGGGGAAAGGTTCTGACTAGGGGTACTGCTGATTGGCGGCATGCCGATTTCATGCGGATGGTCAGTGGCAGATGTGGATGGTGCTTCCTGTGCGCTATTTTGCTCATTGTCGGAAGATGATGAAGTGCCGGATAGGTTAATACTTTTCTCGACTGAATTTGATGACTGCTGCTTTTCATGTTCTGTTGGTGATTTCAGGGCAGAACTGATAGCGATAATGAGCAGTAGAAGCACAAGGATACCGGCCCCAATCATCATTTGTTGACGGGATATTGCCAGTTTTGGATTCTGCTTCTGGGGGCGTGATCGCTGAGTGGGACGATCAGATGTATCGGGTTTAAACTCGTTTTCTGTTTTTTGTTTATTTTCTGATTTTAATTCGTCCATATGCCCTCCCAGCTGAGATAATACTGCCAATTGCTATGTGACTGATAACGGAGTGATAGGTTTGGCGGCCATACCTAACTGAAGCTGTTCACATTATACCCATTATTTGAAAAATCTATCGGATATATCTATCAATGTAGCTATTTTATAGCAAACAGCCAGAAAATTAGGGGTCATTCACTACAACGTCGGATGGCTTCTAATATGACATCGGTGCTGATATCAGAACGAAGTTCTGCTTTCCCGATAGCTGTGGGTAATACCAGCCGAAGTTTGCCCGCAGTGACTTTTTTATCGCGCATCATATGAGGTAAATAATTTTCAGGAGGCATTTCTGACGGGCCATGTACAGGCAGTTTTGCTCTTTCCAGCAGACTGATGATGCGCTGTGTATCCTTACCGGAGAATGAGCCAACAAGCTCAGAAGCCCGTGCAGCCATAACCATCCCTGCTGCGACTGCTTGCCCGTGCAGCCAGACTCCGTATCCCATTTCAGCTTCAATCGCATGCCCGAAAGTATGGCCGAGATTTAATAAAGCCCGCATACCTGAGCGTTCATGCTCATCCGCTGCAACAACAAGGGCTTTCAGCTCACAGCAACGACGAATGCAGTAAGCCATAGCCTGATGGTCGAGATCCAATAATTTTTCGATATTGTTTTCAAGCCAGTTGAAAAATTCACCGTCCAGGATCACGCCATATTTGATCACTTCAGCCAGCCCTGCATACAGCTCTTGGGCTGGCAGGGTATTTAAGCAGTTGAGATCAATGACCACAGAGGCGGGCTGGTAAAACGCCCCAATCATGTTTTTACCGAGGGGGTGGTTGACTCCGGTTTTTCCACCAACAGAAGAGTCAACCTGAGAAAGTAGAGTGGTGGGCACCTGAATGAAACGGGTGCCGCGCTGATAGCTGGCAGCAGCAAAACCCGTCATATCACCGATGACACCACCACCGAGAGCGATAAGCGTTGTGTCCCGAGCATGATTATTTTCCAGTAAGGCCGAAAATATATCATTGAGCACAAAAAGTGATTTGTATTGTTCACCGTCAGGCAAGATAACTTCATTCACCCGAAGGCCCATATTCAGCAATGTGGATTTCACCTGTTCAAGATACAGGGGAGCCAGTGTTTCATTGGTCACTATCATGACCTGCTGACCAGATTGCAGGGGCCTGAATGCTTCACTGCTCGAAAACAGCCCTTGGGCGATGGTAATTGGATAGCTTCTTTCACCTAACGTAACAATCACTTGTTCCATATCAGCTTTCGCCTTATTTTTTGCAACGGATTGAATCCGCGGAAATTAATTTTTTTCCAATAATTCAATAATTTGATTAGCTACAACTTTGGCGCTTTGCTCATCTGTACGTATAGTCAGGTCAGCAATCTCCTCATACAGAGGATTGCGCTCATCAGCCAGATTTTCTAAAACTTCACGTGCTGGTGCATCAACTTGAAGTAAAGGGCGTTTTTTGTCGCGCTGGGTACGAGCTAACTGTTTTTCGATAGTTGTTTCTAAATAGACGACAACACCACGGGCAGACAGACGATTGCGGGTTTCTTTTGACTTAACAGAACCCCCCCCAGTTGCCAATACAATGCCTTGTTTCTCAGTCAGTTCGTTAATTATTTTTTCTTCGCGTTCACGGAAGCCTTCTTCGCCTTCCACATCGAATACCCAGCCCACGTCAGCTCCGGTACGTCGCTCAATTTCTTGATCGGAGTCGTAAAACTCCATATTGAGTTGCTGAGCTAACTGACGACCAATAGTGCTTTTGCCGGCACCCATAGGCCCAACCAGAAAGATATTGCGTTTCTCTGCCATGTTTTTGGTATTACTAAGACTATTTGTTAATGATAACCCGCCCCGCCAATCAGATTAGCCGCGGGACCTAAACTGAAACCTCATGAGTGAAATGTGAGATCAGATGGAAAAATTATCTCAGCACATCAGCCTATATTGCAACTATATAAATCAGCACGAACCGATTGAATCAGGTTCATGCTTTTTTTCTGGCTGACTGTAACCCTACCCATGGATATTTTGGTAGGCTTTTGCTGGTAATGAGAGACCTGCTCACTCAATTAGATAATCCTTGTATGCTAAATTGCCCTCAGCGTCAAATCCATAAACAGGTCAGACCAAGGAAAATGGCTGATAATCGGGCGATTAAATCACATATGTTGCATTTAACTAACTGATAAATATGTTTATATTTCATGGTGGTTAAATATCAGTCAATTGAGGTGTAATAAAAATTACGAGCTCCCTTCGGCTATGTCGTTCTCCCTGTTGGTTAAATAATGCACCCAATATAGGAATTTCTGACAAGTAGGGCACTTTTTGCAGACTGGCGCCTTTTTTCTGTTGAAAAATACCGCCCAAAATAAGTGTTTCACCGTTTCTAACGGTAACTTGTGTCATTATTTCTTGTTTATCAATCGCCAGATTTTCATTTCCTCCCTGATTAATGGGAAGGCCGGGTGCATTCTGGCTGATCTTGAGTATTAACCGGATTTTTCCGTTCTTTAAAATGTGTGGAGTGACTTCCATCCCCAATACGGCCTCTTTAAACTGAATCGTTGTTTTATCCTTATTCTGTACGATATAAGGAATATCAGAACCCTGTTTGATACTGGCAGGTTGCTGATGTGAGGCTGTCAGTCGTGGACTGGCAATGATATCCAGTTGATTTTCTTGTTCTAATGCACTGAGTTCCATTTCCAGCAGAGTGGCATGGATACGGGCTGCATTCAGCACTAAACGATGGCTTTGGCTACCCGCAGGTTGATGCAGATTCAGGCGGTTAAACCCTAGTGCCCGATTTAGTGGATCGGCGGTAATGCCCCAGTGAATACCTAATTCATGCAGTGCTTCTCTACTGCTGGTGACAATATGCGCTGTAATTTGTACTTGTTGTTGTGGTGTATCCACTTCTTTCAGCCAGTTTTTGATGCGAGTAATAGCATCAAATTTATCTTCTAATATCAGGCTGTTTGTTAAAGCATCATGTTCTACTTTTCCCCATTTTGTCAGCAACGCTGGGGTATTTTTTTGCAATTGTTCTGTTATTTTTCCTGCATCAGCGTATTGCAGGGTAATAACCTGATATTCGATTTCCTGATCATCCTGTTCTGACTGATGGAACTCCGTTGCTTCATCTGCCGTATTTTCATTGATAGGATTGTGTGGCGGCTGGAAAGGATCTCTTACATTTATGGAAAAAGCCGCTTCTTCCGGTTCAGTATCTTCCGCACAACTGAAAAAGGATAAAAACAGGAGTGCCAGTAAGGTGTAAACACAATTCTTCATTGTTGCTTTTCCTCATGATTTATATTTTCCTCATGACTCATATCTGCCAGTACCATGCGGACGGTCAGGCCATTATCGGCGGGGGTGATTGTGAGGTGTTTAATCAGCAATAAGGGCCGTAACTGCTGAATTTCACTCAGAAAGCGGAGTAATTGCTCATAGGTCAGTGACAATATGATATGCCATAAAACCTGATGACCTTCTTTGTGACTTTTCCATTCCATCAGTTGGCTGCCGGAACGGGTTAAAGGCTGGTGGAGCCGTTTAAGTACCGTCGTTTTCGGGGATGATGTTATGTGACTATTTGAGTCGAGATTAGCGGTTATCTGTTGGATCTGCTGGTGAAGTTCGGTTAAATCCGGTAGTTCGGAAAAACGGGTTTGAGATAATGCGATATCATTTTTCTGTCCTGCTATTTTGGAGCGAAAAGAATGAATGGCATCTTTATTGCCCTGCCAGATAAAAAAATAGAATCCCAAAATAAGAGGAACGATCACCAATTGCTGTAATAAAAATAATTGCCATGCAGGGCGAAATAACCACACCAGATAATTATTTTTCATTACTGTTCCCCATTAACCACTCAGCATCAATGGTAAATACTCGGAGGTAGTCTTCAGGTATCGTTGTCATTTTTTTCAATTGGACATTAATAAGTGAAATATTGCCTGTCAGGTTATCCAATAAATCAGAAACATCTTCATAGCTTTGACTATTAGCAGCAAAAACTAATTGGCCGGAATCATCACTGAATGTGGTTAGCCAGCTTTTTTCCGGTAATAAGTGAGGAAGCTGACGAAATAGTTGTAAATATCGCTGATTCTGCTCCATGAATAACTGTTTTTTCCCTAATTGTTGAGACAGTTGTTGTTGCTGTTGAACAGCCTGCTCTGTTTCACTAATAGTTTGTTTTAATTGCGCAAGTTGGTGGCTATTTTCAGTAAATTGGTTTTGATATTGTTCAATTTGTTGTTTTTGCTCTATTGAAATGATTACCAGAGCGGCAACCCACAGGAACAGTTGTAACCCGAGGAATATCCCCCATTTATGACACCGACGTTTAAGCCTTGCCTGTCGCCAGGGTAGAAAATTCACCTGATGCATCATTGGTCATCCGGTCTTAGTGCTAATCCTGCCGCTATCATGAAAGCACCCATGTTTTCCGGTATTGGGGGCTGGTAATGGCAAAATGCTGACAGTAGGTGCCAAACCTGAACGGATTCTGCTGGCGCGGCCTGCTGCGTTATGGGAGTAAGGCTGGTGGATTGTTCATCACTGTAATAAATCGGGTAATTTTCCCTGCCCGGAGTAATGGGGAGCTGGTTAATGACCTGTTTCAGACTGGCATGAGACTGAGTTGATATCAGCCCATAACTGAAAGGCAGGCTCGCCGGGGCCAGCCATAACCAGTCAGTTTTTCGTTGATGAACCAGCCAGCTGTTACCGGGAATTCCGGCAAGTTCGGCTACATAGCGTAATGCGCAGGGGGCAATATCGATGGCATCGGGTGATAAACCGATTTCTGCGAGCAGGCTGAGCCAGAAATTGAGGTCTTTTTGGCGGGTTGCACTTATACAGATTTGTTGCCCATGTACCCGATAATCGAGAGCCAGATCAGTGGTGGGGAATTGCTTTTCGGCGTTAGCACGGACAAACCAACCGAGTTCCGGCTCCTGTAATGAGATGTGCTGAGGCAGAGGAATTTGTTTCTGTAATGTTTGTTGAACAGGTAGTGCCAGCCTTAATTTAACCTTGTTAGGTAATATTTGCCGCCACTGCGTTAAAATTTTGCGTAATTTTTCTGGATACTGTAACCATCCCCCTGAGATAGGGGTGTTTGGTACCTTATTTAATAAGGGAGTTTCACTAAATGACGATGTTTCATTAAATAAAGATGTTTCGTTAAATAAAGAATAGTGCCAGCAGTGCCGGAATTGCCAGCCGTGACGGCGTTTAGTGGCGGCAAGCGCACGAATGTAATGATTATGGATATCCAGGCCGATATACCATGTAGCTGGGTACATATAGTGATTTCCTTATCAGTGATTAGTAATTAATGAAAGGTCATATTCATCGTGTTGTATAGCCTTTATACTACGTACTAATCGTTTATAAACTGCCTCATTAACATGGCGTGAGAAATTTCAGGTGAAGTTCATAAAGTATTTTTTGATCCTTGTCGTTTTTTGCATTTTCTTGGGAACAGCCTCGATTTTTGGTTTGTACAAATATATCGAGCCACAGTTACCGGATGTCGCGACGTTAAAGGATGTCCGATTACAGACACCAATGCAGGTGTTCAGTGCTGATGGCGAACTCATCGCTCAATATGGCGAAAAACGCCGCATACCGCTTACCCTATCCGAAATGCCTCCGTTGTTGGTAAAAGCCTTTATTGCCACAGAGGATAGCCGTTTTTATGAACACCACGGTGTTGATCCGATAGGTATTATTCGTGCTGCCTCCATTATGATGACTTCGGGGCACGCGTCTCAGGGAGCGAGTACCATCACGCAGCAGCTTGCGAGAAACTTTTTTCTTACTCCGGAAAGGACTTTGATTCGTAAGGCGAAAGAAGTATTTCTGGCGATTAGAATTGAGCAGATGTTAACCAAGGATGAAATTCTTGAGCTGTATCTCAACAAGATCCATCTTGGTTATCGTGCGTATGGTGTCGGCGCTGCAGCGCACGTTTATTTCGGCAAAAACGTGAATGAATTGACACTAAGTGAAATGGCGATGATTGCCGGATTGCCGAAAGCACCTTCAACCTTAAACCCGCTGTATTCTTATGAGCGTGCGACCAACCGCCGTAATGTGGTGCTGGGGCGCATGCTGGAAGAGGGCTACATTACTCAGCAGCAGTATTATCAGGCTAGAAGTGAGAAATTAGTTGCCAGTTACCACACTCCGCAGATTGCGTTTTCTGCACCTTATCTGACTGAAATGGTCAGACAGGATCTGATTAACCGTTATGGCGAAAATGCGTATACGGATGGTTATAAGGTCTATACCACGGTGACGCGCAAAATCCAGTTGGCTGCTGTCGATGCCGTTCGTACTAATGTGATTGACTATGATATGCGTCATGGTTATCGCGGTGCTCAGGAAGTGTTATGGAAGGGAGGCCAGCTTGCATGGAGTCAGTCTAAGATTACCGATAAGCTGAAAACCTTACCAAAATATGGCCCCTTGTTGCCTGCGGTTGTCATGAAATCTAATGCTACTCAGGCTGAAGTGATGCTGACAGATGGCAGCAAAGTTGAACTGACGATGGCAGGAGTCCGCTGGGCACGTCAGTTCAAAACTGACAGCCTGCAAGGGCCGGCACCACAGAGTGTGGATAGCGTCATTCGGGCTGGTGAGCAGATTTGGGTCAGAAAGGTCAATAACGTCTGGTGGCTGGCTCAATTACCGGAAGTGAATGCAGCGTTGATCTCCATTAACCCAATAAATGGTGCGGTAGAAGCGTTGGTTGGTGGTTTCAATTTTGAATTAAGTCAATTTAACCGCGTGACTCAATCATTGCGTCAGGTTGGCTCCAATATCAAGCCATTCCTGTATACCGCTGCGATGGATAAAGGGCTGACGCTGGCATCATTGCTGAATGATGCACCTATCAGCCGTTGGGATGCCGGTGCAGGTACGGACTGGCGCCCGAAAAACTCGCCTCCGACCTATGATGGCCCAGTTCGTTTGCGTCAGGGACTGGGGCAGTCCAAGAACGTAGTGATGGTGCGAGCTATGCGTGCGATGGGGGTCGATTATGCGGCTGACTATCTGAAACGCTTTGGCTTACCGGGAGAGAATGTTGTCCGCACAGAATCACTGGCGCTGGGCTCACCTTCTTTCACACCAATGCAGTTAGTACGCGGCTATGCAGTGATGGCGAATGGTGGCTATCTGGTTGATCCTTACTTCATTAACAAAATTGAGGATGATGCAGGGAAAATTCTGTATGAAGCGAAACCTAAGGTTGCCTGCCCACAATGTACTGATATTCCGGTGATCTACGGGGATACAACACGCTCTATTGAGCTGTCCGAAGATTCGATTGAGAACGTAGCTCATTCCGATGTTTCCCAAAACCCCGTGTTACTACCACAGCCGGATCTGGAAAGTGTCGCGCCTAATCTGTACGTTGATGATCAGCAATATGCACCGCATGTTATCAGCACACCGCTGGCATTTTTGATCCATGATGCCCTGAAAACCAACATCTTTGGTGAACCGGGCTGGATGGGAACGGGTTGGCGCGCCGCCCGAGATTTAAAGCGTCGTGATATTGGCGGTAAAACCGGGACAACCAATAGTTCGAAAGATGCATGGTTCTCTGGTTACGGGCCGGATATGGTGGCAACAGTCTGGATTGGTTTTGATGAGCACAGCAGAAGTCTGGGACGTACTCCGGTTCTGAAAGGAGAAGGTGGAGCGAAAACGGCTCAGCCAATCTGGGATGACTTCATGAAAATGGCATTAGAAGGAGTGCCTGAAAAACTGATGGAGGCTCCTCAAGGCATTGTGTCTGTCACGATTGATCGGGCTACGGGTAAGCTCTCTAGCGGTGGAAAAAATACCCGTGCAGAATATTTTATTGAGGGCACTCAACCGACAGAATATTCTGTACCAGAGGCGGGTACGACTGTCATTGAGAATGGTGAAAGCCAAGAACTGTTCTGATCAGTTTTAGGTGCCTGCGCAGGTATTAAACTGAGATAAAAAGGCTCTGTCAGTTTCCTGACGGAGCCTTTTGTTATAGGTTATTTATCAATTTTTATAGCATAAGGGCTATTTATTCATTTTATCTTTCACAGCTTTTGCGAATGGTTTACCGCCATCTACAGCGGTGTAGTGAATATGAATATTGATATCTTTTAACCGCCACACAGGAACAAGCCCCGGATAATAAAATATGTTATCGATCACATCCTGATCAGGGAATTCCAGTGTCCAGGTGGAAATAGCGCCTGTACCTTCGAATGGCAGGTAACGGTCATCATCAAACATCAGGGTATATAGCCAATTTTCTTTCGCCACACTGCCATCATCATCACTCAAAGAAGAAAGAGCGATTTGCTGTTGAGCGCGCAGATTATTAACCACATTTTTGCTGTTACCTGCTTTCCTGTTTGGATCATAGAGCCAATTAACTCCGTCCATATCCGGATGGGTTAAGGTAGAACTACTGGTTTGGGTCAGGATCGCACTAATCTCTGATGACAGGACAGAGCCAAGATTCAGAGTATCCAGAGAGATTGAGACGGAAATCCGTTTAATCTGACGCAGATAATGGCCGGGATAATTGTCGTCAAACAGTTTTGGATTCAGGGTAAAGCTGATGGATTGTTTATTATCGATCTGTTTTCTTAACCCGCCGCTCGTTAGTAGTGAACTGAGGGAGACCGTTTTCTTAATATTCAAACGGCGCTCATTGCGCTGTAACCATGTGTTTTCCATTTGCAGCAGATCCAGCTGTAATGATTCCCCGGCCAGTAGCCCACGATAAGAGTCGTTCCATGCCGTCGTTTTGATAAAGCCCTGACGTTTGTAATCTCCGACTTCATAGCGCCAGCTACTTTCTGCCATCAGACACATGGATAACACTGCGTCATAAGCCGGAGCATACAGGGCAGCAAGACGCCCCATCAGCCATTGGTAGGTGGGAACGATCAGGAATCCGGTGGTCATAAATTCATACAGCTCACGGGCTGTGGATTGCTGAGCCTGAGCTTCCCGCAGAGCAATCTGGGCACTCTTAATTAACAGATCCTGCTCTTTCAACTGCATCTCAATGATATTGATTTCACTTTGAGCCTGCTTGTATTCAATTTCCCAATCCTGACGGCGACGTTGGTAATCTGCACCGTCCTGCAACCTTTCGGCGGCAATATCTAATCCTTCCGCAGTAAGTTGTGCGATGATAGCCGCAGTGGTGACTGGGGCCGAATATTTAGCCCCTCCCATTGCCATACCAAAAATGTTGGGGACAACTTCTAGTGCGGCACCAGTAACGTAGAAAGGAGCGGCAGCCAGTTTGGCAACTTCTGACATGGTTTTCATGCTGATGGCGGAGATTTCCAAAGAAGAAAGGTTTTCTTCATACAGGTTGTGATAATGATCATATCTCTCCTGAGCCATTTTCTTGCTTTCTTCCAGTGTTGCCTTACCCATTTGGGCCATCTGGACAGCCTCTTGTTGCAGTTCAATGGCAAATTCAGACAACCTAATCAATTGTGATTGTTCCAGTACCTCTTGCTCTGCATTGACTTCGCTTTCTGTAGCCTGAAGTAATCGGTGCCCCATATCAGTAAGCTGTTTCACGGCATCACTGGCGCGTTTTAACATGATTGGGAAGCGATATGGCGGAATTTGCTGCTGCATGTTGCTGAGGGTGCTGGTGGCATACCCTGTATTTCTCTGCGTTAAATTATCTGGATTGGCAGCACTGGCATAAAGTGACAACGATGATGCTTTGCCATCAATTGTCAGCCCATGACGCAGGTTATACAGTCTATTTTTCAGTGTTTGCTGGAGTTCGATGAGTTGGGTATTGAAAGGGGATATAAATAAGCTATCAATAGCTCGCACATTCTGTTTAAAGCTCGTTTTTATCTTGTCCAGAGTCACAGGATACCAGCGCGTTGCATCCATGCCTTCCGGTAATGCCCCGAGCAATTGCTGCGCCTGTTGGTAAAGTAAACCGGCCTCGTTGAGGCTGTCTCTGGTCAGTTGCCGATAAAGGTAATCTCCCTCCTGCATCCAAAGTTTTATGAGGTATTGGAATAGGGATTTCTGGTAATAGACAGGCTGGCTGTAAGCGACTGTATCCGGATCAATCTCGTTGAATGATGATGGAAGATTACTGCCACTTTCAATAATGGGGCGAGAATTCCACATCCGAATGCCGCCATAAGGGTCAAACAGATAGTTGATAAACCAACGGCGGGAATCGTAGAAACGTTGTTCGTCACCGAGCCGGGCTGAAACCAGATAAGGGAGATGGAAGAACAGTTCCCAGAAATATTGCCCATTAGCCCCGTTAAAATCGACTTTGGTTAGTGATGATTTGTCATCTAAGGTGGGTTCGGGTAATGATTGGGAGTCCCATGCCAGAACTCGTTCTATGGATTGGGTGGCTCGTGAGACCAGTTGTTTGCCAAATAGTGTGTTTAATCTGATGGCAGTGGAATTGAATCCTAATGTTTTGATATCGAGATATTGTGCCTGTTGTTTGCTTCGCTGCAATGTGATGGAGGGAATTTTGTCGCTTTCTCCGATAGTGACCTCGTATACATTCTCGACAAATCTTGAGGTGTCTTCTGGATTATTTTGATCCAACATAAAAATTGAACCTAATATAAAATAATATTTTTTAGTGTCTGGCTTAAGAGAAAATGGTATTTCTCCCGTTGATGCCTGACCATTAAGATATACTTCTTGGCCAAATAGTGATTTTTCTTGTGGATAAGTTCCCATAACAAAAAAAGATTGTGCAAACTTTTCATTTTTAGTCTGGTATTGCTTACTGGCGATAGAAGTATTGTTTCCCTCAATTGAGATTGAGAGTTTCTTGTCACTTTTAGCATCCCATTGAATGCTTTTTTGGAATACTTTCCCGCTAACCCATGAAAGATCACAACTTTTAATAATTTTATTTTCTTTCCACTCATTGGGTAATAACTGGAAAAGTTTTGTTTCGCCATAGCTTATAGTGAATACTTCTGTTGGGGTGTTTTGCCCTTTCCATTGAAAATTAAAGGTTTTAAGACCTGTGTCACTGGCCGGTATTTGAGCTTCAATATGAATGTCATCAGTATTGATTACCCATTGGAGTTCTTTGGTAGGGAGTTTATTGGAATTAACTGACGCAGCCTGATTATTAGTGTCAAACTTGATTAGCGAGTTCTTACCCATTAATAGAAGTTTGGTTTTCGTTGGGTCTAATCTGACATCTAAAGTCAGAATTGGAGATCTAAATGGCTTAAGACTAAAGAAGCTATGTTTGGTTTTTGCCTCAATTTCTTTAACAATTACAAATTTCTCTGTACCAGCATAATGATGTTGTAAGGTATCAGGATTGTTAAACAGTTTATACCACGTTTCGACAATCTTCCTTTCATCATCAAGCGTCTTTTTATCTACTAATAATAAATCTCGTAGCTCCAGATAATAATCTTTGTTTTTTACCCATGCGCTGCTGTCTTTTTCTTTGGTATCGTATAACAGAACGCCCATCCAGGGATCTTCTTCACGTTGTACGTCTACCATTGCGATTAGAGCGGGCTTGTATTTTTCATCCTTCAAATAATGGTTTTCATTATCAGGGATCCGCTTACCGTCTTTAGTTGGATATTCACCGTTAGCATCGGTGCCATCCAGACGGAATAATTCGTTGGGTGCACTCCATTCACCGTTGCTTTGCTTGAAAGTAAATTTTACGTTGATAGCACGGTAATCCGTTGGTTTTTGATCGGCTCCCATGAGAGGTGTGGCTTCACGTTCAACCCAGATAGCATATTGGCGACCAGAAATTACAATGGGCCGGATTGCCAGCAAGGTGCCTGATAAAGACAGGGTGATTTTTTCCCATTCACTCCAGGCTAGTGGGCTAATGATGTTATTGCTGTCACGCAAACTGATATCAAGCGTTCGCCAGTAATATTCCACTGGTTCAGAATTGTTTTTGCCAATAAAGTGGTAGCGATCACTCGTGGGATCTGTGCCATCAATATAGCCACTGATGAGTTGAAGATTACTGATCCGTTCAAATTCGGTGAGATAACGCAGAATAGCTGTTTGCAGCATATCGTTATTTAAACGGGACTGGCCCAAATCATTTTCTAAATCGTTAAATGCCTTTGTTTTACGTAACCTGCGAGTCGGGTCAATAAAGTTTTCCGGGAAGTTTCTTTGTCGTTGCCAAACCTGCCAGTGGCTATACTGACTCAGATAGCGATTCCAGTATTCAATTCTTTCATCAGTAATGGGAATGGCATCATAGCCCATTTCCAGATGAGAAAAGAGCCGGAACAAATAGCGTTGCAAACTGGCGATAGCGAAAGCTACCCGGCTGGTATCAACTTCTGCGGCAACCTGTATGTCAGTCAGAAAATAGTTTGAAAGGTCTTCAATGGTGACGATATCTGACAATGAATCATCAGAAGGTGCCCAGCGTCGTAAAAGGTAATCTACCAGTGCATCACGCCAGAGCTCATTGAGTATACCCTCTGGCCGAGATTGATCTTCTGGTTTAATGGCTGCAAATAAGGCACTACTGACCTGATGCCAGTGATCATAACCGGATGCGGTGCTCAGTTTAGCCACATCTAATAGCGGCTGAACTGACATTTCACTTTTCTCTGCTAGTGTTTTTAGCCGCATCACGTTACTGATGCCGACAATGTTTTGTGCCACTTTCGGCGCAAAGTATTGTGTTACGCGAAGGATTTCTTTATCTGACCAGCCTATCAATTCAGCCAGATTGGCGGCTGCCTGTTCTATGCTCCAGACATTTGTGGCAGATGAATTCTGACCGATTTGGTTGGCCTGACGCAGGTAATAAATAACATCGTCTTCCGTTTTATTCTCAGGTAATAAATTCAGCCAGTCGCTATAGCGGCTCAGGCGATGAAGGAAGGTCAGATCAAGAGCGCGGAGTTTGCCATCTTTTTGCAGTTTGAACCAATCCGGATGGTCAATCAGGGTTTCTATACTTTTTTCTGTCAGTTTGAATATATTGCAAATCGCGGCGTAACGGTTGAGATCGTACCATGCAGCAACGGCTTTATCTTTGCGTTGTTGCTCACCTAAATTGCGGGACAGTGCTATGGTATTACGCAGAAAATCAGCTTGTTTGTTGTTTGTCCAGCGTAATAGCGGTAGGGAAAGTGTATTATCAATGCCAAATACATGGTTAACGGCGTTAATAATGAGATCTTGCTGAGCAATAAACGCATTGGTCAGTAACGTTACCAGATTTTGCGTCCAGATATCCCCCTGTTGTTTCCATGCGGCTTCCTGAGCCAGATCTTTGAGTATTTTATTCACTTCATTGAACAGGGCTTTTTCGCTCTCCCCGCTAGTTGAAATTACACTGTCCAGAATAATACCGAATTGTGTATCCACCAGTTTGGCGAGCGCAGTCATCCAAATGACGGATGTGTTTTTTGCCTGAAAGCCCTGCATGGCAGAAGCGATTTTATCTTCACTCAGCATGGCATCATTTGCACTGGGAATAACGGATCTGATTTTTTTAATCCAATCAATATTTTCAATATCAGCAGAGGTATTGCTGCCGGACTGATAAGGCATCAGTAATAGGTTAAGGGACAAGGGGGATAGATTATGCTGCTTAATCCATTGCGTGGCATTCATAACAGCGATAAGTACATCGAGAATATCAATGGCTTTAGCGTCCTTAGCTAATACCGGAATACCTGCCAGTTGTTGCAGATAGTTCGGATTATCGCGGTTCAATAGCAACAATAGACCTAAACTTTCTTTCACTGACATGCGCAATATGCGGGGTATGGCAACCAGACGATACAGTGCGGAAACCACATCCAGCGAACGTTTGGGCTTGCTCAGATTCTGTGCCTGCATAACGAAAGAAAGTAATATCTGGCAGGTTGCATCATCAATATTCAACCCCCGGCATAACTGGTTGATAGTCAGTGCATCAATACCTTCGGTCGCGGCGGGATCAAATTCTTTATCATCCAGAACCAGCACAAATGAAGAAGATGCCTGTTGTGACAATCCCGGAGCATTGAAAAGCTGATCAAAGAAAGAGAGTTTATTCTCAAGAGAGTAGGGGGTTACTTGGCCGATAAAAGCGGCAAATTGCTCTGCACTGACGTTATATTCCTGCTGAAAATGCAGAAATACCCCCAACGTGCGCAGAGTTGCTTCTGTTATTAAAAACTCAGTCTGTTTTTCTGCTTTACTGGCTGTTACCAATAATAGATCTAGATCTTCATAGCTGAGTTTTAATGCTTTCTGGATATGAAGGAAACGCTGGATACGGTCAAAGTTATCGTTACTGGCTTCTTTAATCCGGATAACATCTTTTGCCGTGTCTTTATCTTTTGTTTTTTCCAGATAGAGAGCAGGGGCTTTACCTGCGTTGATATAGGAAGCGGCATAGTTGGCCCCGGAGGGAAATTGTTTATCCGCATTATCCGGTTTAGTGACGTTACTGGAGTAGGTGACGATACTGTGAGTCTTGGTTTCTTCGGCGATTCCGTTAACCGCAAACAATGATTCTGCTTCCTGAGAAGTCAGGCCGGTTTGTTGAGTGAATATGGTGAGACGCTCCAGAGATCCTGCGGCTTTGATTGTATCTCCTTTTAGGCCGTAATATTTTTCGAAGAAATCTTTTTGGCTGCTTTGTGATTTTTCCAGCAATAATGCCTGAAGTTTCGGTGCCAGTGTGCTGCTTATCATCATTGCTGTTTGCAGCGAGTCAGCACTCAGATTGTCATCGATAAAATTGGGATACTTGCTGTCAGCCCGTTGGATCAAATCTAGTAATGGGATCTCTTTTTTTGCCAGTACGGTTGTAGTTTGCTTTAGCGGAAAGTGGAATGGCAACGAAAGCGGGTAATGAATATCAGCCAGAGAATGCGTCAAAGGCTGATTATTATTGATATGATTTTTGACTTTTTCGGCCAGAGCTTCAATGACGAGTGGTAACAGGCTGCTAGTCTGATTGAGGTTAGTACTATCAAGCAATAATTTTTCGATATCAGTCCGCCGTTGGCTGAGAAAACGGGCACTCTCTTTGTCTGCGTCTTTTTCAAACATCTGAATCTGTTGATATAGCTCAACCAGATAGGCTAACGGCCCGTCATTGGCTTCGGGTAAACCCGGAAAACAATAAAGATCCGGATTATCGTTAAAGAGTGTCTTATAACTAATCTGTGAATTTATATTATTTGCCATACATGATTACCTTTGAAATAGAAATTCGATTAAAAGAAAACGGCACTTCTATTTTTCATAACACCTTTCTCATAACATTAAGTTATGTTTCTGGTGCTATTGAAACGGCTACACTATGGCCTGTTATTGTGAGCTATCCAGCCTAAAATATATTCCGGATCTGATCGTTTATTAAAAAGTTATTTTATTTCAATGGGAGTTTTAAAAATTGAGTTTATTGAATAAATCATAAAGGGGTTATCAGGGGAATATCGCGATTGTGGGTATTAATTTTTAAATAATAATAAATATGTTTATTTGTTATTTTTAATAAAGTGAATGCTTTTGTGTATGCTCAGTATAGTGAAAAAATGGGTATTAAAGATGGTTGTCTCCAATACCCCCTTTTTCATAAATTTATATTATTAATTTCTATTATTCAGATAAGTAATCAGCGCTGCTGTAAACGGAGTCTTAACACATTTCATTCAGGTATCGTTGTGCAAAAAATAACGCACTGACATTTCTGGCTTCGTTGAAATCGGGGTGTTCCAGTAGTGACATCATGTCTGCTATAGGCCAGCGGATCTGTACCAGTGGCTCCGGCTCATCTCCTTCCAGAGCTTCGGGGTATAAATCCTGTGCAATCACGATGTTCATTTTGCTGGAAAAATAAGAAGGCGCCATCGTCAATTTTGTCAACAATTCCAGTTTGTTGGCACCTAATCCTACCTCTTCCTTTAATTCACGATTAGCCGCTTCAAGAATACTTTCTCCTGCATCAATCGCGCCTTTAGGAAAACCCAATTCATATTGTTCAATACCTACGGCGTACTCACGTATCAGAAGTAAGTCATCGCCAATTACCGGAATAATGAGAACCGCTTCATGATTGGTAGGTTTCATTCGTTCATAAATACGTCTGGCACCATTACTGAATTCAAGATCGACGGACTGGATGTTGAATAAACGAGAATGGGCAATATTACTTATATTCAATATTTTAGGCTTTTTCAGTTCAATCATGCTTGCCCCTGATGGTTGTTGCGTATTTAAACTTTGCTTTAATATGGCTGATTATGTTAGTAAATGATAGCGATTATCGCTTGTATGTATTTTTGTTATGGTTCTACTTTGCAGAAAATGCTGTTTTTTGTGAATTGGTGTGAGAAAATTTATATAACATGTTGTAAATAAAATTAAAAATAGAAGGCGAGAATAGGAATAACCTGATTCTGCGGGTTTCTTTCGATTGTTATTTTGTCAGTTTCTTACTGCTGTCATGGGCGTGGAGAACAAATGAGCTCACTGGTCATTATATTGGCTATTTTTATTATTAGCCTGACTATAATGGCTTCCTTTCTGACTTTCAGATGGAGGCGGTCTGATAACGCGCGTTATATGTCATTGAAGACTAACACAGTCAGTCGTAAGTTGAATGCAGTCGAATTTCAAGTTATTGAATCTTATTTGAAAAATATCCTACCCCAGACGAAATTAGACAGAAGCTACGTATCCGGCTATCCGGTATTTCCCATCAGGGATAATAACGTTTATACCATCAGTCATACTATCACCCGTTTTTCTGCTGTTTCTGGGGAAACGCAGCACTGGCGTTACTATCTCGATGAAACAGAAATCTATTTTCCTGCCTTGCTTGAACCTTTTGTTAATCAGCGAAATACAATCGATATTGTTGAAACTTCTTCAATGCCGCTAGTCATTGCGGTAAATGGTCACAGTCTGACAGACTATCAGCAAGACCTGCTGGTTACACCGAGTATCAAAAAGGCAGAGCACGCTTCAATTCAGAAAAACGGTAATTCGAATGCCAACCTGCTGTACCTGCGTAAAGAAACTCCGGAAGAGTATCGCCTGCGTCACTCAACAGGTATTCAGGAAGGTGTGCTGATGTGTGCTGGCTTATCGTTGTGGTTTCTGGCGCTTTTTGTTCCTTCACCATTATTGCCGTGGCTGATGCTGGTTTCTGTGCTGTTTATTCTTGCCAGTTTCTGGCCGTTTTTCAGGTTACCCTCCACACGTAATTATTTGAATATAAGCTGTTTCAGCGGCATTCTGAAACGCTGGGGGGTATTTAGTGAATTTGAGCAGGAAAACAAAAAGAACATCTCTCTTGGAGGCGTTGATCTCATTTATCCTGTTCATTGGGAGCCGTATGTTGCGCATGAACTTGATAAAAATACTGATGTAGAAATGTACTCCAATGGCCATGTTGTCCGTCAGGGGCAGCATCTTTCATTGAATGAGGAAGAAAGGCTTTACCCTTATCAACGTTACCAGAAGAATCAGATGCTGGTGGTATTTTCTATCTTAGCCATGCTTGTACTGTATCTTTATCCGCCGGTTAGTCTATCGATGCGATTAAGTTTCGCGTGGCTGCATGGTAATAACACCACAGTCATTACTGATGCCGGTGAGTTATCGAATATGCCACTGCGGGAAGGGGATGTGTTGAGGGTGAAAGGTACGGGAATGTGTTACATGCCACCAAAATCAGGGACACTGTCTTCCCCGGATGATTTTTCTTTTTTACCGTTTGATTGCCTTGGTATTTATTGGAACAATGGCAGCTCATTACCCATTCCTGAATCGGAGATTATCAATAAAGCTTCGGCGTTACTGACAACAGTGAATGAGCAATTGCGTCCTATGGAGCATGCCCGGAAATATAATCCCGCCCTGAATGAAGTGATTACTAAGTCGGGAATGATATTACTCGACAATTTTCCTCAGATTATTTTGAAGACGAATGCGCTTTGCTTCAAGGAAGGCGATTGTAACCGGCTAAAAAATGCACTTGTCAATTTAAGTAATGCCAAAAGTTGGGATGATCTCCTGAATCAGGCTGAAAAAGGGAAACTGAATGGAACTAAGGTTCTACTACGTTCTGTCAGTGCGGATGCATTAGGAAAGTTAGTTGATTCCACTGCAGCTTCATTTGTCCAGCGGGAAACGGATAGATACAGTATTCTTCTGAACAGTCCTCCACCGGGGGGCGTTTTATTGATTAGTGATGAAAAGCGTCCATTAGTTGAATATCCTATTTCATCGTTTTTTACTTATGATTCCAATGCATTGCAGCAATGGCATGATTTATTGCGGCAAGCGGGAATGCTGACGCATGTACCATTTGAAACGAAAGGCATCGTAACGGAGTTATCGGAAGATGCAAATGGCACCCGCCATATAACGCTGCACAGTGAGCCTGATTCTATAACACTGATTCGTTATCTGGGTAGCTGCCTTTTTCTGGCGGTAATTATGGCGACGCTGATAGTCAATGGGATACTGACTATCAAGAAAAAACAAAAAAACAGGCAGCGTTTGCTGCGGATAAAACAGCACTACGATAGTTGCTTCAATGTGAAACAACCACCAATGAATTAGCGATAATCCGGTGGGCTATGCTACCCTGAACCTGTTTTTTGTCATCTCCGATCAGGTATTGTTATTACACATTACCCGTTAATATTTACCCGTTAATATTGAAACAGAGCAATCAGAGAGAACAATCATGCCTAATTCAGACAACGATCAAGCTGTTCGCCTTGATAAGTGGCTGTGGGCAGCCCGTTTTTACAAAACCCGTTCCACTGCGCGTGACATGATTGATGGAGGAAAAGTCCACTATAATGGTCAGCGTGGAAAGCCGAGTAAACTGGTTGAGTTGAATGCTGTCATTAAACTGCGTCAGGGTAGTGATGAGAGAACAGTCACCGTTCTGGCCCTCAGCAGCCAAAGGCGTGGTGCTACAGAAGCCCAGCAGCTTTATCAGGAAACGGAAGAAAGCATTATTAAACGGGAAAAAATGGCGTTAGCCCGTAAAATGAATGCACTAACGATGCCACATCCTGATCGTCGCCCGGATAAGAAAGAGCGGCGTACACTGATTAAGTTCAAGAATACAAAATTAAATGAGTCGGGACATTCCTAACAAATTTCGAGTTGCTTCGCGCTGCCAGCAAAGCGGCAGCTTGAAAGATAAAGGGAATAACCGCCTCAGTGAAATGAGAGAGATTTATGATCAAGCATGACCAATTACACCGCTTTTTATTTGAAAGTCATTCTGTCAGGGGTGAACTTGTTACCGTCAGTGAGACTTACCAGCGGATGTTGGAAAATCACGATTTTCCTCAACCTGTACAGCAGTTGCTGGGTGAATTGTTGGTCGCAACCAGCCTGTTGACCGCTACCCTGAAATTCAACGGAGATATTACCGTACAAATTCAGGGCGACGGGCCGGTTAAGCTGGCAGTTATCAATGGTAATAACCAGCAACAAATGCGTGGTACTGCCCGTATTGATGGTGATATTAATGCTGAGAGTAGCCTGCGTGATATGGTTGGTAATGGTTATATGGTCATTACAGTTACGCCAACAGAAGGTGAGCGCTATCAGGGGGTTGTAGCGCTGGAAGGAGAGACGCTGGCGGAATGTCTGGATGCTTACTTCAGGCAGTCAGAACAGTTACCAACCAGATTGTTTATCCGCACAGGTGTGCAGGATGGCAAAATGGCGGCGGGTGGCATGTTATTGCAGAGCTTGCCGAGCGCGCAAGCCGGTGATGTTGATATGCTTGACCATCTGGTTCAGCTCACGACAACCATCAAAGGTGAAGAGCTGTTTACACTGGATATCAAAGAAATTCTGTATCGTCTTTACCATGAAGAAGATGTCACTCTGTATGAACCTCAGCAGGTTGAATTCCGTTGTGGCTGTTCTCATCAACGTTGTGCCGATACTCTGGCAACTTTACCAGAAGAGGATCTGCGAGATATTCTGCATAAAGATGGCAAAATTGACATGGAATGTGAATTCTGTGGAATGCATTATATTTTCGATGAAAAAGCGATTAATAAAATAAAAGAAGTGAAGTAATAATAATTATATTGATTGTATTTATGTATTGATTTTGGAGGGCGTATAAATACGCCCTTTTTATTATTAAAAATTTTTTGTTTCGTGTTCTGTGTCTCATATAACACTAAAAAAAATAATAAGATTTCAATTTTTTGATAACAATCGCGGTTAATTAGTCATAATTATTTATTATTTCCGGCTGAGACAGAGATTAAATCTAACTGATCAGGAGCAATAAATGAGCGTTACAGGCGTTACTGCGCAGGAGCTTGCGGTTTATGGTATTCGTGATATCAGCGAAGTTATCTATAACCCAAGCTATGAATTGTTATTTTCTGAAGAAACTAAATCCTCTTTACAGGGATATGAGAAAGGAACATTGACCAATCTTGGCGCTGTCGCAGTAGATACTGGGATTTTTACAGGGCGTTCTCCTAAAGATAAATACATTGTACGTGATGAAGTGACTCGCGACACAGTGTGGTGGGCCGATCAGGGAAAAGGTAAGAACGATAATAAACCTCTCAGTCAGGAAACCTGGTCTCATCTTAAGGGATTAGTTACTCAGCAGCTTTCAGGCAAACGTTTGTTTGTAGTCGATGCGTTCTGTGGCGCGAATGCGGATACCCGCCTGAAAGTGCGTTTCATTACGGAAGTGGCATGGCAGGCTCATTTTGTCAAAAACATGTTTATCCGCCCTTCGGATGAAGAGCTGATCGACTTCACGCCGGACTTTATTGTGATGAACGGTGCTAAGTGCACGAATCCACAATGGAAAGAGCAGGGCCTGAACTCTGAAAACTTTGTTGCTTTTAACCTGACAGAAAGAATGCAACTGATCGGTGGTACTTGGTATGGCGGTGAGATGAAAAAGGGCATGTTCTCAATGATGAACTACCTGCTGCCACTGAAAGGTATTGCTTCCATGCATTGCTCTGCTAACGTGGGTGAGCAGGGTGATGTCGCTGTTTTCTTTGGTCTTTCCGGTACAGGTAAAACCACGCTTTCCACTGATCCGAAACGTAAACTGATCGGTGATGATGAACATGGCTGGGATGACGACGGCGTATTTAACTTTGAAGGTGGTTGTTATGCAAAAACCATCAACCTGTCGAAAGAAGCCGAACCGGATATTTATCACGCTATTCGCCGTGATGCCCTGCTGGAAAACGTCACTGTGCTGGCAGATGGCTCGGTTGATTTCAACGACGGTTCTAAAACAGAAAATACCCGCGTTTCCTATCCTATCTACCATATTGAAAATATCGTTAAGCCGGTATCAAAAGCCGGACACGCAACTAAAGTTATTTTCCTGACGGCTGATGCTTTCGGTGTATTACCTCCTGTTTCCCGCCTGACGCCAGAACAGACTCAGTATCACTTCCTGTCAGGTTTTACCGCTAAACTTGCCGGAACTGAGCGTGGTGTAACTGAACCAACGCCGACTTTCTCGGCATGTTTTGGTGCGGCATTCCTGTCGTTACATCCGACACAGTATGCTGAAGTGCTGGTGAAGCGCATGCAGGCATCCGGTGCAAAAGCCTATTTGGTTAACACTGGCTGGAACGGCACAGGCAAACGAATTTCTATCAAAGATACCCGCGCGATTATTGATGCAATCCTAAGTGGCGATATTGAAGATGCAGATACCGTCGAATTGCCGATTTTTGACCTGACTGTCCCAACGACATTGCCGGGCGTTGATAGCGGTATTCTTGATCCACGTAATACTTATGCGGATAAAGCGGAATGGGATGTTAAAGCCAAAGATCTGGCTGAGCGTTTCATTAATAACTTCGACAAATATACCGATACCGCCGCTGGCGCTGCATTGGTAAAAGCTGGGCCGAAGTTGTAAGAGTTTCAGACTATCTGCATTAAATAAAGTGGGAGAACGATCCCACTTCAAGTTGTTAACAAACCCCGTTGAAAAACTAGCGGGGTTTATCACTATGACGTTTCTTACTTTTTGGAAGAGTGATCAATTAGGCGGCAGATCAAACAATAAGATTTCACTCTGTTGATTTGCGGTTATCTGAATGTCGGATTCATCCCTGATAGCGATACCGTCGCTAATCCCTGCTTTTACACCGTTGACATCGATTTCGCCGCGAACCACTTGAAGCCAGATTTTTCGCGGTTTTTCTATATGATATTCGTACCTTTCACTACGTTTCAATGTATGACGCCATAACGTCATATCTTGAAATATCTTTAATGAGCCATCACGGGCATCAGGTGAAAGTATGAGCTGGTGGTTTTTTTCCGACTCAAAGCGGCGTTGTTCATAGCGGGGTGTCAGACTATTTTCTGCTGGCATAATCCAGATTTGGTATAAGTGAAGAGGATTATCATAATGTGGATTATATTCTGAGTGGCGAATACCAGTACCCGCGCTCATTATCTGAAACTCGCCTGCTGATATTTGGCCCAGATTTCCCATATTATCCTGATGCTCTACTGTACCGGACAGAACATAAGTCAGAATTTCCATATCATGATGAGGATGCATGCCAAATCCTTGACCACCATCAATCAGGTCTTCATTGATGACTCTTAGGGCAGAGAAGCCCATGAAGTTGGCATCATAATAATGTGCAAATGAAAAAGTGTGCCAGCTATCCAGCCAGCCATGATTAGCGTGGCCTCGTTCTGAAGCCTTACGTAGGTAAATCATCTTCAAAATCCCTCAACATTTTTTCATAGTCTAGTTGATGGAATTAAATATGAAATATTAGAAATTTAATATTAACAATCAAAAATTTTGAATAATAAAAAGAGGATATTAAGGATAAAAAAAAGCCAACATTAAGTTGCTGGCTATAAAGTAAACACTGGAAGCAATGTGAGCAATGTCGTACTTTCACATGACCCTGAAGGTGGTGCACTGAAAGTGTTAATAATGATAATCGTTCTCAATATCATTTGTAAAGTGTTTTTTTGACCAAAATTAGATCCTGATCGGCTTTCTGGTCAGAACCTTGACGAATTCAGTTAAGAAAATGGCAGGAATAAGTGAACATAGAGTAGCTTGATGGCGAGCCTGTAAATTAAATTGTGTTTAGGTCATTCAAATGACAAAAGGAAGATAAATGCTGCCTAAACTGCCTCCATCTATTGACTGTTTTATCGGCAACTCAGCTTTAATCCCAGATAAAATTGGTGAATCTCCTTGTCGTGTTTACAGCTTCATACGCGGGAATGATCGGTTTTTTCTCAAATACTCGCCTTCTGTTTATGCCAATACGACTTACAGTGTCATGCGGGAAGCCTCAGTACTGAATTGGCTGGCTGATCGCCTGAATGTCGCGGAAGTTGTCTGCGTGGCAAAAAATTCAGGAGGTGAATTTATGATCTCCCGCGCTGTTCCCGGTAAGCCATTATACGAACGGCTCAATGCTGGGCAGCCGGTACTGGAACTGTTTCACGAAGCTGTCCGCCAGATGCAGTCTGTGCCTATTGTTGATTGTCCGTTTGATTCTGGAGCCGGGTTTCGTCTCAATGAGCTTGAGTATTTTCTGAATCACGGTTTGTGTGCTGAGCAATATGATCTTGAACAGTGGCCGGGGATAACGACTCCACAGAGTTTGCTGAAGCATCTGCATGCCACTTTACCCAGTGAGGAGCGAGTGTTTTCCCACGGTGATCTCTGTGACAGCAATATCTTCGTTGATGAACATGACTATCTGTACTTTATTGATCTTGGACGGGGAGGTGTGGCTGATCGCTGGCTGGATATTGCATTTGTGCATCGTAACTTGCGTGAAGAGATTTCAGTGAATATAGCCGCAGAGTTTCTTACTACGCTTGGCGACTTTGATAACGTAGCCAAGCGTGAATTCTTCGAACAGTTAGACGAGCTGTTTTAACCCGGAATCAGTTCACTTACGCGGGGTTGTCGTGAATGCCCTGCCGTTTCTCCCAATTCCATTTGGTAGAGATGCTGTATGCTGATATCGGAAAATTTATAGGGCGTTGGTTGGTAACCCCGTAGCCAGAGCAAAAACCACCCTTCTTGGGGGTCAGGGCAGAGTCCGGCAAAGCGGAATCCGCCTTTTTGCAATTGTGGGTAGAACTGTAGTGCTTCTTCATTAGCCGGAAGTTTCAGATAGATTAACTGATTAGCCGGGTAATCTATGATCTCAGATAAGAAGTCTGGATCAGCTTCATATAATGTGATCTCCAGACGTCGCCCTTTTATCTGGGAAGTTGCGTATGCACTGGAAGTAAAAGGGGTACAGCCTTTTTGTTGTTGAACAGGTGATGATTCACCAACATATCGGCTTATCTGGTTAGCCCAGTTCTGCCAGGATTGCGGCCAATTCAGTTTAGGCAATGGAAACGATTTCAGTGGCAAAATACCCTGAACAATGCTTTCTGGTTCCGGTAACCCAAAGGGAGAATCGACATAATCCAGCATCAACGCAGTTGAATAAAAGCCCAGATTCTGGGCTAAATACTGACTTTTCATATGCGAACAAACTTGCTTTATCGTCAACAAACAATATTGCTGCTCTTTCGCATAGTGGCATAAATAATTCCCCAAAGAGGTGGCAATACCTTTGCCCTGAAATTCTGGGTATACCGCAACCAGCGCCAGCTCTGCCTGAGCCTGCTGAACCGAATCCTTCACAAGTGATGCATGGCCAATCAGCCGCCCCTGAGAAAAAGCCAGAGCGGAATACCATTTTCCTGTAGTCTGATAATCCTCTATCAATTTGGGTAGATAGATATCAGGGTAGACATACGAATCACCGTAAATATCACGGAATAATTTGCTGATATGTTTACTGTCACCTGATTGGTAGCTGCGGATCTGAATAGCAGAATCTAAAATAGCTGAAGGAAAAGTAGTCATAAATTTGATCCTTCAATTATAACTACGCAGATCCACAACCCGCTGCAATTTGCCTGAACGCGGGTGGGTATACATTGCATCGATATTGGTTTGAACAATCTCCAGCATATTTTGCCGGAAATGTGCTGTGTTCAGACCCGGAAATGCCAATAGCATATTATGGCGTATTTTCTCGATATTAACGGGTTCAGGGCTGGCCACCAATAATTTGATTTTGTCTTCTGACTCTTCCTGAGATAGTACCAATTGCCAGGCGAGTAGTTCGGTCTGCGGTGACAACTGGGTTGCTAAGTCATCAGGAAATAAGGAAAGATCACCCACTCTGATCCGGTAACCCTGATTGGCGCGCCCCTGAAGTGCAAACTTACGATGAGTCTGCTCAGGTTCACACCAGCAGGCCAGATCGCCGGTCGGATAGCGGAGTACCGGCATTAGTTGCCGTTGTAGGTTGGTAACCACCAGCATTCCCCGATGCCCCGGTTCCGTGATGGGTTCATGAGTAATTTCATCAATAATCTCAATAATAGTCTCTTCACTGAAAACCCGATGTTCTCCCGGCCCACATGCGGGATCAGCAAAGCCGATTAACCCGCCGTCAACACTGGCACAGCCTACGGAGCCAAAGCGAGCCTGCGGGAAAACCTGCCGCATTGCTGCGATTTGCCCTTCAAACAGGCTCTCGCCACCAAACAGAATGGTTTCTACCATTGGCAGAGTCTGCCCGTTTTCTTTCAGATATTGAGCAAAGCGGATGAGCTGGACGGGAACGCCCGCCAGCACATTGATATTGTGATGCTGAATGTTGTGAGCCAGCAAATTGTCATCGACCTTACAAGTGAAGGGAAACTCCACAATAGGTAATGATGAGTTAGACAAAGCACCATGAATAAACAGTAAACTGGTATAAAGATCGCCCGCAAAAAACAAATTGGCGACGCGATCTCCCGGCTGGAGTTGACGGGCAACAGCTTTGCCAAAAGACTGGATAAATGCTTTCCACTCTTGCTGGCTGAAAACCGACAGCCGACCATCACTGGTTGAGCCACCCGTTTTAAACACATGCCCCCCTTCCAGTGGGGCGGTAAGCACCGGCCACGTTTGTAAATTTTCTGAGCCGACCCAGTAATTGCCGGGTTCGACTAAGGGTAAATCTTGTAGCGTCCAGTTATCAGGAACGGACTTGTAGAGTTCCCGATAATAAACAGAATGCTTACGTACATGATTGAACAGATCAATTAACGCTATGCTTTTCATGATATTCGCTTCACTTAATCAGGATTTACGTAAGTCAATGAACAATGGTGCTTTTCCGCTATGAGCATTTCGGCGAAATTCTGATACTGGGCAAAATGTAACATCCAGATTCAACATTCCACCGTCGATAACTTCCTTAATTTTTGAATTCTGCTCCAGATCCAATAAATATTGGCGGACTGTGGCAACATCAGGATTTTCAATCAATAACTGGATACCACCGATACCTTCTTCGTTGTGATCGATTATCCATTGCACAGGCGTTTCCAGCTGTTCTGACAATTCAGCCAGATTGATAAAAATACTGCCGACACGCAGTAAAGCACCATTACGTCCAACAAGTCGGAAACGAGGCGTAATTAGGCCACAGGAACAAGGTTCAGTGATCCAGTGCCCGAGATCGCCTAAATCATAGCGCTGGACGGATTGCGCCTCGCGGTGGCGAGAGGTAAATATCAGGCGACCGGTTTCCCCTTCTGCTACGGGTTTATCATCATGAATGTTAAGGATCTCCAGCCATTGGGTATCAGCCATTAAATGGAAAACACCATCTTCGCTGGCGGTACATCCGTGGCCTAATGGGCCTGCATCTACTGAACCGTAGGCTGCTGAACGTATCAGGGTGATGCCGAATTCATTCAGAAAATTCCGCTGACCAACATTCAGGTGCTCGCCTCCCAAAAACAGTTTACGAACTCCGCCATATTGGCGCAGCTTGTCGGCTTCACTCAGGAATAATCGGTGTATCGTGCTTGGCATCCCGACCAGTGTATTAATGCGTTCCTGTATGATTAAGTCCGCTATTTCGCTGAAATCACTGTCAGTGGGGCCGCCCATCGGATATTGAGCGACATCCAGCTTATCCAGAATCGTGAAGAAACTCATCATGCCGCCATATAGCTTTCCGCCGTACAGCAGGTTCATGACCCGGTCTGTAGCAGGCTCAAGCCCGCAAGCGAATATCCCGTCAGCGGCGGACTGCATTTGTGTGTGATAATCGGAATAGCTGTAAGCCGCCAGTTTTGGTGCTCCGCTGCTGCCTCCGCTACGGAAGTACAAACGGCTTTTTTCGTTTGGAGTCAGTGCCTGAAAATCTGCCTTATTCATGACTGGCAGGTTATCCAGCCCGTATGGACGGGAGGGAGGAGTATTCAGATGCGCACAGCCATCCAGCGTACCCGCAGGCAGGCTGACAGAAACCCGCTTAGCAAGGCGTGACAATGCATAAACGCCATCGTGCGGCTCACCGCTATAGCCATTGTGCATCTGACCGGCAGAGGCTATGCGGCTGACTCCCGCAGCGAACAGAGCATGGCTCATTTCAGCGATATCTTCCTGACGGGTAATCAAAGCACAGCTTTGGAGATGATTACGCCACGGGCGCAGAATAGAACATAATTGTTGACGGGGTGCCGGGCGTAACTGTAATGAACGGAACAGGGGAGAAGCAGCCAGCTCCTGCTCATGTCGCCATACTACCCGCCATCCATCGTTTTGCCAGAGTTTGCCATTTACCGGAGCGAAGGCGAAATCGAGGTGCTGAAATGCCATCTGAGTGGTAATTTCAGCGGATTCCTGTACATCTGCCTGCAATGCAGGGTGCAATCCAGAACGACGTTCAAGAGCAGCGGCCATACGTTGCCCGATATTCTGCAAAACGGCCGGATCATCACTATCAACCAGCAGGCATTGCGGACTGGAACAGGCTTGCTGGTCATAACAACAAATATCATCTGCCAGCGCATCCAGTTGAGCATCATCGACTACATCAGGGTTCAGCCAGGCAAAACTGATACGGTGTCCCCAGTCTATCCAGCGGCAGCCGGCTGGCAACTGGCTACGAATGGAAGATAAGGCAGAATCTCCGCCCCAGGCAGAAACCGCATCAGCCTGACTTAACAATGCTCCCAGCTGTGTGGCTGGTAACGACAGAACAGCGACGCGATCAGCTAAATCACCGGAAATGTCATGAGCAAGGAACGCATGCAGAAGTTGTTCACTAAAGCCTTTATCACTGCTGCTCGGACGTAGCCAGTTAATATTGCCGACCAGTAAACTTTCCAGCACAGCCATAAAAGGAAGCAGTGCAGCATTGGAAGGTGTGATATGGACGACCAATCCCAGTGGCTTCCATGACTCATAGCGGTTTTGGTTATAATCGAACCGGCGCAGGGAGAATGCGTCTTTTCCCAGTTCTCGCTCCAGCTTAGCCTGTAGCGCTTCACGCTGACAGAAAGCAATTAATGCTTCACGTGTTTTAGCATCAAAAAGAGGGTGATCATCCATATCGGCAAGATGATCGGCAAAGCGTTGTGCACACTCAAGCACCTGTTCCGCAGTATGAGGCCGTGCCAGAAGCTCTGGTAAACGGGCACTTAATTTTGCAATTTTTTGTTTTGCCAGCTGTTCTACAGAAAGCGGCTCATTAATATTTTCTATGGAAGACATCTCAGGCCTCTTTTATCAATTCTGAAGCGGCAATAGCACAACTACGACTTTTGCTGGTACCAGCACGACCAAGCAACTCAAACCAATCAGTATCCAGCTCACAGCCACACTGACTTCCGGGATGCAGTACCGCCAGATCACTCATTACGATGCTGTGCGCCGGGCTGGAAGTGATAAAAGGAGAGACGAAGTGCAGAAAACCCGGTTCGCCATAAGGCTGTCGTGACATATTAGCGGTATGACGGATATAGACCTGTGAGTAGACCGGAACATGGAAACGATGATGAGAACACTCCATATAAGGCACAGGATGTTCAACGGAACCGTATCCATCGCGACAGCGGACATTCGGGATACCTAATTGTTTTTCCAATCGTTGGTACAGTTCTTGTTTAGAAATTGCTTTATCGGAATGTGTTTTCCAGCCGCCACCCAGAGAGAGCAGGGAATCCGGATGTAATTTCAGTGGGGGTAGCCCCATTTGCTCCATTCTTTGCAGGGTAAACCACAGGAAAGCCGGAAAGCCGAAAATACGCACTGGCAGCCCTTCTTCAGCAAATTCCTGTAAGGCTTTAATCGTACCGAAAGGATCGAACTCATTACTTTTTCCGTTATGACGCAGGGCATAGTAGGAGCGGTTTACCGGTGCATACTTACACAGAAACTGATCGGTATAAGCGGTTCCCAGAGAAATGGCTCCGGCAGGTTCATAACTGAGTAGAAGATAATTGCAGGGTTGGTCAGGTGTATTCCAGCCATAATAATTAAAAATACGATCCACCATATTCTGCGCAGCCGTAATACTTCGGTTGTCATAGTGCATACGGCTTTTTTGTCCGGTTGTGCCTGAGGACGTTAACTCCAAAGCATCTACCGAGCTGTTGCTCACGATCAAATTACGTTTGAAATAATTGGCAAAAAGAGGTGGCAGGGCTGACCAGTCATCCATTGCCATTACAGATTGTTTATTCAAACCATTATTTGCCAGCCACTGTTCATAGCCCGGAGTATGCTCACAGTGATATAATGTCAGTTCACGCATGGCATCATTAAATAACGCATCATGATCGGCACAGGCACGATAAGGATCTGCTAAAGCACATAGCGCTTTAACATGGGTTAAGTTTTGCATAGTTAAGACTCATTTTTTTGAACAGAACAATCTTGGGATCCATGTCCCAATAAAGGTTAATAAATTTGTCTGCTCATATTTTGGATGTAATGATTTCTAATAGATTTATTTCGTTACCCGATATAAATCATTTGTACTAATAATTAATCCCTGAGGCTTTGTTGAAGAATGATGTTGGAAGGTTCTGACCGTTTTTAAAGTTATTTTTAAACTATCTTAATTGGGTTTTTGACTGGGTAAACGTACTTTATCCAGTTTTATAGTTTGTTGTCAGTCCTAATTTGCCGCGCATTATTCCAAATAGAAATATAATAATCAATCTGTTTTTCTAATGTTTAACTCTGAATCATACAGAATCTTGTATCAATATTTGATATACCTATTTCATTATTTATTCCTGCCCGGAAGAAATAGCATTTTTAAATAATAGGAGGAGTTTTAGTATTAATTGAAAGGTCTATTTATAATTGAATATATTAATCGCAGAAGTTTATTATTTATATTTTCTGTATGAACTAATATCCTCGAAATATATTGTGTATACAACTGTCAGTATCACAAAAACCATACTAGACTCAGATCCAGCATTTTGTTGGTTATTTCACGGATGATTAAACCGTCGTCACGTTTGGCTCAGTGGAGACAAAGTGTCATGCATAACCAGTCTCAGGCAGCGAGTGGCGGTATCATTACGTTGCTGGTCGTGATTGCGCTGTTCGTTCTGACTCAGCTTTATATGGTGATCCCTCTACTGGCTCAAGTTGGTCAGGATTTTAGCCCGACCAGCCCGCGGCATGTCACATTTGCACTTGCTACAAGTTTCAGTCTGGCCTATGCCTGTGGATTCTTGATCTGGGGGCCGGTATCCGATCAGTATGGCCGTCGTCCGGTGATGCTGACGGGGTTAGTTATATTGTCAATTGCGACCTTTGCATGTGCTTTCGCGCCATCATTATCATGGCTGACTGGGCTGCGGGCGATACAAGGGCTGGCGGCATCCAGTTTTGCACCGACAGCACTCGCCTATCTCGGTGAAGCGATTCCGGTTCGCCGACGTGCGATAGCAACCGGAGCAATGTCGACTTCATTTCTTGTTGCCGGTATTTTCGGGCAGGTACTGGCTGCTTGGGTGGTACTGAGATGGGAGTGGTATTGGGTATTTCTGATAACAGGAACTTGTCTGCTGGTGGCAATTCCATTCGTTGCAGCTATGGTCAGAGAACCAGAACGTGCTGCTGTTAATGGGCATCTGGGATATCGCTTTATCGAGTTGGGAGCGGTTACCATGCGTCCGGCTGTTTTATTACTGTCTTGTGCCCACATCACGTTGCTACTGTCATTTGTTGCTATCTATACCGCTTTGGGGCCACATCTTGTAGTTCTGGGACTGGAACCCGAAAAAATTATTCTGCTGCGTATGGTTGGATTACCCGGAATGTTTGCAGCACTGTTAGCCGGGCCGATTGCCGCCCGGATTGGGATGCAGGGCGTTGCTATTACGGGTTATATGTTTGCGTCTTTTGGCTTATTTTTGGTGGCAGTCTTACCACAATCCCTGACGGGCGTTTCCATTGGGAGCCTGATCTTTGTTGCAGGTGTGGCACTCGCCATTCCGGCGATGATTACGCAATTTGGTACGATGTCCGTTCCCAATCGGGCTGGGGGTATGGCTCTTAATGGATTTATCCTGTTTATCGGTGCCAGCACCGGGCCGCTCATTGTGGCTGATGTATCCAGTTTCACCGGATTACTGATAGGTCTTGCTGTGGTAATGCTTCTGGCCGCCACCTGCGTTGCAGGCAGTGCTTCACTGACTGCAAATGGGAGACGACGATAAACGCTGCCGTTTATCTTTGAGTTAGTCTCTATTATTTATTCAGCCTGTTTGAAGAGCATTCAGATTGCAAAAATTAATGGCCTCCTCCTTGGCCAGAAGTATATGAGAATTTATATGTATGATGGGATTGTGCTCAGTAATGATAATGGTGAGCCATAGAAGTCAACGGGTTGTTGGCTTGCAGGGTACCTCCCAGACTATATAAAGCTGCGCAGGCGGCATTAATTCCTGTCTGAATAGCTCCTTCTGCCCAGCCTCCGGTAAAGGAGCAGCTACAACCGGCTAAGTAGATACCTGTATCGGTTTCGCGGGAACAGGCACTCTGAAACTGGAAAAAGAGGGATTCAGAATAGCGATCGTCACCAGGATAATTGAGTTTGAATGCTCCCATAGCGGTAGCATCTGTTAACCAGTCATATTCAAGTATGTAGCGAGGGTCGTTGTTCATTGGGACTAGGTGGCGGGCGAAGGCCGGAGCAGTCAGTGACAACTCTTCAACCAGCCGATCCAGACGAGCACGTTTATCCTTCAACGTAACTAGCTTGTGAGAGTCATCCTCCCAGGTATAACTGATGAGTACCACGCCGTGCCCGTTGGGATCTTCAGGCTGGTAATCGAGACAGTAGACGCCTTTTGCCAGAGTATCCGTCAAAATGGTGTGTGGTAATTTCTCTTTAAGCCAGAACTTTTCTCGTGTGAGTAGAAACAGTTTTGATGAACCAATCAGGTGAGTTTCATTAATCGCACGTGCGACACCTGTTACCAGCCACTGTGGGTGTTTAGACAGCTTAAGAGATACCTGCATGGCACGTGTGGAAATGGTGACGATGACCCGATCAAAAGTACTGGATTCTCCCTTTTCTGTTACTACCAAAAAGCGACCGTTTTTTTGTTGATTGATTTGTGTGACTTTTTGATACCGGATGCGTTCTGCCAGTGGACGGCCTCCGATTATTTCTTCCCCTATGTGTTCAGTCAGCGAAGATATACCTTCAGGAACTAAACGTTGATCCTCCTCCAATCCGTTCACCACGAGTCGTAGGATTTCAATAAATGAAGCGCGGAATACAGGTAGAAAGCCTCCGGAGCCTATACCGAGCGACCCGAACAGCTCAAAGTCAATTGGCTTCACCCAAGATTGTCCCCCAGGAGGATTTTTTCCGGTGAAAATGCGCACGAGTGCAGAGTAGAAACAGCTGTCACCAAAGACGTCTAGATAGTGCTGCCAGGCTGCTTTCGCATCTGTTAGACGTCCTTCACGTAAAGCTTGAGTTATTGCTGTCGGTGCCACTAGACGTTGCTCACCTTCCAGTTCAATGCCCTCATGCAGAAATGCTTTCCAGCCGCGTTCGACACGCTGAAATAGGATTGGCGGGGACTCGCCAGCTTTCCAGCTTAACGCATTTCCCTGATAGTGGATCTCGGTATCCACAATACCGGGATCGGGAAACACTGAGGTGGTATTAATACCGAATAGATTCAGGTAGTGAAACAGTCCTACACAAGTTGGAGGAAAGCGCATAGCTCCCATTTCTGCGATGTACTGTGGTATATCTGGATTAAAACGTGTGCTCAATAAACGCCCGCCATAACGTCCCGGCTCAGCTTCAAACAAGGTGATGTTGCGTACGCCAGCACGTAACAACTCCCTGGCTGCAACCAAACCGCTTAGCCCAGCGCCAACGATGGCAATATGTTGATGTTGCTGACTGTCAGGTAAATGCCCAATAGCTTGCTGCGATTCAACTTGTTCCAAAAAGGCTCCATAGTCAAATAGCGTGTCGATAAACGGAAATGAGGGGGTTTGGGCAGATGAGATATCATTTGTTGTCATGATTGAGTCTCAGATAATCAACTGCAAACTGTCGAAAGGCCGAGCGAGATTAAGTAAGACGGTTTTGCGTCCTCTGATCAGCCATTGTCCTTCACGCCAATGAAACTGGTGTTCGAGACGTGCGGCGTAATGCCACTCTCTGTCACCACGACTTTCGCTGTAGAGTAATTGACTAACGCCACTGGCACTCTGTTCTCCTTCAGTCCAGCTGATAATGGGGCGCTGGAGCAGATGCTGTGAGCGGCTGCGTGGCTGCTGCGAAAAATTACGCGCATTACGAAGTCGATTGATACGCAGTTGTGTGACAAAGCGATCCTCATACAGTAAAGAAGACTCTGTCAGCGGGCTAAGTTGATCGTGTCGTGATGGAATCCACCACGTATATTCCTCCGCCAGCAAAGTGAACCAGTCGTCAAATTTCTGTTCATCAAGTAGCCAGACTTCGTGATAAATCAAATCAGTCAGGGTCTGTATGACATTGTTATTCTCCATTGCCTCCCTCCATCATGCGTTGCCACATGGAATAAAAGTTTCTCATTGCGCCTTCACTGGTTCCTGACATTTGAGTGGTTCGATCCCAGCATTCCGCAGGATCATAGAGGCGAGCGATATTGACCCACTCGTTAGCCTGACTTTTTAGTCCTTCGGTAGCGCGTTCATACATTTCCACATCGTCATGCGCCACTATTGAACAGGGGGAGTTGATTAAGTTGTTGTACTGTACAGTACGCTCTAGCATCTTTTGTGGTGTCCCTACCAGCTCCAGAATCCAGGATTCAACAACAGTCTCGCTGGCGGAAACCGGACGGATAATGCGTAACGTCTGGATAGGCCCTTTTACAACCAGATTAGGGAAGTACACGGTATTGTGTCGTGTATCGCTCAAGATTTGCTGTGCTCGTTCCTCACCATAACTCTCCACCATACTTTCCCAGTAATCGGGGATTTCTGAATAGTCTTTATGGATAGAGTTACTGACACCGGTGTGCCCATGACCATTAGCCCAGATGCGGATCCCCATTTCAGAAAAAAAAGCGTGGGGAGACATTAAAGGAGACAAAAGTTCCACCGCTGTGGGTTGAGCACCTTGCTGATCAGCCTGAGCCCAGAGATTAACCGCTTCTCCTGCTGAAGATTCATGCGCCACCATGGGGTGACAAGTGTCAGTTTGGTTATCCATCACCATTTTCCAGTTACAATGATGACGATGACGCAGTGGTACACCAACGACTCGCAATGCTCCTTTAGGAGAACGATCGATCATATTGTCCAGCGTTGAGAGAGCATCGCCGAAGAAAATATCAAATGGCAGACCTTGAGCACTCAGTCGTACAAAGATGAAATCGCGATAACACACTACATTGTCGACAGCTTTCATACCGATGCTGGCTTCGCACTCGGACAGTACACTGGGATCATATTCGGTTTTTACCGGAATGCTGAGTAATTCTCCTGAAGGTTTGAATGTCCAGGCATGATAGGGACAGCGCAGAAAACGCCCACTGTTACCATTGGTTTCGGGTAAGATCTTTACGCCCTTATGTGGGCAGCGATTATAAAGTACTTTTATTTCATTATCTTTCTGGCGAATCGCGACTAATGGCTGTGATGCTAATTCAGTTGTGAAATAGTCACCGATTGCGGGGATCTGGCTGCCGTGGCACAGATAGAGCCAGCTCTGCATAAAGACGCTCTTTTGCTCAGTGATGAATATAGCCTCATCGAGATATGCAGATTTGTGAATTTCTGTTCCGCGAAATATAAGATTTTTATTCATAAAACGATTCACAATGCTAATTTAAGGAAGCTTCCCTTTGCTCGGGAAACACAGGGGTAAATGGTTCGGGAGGTAGCCGCTTCTTGCGGTGTCATAATGAAATCGTGGTGCTCGACATCACCTTCGATCACTTTCAGTGCACATAGACCGCACTCCCCGCGCCGGCAATCATATAGTGGCTCTAACCCTGCCGCTTCCAGGGCATCCAGTAGTGACTGGCCAGCTGCGACCTGTAGCCTGATACCTGATTCTGTTGCTTCTACTTCGTAACCCGTCTTGGCAATATCAGCTTCAATTGAGGGGGTGGTGAAAAGCTCAAAGGCAATGTGTTGCCGTGGAAAATGGTGGTTATCACAGAAGTCCAATACGGCATTGAGCAGGCGTACAGGGCCACACACATGCAGCCGATCGCGGGATTGTAATGCACCCAATAATTCGGAAAGGCAGACCTTTTGCTCTGCTGTACTGTGTAGATAAAAATATGAAGCGGCGAGCGTTGCCAATTCAGTTGCATAGACAGCCTGTGCTTGTGAGGAGATAAGGTAGTGACATTCCGGGTGTTTTCCCATTGCAATGAGGCGCGCTATGATGCCGGTGATGGGAGTTATGCCAATGCCTCCTGCAATCACTATATCTCGTCCTCCCTCAGGGGCGGAGAGCTGTGGGAAGTGGTTAAATGGCCCTTCAAGCCTGACACTGTCACCTACCTTCAGGCTCTGTAAATATTGGCTACTGGCAGACGCTGTATTGAGTTGGATGGCAAATGTCAGTGTGGCTGTTGGTATAGTCAACATCACGCAAGAATAACTACGTGTACCAATATTGTCGGGCATCAACCAGCGGAAGTGACTACCGGGTGTTAACGCCGCGAGTTCCCATTCTGGCGCCTCTAAAGTAAACTCCCGGATCGTGTCACTGAGAGTACGAATATTGCAGATCGGATACTGCTGCATTTTCTGCCCCACAATAGCTGTTTCATGCAGGTTGTGTCGGCGGGCTGCCCTGCATGGATATCAATCAATTCGCATAGACTCCGTTTGTGAGTCGGTATTACGCCGTTCAGCCGGATTACACGAGTAGTCATAGCGACATGGCTGTTAATTCAGAATAAATTTATTTTTTCATTTCAATAATGTACTGGTTTCCATTTACGGTAGAGAAATTCAGATTGTAGATATTTGTAATAGAGAATCCGGCTTGTTTTGCCACAAATTCAAATTCAGACTGATTCCGTTTCCGGCCTAACAGAAGGGTATCGATATATAAATCAAATGATGCGGTTTCATCTGGTTCTTTGATCATATCGATAACATATAAGACAGAATCTTCCCGCATAGATTTATGACAGTTTTTGAGAAGATGGATGACCTGATTATCTGGCCAGTCATGTAAAACACCTTTCATACAATAAACGTCATATCCTGATGGAATAGCAGAAAAGAAATTGCCATTAATTAAAGTTACACCTTCTGATTCTTGCTCGGTAAAATCATATTGATCCATGACATGACACTGAATATGGGGATAATGCCTTTTTATATTTTTTGCAAAAGAACCTACTCCACCTCCAATATCAATAAATGAAGAGATGTTATTTAACGGCAGGCGGTTAATAACATATTCATTCATCATATTGGTCATTTTCGCCATTAAATTATCAAAAGTTGTTTTTATATTTTTATTTTCCCCATTATTGAGATAATCAAAGAATGATTCATTATGGGTAAGTTCAAAAGCAGATTTAGTATTATTTTTTCTTAATGATGAGCTGTATTGTGCCCAGGCGCTCCAGAAAGCGGGGTCTAATTCGAACTTTATATATAACGTTTCAAAGCTGTCTGGCTTACTGAGTGATGCCCATTGTTCTGTGAGATAAAATTTATCTTCTTTTTTTATTAACACATTGAGTGTTTGCATATAGTCCAATAACCGATGGAATCTATCTTGATAAACATTGCATAGCTGAGCAAGTTGTTCCACTGTTTTGCCATCTTGAGTGCTTAAATGTAATGGCGCTTCACTGTCTACAAAAGAAAATAGAGCATTTGATTTACGATAAGCAGTAACCATTTCTAATGACATTATCATTCTCCTTTCTTAATTTTTAATTATATTGATTTATCTGTTTTTTAAATGCTGTTCTTTAAAGTTATTTTATCCAATCAATTATATTTTCATTATCTTATAATGAATGGCAATATTCTTTTCGTGTTAAAATGAATGATATTATTCATCACTAACATCGTTAATACACCTAATTCAAATGACTTTCAATATATTGAATATTTCATTTTCCTCTGTCTTTAATATTTTATAAGGATATATTTTCATTAAATAATGATAAAAGATCAAAGTAGAATATATACTCTCCAGGCTTTAAGTTGCAGACAATAAAGCTGCAACTTGAAAGGCAATAAGTATGTCTTACTGATGTTGATTGAATAATACTTCTTTTTTTATTCCTCAATAGCTGTTTCGTGCAGATAGCGCCAGTAGGGTTGCCCCGCATGAATATCTATAATGACTGTGGACCAGCGAACCAGTGTAGTTCCTGCATTATGTTGAGTTTCGCGATAGCGGCATATCACGCCTTCTGTGGTTTCCGCTAATGTTTCACAGGCATCTATAACAATGCGTAGCTGAGGCCGGGTGCCTATATTGTGACGAAACAGGTTTTCTACTTCAGCCAGACCGATGCTTTGGCCTTTCATTGTTACCATCCTGAAATCAGCGGGAAAACTGCCCAGTAGTTTCTTCAGCGCAGATGGATGACCTTCCCGGCCAGTAAATACCTCTTCTATCCATTGAGGAAGCTCGATTAGGCTGTGGTGAGCAATTAATTCTTTTTCTGATTGCATACGGACTCCGTTTTTTGACTGAGTTGAATGAGCTTTAGCAGGGGAAGTAGTCCTAACCCGGCGGCAATAAGGAATGTGAAATGGTAAGCGGATGTCGTGGTAGTTTGCTGTTGTAGCAGATTAAAGAGCAGTGTAAAAACCGCAGCGCCGATGCTGAATGACATCTGGCGGTTGAGGTTCCAGACAGTGCTGGCGCGGGCCAGATGTTCCCCCTCAAAATCCAGCATCGCAGTAGTCTGAGCGGTATTGGTTGAAATACCTCCGCCAATTCCCATCAGCAAGTAAGCAGCAACAAGCAAGAGTAACTCATGTTCCGACCCGACCAGCGTCAGCAATACGATCCCCCCGGCGTGCAATATCAGGCCAGTACAGAATAGTCGGGCAGCGCCAATGTGATTATAGAGATGACCGCAAGCTACCATGGCACAGAATGATCCACCCGCGAACAATATCATCAAAAGCCCGGTTTCACTGGCTGTCCAGCCAATCACCTGCTGGAGAAAGAAAATATTGAGTAGATTCACACCGGTAAATATGCCCGGTACAGCATAGTAAACTAAGACAGAGAAGCGCATGCGGTTATTGCGCAACACATTCAGGTCGAGAATTGGGTGCTCTATGTTGCGAGCATGTCTGACGTAGAGCAGGCTAAATAAAATGCCAATTCCGGCTAAGGTGAGGGGGAGCCACGGACTGGTAGAACCCGCATACAGTGACATGCCAAACAGCAGTGCAGTAAGTGCCAGACTCACCAATAATAGTCCTATGAGATCCGGTCGGCGGGCGGTGGTTTTTTCCTCTTTGATCCACAATATTGCCAGTAATGCCGTGATGAGACTGAAAGGGATATTGCAGAGAAATACCCAGCGCCAAGAAAAGTGATCCACGATAACTCCGCCAGCACCGGGAGAAATAGCCGGTGCAATTAGCGCGACAGCCATAATCAGCGTCGATACTTTTGCGCGTTCATCTTTTTTAAACAGGCCAAAGGTGAGTGCCTGACCTACCGGGATCAATAAGCCACCGCCTATTCCCTGAATAAATCGAAACAGGATCAATGACACAAAATCGTTGGATAACCCTGATAGTAAAGCCCCTACAGAAAATATTGCCATGGAAGCTGCCATGGTCAATCTGGCACCCAGATGACTGGCAAGCCAGGTACTGAGTGGAATAATGAGCGTCAACCCCAGAATATAGCTGTTTGCTACCCAGGCCACACTAGATTCAGAAATGTTGAGTTCGTGGGAAATATTAGGCAATGCAATCGCTGACATAAAAATATTTATGCAGTCAATGAAAAAGCCAGCTAAAAAAATAAAGGCAATACGATAGCGATATGTCATTTTATCCTCCAGTTTGGAGTCTAATTTGGCTTGCTCGGTAGTGTCGATTAGATTAAATTGAACTCAGTGTTTACTAATATTTAACAATCTATGGTTTTTAATCACTTAAACCGAATTCAAACGTTTCTTGCGGTAGTAGATTGTGGGTCATTCACTCTTGCTGCAAAACGGCTTTTCATTAGCAAAGCGATGGCGAGTATTCATGTGAAATCGTTGGAGGAAGTGCTGAATGTGCCGCTGCTTATTCGCAACACACGAGGCATCACTCTGACAGAAGCCGGTGAAGTCCTATATAAGGATTTTCGGGAAATATTTTCTAATATTCAGACATCTATTGAAAACATATCTGACATTCATCGTTCTTTGTCCGGAACTCTGAGTATTACATCCACGGCGGAATTTGGTGCACAATTTTTACTGCCGTTAATTGGTGAGTTTTGCAAACTTCATCCAAATTTAGGCATCAATTATTACGCTGATTCATCACTGAATGATTTAATTTCAGAACGGTTTGATCTGGCAATTCGCTTAGGGACTTTACGTGACTCGACTTTAAGAAGCAGAAAACTGGGTAATTATGCCATTGTTATGGTGACCTCATCAGAGTGGTTAAAAAATAATCCTGTTAAATCCCTTGATGATTTAAATGCTGTGCAGTGGATTGCTAACAGTAACTTACAGGCACCAACACAGTGGACTTTACGCAACGATAAAAAGGAAGAATTCGAATTTCGTGCTATGGCCCGGTTTCACTCTAATTCAGCCTCAGCTATTAAGACGATGGTGTATTCCGGACTCGGTGTAGCCATTCTGCCGGAGTGGATGGTGAAAGAGGAAATTGCGAAAGGGGAGCTGATCCAGTTGTTTCCTGACTATACATTGCCCAAGCAGGACATCACGATTGTGTTTGCCGGTGATCATCGTATTCGCCTCAAATGCCGCGTTTTTATTGATTATCTGATACAGAATTTGCATTTTAATTAAGCTGATTTTTAAGCACTAATTTATCCTTTTTAAGGATATGCTGTATTTCACTCTGAATCCCTGTAGTGGCAGCTATGGTTGCCCGTAAGAACAAGAATCGAATCGTTCTTATGGGCAAAATTTATTACCAACAGATAAATGTTATTGTCTTTCCACAGTCACCAGTGCCTGCGCACAGGCCCAGGCTGAACTCCATGCCCATTGGAAATTATATCCGCCAAGCCAGCCGGTGACGTCGACAACTTCACCGATAAAATACAATCCCTTCACCTTATGGGACTCCATTGTTTTCGATGACAGCTCATTAGTGTCTACGCCACCAAGAGTTACCTCTGCGGTGCGATATCCCTCAGTACCATTTGGCTGTACCTGCCAGCATTGCAGGGTAGTGACCAGATCTTTTTTCTGTGCTGAATTGAGCTGTTTCAGAGAGAGTTCTGGTAGCTGACCAAGAGATTGCAGGCACTCCACCAGACGTTTTGGCAACAGTTTGGCAAGGGTGTTTTTCAGGCTTTGGTTAGGGTGGGATTCACGCTCCTGAGTTAAGAAGTCATCCAAGTCGATATTCGGAAGTAAGTTAATACTCACATATTCACCGGGCTGCCAATAGCTGGAGATCTGCAAAATAGCGGGGCCGGAAAGTCCGCGGTGAGTAAACAGGATATTTTCCCTGAACACCGTTCCGTCCTGTGCGGTAACAACGGAAGGGACCGCCACACCGGAGAGAGTTTGAAGCTGTTCCAGCAATGGCTTGTGTAGGGTAAAAGGAACTAAGGCGGCACGAGTTGGCAGGATATTAAGATCGAATTGTTCCGCAATGCGATAACCGAAAGGAGAGGCACCTAAACCGGGCATAGATAATCCGCCAGAAGCCACTACAAGTGAGTGTGCGCTCACTTTTTTCCCTGATGCAGTAATTTCGAACTTCTGCTCATGTTTCTCTATCTGAGTGACTTCACTGCGTAAGCGAATTGTAACCTGGCCCGCTTCGCACTCTTTCAAAAGAAGGTCAATAATCTGCTGAGCTGAGTCATCGCAAAAAAGCTGCCCTAAAGTTTTTTCATGGTAGGCAATACCATGACGCTGCACCAAGTCAATAAAATCCCATTGTGTATAGCGAGCAAGTGCTGACTTACAAAAGTGCGGATTGGCTGAAAGGAAGGCTGCGGGTTCGGCATATATATTGGTAAAATTACAGCGTCCGCCCCCGGACATTAAAATTTTGCGGCCTGCTTTTTTACCATTATCCAGTACCAGAACACTTAGCCCTGACTGTCCGGCCTGTGCTGCGCAAAACAAGCCAGCCGCGCCAGCACCAATAATTACTACATCAAATTTTTCCATTCGTTTGCTATCTCTATACTTGCAGAATAACTTTCTTGCCGGATTATTTTTCAGGAAATACACTTCATTGTGGAGGGACTATCTGCTAAATGCAGAGAAAAATAAGTACTTGGTTGAACTTTTATTATGGCAGGCCATTTTTCATCAAAAAAATATAAAAAGATAAAAATCCCATAATTTTTTGATTTTTATGAGAAAAGTAAATCATTCGCTGCCGGTTTATTGTCATTAAATCAAAAAAAGGTCATATTTCTCTTTTCCCGCCAGCGTTTGTCACTGATAATGCGCCGCGTTCATGTCCTACTAACTGGCTTAACGTTTATGCTACATCTGTTTACTGGCCTGGATTTTTATACCGGCCTTATGTTAGTACTTGCTCTGTTGTTTGTGCTTTTTTATGAAGCCATCAATGGGTTTCATGATACCGCAAATGCAGTAGCAACTGTTATTTATACCCGCGCTATGCGCTCGCAATTTGCTGTTGTCATGGCAGGGGTTTTTAACTTTTTTGGTGTTCTACTTGGTGGATTAAGTGTCGCTTATGCGATTGTTCATCTATTACCTACAGATCTCCTACTGAATGTCAGCTCAAGCCATGGTTTGGCGATGGTCTTTTCCATGCTGCTGGCGGCAATTATCTGGAATCTGGGCACATGGTATTTCGGGATCCCGGCATCCAGCTCTCATACGTTGATTGGTTCTATTATCGGGATTGGCCTGACCAACGCGATAGTGACCAGCTCTTCTGTTGTTGATGCGCTGAATATTCCGAAGATGATACAGATTTTTATGTCCTTGATTCTGTCTCCTATGATTGGTTTGGTGATCGCGGGAGCGATGGTCTTTTTACTGCGCCGTTACTGGAGTGGTACTAAAAAGCGCCGTCGTATCCACATGACGCCGGCTGAACGTGAAAAGCAGGATGGTAAACGTAAACCACCATTCTGGACACGAACAGCTCTGATCCTTTCTGCTGTTGGTGTGAGTTTTTCTCATGGCGCCAATGATGGCCAGAAAGGGATTGGTCTGATCATGCTGGTACTGATTGGTGTCGCGCCTGCTGGCTTTGTTGTGAATATGAACTCAACAAGCTATGACATTGCTCGTACCCATGATGCTGTTGTGCATTTGCAGCAGTATTATGAGCATCATGAACCTGCGCTTACTCATGCAATTGAGCTGACTCCGGCTATATCTCCGGTTGAAGATCAACTGGATATGAATTTCCACTGTGATAATTCACGGGCATTGGATGTGCTGAATACCACGGAAACAATGCTGGGAAGCATTCAGAATTATAGTGAGCTGAATCCTGATCAACGTAACAGCATGCGTCGCATGTTGATGTGTATTGCTGATACAGCAAGTGCTGTGGCTAAATTGCCAGAAACTAGCATGGAAGATGCACGTTTCCTGCATAAATTGCGTAAAGATCTGCTGAATACCGTTGAATATGCACCAATGTGGATAATCATCGCGGTGGCGCTGGCACTGTCTCTGGGCACAATGGTTGGCTGGAAACGTGTTGCTGTCACTATTGGTGAAAAAATCGGTAAAAAAGGCATGACTTATGCTCAGGGGGTTTCCGCTCAGGTGACTGCCGCAGTATCGATTGGGGTTGCTAGTTATACGGGGATGCCGGTATCGACGACACAGGTTCTTTCTTCTGCGGTCGCAGGTACAATGCTGGTTGATGGTGGTGGTGTTCAAAGTAAGACTATCAAAAATATCATGCTGGCGTGGGTACTGACATTGCCGATTTCAATTGCCCTGTCAGGCTGCCTGTATTGGATTGCTCTGCAATTGATCTAAGCTTAAGTTTTTAAAAAGGGTTGGCAGCGATATCAGCAGCTCAACCCTTTTTATTGCCACTTTTTATTTTCAACTCGCTTTCCCTCTCTGTTGTTATCAGACTATCGCTATTCCTACCAGACACAGTAAGACAATCCCACATAACACTTTCGTCAATATAAACTGCTTACGCAGCCTTTCGCAGAAAAAGATGACATCATCATTGTGATGGTTGAGATAGCTTTGTGTGTTAATGTAGCGTACCAGCCGCATTTGTTTACTGAATTGGCCATTACCAGTAAAAAAACCATTCCCATCAATGGCTTGATATAGCATCGGATCTGCCTGACGCAGAATAAATAATAAAGCCCGTAGTGAAGAAATGTAACGTAATATATTGATAATACAGATAATGCAAATTGCCCAGAAGAATGCAAGCATACTGAACATATTCCCCCCTCCTTAGAGTGGCAACGGGATATTGTGTATGGATTAAGAATTTATCTGAAAAGGTAGCAATGTAAATAGTCACAGTATTAAATTTTAGGAGGAAATGGCTTATTAGAAAAGCCAAATGATATTGAAAAATGGCCTCAGTATCAGAGATAAAATGTTTAATACAGTTATGGTATTGAAAGCAGATATCTTTTCTTTCAACTGGTTAACTAAATAAAGTAACAAGTTGTGATCACGACGACACTCAAAAGAGGCGTCAAGCAGTTATAGTATAAGTATAAAATCATGGCGTTTAATGCCGCCAATCCATTTTATGGAAGGAGTTCACTTATATGGCTTATAAACATATTCTTGTAGCAGTTGATCTATCTCCAGAAAGCAGGGTCTTGGTGGATAAAGCGGTTTCTTTGGCAAGGCCATACAATGCTAAGGTTTCCTTGATCCATGTTGATGTAAATTACTCTGATTTATACACCGGCCTGATAGATGTCAATCTTGGTGATATGCAGGCACGCATCGCAGATGAAACTCGTAACTCCCTGAAAGAACTGTCAGAGAATTCAAGCTATGAAATTCAGGAAACGCTGAGTGGTAGTGGTGATTTAGGGCAAGTACTTGTTGATGCGATTAAGCAATATGATATGGATCTCGTTGTCTGTGGTCATCATCAGGATTTTTGGAGCAAGCTGATGTCATCAGCTCGTCAGCTCATTAACACCGTCCATGTTGATATGCTTATCGTTCCGTTGCGTGAAGAAGATTAATATTCTGCCGAAAACTTATTCTATGGAATCGCCTGCTCATTGCAGGCGATTTTTTTGCTTGTGCAAAGTATAAGGTGCTTTAAAAAGCTTTTTATTTAGAAAATAAAAAATTTATTTTCAACAAAATTAATAAAAATAGTTATTGAAATTCAATCATAAAATAGTGGTATATTCAGAAAGCAAACCGTAATTACCTCACATTTTCGACAAAAAATAACAAAGGAAATGGGGAGGGCATCACATCTGAATGTATAAAGGAAGCTATAAATGAATGTACCATCATCTTTAGTCTCATTTCTTGAATCTGTTCAGTCTCACAATCCACATCAACCAGAATATTTACAGGCAGTAAGAGAAGTATTGACCTCTCTCTGGCCTTTTCTTGAGCGCAATCCGCAATATCGTGAACAGGGGTTATTAGAGCGTTTGGTTGAACCAGAAAGAGTTATTCAATTTCGCGTTAGCTGGGTTGATGATCAGGGAAAGGTTCAGGTAAACCGCGCATGGCGGGTACAGTTCAATTCGGCCATCGGGCCATTTAAAGGCGGGATGCGTTTTCACCCTTCCGTTAACCTCTCTATTCTGAAGTTTCTCGGTTTTGAGCAAACATTGAAAAATGCTCTGACAACATTACCGATGGGCGGTGCAAAAGGCGGCTCTGATTTCGATCCTAAAGGGAAAAGTCAGGGAGAGATTATGCGTTTTTGTCAGGCATTAATGACAGAGTTGTATCGCCATCTGGGGCCTGATACTGATGTTCCTGCCGGAGATATCGGAGTTGGTGGCCGGGAAGTGGCTTTTATGACCGGGATGATGAAAAAGTTATCCAACAACACGGCCTGTGTTTTCACGGGTAAAGAGCTCTCTTTTGGTGGCAGTTTGATCCGGCCGGAAGCGACGGGCTATGGTCTGGTTTATTTCATTCATGCGATGCTGAAACGTCATGGTATGGCGCTGGATGGTATGCGGGTATCGGTTTCGGGAGCGGGAAATGTCGCTCAATATACCATCGAAAAATGTCTGGAACTGGGGGCTAAAGTGGTGACGGTATCCGATTCCGGCGGTACTGTTCTGGATGAAGAAGGATTCACTTCAGAGAAACTGGCTCATCTGGAAGAGATTAAAAATAAACGTTATGGGCGTGTTGAGGATTATGCCAAAGAACGTGGGCTGACTTTCCTTAAAGGGCAAAACCCGTGGTCAGTGCCTGTAGATATCGCTCTGCCTTGCGCGACACAGAATGAGCTGCATCTGGAAGATGCAAAAATACTGATTCAGAATGGTGTGAAATTGGTAGCAGAAGGAGCCAACATGCCGGCAACTATCGCAGCTACTGATGCTTTCCTTGAAGCCGGTGTTCTGTTTGCGCCGGGTAAGGCCGCTAATGCGGGAGGTGTAGCCACTTCCGGCCTGGAAATGTCGCAGAATGCGATACGACAGAACTGGAAAGCAGAAAAAGTGGATATCCGCTTACATCACATCATGCTCGATATTCACCAATCCTGTGTGGAATATGGTGGAGAAGGCAAACAGATCAACTATGTACAGGGTGCGAATATAGCGGGCTTTGTGAAAGTTGCTGATGCCATGCTGGCGCAAGGTATTTTGTAATTCAGTGAGTTTACCAGTAAACAATAAATGATTTTTAATGAATAAACCCCATGTTGAATGGGGCTTATTTTTCAAGCATCCCGCGTTACTTGCAGACAATCATTCCATGTTTGCTTGTCTTCTGGAAAATCTCCATCAAGCACTTCGAAAAATTTGTATTTATTTAATAAAGCAAGATAAGTGAGTATAGCATGTTTGCAACCTATGGAATCCTTTACTATTACATCGTCTCTTGGCTGTAGTTCATAAACAGTTGGAAGTTGATAAGAGTTAGGTGGTAATGAAGGAATGATATCTTCTACATAATTAATAACGACATTATCACGAAAATGTTGATTAACATATGTTACAAATTCATAATTTCCTACATTTGGACTGGCAAATAAGCAAGATCTGCAATTAGGTGCTTTATCATAAATATCCCTCATAAGATAAGTCCCCATTGCAGCACCAAGGCTATGACCGGAGATAGTACAATAACCATTTGTTCCGATAAATTGTGTGATGGCATCTGCTAGTGGGAGGCTCTGATAATTAATCCCTGTTGTGTTATCAGGAACAATCAGACGCAAAGAATTATACATTGAATAAAAACCGTCAAAAACTATTTGATCAGGTGTATCAGGCCAAGGGGATATAGGTATTACATCAAGGTTCTTTATCCATTCGGTAATATTTTTTGTCCCACGGATAGTAAGAACGTATTCTCCGGGGTTAGTTATTCTCTCTACTATATATCCAAAGTTAACTCTTTCTTCCAAAATCATTAATTCTTTTTTATTCGTTTTTGGATTCATAAAAATATTGTAATCATTACTATAAATATAGCATTTCAGTTTCCAACCATCTTTTTCTATACGCGGGTCTGGAGGTGGCGTAAGGTTATCAGGATATCGTTCATACATATCTGATGCATATAGAATTAGTGCTGCAAAACTATCGTTGTAATTTACTGTAAACATAGTCCAGTCCCATTCTTATTGGTATAATAAAAATTAAAGTGATAATTAAAGTATATTTCAAATTTTAAAATTTTCCTGAAATTAGTAAGTGTTTTTATTTTATTGATTTGTTAATTTTTTATTATTCAGGTTAATATTGATTGGTTTTTTTTGGTGGGTTTAATCTAATCATTTAATTAGAAAGTTATATTATATTAATAATTTAAATTATTAATATATTAATTTAAATATGAATTCTTTTCAAGCTATCGATACTTCGTCAATTCTTTATCCAGAATGAAAAGTGATAATTAAGATATAAAGTTAACTAATTTTTTTACGAATAAACCCCATGTTGAATGGGGCTTATTTTTTTGAATCTTAAGTACAATCAGAATAAAACAGTGCCGGATCTGGAAAATTCCGTAAAAGTTTTTTCTTTTAGATTATATATTCTATCCGCGGCAGCAATCGTTTCAGGCCGATGTGCTACAAAAATGCGGGTAATGGGCATCTGTTTTATAGCGTTATTGATCTTTCGTTCATTAAATACATCGAGGTCACTCGTTGCTTCATCAAGAAAAAGGATTCGTGGGCGCTTATAAAGTGCTCTGGCCAGAGATACGCGCTGCTTTTGTCCTCCTGAAAGAATACTTCCCATATCACCTATCATTGTTTCGTACTGCATTGGCATAGCGATAATTTCGTTATGTATTGCTGCTGCTTTGGCACACTCATACATCCATTCAAGGTCGGGCTGAGGATCAAAAGAGGAAATATTATCCATCAGAGAGGCCGCAAAAAGTTTGTCTTCCTGCATCACAAAGGCGGTATGCCGCCGATATTCGTCAATACCAATCTGTCGTATGCTGGTTCCATCAATCAATACACTTCCTGATTGGGGAATGGCTAAGCCCGCCATTATTCTGAGAAGAGTGGATTTACCACAACCCGACGCCCCGATAATTGCGATATTCTCGCCTGCATTAATTTCCAGATTGATATCTTTAAAAATAAATGGCTCAGCTTCACCGTAACGATAGGAGAGATTATTGAGCGTTATCCGACCTTCTACAACCTCAAGCGGAACTAAGTTTTTTGAATACCAAGCGTCCTCTGTTTCTGCGGTTGCAACGTCTGTTAGGCGATCTGAGTGTATTGATATAAGGCGAAAATTAAAAAGTGAATTAATCACTTTAATAGAGCGGGTAAGGAACATATCAGCGTAGAGCATAAAGGCGAATAGAGTCCCTGTTGTTATTGCGCCATGTTCCATGAGATTACCACCAAAGAATAAAATCGTTGCTGATGAAAGCCCTGTAAGAAATCCTGACAGGGTTTGGTTTATCAGATCTATCTTGAATAAATGCGCTCGGGCATTAGCTGTGTTGATAACTTTATTCAGCCATGTCATACGCCGATTTTCTGTCAGGGAAAATACTTTGACACATGCCACATTTCGAACTGTTTCAAGGAAATGAGATGACTGTAATGCTTCATTGTGAATGGCCTCAACTCGGGCACTTTTGTATGTGTTATAGAGCGCAAGTTTTACGCTGAGATAAATAAAGATGATGAGCAGGGAAATAACAGCCAGAAGTGCGCTGTAACAAAACATCAGAGTTATCAGTGTTAGTAGAATGAGCACATCAAGCAAGGAAGTCAGCATTTCTGCGGTGAAGGCTTCTTTAATTTCATTGAGTGATGTCAGCCGAGACGCTATATCTCCTACATGACGCTTTTCAAAGAATGTTAACGGAAGGCTCAGCAACTGGTTAAAAAAGCCTATACTCCACTGTATTCCCAAAGAGTAGCGCATTGCCATCAGAGTCCAGGCTCGGATGATGCTGAGTGCAGAGCGGAGAATAAGTAGAAAAATAACGCCAATAACAATCAGATTCAGCATTTCGAAGTCACTGGATCGCAAAACAATATCAATAATAAATTGAGAGCTGAGGGGAATTGAGAGAGCTAGCCCCTCAATAAAAAGTGATATCAGAATGATTTTTAGTAGTGTGATTTTAAGGTTAGCTACACCCCGGAACATATCTGTGATAGTGATACTTTCACTCACTTTTTCCTTTTTAAAATCAGACCGTGGCCATACTTCCAGAACTATTCCCGTGAATTTATTTGACAATTCTTTTAGGGAAATGATTTTTTTCCCTAAGGCAGGATCATGGATAACGGCGTTTTTCTTTGTGATTTTTTTTAGCACGACGAAATGATTAAAGGACCAGTGCAGAATACATGGAAGCCTGACGTTTCTGAGTTCTTCGAGATCAAGGCGTATGGCTCTGGCATTCATATTTATTCTATCTGCTACTGTGATGAGTTGTCTTAATGACATGCCATTGTTTGATACGTCGAAAATTTTCCTCATGCTGTAAACATCCGTTTCCCGTTCGTGCCAGCTTGCAATCATGGCTAAACAGGCTAATCCGCACTCTGTTACCTCTGTTTGCAGGATTACAGGTAGTTTTTTAGTGAAAAACTCGAAAAAGCCACTGATTTTATATCGTGTATCCTTATTGTGTGTTGTCACATATTCTTTCATATACCCTCTTCACTGGCATAAAGAGCCATTCGTAATTCTTTCTGGTTCTTACATATATCTCTGTCTCTACTTTCATACCCGGCAGAAGGGAAAGTGATTTTTGTTGTTCTGTCATAACTGGCCGTACCGTTATGCGGAAAAGCGCTTTACCTTCACTATTAGTCTGAGCTGATGGAGGGATATTGACCGGGGCTTCTGAGATTGCTTCGATGACTCCTGCAACCTTTCCATACCACTGATATGGATACGCTGCTATCCTCATTTTTACCTGTTGTCCATCAGCCACATCGCCGAGAGAATCGGATGAAGAAAGCAGTTCAATTTTTGGCCTTGCAGCCAGAGGGACGATGACGGCGACTTGTTGGCCTGCTTTTACTCTCTCTCCTTTATGGGCTGTCACACTGGTTATCTTTCCATTAAATGGGGCGACAATCAGATATTCTCTTTGCTTTTCTATATTCAGAATCTTTTGTTTTATGCCAGCAATTTCAGCTGTAATTAATTTTTTCGCTGAATCCGCCTCCCTATCAGTCGCTGATATTTTCTTTTTAAAATCCAGCAACTCTCCTTGCAGGGTAATTATTTTTACCCTTGCAGACGAGAGATTTACTATGGCTGAATAATAATCCTTCTTCCTGTCAATAAATTCAGAATCACGCGCAAGGCCTTTTTTGCGTAATTGTTCATATAAGCTGGATTTTTTTTCGAACCATTTCCTCTGTTCTTCCGCATTTTTTATCAGGATATTTAAACCATTTATTTCCTGTTCTTTATTTTTTATTCGCTCAATAAAGTAATTTTTATTTTCCTCAGCTTCGGTGGTGATAATATTAATTTTTTTCAACAGTATGTTCCGTTGTTTTTTCAAACTCTCTTCTATTTCAAATTTGGTAGCACCAAGATTAGTTTCAGTTTCATCACTCACAGAAAAAATAACTTCACCTTGCTTAATGAGTTTTTTTTCTGAAGCGACTGAATTAATAATTATGCCATTGTTTTGTGCAATGAGTGACACAGCCGGAGGATCATAAATGACATTACCGGAGGCGTTAACTCTTTCGCTATAAGAGCCGAAGATAATGATTGAGACAATAAAAGCAACAGTCAGCATGCCTGTCAGAATACAAATGGAGAGGCTGGATGGAATATCCAGATAAGATACGCCAAGCCATCCCTCCTGTTTATGTTGCAGAGCTTCGGCACGATAGATTGAGTTTTCATGCTTTTCTGTGCTCATTGGAAAAAAAGACCCTTTTATTTTTAAAATCTATGATTAATTTCCGATTTCGGAGAAAGCTGTTTCCGAGAAGGCCATCAATTTTTTCCATATGCTGAAAATGTCCATCAACAATTACAGCCCCGAACTGTTCTGCTTTTCCGGTCACCGATTTAACTGTCAGCATTGCGGCTTCACATCCTTTATTATCCATTTTCGGATTAACCGCGAGGCAACTTGTTGGCGTATAGGCTTTAAGTCTTTCACGCCATATCATAGATACGGTAGCACCGGTATCCAGGATCATGTGGTATTTATGACCAGATAGCTCGACATCAAAAACCATTCCACTGGAAGATCTTTGGAAAGGAAGTTCTGTAAACCCTTTTGGTGGCTTGTTTTTATCGGTAACGCTATTTGTTATTGTGAGTGAATTAGAGATGTAATCTAATATTATCTGTTTATCTTTGAAAGCATCAAGACCCACAACAGGTTTATCGGGTAAATTTCCTTTTTTATAAACTAGCAGTCCCCACGGTTTAAATGGAGTAATGCTCACGTTTTTAAATTCTATATTGTTTACGTTTAAGGAGCTGACTAAATATTTTATATTTTTCTGAACCTTACCGGTTAAATCTGTACTGTAATAAATACTTTCTTTTTTGAGTCCTTTAATTTTATTTATCTGAGATTCGTAAAGATAAAACCCCATAGAAGAGCCTGTATCAATCATTGCATATACTGGTTGTCCATCAATAATAAATGTTGAATAGGGAACGGAATATTTATCAAAGCTCAGCTTTAGAGTTATAGGTTTTTCTAAATTATCAATAGAATTATTAGCGATGGAGTTATTTGATAAAATGGCTAAGGCAAAAAATGAAAGCGTAGATAACCAATAATTAAATCTTATCATTGTTGGAATTCGCTATTTTTATTGTTGGATATTTTCTATTATTGTTTCTTCACTAACACCAGCTTCAATCAAGTGTGATGCAGCGCGACTGAGAAAAACCCGCATGGATGGACAGAAAACGGTTTTATTATTAAAGCGATTGGTTGGTGAAAAACGGTTAACCAGACGACCACCATGACAGATTTTACTCCATATACAGTCATTGCAATCTTCAGGTAATTCACTATTCAGTGAAGAGTATTCTTTAGCATTAGTTGATTCGAGCACACTTGAGAGAGTTAATTCTCTGACATGACCAATGGGATTAAATATTTTATCTGAGGTTGAGCGCAGGGTGTCATCAATACGGAGCAGACCATCAGAAGTTACAGTGAAAGCATAAACCGATTCAACATTGGCACTTATGCCTATGATACGGTTAAACTGGCTATTAAGCATTGTGCCCAGGTATGTGTTAAAGATCCTGACAAAAATATTTGGTTGACCGTCAGCAAACCAGGCGTCAAGCGCTTCATTGAGGAATCGGCCAATTCCCTCGGCGTCAGTGCTATCAGCATGTTGATCATCAGGTATGAGGAAATCGAAACGCTGGCATTTGAGTTCTTTTGAGAAGTGATGATAAATTTCTCCTCCATTAGCGTTAGCATTTGCCACAGAGAGAATTCCTGGTTCTGCCGGAATACGTCCTTTCGCCCACGCATTTTGGAGCATACGTAAGCCATTAACTGTTCCTTCGTAAGTGCTTTTTCCTTTTCGATCTAATCGATGCCTATCATTGATGTGTTTTGGTCCGTCTATAGATATGCTTGCATGAACTTGGTGTTTTTCAAAAAGAGCAATCCATTCATCATCAATCAGAATACCGTTGGTCTGTAATGCCAAAACTAGTTGAGAGTTACCATAGTTACCTTCGCGGAGAATCTCACACATTTGATTGAAACGTTCTTTTTTCATCATCAGTGGTTCGCCACCATGAAAATCTACCTGAATCACCTCAATATGGTTTTCTATTACAGAGCGTTCAAAGAATCCTCTCAGTGCCGCTATATTATCAAGAGATATAATTGGAGCACTGTCAGCAGCCAATGTATTGCCCATATTAAATACATAGCAGTAAGTACAATTAATATTGCATCGCTCACTGACTTTTAGAATTATTTCAAGATGTTTAATCTTCTCTCGCTTTATTATCGTCATTATCACATCTCCATGAATAAATAGGAGAGATAAACGCTTCTCTCCTATTTATTTTATGATTATTACAGAGACTTACTCCAATTTCCAAAGGCATTCACCCAGCCACCGGAAACTGTATCTAATAGACTATCAACGAGTTCTTTTCGCTGAGTTTTATTTTTATCTGAATTGATTATTTGAGATTTATTTTCTGCTATTTCACGTTGTAATTTGCTCATGGTATCTCCTTATTTTTCAAATGAGATGTCATATCTAAAATAGTGATGACTTCCGGAGTATAGAGTTAGTTATTTATACGAACGCTAAACAACAGTGTAACAATTGATATACTGTTTTATTTCTTATTTAAAACATAACTGTGACGTATTTATTTTTCAGGTATGAATACCTGAAAAATAAATATATTTAATGAAGATGGTGTGTCATCAACAAGGATAAATATCAAACCGGTGGTTTTTGGTGGTAATGGCGGCGGATGCTTTCACTCCTGCCATTGGTTCTGCGTAATCAGGCCGTTTCACTACAACACGGCGCTTTGCCAGAGCACGGGCTGGTCCTAACAGTGCATCAGCATCTTCATCAGCACCCACGAGAGACTGGAATACACGCATTTCTTTTTTGACCAGAGCACTTTTTTGTCGATGCGGATACATAGGATCAAGATAAACCACATCCGGTTGCGGAGTGATATCTGTCAAGGCGGTAATACTTGAAGCGTGGATTAAGGTCATGCGTTCTTTCAGCCACTCGCCGATTTCTTCATCCTGATAACCGCGTTGTAGGCCATCATCCAGCAATGCCGCAACGACCGGGTTGCGTTCCAGCATTCTGACATGGCAACCGATTGAGGCCAGAACAAAAGCATCCCTTCCTAGCCCTGCTGTGGCATCAACGACTGTGGGTAAATAATCTTTCTTGATGCCGACTGCTTTCGCAACGGCTTCACCGCGCCCGCCACCAAAGCGGCGGCGATGCGCCATTGTTCCGGTCACGAAATCAACATAAATTCCGCCCAGCTTCGGCTCATCGCGTTTACGTAGCTCCAGCCGCTCAGGAGTCAGAACCAAGGCCATAACGGAATCTTCATCGTGTACCAGACTCCAGCGTTCAGCCAAATGAGATAAGGCGCTGCTATCAGCGCCCTGTTCGCAAATCAAACAAATTTTCACGCGAGTTTCCACACAAATTATCCCGTGATCCCAGCACTTTTCAGCATGGCATCCAGTTTGGGTTCGCGGCCACGGAAGCGGACGAACAGCGTCATTGGATCTTCAGAACCGCCACGGGACAGGATATTGTCGAGGAATGACTGGCCAGTTGTACGGTTGAAAATACCTTCCTCAGAGAAACGGGAGTAGGAATCTGCTGCCAGCACGTCAGCCCACAAATAGCTGTAATAGCCCGCGGCATAACCACCGTTAAAGATATGGCTGAAAGAGTTCGGGAAACGGTTCCACTCTGGTGATGGTACAACAGAAACCTGTTCTTTCACGGAGTACAGCGTTGGCAGGATTTGAGCGCCTTTTGCCGGATCATATTCAGCATGCAGGCGGAAATCGAACAGCCCGAACTCCAGCTGACGAAGGATAAACATTGCGGACTGATAATTCTTCGCTGCCAGCATGTTATCCAGCATTTCCTGTGGCAGAGGTTCATTCGTCTCGTAATGACCGGAGATAAACGCCAGTGCTTCCGGCTCCCAGCACCAGTTTTCCATAAACTGACTTGGTTGTTCTACCGCATCCCACGGAACACCGTTAATGCCGGCAACATCCAGTGTTTCGATTTCGGTCAGCATATGGTGCAGGCCGTGACCAAATTCATGGAACAGCGTTATCACTTCATCGTGAGTAAACAGAGCAGGTTTGTCACCCACGGGTTTATTGAAATTACAGGTCAGGTAAGCAACTGGTTTCTGCAATTCACCGGAAGCAAAACGCATTCTGCCGGCACAGTCATCCATCCATGCGCCACCACGTTTATGTTCACGGGCATAGAGATCTAAATAGAAGCTACCGCGCAGTTCCCCTTTTTCATCATACAGCTCGAAGAAACGGACATCAGAATGCCAGGTTTCTACATCGTGGCGCTCTTTGGCGGTGATGCCATAAATGCGGCGAACAACTTCGAACAACCCTTCAACGGCACGTTGTTCAGGGAAATAAGGGCGCAGTTGCTCATCATCAATGGAGAAATGATGCTGTTTCTGCTTTTCGCTGTAGTAGGTGACATCCCAGGCTTCCAGCTTATCAACACCGTAATGTGAACGGGCAAAGTTTGTCAGTTCTTCCAGCTCTTTCTTGCCCTGACCATGCGCACGGTTAGCCAAATCATTCAGGAAATCGAGTACCTGCTGAGGGTTTTTCGCCATTTTGGTAGCAAGGGATTTTTCTGCATAGCTTGCGAAACCCAGCAATTGAGCGAGTTCATGACGCAATGCCAGCATCTCCGCCATAATAGCGTTATTATCCCATTTCCCGGCATCCGGCCCTTGATCGGATGCACGAGTCGTGTAGGCGTAATACATTTCCTGACGCAGTTCACGGTTATCAGCATATGCCATGATGGGAAGATAGCTTGGCATATTCAGCGTCAGTAACCAGCCTTCCTGCTCTTTGGCTTCTGCGGCGGCTTTGGCCGCAGCTTTGGCACTTTCAGGTAAGCCAGCCAGAACGTTTTCGTCGGTGATGAGCTTAGACCAGCCCATCGTGGCATCCAGTACATTATTGCCGAACTGGGAACCAAGCTCTGACATACGAGCTGCAATTTCACCGTAGCGTTTCTGTTTTTCTTCCGGTAAGCCAATGCCGGATAACTCAAAATCACGCAGAGTATCTTCGATAGACTTGCGTTGTGGCTGGGACAGTGAATTAAAAGTCTCACTCTCTTTTAGTGACTTATAAGCCTGATATAGCCCTTTATGTTGCCCAAGCCAAGTGCTGAATTCGGAGAGCAGAGGCAGGCTTTGTTCATAGGCTTCACGAAGCTCTGGGCTATTTTTGACAGAATTCAGGTGCCCGACTGGCGACCACATACGGGAAAGTTTATCTTGCTCTTCAGAAAGCGGCTGGCACAGACTATCCCAGGTAAAAGCGGAGTTCTCAGTTAAAATTTTCTCAATGACCTGACGGTAGTTTGCCAGCGTTTCTTTTACGGCAGGAACGACATGTTCAGGTTTAATGTCAGCGAACTTAGGCAATACTGAAGATGTCAGTAACGGGTTAGTCATAATGAGCGCCTTATCTTTGTATAGGGGTATAAGCTGTTATCAGCCTGATATCCCATTATGGGGTATTGAGGATAGATGGGGATAAAATAGCGTGAGTTCAATGCTTAGTTGCGTATGCCGCTAATGTCATAGTTTTAGATCCAGCCATTTTTGCTCCATATGCAGGGCAATTGTTGTCGCTACGACATTATCAATGCCTAACTCATGAGCAATTATCGGAAAACGGCGTGTTTCAGCATAAATTTCTTCGAGCATGTTTATTAACGGATTAATAGAAGAAAATCCAGCCTGCCCTGCCAATTGTTCTAATGCAGAAGAAGTAATGACTTTACCATTACCATTAAATGAAGTCATATGTTCACCATAAGGAGATGGCATATACACAACATCATAAAATGGCGAAATACGCCAGTTGTCAGCATCGTCAGCCAAATAAGCAAAATTTTTGGCGTGATCATCCTGATTGACGGTCAGATAATTAAATAGAGCACGTTTCACTAGTTTCTGAGCTTCCTGTACACCACATAAATGTCTTGTGACTTTAACTAAATCAACATAATCCAAAGACGGCTCCCGGAACGGTGCATCCAGCAGCCCACACGCTGAAATCATGTGATAGCGACCTTGTCCCGGGCAACAATCAAAACGTGTTTGTTGTAACCAGAAGTGACCATTTCCCACATCCAGTAATTCGAAATCAGGTACTTCGATCCCAATATTTCTGGCCATTTTCATATAGGCATATTCAACAAGGCTTTCCGAGTATTTCAAAGAAAATTGTGCAGAGGTTAGTTTGATAAGCAGCTTTTCCCCAATGGCATCAGTCCGGGTTGAAAATCGACCATCTGTACATTTTGTCATATTGAGCTTGGGACGAGCGCCACCTGAACCACTGGCATCTATCAGAGAATGCAGAAAATGAGAGTCTATACCTTCAAATTCTTTAACGGCTTCTTTGCCAAGCGTAATAATATCGATATCTCTTTCATCTGGACTGAAAGCGTGCGTAGCAGGTTCATAATAAAGCGCTCCAGAGCACCGCTCACCAAGATACGCCAGCCGTTCCAATGCTGTCACCATTTTGGGATTATAGCCATTTTCCCGAAACACACGGTCCATTAAATACAGCCCCCAGCCATCGGGCAGGCTGTCACCAAACACGCCATGTAATCCATAATGAGGTTCTTTGGGGGCTTTTTGTAATGAAGTATCCGCGTTAATCAAAAATGGAGAAAGAGATTTAGGATGAGCTGTAAGATAGGTTTCATCATATTGAAAATAAACTCCTGTTTTATTCTCTGCTAATTGCCCGACTAGCACGCTGTTACCATCGGACAATTTTCTCCTGACATTCAGAGGGGTATTAAGCATTTTTCAGTACCTCAGCAATGGTGGTTGGTTCACGCGGATGTTCTTTGGTGAGTTCATGCAGGGGATGCAGTCCGTCCACTGCTTCCAATAACATGAGGAATTGTCGTAATGAAATATTACCGGTACGCTCAAATTTTCTGATAGTGCTATACGGTACGCCGGAACGGTTGGCTAACTCTTCAACAGACGATTTTTGTTGTTTCCGTTGCCGCTTGATAAAATCTTTTAATTCATGTTGCACATCATAGGCGGTGTAGAGAGAAAACATACGAATACCTCTATTGCTAATTTTGCTACTACTGTAGCAAAAATGTGATCTATTTCGTATGATTTTGTCATAATAGTAGCATTTTATTGATAGAGTCAATGCGGCCTGTTTTGGGTGGCAACACAGGGAAAATAGTCATCATAAAAAAAGCCAGCAGATGACTGTACTGGCTCATTGATAATAGTGATCTGAATATATGGTGCGGATCATATTTATTCATAACTTAAATAAGGCACTGTTATCAGCGCCTTATTATTGATTAAAAAATAATTATCCGGTAATGCCCAGTCTTTTCAGTAGTGCATCCAGTTTTGGTTCGCGGCCACGGAAGCGGATAAACAGTGTCAGAGGGTCTTCTGAACCACCGCGCCCCAGATAATCATCAAGGAATGACTGACCGGTTGTGCGGTTGAAAATACCTTCTTCAGAGAAGCGTGAATAAGCATCTGCTGCCAGTACATCAGCCCACATATAGCTGTAATAGCCCGCTGCATAGCCACCATTAAAGATATGGCTGAAAGAGTTCGGGAAGCGCTCCCAGTCTGATGACGGAACGACGGAAACATGTTCTTTCACTGACTCCAGTATTGGCAGGATCTGTGCCCCTTCTTCCGGGTCATATTCAACATGCAGGCGGAAATCAAACAGGCCAAACTCCAATTGACGCAGCATCTTCATGGCTGCCTGATAATTCTTCGCTTCCAGCATATTATCCAGCATTTCTTTCGGCAGAGGTGCATTTGTCTCGTAATGACCTGAGATAAATTCCAGTGCTTCCGCTTCCCAACACCAGTTTTCCATAATCTGGCTCGGGCACTCTACGGTATCCCACGGTACGCCGTTAGTGCCGGCAACATCCAGAGTTTCAATCGTAGTCAGCAGTGTTTGCAGGCCGTGTCCAAATTCGTGGAACAGCGTTGAAACCTCAGAGTGTGTAAACAGCGCAGGTTTACCGCCTACAGGCCCACTGAAGTTACAGTTAATGAAAGCAACGGGTTTCTGCAACTCGCCGGAAGCAAGGCGCATTCTGTCAACATAACTGCTTTGCCATGCTCCGCCTTTTTTACCTGCGCGGGCATAGAGATCCATATAGAAACTACCAAGCAGTTCCCCTTTATCATTATGAAGCTCAAAGAAACGGACATCAGAATTCCAGGTATCTACATCGTTACGCTCTTTGGCCGTGATGCCATAAATGCGGTGAACAACTTCGAACAGCCCTTCAATGGCGCGTTTTTCCGGGAAGTAAGCACGCAGTTGCTCTTCATCAAAAGAGAAATCGTGCTGTTTTTGTTTTTCGCTGTAATACCTTACATCCCAGCTTTCCAGCTCATCAACACAGTAGTGGGATTGGGCAAACTCGCAAAGTTCTTCCATCTCCCTTTCACCCTGTTCATGGGCGCGGTCAACCAGACCGTTTAAGAAATCGAGCACTTCCTTAGTTGTCTTCGCCATTTTGGTTGCGAGAGAATTTTCAGCGTAGTTTTTAAAGCCTAACAGCAGAGCAAGTTCATGACGCAGCGCGAGAATTTCTTCCATAATCGGGTTATTGTCCCACTTACAGGCATTCATACCCTGATCAGAAGCACGAGTCATATAAGCTGTATAGACTTCTTCACGCAGCTCACAGTCATCGGCATAGCTCATCACTGCACTGTAGACTGGCGGATCCAGCGTCAGTAACCAGCCTTTTAAGTCTTTCGCTTTAGCGGCAGCTTTGGCTGAACTTTTTATGTTTTCAGGTAAACCAGACAGATCGCAGACATCAGTGACGAGCTTTGTCCATCCCATTGTGGCATCCAACACATTGTTGCCGAAGCGGGCGCTCAGCTCAGACAAGCGAGCCGTGATTTCACCGTAGCGTTTTTGTTTCTCTTCCGGTAATGCAATGCCGGAAAGAGTGAAATCAAGCAGCTTATCTTCTACAGCTTTACGCTGCGGTTGAGACAGTTTTTCAAACTCAGGACTTTCTTTCAGTGACTTATAAGCCTGATATAACCCTTTATGTTGACCCATCCAGGTTGAGAACTCAGAATTCATTGGCAGGCATTGTTCATAAGCCACCCGGAATTCTGGTGTATTTTTGACAGAATTGAGATGAGATACAGGAGACCAGACGCGCTCAAACTGATTTCTTGCCTCAGAGATTGGCTGACATAAATTATCCCAGGTAAATTGACTATTTTCGTTCACCACTTTCTCAATTACCTGACGATATTTAGCCAGCATTTCTTTCACCGCGGGTACAACATGTTCTGCTTTAATAGAAGCGAATTTTGGTAGTCCAGAAAAATCTAATAATGGATTAGTCATAATGAGCACCTTATTAGTATTAGTGTAATTGGGTAATACCGATGTCCCAAGGAGTTGTTGTTGAAAGACGGGGATAAGATATCGTGAGTTAAATTTAAAAGCCGCATTTTTCTTTGAATAATAATGCTCTTTTTATATCAGTGATCTGCGAAGTGATGTTATAAGAATAAAAAATAAAATTAAATGACAGAATAAATTAAGTGGCAGGGAAAATAAAAAGCCAGCAAATTTAAATGCTGGCTTAATAAAAATTTATTAAATAATAAATCTGATTTTAGATAGGTTTCTCTATTGAGTTATAAAGCGTATCCAATTGATTAATTCGTTGGCGATAACTATTGGTCAGGCAGGATATATTAGCTCCACATTGCTGACGCTGTTTCAGCCATGCCTGCTGACTATTATACATCTCTCCTGATACACCCATTGCAAATAATCCGCGTAGGAAGTGATACTTCACACTCATCTCTACATCCAAATCATTCAACTTCTGGCTGGCACAAATTGCCTTTTCATCAGGAGCTTTGGCTTTTGCACAATCAAAGCTGGCAGCTAGGCTGAGTGGAGACAGCAGGAATAATAAAAACAGCATATACCGCATTATTCTTCCTTATCCGGAGGAACGACAGGCCCCGGCCCCATTGGTAATTTGGGTACTTTAGCATCTTCATAATTGAAGGATTGTGGTTTACCGGTTGCATCGAGCTTGCAGGAAAACTGAATATCTTTCCAGCCATTATCGGTCCGATACATACCAGCCCCGACTAATTCTGAGGAATTCATTAATTTGATGCTATCTGGTGATACATCACCAAGGAAAACTTTATCAGCATCTTTGTGATGTTGTTGAATAATCGGTAAAGCAAAAGGACGGCAAATAAATTCAGCGATTTTTTTTGCATCTGACCACTTATTTATATCTTTTAGTGCTGATTTATCGATAACTTGTTTATCAATTTGTTGCTGAAGGTATTTTTGCTGATTCTGAGATAATTGAACTGGGGAAGATTCGGCTTGTATGGTAGAAGAGAAAACCAGACAACTGATACCAAGACAGGTTAAATATTTTGCATAATACATGGCAAGATACTCCGAATAGGTAATCGAAATAAGTATGGCACAGGTTTTCAGGCTGTGCCATACTTATGTTGTGTCCATATCTTTGTCGTATAGTGTATATATAGAATGTGCTAACTCAATTATATATAAATCATCTTAATTCATATATAAATTATTTGGTTATCACCAAAGTATTTACAGATGAATCATGACTGACATAACCATCACGACAATTTGACTCACTATCATCACAAACAAAGTTAACCGGAACCTGACAGTTTGTCCCCGGTGTTGGATAAAAATAAGTTCTCCATCCATCTTCCATATCGATATAGTCAGTCAACAATTTTACATTACAATATTTTTTTTCTCCGTTTGGTGCATCATATTCAATATTCCATGTCACCCATTTAGCTGATGCATTGCAATTATGAAATATATTATCATCATCTTCTAAATTGAAGTGTTTTTCCTCATAATGAGATAAAGTAAACTCATCTTCTGGCCCGGCACCATACATACATTCATATTGATCACGTTTAATTTTAACCACAGCGGTCTCACTGGCATTTAACACGTACATGTTATAATATGCAGAGTATACAGATGGCTTACTCGTTGTACTTTTATTTTCTGTTTTATGAATTCCTTGGACGATATTTTCTTTTGTTAAAGCGTAGTTAGAAATAATTATCAGGCTTAAAGATAAAGCATAAGCTATATGTCTTTTTAGTAATTTCATTCTTATTTCCCCCTATGAATCTAATTAGAAAATTATATTTTTTAATTAGTTATTTCCATAGTGAACTGTGCTCCATCATGACTTGAAAAACCATCCCGACAATGTGCAGTATTACCATCACAGATAAATTTAACAGGAACATCGCATTCTGTACCCTTTTCAGGAGTAAGATAGGTTAGCCACCCTGCAAATATTCCTCCGGCAGGTTTTGTGAGTAGTGTTGCACTACAGGTTGTTTTTTCAGAGTCTGGCTTAATATATTCAATAGTCCATGTTTCTATTTTTTTCTCTCGATTACAATGATGAAGGACATTATCATCATCTTCTAACCTAAAATCTCTTTTGTTTTGAGGGGGTAAAGAGATATTCTCTGGCCCTGGTTCATACATACACGTGTACGTTTTACGTATAATGTTTACGTTGGCAGTTTTGCTCTTATTATTAATGTGCATATTATAATATGCAGAAAACACAGAGGGTTTACTGATATTATTTTCTGGCTTAGGAAAAGATTGTGTTGTGTTGTTTTGAGCTAAAGAAAAATTAGAAAATAATAATAAAATTAAAGACAAGGTATGTATGTTTTGTATTTTAAATGATTTCATATTGATTTCCTATTTATTATTTGTGTTGATTTTTAAAATTACTCACAAGGGAGTAAGTTAGTATAATAACAAGAGATTTAAATTAAAAAGCTGTGATTTTTAAAATAGATAGTTGTATTTTTTTATTTAAGTATAGCAGGGATTAATAAAGGTAAAGTTTGATTTGGGATTTTATTTTTTTCTGGTGGGAGGATGATGGTTTATTTATTATTTCTGTTTGTTGTTTATATCATGCCTCACTTTTATTCTGTGAGGCATGAAGTTTTAAGTGGTATATAAACAATGTATTATGTATTATCAAAATACATAAAAAATATTGCTATGTTGAAATTAAATAAACCGACTCATAAGGTTTGATCTTAATTTCTTTTTCCACGGTGACGGGTGATGGATAATTACTGATTAATACCTGCCATTCTTTTTGTGTAAGTTCAGGCTCTGGTGACCAAAGCTGTGTTTCGTCACTAAGATTGGCAATAACCAGTAAAGTCTGATCCTGCCAACGTCGCAGGTAGCACCACAGAGACGGGTGCTCAGGCAAAAGATCCAGATAATCACCATAAGTCAGTATGGGCTGTGTTTTTCTTAACTGAATTAAATCCTGATAGCAGTAGAATACAGAATCTTTGTCCTGTAATACGGATTCTGCATTGATTTCACGGTAATTATCGCTGGTCGCTATCCACGGAGTACCAGAGGTAAACCCAGCATTGTCAGTGTCATCCCATTGCATTGGCGTTCGGCTATTATCACGGGATTTTTGCGCCAGAATTGTCAGTATTTCTTCTGAAGACATACCTTGTTCAATGCGTTCCTGATACATATTCAGGCTTTCAATATCCCGATATTCTTCAATGTATTTAAAGTGAGGATTGGTCATACCAAGCTCTTCACCTTGATAGATATAAGGTGTTCCCTGCATTCCGTGTAGCACCATGGCTAACATTTTGGCGGATGCTTTATGGTGCTGTTTTTCATCCCCGAATCGGGAAACAATGCGGGGCTGATCGTGATTACACCAGAAAAGAGCATTCCATGCTTTCTGATGCATCCCTTGCTGCCAGACCGAGAAGATCTTTTTCAGTTCAATATAATCTGGTTTTGCATGTGTCCATTTTTCCCCATTCGGGTAATCAACTTTCAGGTGATGAAAATTGAATGTCATGGAGAGTGCATTCCCATCCAGTGAGCTATAACGAATACAATGTTCAAGGCTCGTGGAAGACATTTCACCGACGGTCATTAACGCTTTAGGCTGGAAAACATCACGGCTCATTTCCTGTAAAAATTCGTGTATCCGTGGGCCATCGGTATAAAAACGGCGCCCATCACCACGATCATCGTCAGGGTAGTCCTGCTGTTTTGAGACAAGATTAATGACATCCAGCCGCAGTCCATCAACACCACGGTCAGCCCAGAATTCACAGACTTTTTTCAGCTCAGCACGAACGGGTTCATGTTCCCAGTTCAGATCAGCCTGTTCGGCGGCAAACAGGTGGAGGTAATACTGTTGGCTCGCTGCGTGCCATTGCCACGCGTTGCCGCCAAACTTGGATTTCCAGTTATTAGGGGGATTATCCTGCCCGCCACCCTCTTTCCAGATGTAAAACTGACGGTAAGGATTATTGGCGTCCTGCGCGGCTTTAAACCACGGATGTTCCGTTGAAGTATGGTTGAAAACCATATCTAAAATGATGCGAATACCACGGCGATGGGCATTCTCCACCAAATTATCAAAATCTTCCATCGTGCCATATTCAGGGTTAATTGCGCAGTAGTCGGCAACATCATAACCATTATCCACCTGTGGAGAGGGATAAATAGGGGTGATCCAGATAGCACCTACTCCGAGGTGCTGTAAATAATCCAGACGTTGGGTGATCCCGTTAATATCACCAGTACCATTTCCTGTACTATCCTGAAAACTCTTTGGATAAATCTGGTAGATAGCGCTGTCTAACCACCACGGTTGTTGTTCAGTCATAACAATACCTTATAAAACTATATCCTATTAACCCGCGGCTTCATTGTTGATCAATTCTTCTTTGCGTTCGTTCCTGCGATACATCAGAACAGTCAGTGCCATTGGTACAATAATTACAATCAGCATAGCGAGAAGGTAGATCATCCAGAATTGAGGTTTGATGGACAGAATACCCGGTATACCTCCGACCCCGATACCATTGGAAGTCACGTGGTTCAACCCACATAGCAAGCCAGCCAGACTCGTTCCAATCATCGCGCAGAACATCGGGTAACGATATTTCAGGTTAATACCATACATGGCTGGTTCAGTAACGCCGAGGTAGGCTGAAATTGCCGCAGGAACGGAAAGCTCACGCTCATTTTGTTTTTTGCTTGCCCAGATGATACCGATAACTGCGGAACCCTGAGCAATATTAGACAGGGCAATAATCGGCCAGATAGGGGTTCCGCCCGTGCTTTGGATCATTTGCAGGTCAATCGCCAGCGTTGTCTGATGTACACCGGTAATCACCAGAGGAGCATAGAAGAAGCCAAATAAGGCAGCACCGATAGGTGCAAAACTGCCGGTCATCAGCCCTTTGACGCACCAGGCCACACCATCACCAATTGAACGCCCAATCGGGCCGATAATTGCATGGGCAAGGAAAACGGCCAGCAGCAGGGAAACAACCGGAACAACCACCAGATAAAGATAATCCGGCACCAGTTTCTTCAGGCGTATTTCAATCCAGCCTAAGGCTAACCCAGCCATCAGAGAAGGAATAACCTGTGCCTGATAACCTACTTTGGAGATGGTAAACCAACCGAAATTCCAGACTTCGGGGATTTGTTGCCCAAGTTGATAGGCATTCATTAATTGTGGGGAGACTAGTGTGATCCCCAGAATAATCCCCAGAATGGGCGTTCCACCCATTTTTTTAACGGCAGACCAGCAGATCCCGACAGGGAGATAGAAAAATATGGCTTCACCGATAAGCCAGAGGAAATCATAGATGGTTTGCCAGATTGGATATATATCGGCAAGGGGTTTTCCGTCACTAAATGGAATGCCGCCGATCAGATTTCGAAGGCCTAATATCAGACCGCCGCTGATAAGGGCTGGCAATAATGGAAAGAAGATCTCAGCAAAATGTGAAATTGCATTTTCATACCATTTCATATTTTGTCGTGCAGCCTGCTTAACTTCTTCTTTATTTGCTGACTGTTTACCGGTTGCGGCAAGCAGGGCTTTATAATAAATATCGACATTCGTTCCGATGACGACCTGAAATTGCCCGGCATTAGTGAAACAGCCTTTCACCATTGGTAACTCTTCAATGGCCTTAGCATCAGCGTTTTCCGGGGTATTAAGAACAAATCTGAGCCTGGTGATACAGTGGGTTACGGAGGCAATATTCTCCTGCCCTCCGACTAATCTAATAAGATTATCAACATCCTTTTGATTTATTGATTTTTTCTTCATGCCTTTTCTCCTTTCTATGGCAGGAGTAGTAAATAACGGAAATAGGTACTAACAGAATGATTACTTTTATGATGAGATAATTCATAGAGTGAATTAATAACCAGCCCATCCTAGTCAGATTTCAGAATTTTGAATATGAAAAGATACGTTGTTTGAGTTTTGGATCACATTTTATTCTACTAAATTGAAAATATAATAATTTTCATATTACTTTAATTTATTGTTTCAGGAATTTTAATTCACCTAAGAATTAATGTGTTTGATTTATGGGTTTTGTTGTTTTTATATTTATTTTTTATTAATTATCAAATGAAACTTAATATTATGATTTTACTGGTATGAAAACCCGTTTCACTGGAAAGCATATAGGTTAAACGGGCTGTTGGTTATTTATTTCGGTATTGTTTATGGATCCATTCCATCATAAGGTATTATAAAAAAAGGTTCGCACTCTTTCGCTTTACATCCGAGATAAATGATTTTTTCATCATTGGTAAACGTGGTTATGCCACCACCATTGATATGAAAGTCCCATATTTCGTTGTTTAATTTCGCTCTGCCAACTATATCGCAGGGAGTTTGGTAAAACTCCCGATAGGGGGAATGTTCATATTGCTCGCTTATTTTAAAAATTTTATCTATGACTTTTTTGTTTAAATTCCATTTTTTGCACTCCTCTATAAGAAGATTATCACTAGGGCTAGTGCGGCTATAATTTTCAGATATTTTTAAAACAGGATTGTTGATTACTTCGATTTGGTTTTGATTTGCATGAGAATAAGGGATTGATATTACCAAAGTAAATATAATAGATTTTAGGGCATACTTTATCATTTTATATATCCATACATTTTTGTTTCATGATTTGGCTAATCAGAGAATTATACGTCATTATCTGATTAACCAATTTAAGGATAGTACCCAATATTCATGCTATTTTCATCAATAACGATACCGCCACCACCACAGTTAATACCATCTCCTTGTTGTAAATATTAATCTGTAAAATTAATTTCGCTGGAATAACGTAATTTGAAGCCCTGCCGGAGCTTCTAATCGGCTGTTAATAGAGTGAAATGGCGTTTGGCGTGGGGATCCAATGACCTCTGCCCCAGATTTTTGCAAAAGAGATGTTGTTTCAATAACATCATCAACTTCAAATGCTACTCGTATCCGGCCTGATGCTTTTCTACCGACCTCAATTTTATCGATATAATTAGCAGTAGAAGGTTCTACAAGTTCAAGAGTTGCCTTCCCTGCTTCTAATATGGCAACTTTCCCATTATCTGGAGGGACTGAGTTGATTTCATTTAGTCCTAGGATGTCACGATAGAAAGAAAGTGCTTCGTCAAAATTCTCAGTCATTACAACTAAACGTAATTCTTTTACAGTTTTTTTTATCATCATATATTTCCGCCAAACATGAATTTTTATCATTGATATTTTCGAATAGATAAGAAAATATCATTATAAATCTGATACCATCAAGGTCATTATTTTCAGCAAAAGATGATAATAACTTAATATGCAAAGACGATTACCACCTTTGGGAACTCTACGTGCTTTTGATGCTGTTGCTCGTTTAAAAAGTTTTAAATTAGCAGCGGAAGAATTAAATGTATCTCCTACAGCTATTAGTCATCAAATACGGCTGCTTGAGGAGCAGTTAGCGATATGTGTTCTTAAACGTTCGCCACGTTATGTTGCTTTGACTGAGGAAGGAAAAATATTACAAAAAGCCACGAGTCAGGTATTTTTATTACTCCAATCTGCTATTAATGAAATGAGGTTGTTACATAGCTCTTCACCTTTTACCCTAACTACGACTACAGCATTTATTACTTGTTGGTTGATTCCTCATCTGGCTGAAATACGTCATCAATTTCCAGATATTGATCTGCGGCTACATGCAGATGATTGTCCTGTTGATTTAGACGCTACCGGAATCGATATGGCTATTCGCTATGGTTATCCACCCAGAGATACTTTAAATATCCATATAATTTTGGAGGATGAGTTTGTTTTGGCCGCTAGCCCAACTTTCAAAATAAAATCACTGGAAGATCTTCATAATGTACCTTTGATTCATACTGATGGCCGTCGTATTCCACAACCATCTCCAGACTGGGATATCTGGCGTTCCTGTTTTGGTCCCAAACAATTGGAAATTGTTCATGGAGCACGATTCACTGATGAAACTCATTCTATACAAGCTGCAATAGCGGGCGAAGGAGCAATCATTACTAGTCGCTTAATGATTCAGAGGGAGCTACGGGCTAATGTATTGGAAGTGCCTTTTGTTAATAAACTACCGGGTGCTATGTACTATGTAATGGGGAATAAGAATAGCAAACATACCAGAGTAATTGAATATTTCTGTCAATGGCTTATGGGAAAAATGAAATTAAAATAATGGGTTAAATATACTTATTTCAATGTTATCGCGTCCGATATTCCCTACCGGACGCCAGATATTATTAATGCGTAACAAGATTAATAAATATTTGTGCTCCAACCAGCAGGCAGTCATCGTCAATAAAATAAGGATTGGAATGCGGGAAGTTGTCTATTCCTTTTTCTTTATTTCCGCTACCGAGGAAAAACATGGCACCTCTGCGATCTTTGGTGGTGTTAATCATGTAACTGAAATCCTCACTGCCTGTTGCTGGGCGGATGTTAGCGATTATATTTTCTGAGGGCAGGAATTTGCCGGCCGCTTCGATGATACGCTGGTAAGCGTAAGGATGGTTTTCCACTGCTGGGTAAGTTGCGTAGCTTACTGTAGTTCTGAAACCGCCCGCTTCGCTGCGGGCAATAATTTCCTGAATACCATTTTTGAGGATTTGGTCAGTTTCCTTATCCATCGTCCGAATGGTTCCTTGTGCCTGAGCATGGGCTGCGATGGCATTGGGAATGGTTCCGCCGTTAATCATGCCGCAAGTGAGTACTGCCGGGCTGAACGGATCTGTCTTTTTCGCGACAATATAGTCCATATAATCAATAATGCGACACATCTCCCGAATGGCATCCAGCCCTTTTTGTGGTGCTGAGCCGTGGGCAGAAATACCGTAGACATCCAGAGTCCATGTCGTCCCCCACGAGGTAAGGGTGCCGCTTGTCAGAGCGATAGTGCCTGTATCCTCAGCACCATCGTTATGCAAGGCATAGACTTCACTGACACCGTCCATACACCCCAGCTCAACCATTTTATCTGCGCCCGGAATGCGCATATCTTCCTCTGCCATCTGGAAGATAAAGCGCACGTTGACGTTCATCTCATGCTGATGCTGTGACAGGTAATTGGCGGCAGTCAGTGCAACTGTCATATGGATGTCATGACCACAGTTATGCGCACAGCCTTCATGAACAGAGCTGTGGTCATTATTGGTCAGATCGGGCATTGCGAGTGCATCCATATCGGTACGAAATGCAAGCAGAGGTTTGGCTGGATCAATAATTAAATCGGCAGTAAAACCAGTATAATCTGAATAGTTTTTGATGGTGTAACCAAAGAATCTCATTAAATCAAGGCAATATTTTGACGTTTTAAACTCACGACCGGATAGTTCAGGAATTTTATGGAGATCCTGACGAGTCTTTTTGCTGAATTGTTCTAATGAAAATAGCGTATCGCTGACATTATATTTATTCATTATCTAACCCCTTTTACGCTGAATTTATTTGAGTCATGAAAGAAGTATCGAAAAAAGGTAATAAATAGAAACTATCATGAAAAGCATGGTCATTTGCCATAATATTTTTTCTCGGTTTCTTTTTCTTATCGTCAGATCTAGGGGGGTTGTCGTATGTGATGGATGAGACACTACATTTTAGGATATAGAGCGGGAACAACAGTGCATCGACACGATCACTGATTGTAAGAGAGATCGTATTGATCCAGATGGGGGCAATAAAGGATCTTTAATGCTGAGAGTATAACCGACCCTGAACTTATAAAAGATCGGCTTCCTGTAATGGGGCAAAATATCATTCAGTTTATGCTGTTGGTTTGATATCCATAATAGTTTCAATGGCGCCGCTGCTTAAGAGACGCTGTTTATTAGGAACAGCCTCAATCAAATGGTTGACTGGCAAGACTCGGATACCTGAGCCCAAAAACACCGGTACCGTGGTAATAAACAGTTGTTGTAATTCTCCGGCATCGGCAAAGAATGCTGCCGTTTCTCCACCACCAATAATCCATACGTCTTTATCCTTAGCGGCAGCCCGCGCTTTGGCGGCAATTTCACTGGCAGGATCATGAGTGACAACGGCATTAATTTCTGCCGGAACGGGTAAATTTCTGGAGGAGAGAATAAAAGAAGGGATATTCTGATATGGCCAGTGACCAGCCGTATTCTTCATAATCCATTCATAAGTTCCAGCCCCTATAATGGCTGCTCCGATACCCTGATAAAAGGTTTCATAAGGTGTGGCATCATCGCTGAGAGCAAATGTCTCCAGCCAGCCTAACTCATGATTCTCTGTAGCGATATAACCATCCATTGTTGCAGCAACATAATAAATGAGCTTTGACATATCTTTCCTCATTTTACTTTTTAGGATTTATGAATATTTGGAAAACCCAGTTGGTGTTGAGATAATTTTTTTTGTTACATTATTAATAACTCTATCAGGGGAATCGAAAATGGATTAGCTTTTTAAAGTAATATTTTAGAACAGCATGTTTAAAATTGATGTTGGTCACATAAAGTTTTGAAATAAAGAGTTTGTCTATAATTTTTTATGTATTAACTGTCACAACTACTACAAATTTTAAATAAAGCAGGATGAATAAATTGATTTGTAACCATGCAGTATGGTTGCTTTAATCATCCAGTTTTTATCGATAATATATTGATTAATCAATCACATTAAATTCACGTTAAGGATAAATGATGGCTATTGGATACTTCTTAGTTGTTGGGGATAAAACAACATGTGGTGGTGCAATTTTAACGGGCAGTAGTACAGTCACTTTTTACGGTAAGCCGTCTGCTCTTGAAGGTTCAGAGGTCAGTTGTGGCAGATTTGCCGGTAAATACCGGATTATCGGCGGTGTCAGTGGTTTTATCAATTATCAGCAAAGAATGGCAGGAACGCTGGATAGCCAGAGTAGTTGCCCTTGTCAGGCTGGCTTGATTCAGTCTATTCCTGATTCCTATGCTAAATAATGACGGTTTGTAACTAATTATGCCATTGCAAATATCTCCGATGGCATTTAAGAGATTAAATAAATAATTTATGTTATTGACAATTAGCTTTTAAAATATAAAAGATATGACCAAAAATAAGAGGTGTCTTATTGGATTGTTGTTTAATTTGTTTATAGGATTACTCTTATTGAATAAGATAGGGCAGAAAACGGATTTAACCAAAATAGAAAGGATAACAAATTATGTCTAGATTTATTGTTACACGGAATAACGGAAAAGCGCTTCTCGGAACTGAGTTTCATCTGACTCCGGGTAATACACTGACATTAAAGATTGATGGCTTAAACCTCAATACCAGAAAGCACCTTAAGTTTCTGTCAGAGAATGGTTTGGTAACTATTTTTCAGCGTGATAATCCTCAGATGAGAGAGCAAACATTGCAAATAACGGCGATTAATATAGGAGTAAGTAAAGTTAAGGCGGTTGATACAAATATTGATTTCTGTCCTAATTTTGCTCAGGGTGTTGCTGAAGATTGCTTTCCACATTTAACGATTAATATCGTACCTAAAATATCGATCCCCGCTGATCTTACTGCTGAGCAGAGAGCAATGCTGATGGTGTTGTTGGCAGAAACAACATCACCAGATACAATCGGTGGAAAGTATGATGAAAAAGAAGCTAAAGACACTATGCAGTATATGCATGATGTATTATTAAACAGAGTTAAGTCTCCTAAATCACATGAGCTTGATGTTCCAAAACACGGAAATAAATTAATTGGATTAATTTCAGGCCCTAGAACAATAAAAGGTTTTAGTCAATATCCCAACATTGAATCAGGTATAAAAAATAGAATTAATGGTATGTTAGTTACTGCAAATGATGGAACTCACGATAATTTTTTAGCTTATCGTAGATTAATTATAAATGCTATCAGCATAGCAAAAAGTAATAAGGTTTCTAATACAGAAGTTATTGCATGGAGAACAGCAAACCGTACTTCTCCTGGTAAAAACTTCATAAAAATGTTTTCATTGCAGGGACAGGATTTTTACAAATTATCAGAAGGTTACCTTAAGTAAGGAATTTAATATGAAATGTTTTATCTTTACTTTCATGATGTTTTTTTCTTTATCAGTTTTTTCAAATCAAGATGAATTGGATTTCAATACTTGGGAAAAAACGGGTGGTTGGGGAATATATTATAAAAACCCAGACAATAGATTTAACCCATTAAAAATAAAAAAATACGAAAAATATTATCTTCCATCATTGAGTTATCTTATTAACTCTTTTGATATGAGAAATGAAGATAATAAATACTGTTTAATTGGTTATCAATTTCATAAAACAAAAGGACATGATGAATTTGAAAGCGTTATTATTTTTTGGGAAAATGCTAATTATCTGATTGATTGGGTTATACCAGATAGTGGAGATAACTATAATTATAAGGCAATTTTATTTAGTAAGCCATTCATTGATATGAAAGATTCAGTTGTCCCTTACAAAGAAGCCGAAGGCGCGCAGGCTTTATGGGCAAAAGAAGGTGTTATTCAGATGATGGAAGATTGTGAGTTACATGGTCAAAAAATAACGATAAAACCTTCTGAGGTGGTTGATATTAAATAGTATTGAGGCTGCTCGCAGCCAGCGAGCAGTAGGAACCATTTTACAATTGATTCTTAGGCACAAAATCGTCACTAAAGACCATCCGCTTACGTCCCGGTTCTATTTCAGTCAACGGTTCTACCTGCCTCAATGTATTTTTACAACGTGTTACTAAATCTTGATATTCCCGAGTGCTGATCCGCTTCCATTCCAGTTCCTGCTCGGTCAAAGTACGCAAAGCGCGGGCGGGGGTGCCGACGATCAGCTGATTGGCGGCAAAAATTGCTTCTGCCTTGATAAAGGCCATTGCTCCCACGATACAGTTTTCACCAATTTCCGCGCCATCCATCACAACTGAATTCATGCCAACCAAAACATTGCGCCGGATTTGGCATCCATGCAGTATCGCCCCATGCCCGATATGACCGTTTTCTTCAACCACTGTGTCCTGTTGAGGATAACCGTGCATGACGCAATTATCCTGAATATTCGAACCATCCATCACCACCAGCCGACCGAAATCACCACGCAGGCTGGCATTCGGGCCGATATAAACCTGCCTGCCAATAATGACGTCACCGACCAGAACAGCGGTAGGGTGAACATAACTACTGGGATCAATAACCGGAGTTAAACCATCAAGTTGATATACAGGCATAAGTATTTCCTCAAACAATTGTCAGACGTTACTAAGAACCGCTGTGTAATCCGCCAAAACGACGATAGTACGCAGCAGCAGGCTGGGGCAATTTACCTATGGTGGTTTCACATTGTTGACCAATGTATCGTGTTGCGGCAGGGCCAATACGCTGGTAGATGTTGATGCATAAATTCCGGGCGATTTGGCCTTCCCACTGTGCAGGCAACAGTGCATTCGGTAATAGTGGATCACGCAGTACAACACGGCGGTAAAAGTGGATAAGCAGAAGGCGTAACTGGAAACAGCGCTCTGGTGTCAGTTCGTCTGCATTACAATCTTGCAAGAGTTTCATCAAGGGCCGGAATGTGATGATAAATTCATGATAGTGCTCAGCAACCTGCTCCAGCGACCAGCTGGCTGATACCCGTTCTTTCAGGCTCTGTTCGGAGCGGGGATAAGGATAATCTGCCCGGAAGTAGATCACGGAATCACTGGCGTTGAGTTCTCCGAGCAGGGCCGGAATATCACTTTGTGAACTGCTGGGGGCTGCCATTAATGTGCTGTTGAGTTGACCAAACCCAAACCAGTTCAGCTCTTTTTTCAGGCGGGTACGCTCCTCTTTACCGGTTTCTTCCAACAGCAATAAATCCCATTTGCCATCCCATGCCGGTTGTTCTCTGAGATAAATTTTACTTTCTGCATGACGGAATTGGTTCATGCCCCGCTCAGTGATGCGGTAATAACTGCGACGACCTATTTTCTCTACCTCCAGCCAACCCTCTTTTTGTAAACGAAATACAGATGTCCGGACAAAACGGTCACTGAACCCCAGTGGTTCCAGCAGAAGGCTGAGACTACCCAGCCAGACTTCACCTCCCCGATGGCTGAGCGCATCGCCATACAGGGAAATGATCAGCGATGTTCCGCTAATCGGCTGGGCATCAAGGGCATGTCGAATAAAATCGTCGAGTTTGTGTGTCATATTTTGTTATTGTCTGAGCGCAAATGAGTCATGACAGTAGCATAAACAGGTATCCCAGTCGTTATTGTATTGTTGGAATATTATTTCTGCTGACGGTGGTCAAGAACCCGAACCGCTTTGCCTTCGGAACGTGGAATATCCCCGCAGTTAACGATACTGACTTCGGTGCTGATCCCTATCATGGCCTTGATGTGATGGCGTAATTGGTGGCAGATATCGCAGCGTTGCTGGATACTCAGTTGCGCTGGATCTTTCAGTTCGACCTTGACGGACAGGCTGTCATAATTCCCAACGCGGTTCACTTCCAGTTGATAATGTGGCGACAACTCGCTGAAACGCGTGATCTGTTCTTCTACCTGTGATGGAAAGACATTGATGCCACGGATGATGAGCATGTCGTCGGAACGTCCGGTAATCCTGTCCATGCGCCGCATATTGCGGGCGGTTCCCGGTAACAGGCGTGTCAGGTCGCGGGTACGGTAGCGGATCATCGGCATGGCTTCTTTGGTGAGTGTGGTAAAAACCAGCTCACCATTCTCGCCGTCCGGTAATACATTCAGGTTGTCAGGGTCGATCACTTCCGGATAAAAATGGTCTTCCCAAATAGTCGAGCCATCGGCATATTCCAGTGATTCCATGGCGACACCCGGCCCCATGATTTCGGACAAACCATAAATATCCAGCGCCTTGATACCCATACGAGTTTCAATTTCATGCCGAAGCCCTTCAGTCCACGGTTCAGCCCCGAAAATACCGACCCGCAGAGAGCATTGTCTGGCATCGCCTCCCATTTGCTGTTCCAATACATCCAATAGTGTCAGGCAGTAAGAGGGTGTCATCATAATGACATCGGGTTTAAAGTCGCAGATCAGCTGTGCCTGTTTTTCTGTCTGCCCGCCAGACATCGGGATCACGGCAGCCCCCAGACGCTCAGCGCCATAATGTGCTCCCAGACCGCCAGTGAACAGGCCGTAACCGTAAGCGACATGTATTTTGTCTTTGGCTGTTGCTCCGGCAAAACGCAGGCTACGGGCGATCAGATCAGACCAGTTGTCGATATCTTGCTGAGTATAGCCAACAACGGTCGGACGCCCTGTCGTTCCGGATGAAGCATGAATACGCACAATTTTTTCCATCGGAACGGCAAAGGTATCAAAAGGGTAGTTATCCCTCAGATCCTGTTTGGTGGTGAAAGGAAATTTAGCGATGTCTTCAAGCTGCCGGAAATCATTGGGGTGAATACCAATCGCATCAAATTTACGGCGATACATTGGCACGTTGTTATAGGCATGATGCAATGTCCATTTCATCTGCTTAAACTGTCGCGCCTGAATTTCGTCGCGTGAAGCAAATTCAACAGAATCGAGATTGGCCTCGGGATGTGGAGTGAAGCTTGAGTTGAGGTGCTGTACGTTGTTGCTCATAATTCCCGCCCTTTTTGTTGGTTTAACTGTATCAGGCTGTTTTTATTGTTATATGCAGGTGTTGGTTATGAAATACGTTCAATAATCATGGCAATTCCCTGCCCAACGCCGATGCACATAGTGCATAAGGCATAGCGTCCGGCCCGCCGTTCCAGTTCAAGCGTTGCTGTCAGTGCAAGCCGGGCACCACTCATTCCCAGCGGATGCCCCAGTGCTATCGCACCGCCATTCGGGTTCACATGTTCTGCATCATCCGGTAATCCCCATTGGCGCATCACGGCCAGTGACTGAGCTGCGAAGGCTTCGTTCAGTTCGATCACATCCATCTGATTCAGACTCAGCCCGGTGAGTGCTAACACTTTGCTCGTGGCTGACAGTGGCCCAATCCCCATAATGCGCGGTTCAACACCGCTGGTTGCGGTTGCCACAATACGCGCTTTAGGTATCAACCCGTGTTTTAATGCTGCGGCTTCTGAAGCGATAATCAGGGCGGCGGCTCCGTCATTGACGCCGGAAGCATTACCGGCAGTGACGGTGCCTTCAGTCCGGAATGGTGTTTTCAGCTTTTGTAATTGCGCTAATGTTGTTTCAGGGCGGGGATGTTCATCCTGTGAAATAAGCGTGTCTTCCCCTTTTTTCCGGCGATCAGGCAGGGTAACAGGGGTGATCTCTTCGGCCAGAATGCCTTGTTGCTGCGCTTTAGCGGTACGTTGCTGGCTGCGCAGCGCGAAAGCATCCTGAGCATCCCGGCTGATTTCAAATAGGGCCGCAACATTTTCTGCGGTTTCCGGCATCGAATCTGTACCAAATTGTTTCTGTATCAGCGGATTAATGAAACGCCAGCCAATTGTGGTATCAAATATCTGAGCCTGACGGCTGAAAGCCGTTTCCGCTTTTCCCATCACTAATGGGGCACGGGTCATGGATTCCACACCACCAGCCAGTATCAGCTGAGCTTCATCTGCTTTGATACTGCGGGCAGCAAAAGCCAGTGCATCCAGACCGGAGCCACACAATCGGTTGAGAGTTGTGCCGGGAACGGAATATGGCAGGCCAGCCAGCAATGTCGCCATGCGAGCGACATTGCGGTTATCTTCACCGGCCTGATTTGCACAACCGAGAATGACATCATCAATCGTTTGCCCGTCCAGTCCGGGATAACGTGCCAGCAATGCCCGTAGCGGCAGAGCGGCCAGATCATCAGGGCGCAGGTTGGCGAGGGCTCCCCCATAACGGCCGATAGGTGTACGCACTCCGTCACAAATAAATGCATGGGTCATGATTTTTCTTTCCTGATTGCTTTAGTAGGAGTCGTTGTTTTGGCGGGTTCTTCTAAAACAGAATGACCCAGACGGTGAGAGTGACCACGGAAAAAGGCCACCGTTTTGCCATTCTGATTGGTAATTTTGACATCATATAACCCGTTAGTTTTGCCCTGATGCTGCACTGACGCGTTAGCAGTAAGCCGGTCACCATTAAAAACCGGATGGATGAAATCGATATTACAGCCGGAAGCGACAGCCGCAATTCCCTCACTGTTGCAGGCATAGGCAAATGCGGTATCTGCCAGACTGAATATAATGCCACCATGACAGGTCTTATGACCGTTAAGCATGGTAGGTACAATGGTCATGCTTAACTGAGCAATCCCGATGTCGATATAGTCAATCTGCATTCCCATATGATTAGCGCAGGCATCTTTGGTATACATGGTCTCAATACAGTTTCGGGCAAGTTGCTTCGGGGAAGTATTCGTTTTATTAGGCATGATCTTTCTTCTTATGTTGATATTCATGTTGCCGGAGAGATGGAGACTGTAATGTGACATGGCCCGCCGCCAGCTGCCGAAGCAGGGGAGACGGACGATAACGGGTTTCCCCGTAAAACTGCTGTAAGTTTTCCAGTGTATTGAAAATATGCTGCCAGCCGAGCTGAGTTCCCCATGCCAGTGGCCCGATGGGATAATTCACACCACGGCACATTGCCAGATCGATATCTTCCGCGCTGGCAATGCCTTTATTAAGCGCATCCAGCGCTTCGTTGCACAGCATTGCCACAGTCCGCATCGTCAGCATGGCCGGATAATCCGGCAGTAAAATGACCTGCTTGCCGAGAGAATGGAGAAAACGGGCGACTTTTGCCGTTTGTTGTTGAGTGTTCTGGCTGGCTGCACTTATTGTGATTATCGGAGCTGCATGATGATTGGCAGACAGATCAAACTGTACGACCGGAGCCTGAATTTCATCAGCCAGTTGGGAGCTGGTTTTTCCGGTTGCCAGCATAAATAGAACATCATCAATCTGTAATGCAGGTGAAGATAATGGGATATTGTATTTTTCCCCGCAGAATACCCCGTTTTCCTGTAATTTTTCCTGTAACAGAGCGGCAAAATGCGGCAGGGCAGACCAGTCTCCGCTCGCATTTATTTGTGCTGATGTGATCGGCTCAGCGGCTTGTATTTCTTCAATCTCAGGAAGTAATTGCGGTTTTTTATCTGTGCTATTTTTTTCTGCATTATTGGTGTCGGAATAGAGATAAAACCCCCGGCCACTTTTACGCCCCAGATGATTAGCTTCCACCAGTTCTTTTTGGCGTAATGATGGCTGAAAGCGGGGATCACCGTAGAACGCGTGAAACAGGGATTCAGTAACAGCGTAATTAACGTCATGTCCGATTAAATCAGTCAGCTGTAATGGCCCCATAGCAAAGCCGCCGGCATCCTTTATGACGGCATCCAGTGTCGCAGGTGATGCGATCTGCTCTTCCAGTGCACGCAGGGCTTCGGCGTAAAAAGGCCGCGCAATGCGGTTGACGATAAAACCGGGTGTAGAGCGGCAAATGACTGGCTGTTTTTGCCAGTTGATCATGAGGTATTTAAGCGTTGCGATAATTTGTGGGCAGGTTTCCAGCCCTTGCACGATTTCCACTAGTTTCATTAGCGGAGCAGGGTTGAAAAAATGCAGCCCGGCCATGCGTTGAGGTTTACTCAGAACACGGGCAATAGCCGTAATCGACAGCGATGAGGTATTACTGGCAAAAATGGTTTGTTCTGAACACAGGGATTCCAGCTGGTGGAATAGTTTTTGTTTGGCTTCCAGCTGCTCGATAATCGCTTCAATCACCAGTATACAGGGAGCTAATGCCTGTAATGAGTCAACCAGAGTGATGCGTTGCAATAGCGCCTGAGTTTTGTCTGCATCGGCTTTACCTGCTGCGACACGCTGATGCAGGCGGATATGGAGTGTATCCAGCGCCCGTTGTGCGGCTTCATCATTAGCGTCAAATAGCAGGACGGAATGTCCTGCTAGTGCTGCAACCTGAGCAATGCCGATACCCATCGTTCCCGCGCCAATAACAGCGATTGGGCCTTCTGGTATTGATTCATTAATTGATTCGTTATCTGTTGAATCACTGAATGTCGGGCGATGATGTATTGGCATATTCATATTTATTTTCCTTTAAACTGTGGTTCGCGCTTTTCCATAAACGCACGAATGCCTTCCTGAAAATCTTCTGTATGCCCACACTGGCGTTGTAGATCGCGCTCAAGCTCAAGCTGCTGATCCAACGTGTTGGTTGCGGCGGCGTAAGTGGATTTTTTGATGCACGCAAGGGAGACTGTCGGCTGAGTTGCCAGACGTTGGGCGATTTCCCATGCTTTTTCTTCCAGTTCTTTAGGTTCAAAGACCTGCCAGATCATGCCCCACTCCAGTGCCTGTTCAGCACTGATTTTGTCTCCCAGCATTGCCATTCCCATCGCGCGGGCATGACCAATTTTATGGGGCAGGAACCAGCTACCGCCTGCATCCGGTGTCAGGCCAATACGACAGAAAGCCTGAATAAAGGTTGTATTGCGGGAGGCGAGCACAATGTCACCCGCCAAAGCAAGGGAAAGACCCGCTCCCGCTGCCACGCCATGAACAGCGCAAATCACCGGCTTGGGCAGGGTGGTCAGACGGCGGATTAGCGGGTTATAGTAAGTTTCAAGGGAATAGCCGAGATCAGGAACGCCACCTACGTTGATAACAGAACTACGATCATTTAAATCCTGACCAGCACAGAAACCACGTCCGGTTCCTGAAATCAGTACACAGCGCACCGATTCATCCTGTTCTGCAATTTTCAGAGCTTCACTGAGTTGCAGGTGCATTTCCTCGTTGATGCTGTTTATCAGCCTAGGACGATTGAGTTTAATGCTAAGGACACCTGCTTTCACTTCAGTGAGTATCGTGGGTATATTTTCATTTTCCATCTACTAGCATCCTTTAAATGTTGGTTTACGTTTTTCAAGGAAGGCTGAAATACCTTCCTGACGATCGGCTGTACCTGCTAAGGCAACAAAGTGTTGTCGTTCAGCGGACAGCCCTTGTGACAGGCTGGTTTCGTATGCAGTCTTGAGCGCAGCCTTAGCCGCCCGCAGAGCCAGCGGCGAAAATTCACTGATGCGGTCTGCTATCTGTTGTGCACGTTTCAACGTCAGGTTATCGATGCAAATTTCACTCACTAACCCTGCCTGTTGCGCCTGATGAGCGTTAATGGCTTCGCCGGTTAATATCATCTGGCTGGCAAGAGCTTTGCCTACACTGCGGATAAGCCGTTGTGTTCCTCCCGCTCCCGGCATTAACCCCAGCGTGATTTCCGGCAGCCCAAAGCTGGCGTTTTCACCACAAATCACCAGATCGCAGGCCAGTGCCAGTTCACAGCCCGCGCCGAGGGCATAACCATTAACGGCGGCTATCATCGGTTTGCTGATATTGTTCAGCCGCTGCCAGAGTTGGGGGCGACGATCAGTTATTGCGCTGGCAACGGTTTGTTGCTGTAGTTCTTTAAGGTCTGCCCCGGCGGCGAAGCAGCGTAGTGAGCCGGTAATGATGATGACACCGGTTCCGGCATCGGCATCTGCCTGTTCCAGATGTTGTACGAGCAGTTCCAGACAGTCATTGCTGAGGGCATTACGTACTTCTGGGCGGTTGAGGGTCAGTGTGCGTACCCGCTGTTGTTGAAGACTTAAAACCCATTCCTGATTCATGGTATCTCCTGATTTGCACTCTTATCTCTGGAATATTTCTGATTAATGAGAGATTTCAGACATCAAAATCAACAACAACACCATCGCCTTTCGGCCATGACTGGCAGCTTAAAATATAACCGGCGGCCAGTTGATCCGGTTCAAGGCTGTAGTTCACCCCCATATCCACTTCACCGGATTTGAGCCGGCATTTACAGGTGGCACAAACACCACCTTTACAGGCGTAGGGCAAATCTGCGCCCTGACGCAGGGCCGCATCAAGAATGCTGTTATCCTCAGCATTCATCACAATATTCAGAGTGCGACCATCTAAATGAATTTCGACACTTGTTTCATTGCGTCCGGCCAGATTGGCAGGACGGGAAGCAGTGTAGAGTGGATGATTACCGGTATTGAAACGTTCACTATGGATGTGTTCAGGCGCCATGCCGGCCTGCTCAAGTGCTGATTTGGCATCATCCAGCATCGTTGCAGGCCCACAAAGAAAAGCGTGATCAAACTGGGAAAAATTAAGGAGTATTTTGCCGATCCGCAGCAGGTTTTCGGTATTGATACGACCGTTGAGCAGCGGGCTGTCAGTGGTTTCCTGACTGAATAGATACATGACCTGAAAATGTTGCAGGTAGCGGTTTTTGAGATCAGCCAGTGCTTCCCTGAACATCACAGAGCGGCTGGTACTGTTGCCATAAATCAGCGTAACAGTGCTCTCTGGCTCCAGAGCCAGTGTGCTTTTGATAATCGACAGGATAGGCGTAATGCCCGAACCGGCCGCAATCGCCAGATAATTTCCCGGTTTGCTGGTATCAGGGTGATGACCAAAATTACCTTGTGGCTGCATGACATCCAGCTCATCCCCAACTTTCAATTGTTGATTAATAAAAGTAGAGAATCGCCCCTGATAGATAGCCTTGACACCAATTTGTAGTGTGTCATCCAGTGGTGAGCTACAGATGGAGTAGCAACGGCGCAGTTCTTCCCCGTTAACCTCTGCCTTGAGTGTCAGATGCTGACCCGGCTGATAGTGGAAATATTCTTTCAGTTCATCGGGAATGTGCAGTGTGACCGCTACAGAATCTGACGTTTCCTGCTCAATAGCAGCAATGCGTAAGCGATGAAACTGTGTCCGGTGAGACTGCTTTTGTTGAGAACCGGGATGAGGAAGAATAGCCATCTGCTGCTCCCTTAAATACATTTGAAATAATCGAAAGGTTCCAGACAGTGCTGACAGCGATAAAGTGCTTTGCACGCGGTGGAACCAAACTCACTGATTTTTTCTGTCTGATGACTGCCACAACGCGGGCAGGTAATGGATTCGGTGTCTGCGGGTTTTTCGCAGGCCGCTCCCTGTGGTGGCGCGATACCGGATTCCCGCAGACGCTGTCTGGCATCGGCATTCATCCAGTCAGTCGTCCATGCCGGGCTCAGGCTTACGTCAATATGTACAGGGGAAAAACCGGCATGAGCCAGTGTTGTCCGGATTTCATGAATGAGAAAATCCGTGGCCGGGCAGCCTGAATAAGTGGGAGTGAATACCACTTGCCACCCCTTCTGACCGTTCTGCTCCTTCTGGAAAGCGGTGACTTCTCGTATCATACCGAGGTCGGTAATCGATAACGTCGGCAGTTCTGGATCGGCAATCTGATGCAGACACTGCCAGATCTGGTGGATTTCGGGTTGCTGCAATGCTATTGATTGCAACGCTATTGATTGTAAGGAACTAAGTTGCTGTTCCATCCTACCCTCCTATACCCTTCGTCTTTCGAGCTGCCTCTTTGTTGGCTGCGGTCACTCACCCCGGTCACATAGTTAGCTATGCTCCAGGGGATGAGTTTCCTTGCCGCCGCGATGCAACTCGAAATCCATTGGGTATATACATATCGTCTTTCGAGCTGCCTCTTTGTTGGCTGCGGTCACCAGTTATTGTCTGGATATGCCCGCTGTAAAAACTGCATTTCTGCCAGTATGTATCCGAGATGTTCTGTATGCCGCCCTTGCTTGCCGCCCTGCCGGTAAGGGGGTTCCTGCGGTATTTCCAGCGTGGCCTGAGCAAAGGTGTCTTTGACCATTTGCTGCCAGGGTTCATGCAGTGTCCGGGGATCAACCGCAATGCCCGCCTCAGCAAGTTGCTGCTCTACTTCATCGCAATGGAAAAGTTCGCCGGTAAAGCGCCACAGCTGATTGACAGACTGCTGCATTTTCTCGTGGCTCTGTTCTGTGCCATCCCCCAGACGGATCATCCAGCCACGGCTGAAACGCAGGTGATATTCCACCTCTTTTAATGACTTATTGCTGATAGCGGCTAATTGAGTATCACGGCTCTGCCTTAATGCCTGATGAAGTAAGACGTGATAGGCATCGATAAAAAACTGGCGCACCAGCGTATCGTTAAAGCCGCCATTAGGTTGCTCCACCAGCAGAAGATTGCGGAACTCCCGCTCATCACGACCAAAAGCCAACCGGTCTTCATCACTTTCTCTATTTTTTTCAGCATCAGTTCCGTCAAGTGTGGCTGCATAGCTGAGAAAATGGCGTGCCTGACCCAGCAAATCGAGACCGATGTTAGCCAGAGCCAAATCAATTTCCAGTTCTGGCGCGTGACCACACCATTCGCACAGGCGCTGCGCCAGAATCAGCGGGCTGTCTCCGAGACGCAGTACGTAGTTGAAAAGATTATGATTGAGAAGGTTATGATCGAGGGAAGCGGTATGAGGCATGTTCATATTTTCCCCCTTACATATTCTTGATGCCGTCAGGGATCGTGTAGAACGTCGGATGACGGTAAATCTTATCTTCCGACGGTTCAAAAAAAGCACTGCGATCTTCCGGTTGTGATGCAACCAAGTAGATGGATTTCACCACCCAGATAGAGCAGCCTTCATTGCGCCGGGTATAAGCATCACGCGCATTTTCCAGCGCCATCTGATCATCCGCTGCATGGAGGCTGCCGACATGACGATGAGCCAGCCCCTGCTTACTGCGAACAAAGACTTCATACAGTGGCCAATCGGTATTGTTCATATCTTGCCTCCGTTTTCATCAGTTATTAAATACAGTGGACTAAGCAGCCTGTTTTTTGGCAGCCATTTTTCTGGCATGGCTGGAAGCTGCCTCACGTACCCAACTTCCGTTTTCCCATGCCCGACGTTTGGCCTCCAGACGTTCGTGGTTACATATGCCGTAGCCTTTGATCACCTGATTGAATTCGTCCCAGTTGATGTCACCAATACGGTAATGCCCTGTTGTTTCATCCCAGGCCAGTTCAGGATCAGGGGCTGTCATACCCAGTGCCTCTAATTGGGGAACGGTGTTATCGATGAATTTCTGTCTCAGCTCATCGTTACTAAACCGTTTAATTTTCCAGGCCATACTCTGGGCGCTGTTGGGGGAATCACTGTCATTAGGGCCGAACATCATCAACGTCGGCCACCAGAACCGATTAATGGCATCCTGTAGCATGGCCCGCTGAGTTTCACTCCCTTTTGCCAGCACGGTAACCGCTTCATATCCCTGACGTTGGTGGAAGCTCTCTTCTTTACAGATTTTCACCATAGCGCGGGCATAAGGGCCGTAAGAGGCACGACACAGAGCGACCTGATTGACTATCGCAGCACCGTCCACCAGCCAGCCAATTACGCCAATGTCTGCCCAGCTCAAGGTGGGATAGTTGAAAATTGACGAATATTTCATCGTTCCATCCAGCAATTTCTGATAGATGTCCTGACGAGTACAGCCCAGTGTTTCTGCGGCGCTGTAGAGATAAAGCCCGTGGCCTGCCTCATCCTGCACTTTTGCCAGTAATACAGCCTTGCGCCGCAGAGTTGGAGCACGGGTGATCCAGTTGGCTTCCGGTAACATGCCGACAACTTCCGAGTGTGCGTGTTGACCGATCTGACGTATCAGGTTTTGGCGATAGGCATCGGGCATCCAATCCTTAGCTTCAATGGTGATATCTGCCTCGATCTTGGCGTCAAAATGCGCCTGTCGTTGATGATCTGGTTGATCAGTTGTCATATAACGCTCCACATATGATTCTTATTTTTTAAAATATATAGTAAAAACGAATCACTTAATGCAACCTTAAATCTACAAACTGATAACAAAAATATCAAACGTTTTATTTGTATATTTGTTGAGCGCATCACAATTTATGTTATTTATTTTTCAAAAAGTTGTAATTAATTTTTATTGTTATGGATAAGTAAGGGGATTGATATGTAGAGCCCAGAAAATGTTCGCTTTTGTTAATTTTTTGGGTGGTTTTTTGTCTGGATTATGTGATACATAAATATTGCATATTGTTTTAATGGTGATTCATTAATGATATCGGCGGAGAAAAAAATGCAACAATTGACCAGTTATATTTGTGGTGAGTGGGTTTATGGAAATGGTAACGCCAGAACTATTCATCATGCAGTAAGTGGTGCAGCGCTGTATCAGGTTTGTTCAGATGATCTGCCACTGGCTGATAGCCTTAGATATGCCAGAGAAAAAGGTGGAAAAGCACTCTCAGCCATGACATTCCAGCAGCGTGCCCAGATGATGAAAGCCGTTGCAAAGCATCTGCTTGCCAATAAAGAAGCTTTATATGCTATCTCGGCAGAAACCGGAGCGACCCGCTCGGATGGCTGGGTAGATATTGAAGGGGGCATTGCAACGCTATTTTCCTATGCGGGTCTGGCAGGACGTGAGCTACCGGATGATGTGTTGTGGCCGGAAGATGAGATGATCCCACTTTCCAAACAGTCCCAGTTTGTCGCTCGTCATGTTCTGACTTCCCGCCCCGGTGTTGCTCTGCACATTAATGCATTTAACTTCCCTTGCTGGGGGATGCTGGAAAAACTGGCACCGACCTGGATGGCGGGCATGCCGGCCATTATTAAACCCGCTACCGCTTCAGCACAGTTAACACAGGCAATGGTGAAACTGATCCTCGACAGTGGTTTGGTTCCGGAAGGCGCATTGCAATTGATCTGTGGCGGAATCGGCGATCTGTTTGATCATCTCGACTATCAGGATGCGGTGACTTTTACCGGCTCAGCCCAGACCGGACATAAATTGAAGTCTCACCCTCGCCTGATTGAAAAATCCATTCCGTTTACGATGGAAGCTGACTCTCTCAACTGTTGTATTCTGGGGGATGATGTGACGCCGGATATGCCAGAATTTGGCGTATTCATTAAGGAAGTTGTCCGTGAAATGACGGTAAAGGCCGGGCAAAAGTGTACTGCTATCCGGCGTATTATTGTACCGGAAAGCCAGCTTGAGTCGGTTCAGCAGGCGTTGATTAAACGTTTGTCCGGTGTTGTGGTAGGCGATCCGGCTTTACCGGATGTCCGTATGGGGTCATTAATCAGCCTTGAACAGCGCGATGAAGTTCAGTCCAAAGTGGATTTACTGCTACAAAGTGGTTGTGAATTACTGCATGGTGGCTCTTTAGCTAAACTGCAACTGGCGGATAAGACGAACAGTAATGGGGCATTTTACCCGCCAACTCTGCTTTATTGCGCAGATCCGATGACCAATCAGGTTGTACATGAAACAGAAGCTTTCGGCCCGGTTTCCACCTTGATGACATATCAGGAGACTGAACAGGCGATTGAGCTGGCTTTAATGGGGCAGGGAAGTCTGGTGGGTTCGCTGGTTACGTCAGATGAGCAGATTGCGATGCAGGTCATCCGTGCAACCGCCTGCGCTCATGGCCGTATGCTGATTCTGGATGAAGCGGCTTCTGCCGAATCAACCGGGCATGGTTCTCCGTTACCCATGCTGGTACATGGCGGGCCGGGACGCGCAGGTGGTGGTGAGGAGCTTGGCGGATTACGTGCTGTGAAACACTATATGCAGCGCACGGCAATTCAGGCCAGCCCGAGTATGCTGACAGCAATTGGCCGTGAGTGGGTACGTGGCGCAAAAGTGAAGGAAGATCCTGTCCACCCGTTCCGCAAATATTTCGAACAAATTGAAATCGGTGAAAGTCTGCTAACCGCCCGCCGGACGGTGACGGAAGCGGATATCGTTAATTTTGCCTGCCTGAGCGGTGATCATTTCTATGCTCATATGGATAAAATTGGCGCGGCTGAATCCCTGTTCGGTGAGCGTGTAGCACATGGCTATTTTGTAGTTTCTGCCGCCGCCGGCTTATTCGTCGATGCACCCGTTGGGCCGGTATTGGCGAACTATGGCATGGAAAACCTACGCTTTATTGAACCAGTGAAGATTGGCGATACTATTCAGGTTCGGCTGACCTGTAAGAAGAAGATCAAGAAAGTGCAGAAAACGCCGGATGATAAACCACATGGTGTCGTTATGTGGGATGTGCAGGTTTTAAATCAGGAGCAACAGCCTGTCGCGCTTTACAGCATTCTCACGCTGGTGGAACGGCAGTTGAGGGATTATGTTTAATCCGCGTTTGTTAACCTTTTCTGAATAAGAAAGTGCCTGAGGTGAAAAGCAATATAAGTGGTATCCCTCAGGCTATTTTTTACATTCTGAATTTGGGGTGGTTATCATTGCCGGAGAGTGATATTTGCAGTTTTTGAAATAACTCTTTTAAGTTTGAAATTAAGTAAGGGATAAATTTCTTATTTCCCAAAGTACGTGCAAAGGTATCACTGGGCAGAAAGCGCTCCATTTCGGCGATAAATGCTTTACCTGTGATGATTTCAGGTAAGGACTGGAGGCGCTGCTCTAATAACGTAGTAAAGTTTATTAGCTTGTAGTCAGCGATTTTTTTCATCACCAAATCAGCATCTAATCTGGCATTTTGTTGTTGTAACCAAACTAAATCCCAAATATCACGATAGCGAACATAATTTCTGGTAGCAGGTAATGAAATCAATTTATCCGCCATGATTTCATCTAAGGTTTCTACATGTATCAATGTGTCATTGTAACCATCCGGCAGAGAAGGGTAGTTGTTACGTAATGGCAAAATATTTCGGGTGTAAGCAGGAATATTGGCAACTTCAATCTTAATGCGTTGTTTGGGTAAGTCTTTTCTGCCGGGAGATGTAATGATAGAAATCTGCCACTTATTGATTTTCAGTTCAGAATACTCGGGCTGTTGCTTCAAGATATCCGGTTCTTTTACCGTTACTTCTAAGCCATATCGTTTTCCAATGTAATCTTCAATACACTGTTTCATGTCCTTTAATTGACTGGATGAGAAATCTTTTCCACCAGCAAAGTCCAAGTCTTCACTAAAGCGGCTGCCTCCGTAGCAGAGTCGTAAGGATGTCCCTCCCTGAAAAACAAGCTCATCCAGTAACCCGCCCTGCTCAAGACAAAATAAGATGTCATAGTGAAGAAGTTCTTTTTCGACAACAGGTCTCATGTGTGTCACCTGATCATTTTGCATTGCGATGTCAACCAGTTGTGAGAAATCAGTACGATTAATCTTCATTGATAACCTCCTTCTCAACTAAATGAGTGTTTCTGCCGACTCGTTTTAGATCCCGGTAAGCTGTTTGTTTACTGGCCAGGCGGAGTGGTCTACCAATTTCTTTAATGTTGTTAATAATATCGGGTACGGATCTTTTAGTGTGTGTGAATTCAATGGTGCCGAAAGGTGTTCTATAAGTCCCTTCACGGCCAGTTGTCATTACAGTCAGTCGATCAATCGGGATTTGGGAAATAGCACCGTATTCAGATAATGCAGATTCTAGGCTGACATAGCTGTACTCACCTCGCCTCATCGCTCTGGCGATTAATTCCAGCGTATCTAGCCCATTATGTTGTGACAGTGCGAATACATAAATGCCTTTACAGGCTCGTAATAACACCCCGTGCTTCACGAGGCGATTCAGACCGGCTTCAAAGGCTCTTTTACTATCTTCTGAAAAAACTTTAGCGAGATCTTTAGTGGTAAAGACGTAGCGACCTTGCTGATCAAATTTATTCAGATATTGAATAGCAGTCATGTGATTCATGGTATTAAGTCTACATTTATATCACTTTTGAATGAGGTTTATGTATACATAATATACTTAATTAAGTATACACAAATATCACATATATGTGTTCTTTGTGTACACTTGATAGAGGTATTCTTATTTATTTGATGTCTTTATTTGCCTCATCAATTGCGGCTGCAATTGCTTTCAGGCTACGCTGAATATCGGCTTCTGTGGTTGCCCACGAGCTGACACTGAGCCTTATGGCTTCCTGACCCTGCCATGTCGTCTGCCCGAACCAACATTCACCGGATTGCTGAACCAGTTGCAGCATCCTGCGCTGCAAAGTGATATCAGGCAAACAGGCCACTACCTGATTTAGAACAACATCATTAAGAATAGTGAAACCCAGTGATTTCAGACCATCAGCCAGCATTTCTGCATACAGACAGCAGCGATCAATTAATGCTTCAATCCCTTGAGCACCCAGCTCAGAAATAGCTGCCCACACCTCTACAGCTCTGGCTTTGCGGGAGAATTCCGGCAACATATCTTTTGCCTGCCACTCCTCCTGAGTCTCAACGTAGGCGGCAGAGGTTGTCATAACATCTCTGAGTGCCTGTTTGTTGCGTACAATACACATGCCACAGTCATAGGGCGTGTTCAGCCATTTGTGCGCATCTACCGCCCATGAATCTGCGCCTTCAACACCTTCGGCTAATTCAGATTTTTCTTTTGATGCCCGTGCCCAGAGACCAAAAGCACCATCGACATGCACCCAACAGCCTGCTTTTTTGGCCTGTGGAATCAGGGACTGGAAAGGATCAGAACTGCCGGAATTCACATTACCGGCCTGTAATACCAGAATCATATTATCTGAAAGTTCAGGTACAGCGCTGACAATGATGCGCCCCTGATTATCACAGGGTACAAAAATGAACTGTGAACGACCGAAGCCGAGTAACCTCAGTGCCTTTAAAACCGAAACGTGGGATTCTTCGGACAGAACAACTTTCAACGGTGGGGCATTCTGTAAACCATGTTCTGCCAGATCATAGCCCTGTTTTTGAAACAGGTACTGGCGCGCAGCACCTAATGCGCTGACATGTGCCATCGTGGTGCCGGAGACGAAACCAACGAATGCATCTGAGGGTAAATTCAAAAGCTCCAATACCCAGCGCCCGGCAATTTTTTCTAATTGATGAGCAACGGGAGAAGAGGACTCCATCAACGCTATTTGATCCCAGGCACTGGAAACAATATTAGCTCCCATCGCAGCCGGTGTTGAGCCGCCGACAACCAGCCCGAAATAGCGTCCGCCCGTGCTGGCAACTGTGGCCGGTGAGCCGTATTTTTGAAGTTGGGCCAGTACTTCCTGACAATCAGTGCCATTCTGAGGTAATGGCCTGTCAAAATGTTGCAGGCCCAGTAAAGCATCAGAATCGGGATAGACACGTTGATTTCGAATTTCACTGACATATTGGTATGCGATTTTGCTGGCTGTTTTAACCGCAGCAAGAGAGGTTTCCCGAATCGGTTCTTCCATCAAAATATTTTCCCTGTTTATTATCATTTATGTAATTTATTCAATTGGATAGCTATCATTGATTCTATGGGAAGAGTGATGGCTGATCCAGAAGGGAAAATATTTGATGGCTGGTTGTTAGTCCTGACTGGCAGAATATCAGCCGGATGTCTGTTTCCGACAACTTGCCTGCAAGATACGCATGATGGTTTCGGCTCCGCTACGATTGGGATTGATGCGGATCATACGTTTCTCCAGCGTGGGATCGGTCTGGCGGAATGTGCCGGAAATTCGGTAAAAGAGGGGCGGAATTTCAAATTTTGACTCTGCCCCAACGGGATAAGGTAATGCGCCCAATGTATGCGCGATGTTCAGTACCGTATCCGCGATGGGTTCATGGAATTCGACTAAAACTACTTTGGACTGGGCATTGGCAATCATAGCCTGTTTTACCTGAGGTATTTCCCCCTGATTCAGCCGAAGCACTAATTCTTCATTTACTTCAGACTGTACTGCGTGCATGACCGGTGCAAATACCAGCCCACGTAGTGCTTCCATCGCCTGATAGCCCTGAATCTGACAACCGCCGGAGTACATGTTGTGACGCAGTTTCTCGATGATTGTCTGCTTACCGATAACTAAGCCTACTCCCTGTGGCCCAAGTAATTTAAAGCAGGAAAAAGTAGAAAGCGTTGCGCCATATTCACAGCCGATGTGGGGGACTTTCATGGCTGCGTAGTTGTCATCTACCAGTGAAGGAATGTGATGCTTGTTCAGGATGGAAATAACCTCTTTCAAAGAATAACGATCATCAATTTTCTGCCGTGTATGCTGGATAAGACAAGCTGTGGGCTTATGCTGTTGTATGGCAGTTTCAAGCTGCTTTGTGCAGTTGAAATCTGCATAAACGACATGAAGACCCATTTGTTCAATTGATGTTTTAGTCGTGGGATAAATCGGTGCGTCATGGACAAGTAATGTCTCACAAGGACGAAGTATTGCTCCCAGCCCGGCCCGCAAGGCACCGGTTCCGGCACCATTCACAAAAGCTGCCGCTTCTGCGTTAAAATATTCGGCGAGAACAGATTCAATACGGTGCGTCATTCTGGGTTGCTGGAGACCCGGGACTAAACCCAGATCTCCCTGTGAGAGAAAATCAGCGCCGGGAAAGTGACGACAGATGATATCCACCAGCTTAAACTGCTGCTTCTGGGCCTGTGCCATCGTCATGCTTTGTAACGGTGCTGTTTTCATTCTCTCACTTTGTTCCTGTTAATTTATTCCGACTAAATAGAGTACGTTAGCAAGAATACCTACGGCAATGGTTGCGATCGGGCCGATTGCCATTTCAACCAAAGGACGTTTAGACGTGCGGTTAAGCAGATAAATCCCCGCAACAATCATAAAGCCCATACCCGGCAGAATGGCGTTGGAAGCGATCATACCACCAACCAACAGGGCGACTTCGAGCATTTTGGTGATCGCGGTACGAATATGGCCGCTACACGCTTTGACGCCGGGATATTTATCCAGCCAGATAGCAATTTTTGCCAGTAGCTGGATTTCGATAAACATCGTCAGGCCACCGGCGACAAAGGCCAGCCACGGATTGCTGGTTGCCAGACCTGCCACAAACACGAATTTCATCCCGTTGGGGCTGTAGACACCAGTAGCGATTGCCGTTGTACCGACCAGCGGGACAAACCCGATGGCACGTGCCAGCGCCACCAGCAGGGCACTCGTCTGCTCATCCTGCGCCATCAATTGCAGGGATACCGGCCCTTCTGCCAGCAGGCTGAAAGACATGGTCGCTGCACTTGCAGTCAGGCCGCCACAAAGGATTAGTAGCCATTTGTTTTTCTGAATACGTTCGATGCGGGTTGAGAACAGCCCGACTAACATTTCATTAGCGCCTTTTGGTGCTGCGGAGGATTGATTGGCGGATGGGGCATTATCCGGACGTTCACGCATGGCGAAGTAGAACATGGCAATCATCGACAGCAACAAAGCCGCACCATTCGGATCGACACTGACCGGCTTTTCGATTAGTCCTCCAAAACTGAGCGGGCCAGCGGCTTTCGTCGCTACATAGCCGACTAAAGCGGTGAGCATGACTAAAAGCCCTTTGCGGTAGCCATATTGATAGCCGACGACCATCGCAGGGAACAGAGCAAAGCAGGCGACAATCGGATCACCGACTTTTTTCAGGTCATCGGTGAAATTAACCGGCAGCATCGCAAACAGCTCAACAACGGAACGTAATCCGGCCAGTAAGGCAATGGCGTATAAGGCTCCAATGATACCGGAAGCCATGAATCCTCTGCGGCTGTTGGCACACCAGATCCCAATCATATCGGTACCGAGCAACAGGCTGTGAACCAGCACGATAGGTGCTGTCAGCGAGAAGGGGATACCAAACCCGACGACCAGACCAATGCTCAGGGCAAAACTTGTTGCTGCCAGTGCCTTACGGCTCATTCGTCCTTCCAGATATTCAGGGAGCAGCGGACGCAGGCCATCATGGAAAACGGCGATACCACGGTTTGCCATCATGGCGGCAATCGCACCAATTGAAGCCAGTAATCCCGCTTTAAAAGGATCGACTTCCATCAGTCTCATCAGGAACTCATGAAAATGTTGCATGGCAGGCTCCTTATTGAGAAATGATCGTGTTAATGATCACCGGAAGAACAATGTCGATATCCTGCCCCGTAAAGCCAAATGCTTTTTTGCCTGTTTTTACATGAGCAATAATCTCATCGTCGGATAAGATTTTTCCCGGCATACCAATGGTGGCGCAGAGATCCAGACCGATAAGGGCAATCGCGATAGCCAGCGCCCCGCCGCCGCCCGTATTACAGGCACCAAAATAATAATCGGCATCGCCATTTTTAATCGCCATAGAGGCTTCAATGTCATTCATAATGACGACGGAGGCGGCTTTGTCTCCGGCCAGTTGCCGGATACATTCGGCAATTTTTTCTTTTTCTATTTGTCCACCAACGACAAATTTCATGCTGTTATCCCTCTCTTTCTTATTTTCTGTCGAATTATTGCTTAGTTATTTGGAAAAGCGGTGCCGGAAGAATTGGGCAGGGTTATCGCGTAACATTCGGTCTATCTGTGTTTGGGTAAAGCCGGCAGCCAGCAACATCGGAACGAATACCGTGAGTAAGTAATCGAAACCAATTCCTCCGTTGCTTTTCAGGTGAGAACGGCGGGTTATATCCTGAGAGAGCATGACTCTGTCGAGTAGCCCTCGGCTGGCAAGCACCTGTAACATTGCAATGCGCCTGCTGTCAGGATAGTAATTGTTTTTACCAATGGTATCGAATTGTACCCAGGCACCTTCTTCAAGCAGGGGAATAATCGTGTCCAGATTGTCTTTCAGATCACAATGACCAATCGCCACAGATTCAGGAGAAACACCAAATCCCTTGAGGAGCGCCAGTTGCTCACGTCCCATTGTACTTAAGGTGGTGTGGGTGGATATGGGGCATCCGGTAGCATGATGTGCGAGAGCGGCTGCGGCAAAGACCTTTTGCTCATCTTCGGTAATTTCCCCAAGGCTGGAGCCAATTTCGGCAATAATACCGGCTTTTAATGCCGTACCGTCAATGCCTGTCTCAATTTCAGTAATCATCTCTTCAGCAATGTCCTGAATGCTTAATGTGCTGAAATGATCGGGGAAGAATGGCCGTTTGTAATAGCCTGTCGAGGCAATGATATTGATGTGGGTATCACGCACCAGATTCAGTAAAAAGGAGGCATTGCGCCCCATGTAACGGTTGGTCACCTCCACAATATTGCGCAGACCAAGCGCATGCAGATGGCGAAGTTCATCAACAATCAGTTCATACTGATCGAGACGACAGTCAAGGGTACCTTTGGCTTCGGACAGATCAATATGCAAGTGCTCATGAACATAGGTGTAGCCTGATGTATCAATCTTGGATGGGGAATACAGAGCGGAATGTATGGGTGTATTCCTGATCTTTTTCTGGCATTCCATAACTATTCCATAAATAAAGCATAACTATTCCGTAAAAATTATTTCCGTAAATAAATAGTCGCGCAGCATCATGCGGTAAATTGACTAGAGCGAAAATAACATTATTTGAGGGAAAGATAATATTAAATGTAATACCTATGTTGAGTAATTATTAAGAGTAACCGTTGTTTTTCCAGTTGCCCTGACTGTCATAAATGCCTTCAAGCTTTGGATTTCCTGACTGAATACCTGAGATCAGGGCGACATCACTGCGGGTGACGAAAATCTGAGTCCGGAAGCACATGATCACCGGGCTACCAATAGGGTGCAATCCATACAGAGAGAAGTGGTAATCAATACAGGGTTCACCTAACCGTAATATCCGTGCTGTTTTGTATGAACTGTTGTGTTCTGGAAAAACCAGAGCATGCTTCATGTGGCTGCGTTGGTAGTAGCCTCCACCATAACAATAACTTTTGTCCTCATAGTGATGAGATATTTCCGTGACATAAGCCATCGCGATCTGTTCAGGCTCCCGGCCAATACTATTTGCAGGGATTGTTCCGGTCAGGGCATGACCCGGTTCTAAATGAGTCGCACCATATTTTGATAACAGGGGAATTGTGTTGCAGCTAGTTGCCGAGGGGGCATTGATTTGAGAGAGAGAAATGCCGCGTTGCTTGAGTTTATTTCGTGCTCTGATCAGCGTCTGCAAATTAACGGTCGGTAACGTGGTCTGATACTGAGCATTCCATGCCAGACAGGGAAAATGAGTCAGACCACATAGTTTAATACCCGCCATCTGTTTTAAAGCATCAATAGCCGAATCTAGTTCTTCAAAGAGGAAACCTGATTCCTGACAGGTAAAAGCCATATCGCGCTTAGCAAAGATTTTCAGCATGATGGGCTGGATACGCCCCAGCTTTTCGGCTGCATCCGATATGGCCTGAGCTTTCTCCAACGAAAATACAGTGATAATTTTAGGATCACACCGGAGCATGGTTTCTATCAAATGAGCGGGTGTCTGTACTAAGTGGCCAATGTGGCATAGAGGAATACCATGTTGACTCAGGCTGTAGGCTTCTTTGAAATCCACCGCAACCACACCGGGATAGCCAAGTTCAATCAGTTTCTTGGTCAGCCACGGATTGCGGCCAAACTGTTTGGTCATCAGGTAGAGTTCGATACCATATTGCTCTGCTGTTTGCAGTAAATGTTGACCATTCTTTAATACCTGATCGACATCAATGACGTAAGTATCTGGTAGGATCGTACCTTGTTGCCAAAGGTTTTTTGCTACTTCTATTAGTTCAGGATTCTGTTTTTTTAACGCATTAATAAACATAGGTTTCTCTTTGTAGCTGCAAAGCAGTACGTGTGTGCGAAAAATAAAAACGCTTGAAGTTTCTTAATCTTCATTTTTTTGAATATTTATGATGTGTAAAAATCAGTAACTTGTTGTTGCAAGTATTAAACCATATAAATTTATTAACAGATAGCCTTCCTCATTGGGGTGTAGGGTAAGAGTAAATTTTTCCAACAGGGAATGATGAATTTTGAGTAACCGCGAATAATTCCCGGATTGTTTTATTTTGTCCAGAATGTCTTTTTCTATAGGGGAAACAATCTCTCCACGACGTGATCGCATAAAAGCACTTGCCATGTGAGTAAGCGCCATTTCACCTTGTGGATGGCGGACTGGGATCAGCCAGAACTCCTCCAGAATATGCACGACATCAAGCATATTATCGTAGATATCCTGATCGATGACACCACCTTGCAACAGGATAGTTAGCCGTTGTTCTACCATCGCTTTTTGTTACACGTCAGATTTAATTGATTATGTTTGGTCTGAGTCTGTTTTTGGCTGAGACCTTATTTGGGGCTAATTAAGGTTCAGTAAATGGGTTCGATTATGCCTGATACCACGTTTTGCTGATGGGTTAGTAGTGCTTCTCTGTCAACCATGGTATGTAAGAGTTGCTGGATAGGGATATTATCCTTGCGGGCAAGGATAACCGCTTCGGAGGCTTTGATAAAACACTCACCGTCATCGGGAAGTTGGGTCATCAGGCCTTGTGCAATCAGCTCATGGCCTTGTCCAACGTTCCAGATAGCCGCATCAATGTGGCCTTTCATGATTTGATTCAGACATTCATGATAAGAGACCTCGACCAGTTCGATTTCTTTTCCTGCAAAATACTGCTTTGTCATTATTTTCTGGTCAGCTGAGGTGCTGTCTAACCCTACGCGGCGGATAGTTTCCATTTCCCCCTGGCGAAAGATTAACCGATGTCTGTCTGTGTAACTTTGGGTCCCTAGTGATAGCGCAATATATATATCTTTATTATCTGGATGCTGCTCTGCGGCGAGTCTTGATGTTACTGCTAAGTCATAGACGCCATTCAGTAAGCACTCAATGCGGATATCTGAGCCACGCATATGTGCAAAGTAAAAAGGAACACCTGCACACAATGCTTTTAAACCACTGGCCAGACCCTCATAGGCACGGGTATAGGGAAGGGGCATTGCGCAGACTACATTGCCGATATCGGCATATTCCAATAGTAATTTATGGTTAATCTGCGAGAGAAAGCTGCCATTCCTACCACGACGCTTAATTCCAACCGCCTGCGATTGCTCGAGAGATTTTAATGCTGCCTGCATTAAACCCACGGACAACCCACACTCTTTTGCCAGTAACTCTATGGTTTTCAGGCGATTGCCACATTGTTCTGAGAGGAGATAACGAGCCAGAAATGATTGCGCAATCCCCTCTTTTTTAATGAATGTTTGACTCATCATTACAAGTTTTTATCCATTCTTATTTATCTTCATAAATTTGAACATAAACCGCAACCAGCGAATTAAAGAAAAGGGAGTAATATCACAATTACAGAATAAATGAAAATTTAAAAAATGATAAAAACTAATATTATCAATATTTTGAAGATATATCATTATTTTGGCCTGAAGATATAAAAATAAGCATCATGGGAGAATATAGGGAAATAGCCTGATTCCTACCCTTATGTCTGCTGTATTTTTCTGTCTGTATGGTGATTTTTGCTACACTATTTGTCACAGTATGAAACAATTTGATGGTATTTTGTTCTTTACCTCAATATAGAGTCATCAACTAAACAGTTTTATCTTTTTTTATTTCATTACTATTAAATTTTATTCTATCCTGCTGCAATAAAAGACAGGGTAGTATATTTATCAGGCCAATTATTTATTTTTCATTGATATATCATGAGGTTATTTCTTATGAAAGTTATAGCAAATGATGTCCCAATTGAAATAGAAGATAGCGGTGAAGGAGCTAATGGTGAGAAGCGACCGGTTGTGTTGCTTATCATGGGTCTGGGAATGCAGCTTATTGACTGGCCTGATGACATAGTAAACCTGTTAGTTGCGGCCGGGTTTCGGGTAATTCGGCATGATAATCGTGATGCGGGGCTGAGCCAGAGATTTGATCATATCCCACAGCGCTCTTTATTGTGGCAGAAAATCCGGTTTCGTCTGGGCTTACCTGTTCGCGCTTCTTATAGTATGCAGGATATGGCTGATGATGCTCTGGGGGTGCTTGATGCGCTGAATATCCCTCAGGCCCATATTATCGGTGCTTCAATGGGAGGCATGATTGCCCAGAGACTGGTGGCAACCTACCCGGAGCGGGTAAAAAGTCTGGTGAGCATCATGAGTTCGAGTGGTGCTCAGGGGCTTCCTTTGCCAAAGCCGGAGGTAATGGCAGCGTTGTTATCTAAACCCACCGATACCCGTATAGAAGAGCTGGTGGCCCATCAACTGAGAATTATCCGGCTTATTGCTTCTCCTTCTGAACCACTAAATATTGATGAACAGACTCAGCATCTGAGAATGGCTCTTAGTCGTGGCGGCTATTATCCCAAAAGTTTCATCCGGCAGATTTTGGCGATAATTGCAGATTCTGACCGGGCTGAGCTTTTGAGCCGGATTAGTTGCCCTGCACTGGTTGTACATGGTGAGGATGATCCTTTAATTCCGATGGCCTGTGGAGAAGATACCGCCAGACGTATTAGCGGGGCTAAGTTCTTACCAGTGCAGCAAATGGGGCACACTTTTCCACCATCGTTTATGCAGGCTATGACTGAGGAAATTATTCCGTTTCTGAATGATGTGGAAGAAACAGAATAAAATATACACTTTCTATGAGGAGAGGAGGGTCGAGTAAACCGATTGATCACCGGACATCTTTTGGCAAATTTGGTCCACTTGGTGTACCAGATATCGTATATGAAAAAATGAAATCATCACATCGGTCTTCCTTTCCTCCTGAATTGTCAATTAAAGTAGTTGCATCTATTGTCGATGAGATTGGACATATTATTCATGCTCAATGCGATAAATCAGAATCAAATATATTTTGGGAAAGTAAGGGATCAAGTTTTACTAACGATAGATATCAGGACGGGTTTCTTTCGTAACGGATAAGTGTTTAACCATCGTGATAGATTAATATAGGAGTTAATTATATGAATAAGAATGTAATATTTGTTTATGGAGAAGGTGATGCCCGTCGTGTACTTATATCATATTTAAGAAAAGAAAAACGGGATGATAATATTTATTTAACAATTGATGCTTTAAATAATGTATTAGGGATTACGCGTCAAGATGGTGAAGAATTTCCAATGAGGTTACAATCGCTTATTAGTCGATCCTCTTATATAACTTCTGATATGTGTAAGCCATTATTTTTGCGTGATCCAAATCTGAGAAAATTCCCGGAAATTGCCGAGTACTTGTTGATATCGTGGGTGCATTTTTTATTTAAAAATACGGAAGAATTATCAATCTATCGCAGATTAGATAAACATATTAATTTAGAAAAAAATAGTAATGCAGGAATGAAAAAATATCTTACTGAAATGTTGAATAAAAATTCAATATTTAGCTTTAGTAAAGATAACAGGTTTTATAATGAAATAAATTTTGATAATGATAAAATGGAATCAATTAGTCGTTTTATGAGCCAGCATAGGGAAGGGAATAGACAGGGATATAAAAAAAGTGATAGTAATTTATTAAGTAAATTAGCAGAGATAGAGAGGAGTAAAAATAGAAATAATACTGAAGTTGAATATGGTGGTTTAAATTTACACACCAATAATTTGCTTTCGGTATCCCTTCAGACGAGAATGATTAGGAAGTTAGTTAAATTATCGTTGGAGTGGATTAAGGTAGAATCAGAAAAACCAGATTCTCCTATTAGTGGATGGATATTTCTCATGGATTATTTGACTAATAATAATCGTTTATCTCAGCCAGAAAAAAGAAATAGAATTGATCTGGAAATTAATCGGCCCAAACTGTGGAAAGAACAAAAAACATTTTCAAATGGCTCATTGTATAGCCCTATTACAGATTCAGAATACAGGCATGTTAAGAGAAAATTTCTTGGCGAAACGGGTACTACACAGATAGCTTCATCACAAAAAATTGGGAGTGAGTATGGGACGCAATCTGGTGTTTTTAATATTGAGTATTACCCAAGTGATATTTTTAAAAGGCAAAAATAATAATTCATCAAGTTAATCATATGTGTTTATATATAATATATCCTTCACCTTTTTTATGCTATTTGACTGAAAGTAAGTAAGCTTAGTCAATCAATTTGCAGTTAGAAGGTGAAGGAAGGGGTTTTTAGCGAGAAATTTCTTTAATCATAATATGCAGTGTGCTTTGCTGTTTAGTACTGGTGAATATAATATCCCTGTACCATTTCATCTCATTTTTTTCATAGAATTTTTTCGCCTGCTTGTTACTTTCCAGCACTTCCAGCCAAAGCCATTTTTGGCCTTGTTCTTGTCCTAATTTTTCAACATGGTCAAACATTTTCTGACCATAATTTTGCCCGGTCAGGTGTGGCAGCAGATAGAGTTTATGTAAATATAGTCCTGTTAATTCACTATCCGGAATAGTTTTATTTACAACTATTTTTATAAATCCAATAGGACGGTTAGTCTCGGCAATAAACCATTTATGATTGGGGGTATTGAGCGAATTCGCTATGCTTTCTGGGGAACTTTCTTCGGCAATATATTCCTCTAACTCATCTTTATCTTTCCATAAATAAGAAAAATGAAAACGGTAACTTTCTTCAAGCATTTGGGATAATTGTTGGGGTTCTTTTATTGTGGCTTCCCGAATGGTTAACATAAATTATCTCCTAAATAACTTTTCATAATAGTGAGACACTCGATTTACTTTCTCTGAAAGAGTCTATTTGCAGATTTTTTCAAGAATTTTTTCACATTACTGAGCAGTT
>NZ_NJAJ01000150.1 GCF_002632825.1 Xenorhabdus stockiae
GGGCAATTTTGCCATCAGCCCCGACGACATGATCCACATCCGCGCACTGGGCAATAACCAGAAAATGGGCTTAAGCCCCATCCTGCAACATGCGGAAACGATCGGCATGGGCATGAGCGGGCAGAAGTACACCAGTGCGTTCTTTGGCGGTAATGCCCGCCCAGCCGGGATTGTCTCCGTGAAAGGGGAAATCAATGATAAGGGCTGGGAGCGGCTTAAACTGATGTGGCGTAAAGCAGCGGCGGCCCTGCGCAGTGAAGAAAACAAGACCATGCTGCTGCCGGCAGAGCTGGATTACAAAGCCCTGACCGTCTCGCCGGTGGATGCGCAACTGATTGACATGATGAAACTTAACCGCTCCATGATTGCCGGGCTGTTCAATGTGCCGGCCCACATGATTAACGACCTTGAAAAAGCCACGTTTTCCAATATCAGCAATCAGGCCATTCAGTTTGTCCGCCACACCGTGATGCCGTGGGTGGTGAACTGG
>NZ_NJAJ01000151.1 GCF_002632825.1 Xenorhabdus stockiae
GGGCAATTTTGCCATCAGCCCCGACGACATGATCCACATCCGCGCACTGGGCAATAACCAGAAAATGGGCTTAAGCCCCATCCTGCAACATGCGGAAACCATCGGCATGGGGATGAGCGGGCAGAAATACACCAGTGCGTTCTTTGGCGGTAATGCCCGTCCTGCCGGAATTGTGTCTGTGAAAGGGGAAATCAGCGAACCGGGCTGGGAACGACTCAAGCTAATGTGGCGTAAAGCGGCGGCGGCCCTGCGCAGTGAAGAAAACAAGACCATGCTGCTGCCGGCGGATCTGGATTACAAAGCCCTGACCGTCTCACCGGTGGATGCGCAGCTGATTGACATGATGAAACTCAACCGCTCTATGATTGCCGGGCTGTTCAATGTGCCGGCTCACATGATTAACGACCTTGAAAAAGCCACGTTTTCCAATATCAGCAATCAGGCCATTCAGTTTGTCCGCCACACCGTGATGCCGTGGGTGGTGAACTGG
>NZ_NJAJ01000152.1 GCF_002632825.1 Xenorhabdus stockiae
GCACGGAATTATGCCAGTATGGTGGCACTGGCCTTTATCATCGTCTGGCTACCCATGTGGTCAGAATAAATGATGAACACAAAACGTCAACAGACCCTAATGACTTGTACTTTATTTCGGGCAATGTTCTTCTTGTCCACAAGATAGATGTTCTCAATATGTCCATCATCAAAAACAAAGTCGTGAATATAATCATTATGAATTTTACTGGTTTTATCTATGCTGCTATCGTTGGGTTTATCTAAGTACTGTTCAACAAAGCGTTGCCACTCACTTTCTGAAAAATTAACATGATTCAGTATCTGCAACTGCTCACGCACATTAACCGGTCATGCTCCCAATGATTAGATCTTGTGATAAACTCCCTACTTTTTATTCTGGGTGAGATATGGCTAAAGTGGATGTGATTTGTCGTTACTGTCATAAAACAAACGAGGTTAAAGGGCATGGAAAAGGACGTACTGGACATCCTCGCTATCACTGCT
>NZ_NJAJ01000153.1 GCF_002632825.1 Xenorhabdus stockiae
ACCGGGTTGTAAGTGCCACACTTTCCCTTTGAAATTAGCGGTATAAGGTTGTCTGGCTGCATCCATAAGCAAATTTTCCCACAGCGTTCTGAGAAAAACGTCTTTAGCCCACGGTTTATTTCTGATGCTCCTGTACAACTGGATGAAACCTAATTTCTGGTTTTCCACCCTGTTGCTCCTAGTTTTTCGAGCCGCATTAAAATCAAAAACCTCCGCTGTACTCATACGGCCTCCCTACCATTAAATCGGATTTTCATGTATACTTACCTCGTTGTTGGTGGCTTTAGAGTGGGCTTGCATACCTCTTCTTCATCGAGATACCAACACTCCAAACTGTATAAGAGGCCCTAGTTGTTCGCCCAACTGGGGTTTTTCTTTTTATCCCGCCTGTAATTCCCATCGGTAACATTCCTAAAGTGAAATGACAGTTAGATTTTGTTTAGAAAATAAAAAGAGAGATCAACTATCCTGAGATAGATG
>NZ_NJAJ01000154.1 GCF_002632825.1 Xenorhabdus stockiae
ACCGGGTTGTAAGTGCCACACTTTCCCTTTGAAATTAGCGGTATAAGGTTGTCTGGCTGCATCCATAAGCAAATTTTCCCACAGCGTTCTGAGAAAAACATCTTTAGCCCACGGTTTATTTCTGATGCTCCGGTACAACGGGATGAAACCAGATTTCTGATTCTCCATCCTGTTGCTCCTGCTTTTTCTAGCCGCATTAAAATCATAAACCTCCGCTGTACTCATACGGCCTCCCTACCATTAAATCGGATTTTCATGTATACTTACCTCGTTGTTGGTCGCTTTAGAATGGGCTTGCATACCTCTTCTTCATCGAGATACCAACACTCCAAACTGTATAAGAGGCCCTAGTTGTTCGCCCAACTGGGGTTTTTCTTTTTGTCCCGCCTGTAATTCCCATCGGTAACATTCCTAAAGTGAAATGACAGTTAGACTTTGTTTAGAAAATAAAAAGAGAGATCAACTATCCTGAGATAGATG
>NZ_NJAJ01000155.1 GCF_002632825.1 Xenorhabdus stockiae
AGTCCGGGTATCCAGTGAATGAGAAGCCCTGTCTACTGTATCCCGTAAACCAAGATTGTTCACAAACGCCGCTTTATCTTGGATATCCGCCCCGTTCTGCACTTTTTCGAGGGCACCATTAAAAATGATTTGAGATATCGCCTCAGCTAATTGAGCATCATTATTTTTATTCGGCTTTATTCCTGCTTTAGATAACACATTAATGATTTCCCGCTGCACGGAATTAAACCACTCCGCTTCCAACAGTGTGGGCGGAATACCCGCGGCCACATTGCCGTTAGTAAATTCGCCGTGACTGTCGGCGGTGTTGGTAATATCACCAATTTTTTGCATAACACATCCTCACTCAATGAAGGTGATAAAAAAGAAAGGTAAACTAAATAAATAATCGTTACTGGCTGTAACCGAATTGTAGAATGGTGTGAGACGGGCTTATCCGTCGGAACTGACACTCGAGTTTCCGGTTGCCCCATGAGCG
>NZ_NJAJ01000156.1 GCF_002632825.1 Xenorhabdus stockiae
TAGGGTCTGTTGACGTTTTGTGTTCATCATTTATTCTGACCACATGGGTAGCCAGACGATGATAAAGGCCAGTGCCACCATACTGGCATAATTCCGTGCTAATTTATCGTATCTTGTTGCGATTGCACGAAAATGCTTGATTCTGGCAAACGCATTTTCCACTAAATGACGATAACGATATAAACCCTTATCAATCTTTTTATCCGATTTTCGGCTATTGTTCCGGTAGGGAATGACCGGTGTCGCGCCTTTTCGTTTGACGATTTCCCTGAAAGCTTCACTATCGTATCCTTTATCCGCAATAACAAAATCTGAAGTTGGAGATTGTGAAAGGAGACTTTCAGCATGAACGATATCATGGGTTTGCCCCCCGGAAAGCTCAAAATGGACAGGAAAACCGTAACTGTCTACGGCTAAATGGATTTTGGTTGAGAGTCCGCCACAACTTTTACCTATGGCCTCATTTTCCTCTGAGG
>NZ_NJAJ01000157.1 GCF_002632825.1 Xenorhabdus stockiae
CGTTCTCAGGAACACAGCAATTCCTCCATAGTTCAGTCGGTAGAACGGCGGACTGTTAATCCGTATGTCACTGGTTCGAGTCCAGTTGGAGGAGCCAAATTTAAAGAAGCCCGATTCAGTTTTGCTGGTCGGGCTTTTTGCTATTTAGTACTCATCAATTTCCTGACTTGCCTTTTGCTACACTTATCTAGTCGCCACACTTTGTAGTGCCACAAGGATATTGATTATTGTAAATAATGGCTATTTTCTATCACAAAAAATGACAAAACATCACCACATAGAACAACGCTTAACCAATTGAATTTATTTTTTATTTTTCTGCTTTACAACCCTTCTCCATTCCCCTATCATTCATCCCGTTCTCAGGAACACAGCAATTCCTCCATAGTTCAGTCGGTAGAACGGCGGACTGTTAATCCGTATGTCACTGGTTCGAGTCCAGTTGGAGGAGCCAAATTTAAAGAAGCCCGA
>NZ_NJAJ01000158.1 GCF_002632825.1 Xenorhabdus stockiae
GATTTGGGCGTAATACTCCGTTTCATGCTGACGTATGCAGTTGTTCTGCTGTACCGTTTCTGAAACCAGCAAATGGTAATTATTGTAGCGCCGGGTAATTTCCCGGACCGCCTGCCCGTTGTCCCAGCGTTCAATGGAGCCGTACTGATAGTCGGACAGCACCCCGTAGAGGTAATCCTGATTGCGGCTCCAGTCGCCCCCCGTCCCACTGCCGAGAAAGTTGTTCTTGGTATAGGTATACGTGCGGACACTGGCGCCCTCCAGACCGGATGACTGGCTGTAACGGGTCACATACGGCAAGGCGGCCGCCGGTCCCTTAGCCGGAAAACGGTGGCCGTCCTGCGTATACGTCACCGCCTCCAGCAAACCGGTCGGGGCCGTCACCCGGTTTAAAAACTGGCAGTGCAGGTCATAGCCCAGTGACCAGATCAACGTCTGCCCG
>NZ_NJAJ01000159.1 GCF_002632825.1 Xenorhabdus stockiae
GGTAGCCTGTCCGATTAAGCCTCTTATCTTGCTTTCATGTTCAGGTCTGACCTTCTTCCATTCATTGAGTCCCGTACCAAACACACTAGCGAGCTGCTTATCTCTTTTTAATTCAGCACAGGCCTGATTCAGTTCTGCCATGACGTTACGTTTACGGGGATTAACAGCGATACCTTTTGTCCAGTACTCATAAAGCACGTCGTCGCATTCGCCCTGATAGCGGATTACTTTATCCCTAATTTCAGGCTTAACTTTGTTTGGACTGATAGTTGCTAGCCAACCTGCTAGCTTACGGAGAGCAAGGCAAGTCATTAACTGCAAACCACCTTTTGTAGGTGTTGGGATTTCCTCAACCCCTTTTTTAAAGCGTTGTTTTAACTTAGTATATTGCCCTGCCCAGTCCATTCCCATCCCTTCAACA
>NZ_NJAJ01000016.1 GCF_002632825.1 Xenorhabdus stockiae
TTATTCCAAATCTGAAGAGATGCATGACAAAGTGGTAGGTACGTTCATTGAGCGTGAATACTATCTTTCATAACAGATCTAACTATTGGAAGCATGACCGGAATTAGCTACCCGGCTGACCGATAATTTCCAAACTTTAATTCCTGCATCTTCAAGTTAATTGCATATACAACAATTAAAAGCATTACCTGTTAAAGGAATTCCAGCAACCAGTGTTGTTCAGTTCGGTGCAATAGTAGGGATTAAATCCGCCGATATATATTACTTTACCCTCTGTAAGAATAGGCATATAACATCTCCCGCCTAATCAAGCGGGAGATAACAGGAGGGGGTTATAACTCAGTTTTATCCTCAAACTCACACAGATCTTCAATAATGCAAGATCCACAACGCGGTTTACGGGCAATGCAGGTATAGCGTCCGTGTAAAATCAGCCAGTGATGGCAATCAACCTTGAACTCATCGGGGACGACTTTCAGCAGTTTCTTTTCCACTTCATCAACGTTTTTCCCCGGTGCAAACTGCGTCCGGTTACTGACGCGGAAAATATGGGTATCAACCGCAATAGTCGGCCAGCCAAACGCGGTGTTCAGCACAACGTTAGCTGTTTTACGGCCCACGCCCGGTAATGCCTCCAGCGCTGCGCGATCTTCCGGCACTTCACCCTGATGCTTTTCCAGCAGAATCCGGCAGGTTTTAATCACGTTCTCGGCTTTGGTGTTATATAGCCCGATGGTTTTTATATACTCTTTTAAGCCATCAACGCCTAAATCAAGAATAGCTTGTGGCGTATTAGCAACCGGATACAGTTTTGCTGTTGCCTTATTCACGCTGACATCAGTCGCCTGAGCGGACAGCAATACCGAAATCAATAATTCAAACGGTGAATTGAAAACCAGTTCAGTAGTTGGTGTTGGGTTGTTATCCCGTAAGCGGGTCAGAATTTCGACCCGTTTTTGTTTATTCATGCCTGATTACACTCTTAGCCTTTTGTGATATTGCTGCCACAGCCTTTATCCACTTCGTAGTGACGTGTTTTGCTTTCTGAACGGTTTCTGAGGCGTTCATCAATAATGTATTTCCCTGCCAGCATTAATCCTAATCCGATAAAGGCTCCCGGTGGCAGGATAGCGAGCAGGAATGGGGAATCCATATGAATAATTTCAATCCGCAGGACTTTAGCCCAGTTGCCTAATAGCAGATCTGCTCCATCAAACAGGGTGCCATTACCCAGAATTTCACGCATCGCACCCAGTACGAACAGGGCAAACGTTGCCCCGAGTCCCATAGCAATGCCATCAACCGCTGAGTGATAGATAGAATTTTTTGATGCGTAGGCTTCTGCACGGCCGATAACGATACAATTAGTCACGATCAGCGGAATAAAAATTCCCAGTGATTCATATAACCCGAATGCAAAGGCATTGATTAACATCTGAACGGCACTGACGACAGAGGCAATGATCATCACATAAATCGGAATGCGGATTTCATGGGGAACCCAGCGGCGCAGGGCGGATACCGCAATATTGGTACTCAGCAGCACCAGCGTTGTTGCCAGCCCTAATCCCAATGCATTGGTGGCAGTAGAAGAGACGGCTAAAAGGGGGCAAAGCCCCAGAAGCTGTACTAATGCAGAGTTGTTCTTCCATAACCCCTGAAAAAATAGGTTCTTGGTTTCACTCATTTATTTGGCTCCACATGTCGGTAATGAAGAGAGTTGTGTTGGAATGGTTTCCATATAGATTGCTGTGCGTTTAACGGCGTTGACCACAGCACGTGGGGTAATGGTTGCTCCGGTAAACTGATCAAATTCTCCGCCATCTTTTTTCACCGCCCAGTGCGGATCACTTGGTGAGGTAATTTTTTTGCCGGAAAACGCATAAATCCAATTGGAGATACGAGTATCAATTTTATCCCCTAATCCCGGTGTTTCATGGTGCTCAGTTACACGAACACCAAACACCTTGCCGGAAAAGTCAGCCCCGACCAATAATTGGATGGCACCTGAATAACCATCTGGCGCGGTGCTTTCCAGTGCTGCCGCAACAGGAATTCCATTTTTACGGGCGAGATAGAGGCGATGAGGTTGTTGGCTGCCCAGAGCATCGGCAGTTACCAGATAGCATTCATTAGGCATATCGTTGTCATAGAGGGCTGGTGGAACAACCTGATCCAGTAATATTTTATGCTGTAATGCAGCCTGCTCTGCAATCCTGTCTTTTGTTAAAGAGTAGACAACCGCAGTTAACCCTGTCGTGCAGGCGGCAAAAATAGCGAGAGTAATACCGTGACGTCGCATAGTTTCTAACATAGTCACTCCCTTATTTATGACCGTAAGCACGAGGCTGAGTGTAATTGTCGATCAGCGGTACACAGATGTTTGCCAGTAAAACAGCAAAAGCGACAGCATCCGGGTAACCGCCATAAACTCGGATTATCCAAATCAGTAAACCAATAATGGCACCGTAAATCAGGCGGCCTTTCGGTGTTGTTGAGGCACTGACCGGATCGGTTGCGATAAAAAATGCACCTAACATAGTTGCTCCGGAGAAGAGCTGTAGTAAAGGCGGTGAATAACGGCCGGGATCAATCAGCCAGCTAATCAGGGCACAGCTTCCCAGTACCAGAATAAATGTAGTTGGAATATGCCAGCTAATGATTTTGCGGTTCAGCATGATTAATCCGCCAATCAGGTAAGCCACATTGATCCACTGCCAGCCAATGCCTGCCAGAGTCCCTTGCAAGATGGGCTGTTGTAATACTTCACTTATATCATGTGTTAGTCTGCCGGTTTTGAAGCTGTCCAACGGCGTGGCCTGACTTAACCCATCAATACCCTGTAAAAGTTGTAACAGAGTCGAGCCGTCAGGTGTATGGCCTGTGAAAATGACCATCAGACACTCCCAGGGCGTTAAAGTAACGGCCTGTAAGGAAGCGGGTGGCATCCAGCTGGTCATTTGTACCGGAAATGAGATAAGAAGAACCACATAACCGACCATCGCCGGATTAAATGGGTTTTGTCCCAGACCGCCATAAAGATGCTTGGCAATAATAATGGCGGAGAAAGTCCCTAGTACGATCAGCCACCACGGTGCCAGCGGTGGCAGGCTGATCCCGAGTAATAACCCGGTGACTAAGGCAGAGTTATCTTTCAGGTAGGGAATAACCAGCTGTTTTTTTAATGTGATAGCAGCGGATTCTGCTAACAAAGCGGTAATGACTGCCAATAGGATCTGGATCAGTGTTCCATAACCAAAGAAGTAAGTTTGTAGTGCGATACCGGGTATGGCAGCAAAAACCACCCATAACATAATTTGGCTGGTATTTTTTTTACTGTGTGTAAAAGGCGAACTGGCGACTTTTAACAGGTTATTGTCAGTGTTGACTGGCCTAAATTTCATCGATAAATGTCACTATTCTGTTAGAGTTTCTTGTTTTTCCTGAGCAGCTTTCTTCGCTTTGACACGAGCAATAGCTGCTGCAACAGCGGCTTTACGGGGATCTGCTTCTTCTGAAACCGCAGGTTGAACCTCTGGTGCGGGTGTCGGTTCAGGTTGAGTCTGCGCGGCTTTTTTCGCTTTGGCGCGGGCAATGGCTGCTGCAACAGCGGCTTTACGGGGATCAGCTTCTTCCGAAACCACCGGCTGAACTTCATGTGTCGATGTCGGTTCTGGCTGAGCCTGAGCAGTTTTCTTCGCTTTGGTGCGGGCAATCGCTGCCGCAACAGCGGCTTTACGCGGATCTGTTTCTTCCGAAACCGCAGTTTGAACCTCTGGTGCGGGTGTCGGTTCAGGTTGAGTCTGCGCGGCTTTTTTCGCTTTGGCGCGGGCAATGGCTGCTGCAACAGCGGCTTTACGCGGATCTGTTTCTTCTGAAACCGCAGGTTGAACTTCTGGTGCGGGTGCTGCTTCAGGCTGAGGCTGAGCCGCTTTCTTCGCTTTGGCGCGGGCAATGGCTGCCGCAACAGCGGCTTTACGCGGATCTGTTTCTTCTGAAACCACCGGCTGAACTTCATGTGTCGATGTCGGTTCAGGCTGAGTCTGCGCGGCTTTTTTCGCTTTGGCGCGGGCAATCGCTGCCGCAAGAGCCGCTTTACGGGGATCAGCTTCTTCCGAAACCGTAGGCTGAACTTCTGGCGCGGGTGCTGGTTCAGGCTGAGTCTGAGCCGCTTTTTTCGCTTTTTTCGCTTTGGCGCGGGCAATCGCTGCCGCAAGAGCCGCTTTACGCGGATCTTCTTCGTTTTCTACAGAGGCTGCTGCGGTTGCTGGTGTAGTCGCAGCAGCTGTCTGTTTTTCAGCCTGGCGAGCGCGTAATTGTTCCTTTCTTGCCTTACGTGCTGCAATTGCTGCTGCATTATCAGGTAACTGACCAGCTTGTACGGTGATTTCCTCTCCCGCAGAGGATTGTTTTTCCTTCACACGAGCCAGTGCTGCTTGTACTGCACTTGTATCCTGATTGCCCACCTGAACGGCGGCTTTTTTATGACGTTCTTCACGAGCCAGTTTTTCGCGCTCCATACGTGCTTGCTTGGCTTCAAACCTCAGTTTAGCTTCGGCAGCCCGGCGGGTTTCAGCATCAATGGCGCGTATTTCGGCCTTTTCCTGTCGGTAGTATTGAACAAGCGGGATATTGCTAGGGCAGACATAAGCACAGGCCCCACACTCAATACAGTCAAATAAGTTATGGTTTTTGGCTTTTTCGTGTTCCTGTCCCCGGCTGAACCAGTAAAGTTGTTGAGGCAATAACCCGGCGGGGCAGGCCTCAACACATAAACCACAACGAATACAGGCTTCTTCCGTAGTTTTTGGCTCCATTTCCTGTACAGAAGGAGCAAGTATACAGTTGCTGATTTTGACGATGGGGACATTCAAATCAGGCAGAGTAAAACCCATTAACGGGCCACCCATGATGACCATCTGCTCTGACTGAGGAATAAACCCGGCCTGTTGCAACAGAAACTGAACCGGTGTTCCTAAACGTGCCCAGAAATTGCCGGGTGAAGCAACAGCTTCTCCTGTCAGAGTAACCACGCGCTCAATCAATGGTTCCCCATCAATAATAGCCCGCTTGATAGCCACCACAGTACCGACATTCTGCATCAGGGTACCAATATCAGAAGAACGGCCACCAGACGGGACTTCTTTGCCTGTCAGTATCTTGGTTAGCTGCTTTGCACCACCGGAAGGGTATTTTGTCGGAATGACTCGCACGGTAATCGATTTATCACCTTGCAGAGCAAGATTCAGAGCGCTGATCGCCTCTGGTTTGTTATCTTCGATACCAATCAGAACCTGCTTCGGATTAAGCAGATGCATCAGAATGCGGATGCCTTCAATGATCTCGCTGGCATGTTCCTGCATCAGACGATCATCTGCTGTGATATAAGGTTCACATTCAGCCGCATTGATGATCAATGTGTTGATGTAGCTCCCGCCACCTTTCAATTTTGCTGCTGTCGGAAACCCTGCTCCGCCAAGGCCAGCAATACCTGAGGCATGAATACGTTGTAGTAAGGTATTAGCATCAAGGGATGTGTAATCTAAGGTTTTAACTTGTTCGCACCATTGATCTTGACCATCCGGCAGTAAACGGACGCATAATTCTTTCAGACCCGATGGGTGAGCTGTAACACAGGGTTCAATGGCAGTGATCGTACCGGAAGTTGAAGCATGAACAGGGACGGTTCTACCAGAACCTTGTGTCAGTGGCTGGCCTTTCAATACCTTATCTCCGGTTTTCACCAGCAACTCTCCCTCCGGGCCAATGTGCTGCTGGAGGGGAATAATTAATTCTTCTGGTAACGGAGCATAGCGTAATGGTGTCCGGCTGGATTGCAGCTTCATTTCCGGTGGATGAATGCCACCATCAAAATCCCATATTTTGTTTTTGTTGGTAAGCAAATTGAATAGGTTAAACATTGGCTTTAACCTCAACAGGCTTAACAGATGACATAAACAGAGAATGGGAATCAGCAGGAATATTTTTGACCGGAATGGCATTCAAATCCCATTTCCAGTTGGATGTGGTAGTGGCTACAGGGATCATCGTGATGCAATCGGTCGGGCATGGGGCGACACATAAATCGCAGCCAGTACAGAGATCTTCAACTACGGTATGCATTGCGCGGTTTGCACCGATAATCGCATCAACAGGGCAGGCCTGAATACACTTTGTGCAGCCTATGCAGTTTTCTTCATCAATAAAAGCAACTTTTCTGGCCGGATTTTGTATGCTTTCATCGCCATCCAGCGGTTGTGGATCAATGCCGAGTAATTCAGACATTTTGAGCATCACTTGCTCTCCGCCCGGAGCACATTTGTTGATCATCTCTCCATTGTTGATAACCGCCTCGGCATAAGGGCGGCAGCCCGGATAACCACATTGCCCACACTGGCTTTGCGGCAACAGATTATCAACTTTCTCAACGATTGGATCTTCTTCCACTTTAAAACGGCGAGCAGCAAAACCCAGAATTAATCCGAAAATTAACCCGAGTACACTGAGTACACCGACAGCAATCCATAAAGATATCATCAGAATTTCACCAAACCACTAAAGCCCATAAATGCAAGGGACATTAACCCCGCAGTGACAAGCCCTATCGATGAACCACGAAAAGGGGCAGGTATATTGGCAACAGCCAGACGTTCACGAATGGCGGCAAATAGCACCATAACAAGTGAAAACCCGGCCGCAGCGCCGAAACCGTATACAGCGGACTGTAAAAAGTTATGCGATTGATTGACATTCAGCAGAGCTACGCCGAGTACAGCACAGTTTGTTGTTATCAGAGGCAGGAAAATGCCTAATAAACGGTAGAGTGAAGGGCTGGTTTTACGGACGGCTAACTCAGTGAACTGAACGACAACAGCAATTACAAGAATGAAACTTAATGTGCGTAAATAAACCAAATCCAATGTAATAAGAATATAAGTATTTACCAGCCATGAACTGATGGAAGCAAGCGTCAGAACAAATGTGGTCGCCATTCCCATACCAATAGCGGTTTCAAGTTTTTTTGAAACACCCATAAACGGACATAGGCCCAAAAACTTCACTAAAACGAAGTTATTGACCAGAACCGTGCCAATAAATAACAGAAGGTATTCAGTCATTGCTATACCTGAAAATAAGATTATTTGATGAAAATTATATAGTCGTGAAAGTGACAGAAACTCCCCACGTTGCGGTGAGGCAAGTGGGGCAATGATAACAACCAATTGTGGGGGATGTTATCGATCTTGTGTGAAAGTCATTTTTACCCGATAAGAGCGCTTAATATAAGGAACAAAAACAGCAGCCGCTAATAGTGACCAAAGTAATGAGCTGACTGCAAGTTCATCTGAAATGGGGGAGAATGCAAAAGCTTTGACAGCAATAAGTACTGAAAGTGTCAGCCAGATGATAAAAATACGTGGGAATCGTTTTGAACGAATAAAAAGCAATTTTAATACCCAAAGCGTAAAACACCACATAATAGCCGTGGTTAATACGGATATATACCATTGGACTGCGAAATCGCCACCTATTCGATGAATTAACGTACTTTGATAGGAATAGGTTATTCCATATAACACTAACATTGTACTGGCAGCAATAAATGTCATGACTAAATAAGCAGCAGGTGCTAATAGCCAACCATTAATACGGTAATAATCATTGGATTGATACATACAAAACATTCTCTCCATGATGGGTATTCAAATATAAAAAAGATAGTAACACAGGAAGTAGGATTATTTGCTAATGAGTCACCGCAGGTGATATTTTCTTATCCTTTTTGTAAATGTTGAGAGGTCATTATGAGTCATCTTCTGAAGGTTGGTCTGGTTGGATATGGTTATGCCAGTAAAACGTTTCATGCGCCATTGATTGCGGGAACGCCGAATGTAGAATTAGTTGCTATTTCCAGCTCTGATGCAGAGAAAGTCAAAAAAGACTGGCCAGGCATTAATGTTGTTTCTTCTCCAGAAGCATTATTTAACGATCCTGACATTGATCTTATTGTGATCCCAACGCCTAACGATACACATTTCCCATTAGCACAAAAAGCGTTGGCTGCCGGAAAGCATGTTGTAGTCGATAAGCCTTTCACAATTACGGTGGCAGAAGCCGAAGCCCTCAAAAAACAGGCAGAAGAGGCTAATTTATTATTATCGGTATTTCATAATCGTCGCTGGGATTCAGGTTTTCTGACAGTTCAGTCACTACTGAAAGACAATGTGTTGGGCGAATTAAAGTATTATGAATCTCATTTTGACCGTTATCGCCCGGCTGTACGTCAGCGCTGGAGAGAGGCGGCAGGCGCAGGCAGCGGGATTTGGTATGATTTAGGCCCTCATTTGTTGGATCAGGCAGTGCAGCTTTTTGGCAAACCTCAGGCCATTACAACCGATTTGGGCATAATACGTCCAAATGCTGAAACTGCTGATTATTTCCATGCTCAGTTAAAATACCCTACGCTGAAAGTTGTATTACATGCATCAATGCTTGTTGCCGCAGAATCCCCGATTTATACCTTACATGGTATGTCTAGCAGTTACGTAAAATATGGTTTAGATACACAGGAAGATTGTCTGAAGGCCGGGGAAAGTCTGACACAAGAAAATTGGGGATATGATGCGCGTGATGGTCATGTGACAGCGTCACAAAATGATAATCTGATTACGCAGACTGTTCCTAATTTACCGGGTAATTATGGCGCGTATTATGCTGCTGTCCGTGATGCTATTTTGGCGGGAAAACCGAATCCTGTGACGGCGGAGGAAGCTATCCTGATTATGAAACTGATTGAAGCAGGTGAAAAATCAGCGAAAGAGCAACGCACAGTAGTTATCGATTGACTGATTTAGTGATGGAGTAATCCTAAGGCAAGAGGTAGGGTACTGATGAATTGGTTGCAAAAATTAAAAATAGATCCTTTTCTGTTAACACTGCTTACTGTGGTCATGATTGCATCGTTTTTTCCCTGTGAAGGGGAAGTGAAAACGTGGTTCCAGTACCTGACTACGGCAGCCATTGCACTGTTATTTTTTATGCATGGAGCCAAACTTTCGCGTGATGCCATTCTGGCGGGAATAGGGCACTGGCGTTTGCATCTGGTTATTTTTCTGAGCACGTTTGTTTTGTTTCCTGTACTGGGTATGGGGTTACATTTCATTGTACCGGAATGGATGTCACCGCCCGTTTACATGGGGTTTCTGTATCTTTGTGCATTACCAGCCACGGTGCAGTCAGCCATCGCTTTTACCTCCGTTGCTAAAGGAAATGTTGCCGCAGCGATATGCAGTGCTTCTGCTTCCAGTTTACTGGGAATATTTCTCTCACCTCTACTTGTCGGCTACCTTATCCAGACGCATGATGGTGGAAGCCATCCTGATACATGGCAGGCGATAAAAGATATTATCCTGCAATTGATGGTACCTTTTATTGTTGGCCATCTGTCACGTCCATTGATTGCTAAATGGGTCGAAAAGCATAAAAAATTGGTTAATATCACCGATCGCTCATCTATTTTGCTGGTGGTTTATGTTGCATTCAGTGAAGCCGTTGTCGAAGGAATCTGGCATAAAATTGATGCTTACTCACTGGTCATGATAGGTATTATCTGCTGTGTTCTGCTTGCTGTGGTATTAACTATCAATGTATACAGCTCACGCTTACTGGGGTTCAGTAAAGAAGATGAGATCACAATCGTTTTTTGTGGTTCGAAGAAAAGCCTTGCTAATGGTGTGCCGATGGCAAATGTGCTATTTCCGGCTGCGATGGTGGGCATTATGCTGTTGCCACTGATGATATTCCATCAAATCCAGCTGATGGTTTGTGCTGTACTTGCCAATCGATATGCCAGACGTTCAAAAAAGGTCTAATTGTTCAAAAAAGGCAGAAGTTATTCTGCCTTTATACCCTCATATCATCAGCCTGATATAAGCTTAAATCGCCTGTTAACGATTTGCGACTTTCATTCTTAATGCCTGTTTCTCTGTTTCGCTGAGGAATGCGGTTTCCAGACCATTTATCTGTGCCAGTCGGATTTGCTCCGGTGACAAACCAGCGGCAGGGGCAGCAACATGGTACTCATGGCGAATTTCAATTCCTTCAACAGCCGGATCATCAGTATTGATGGATGCCAGAATGCCATGTTCAAGGAATTTTTTCAGTGGGTGAGCGGATAAAGCACTGACAGTACTGGTTTGCAGGTTTGATGTCAGGCAGGATTCAATACCAATACGGTGCTCTGCTAAATAATCCATTAGTGCCGGATCGGTAATGGCTTTAACACCATGACCAATTCGGGTTGCTCCCAGTTCACGAATCGCGTGCCAGATGCTTTCTGCACCTGCTGCTTCTCCGGCGTGTACGCTGATATTCCAGCCTGCATCACGGGCCTGAATAAAATGTTGTTCAAATAAATGCCCGGGGAAACCCAGCTCATCACCCGCTAAATCCATTGCAGTAATATGTTGCTTATGAGCGAGCAGACCGGCTAACTCCTCAGAACAAGCTTTTTCTCCGAACGTTCTGCTCAGAATACCAATCAGACGGATTTGGATATCGTGCTGCTTGCTGGCGGAATGAATCCCATCGATGACGGCTTCCACGACCCCCTCAACAGGAAGCTGGTGTTTCATTGCCATATAATAAGGAGAGAAACGTAGCTCAGCATAATCCAGTCCGGCATTAACGGCATCTTCTACGTTTTCTACAGCAACGCGGCGGCAGGCATCCAGATCAGCCAGTACAGCAACGCCCCAGTCAAGTTTTTGCAGGAAACTGACGAGATCTGGCTCACTTTCAATGATCTGAACATGAGGACGCAGAGCTTCCAGCTCATAGGCAGGAAGAATGATATTGTGTTGACGACCAAGATCCAGAATCGTTTCGGGACGAATGTTGCCGTCAAGGTGGCGGTGTAAATCGGTCAGCGGAAGCTGTGTATCAATCATTTTTTATCCTTTTTGTTTTACTAAAGTTATCATAAAAAGTATACAAAAAAGCCAGTCAACGCATTGACTGGCAATGAAAGTACTATCTATCGGTTTTTTTTACGATGTTTTCGCTGTTTAGGCTTCTCCAGCCTCAGCATGTACTTTCTTATAGAGAACCTTGATAGGGTTTTGTGTTACTCAGCCGCAGGAAGACTAGCTTCATCATCATGCTGATTTTGCTCATCGGCATCATCATAGGAGTCGATGAGGTTATGATCAAGCAGGAATTGATGCAGGTTGAACTCTTCACCGTTAAATTTGACTTTGTCATCGGCATAGTTGAGATTCATGTCAATGGAGTCATCAGTATGGGTAAATAAATTAAGTGCCGTAGCCTGTGCTTCAATCATTTGCATAACACTTTTTCCGGTAGCATCGGCTGATTCTCTGTCTTCACCTCTGACCATCGCAGACAGAGCGATAGATTCTGTCAGCATTGGTTTTGATAGCTTAATGTCAAGTGAGAATTTTTTGATCAGACTACGAATGATTTCTTCTTGATTACTATTCTGTAGTTTACTGAAATCGTCAGGAAGGTTATTCAGGGTTGTTGTGAAGTTAGCTGTACTTTCGCCTTTGCTATTTTTGAAGCTAAGAGTTTCGAGGGTGAATGTTGGATTATGTTGCAATAATGCTGGCAGGTTTTCCATCAGCGCAGCGTCTGTAATCTGAGAATATTTTTCTATATCAAAAGAATTAATTGTTTTGAAGAGAGCATCATAAGTTGCCCGGTCTACCTTACTGTAAGCTTGGTTATCAATATGGTACATGGCTAACACAAATTTGGCTGAACCAAAATCCAGGTTTTTCACTTTGATGCCATCAATGGTAAGAGAAGATTTTCCATCCAGATTGTTCTTTTCACCTTCAGTAAAGGTAGAAAAAGATTTGATACCGTTAATGGACATCATATCTTCACCAAATCCACTCAGGCTCACTTCGTCTATGTTTGATGAAGTGTCACCGAGATAGACACCAAATTGGTTTTTTTTGCTATTAAATGAAAAACTTAAATTTTTCATTTTAAATTCGGTGTTTTGCTGAGCAGGCTGAACAAATTTTATTTCATCGCTTTTCCCTGTGGATGTAATTTCACTGAAATCCTTATTAGTATCTACAGTTATATCTGCTCCTGAAATGACCCAATGGAGGCCTTTTTCAGTGGTGTAATCAACAGGAATAATATTGATACCAAAAGATAAATTACCATCATACGCGACACGGGTATCTACATTAAGTAAGGATTTATTTTTGGTGATTTCGAACAGTTCTTTCAGTAATTCACCGTCTTTTAGTTCGGAATGGATTGATGCTAATTTAGGGCTAAATTTAAATTTAGCAATATCGGAAAGAGGGAAAGGCCCATGCTCAATATTGGATGCGATAACAATGCCTTCTTTCTTATCAAGTTTGCTAGTAAGAGCAAGTTGGACATCCGTGCTAAAGATACCGCGTTTCACATCTTTTTTCTGCAACTCTAATCCAAGGTCTGGCATCTTTTCGGCCAGTTTTGTATTTGCTTTTTGGAGCGCTTCATCCATACGCGCTTCAACCTGCTTCCCTGTGTACCAGGACGCGCCTGTCCATGCTGCACCTAAAGCAACAATAACACCTACAGCTACTAGCGATTTTTTCATGTGGGAATTCCATCCTTTTTTGCGCATACGGCATTATTGCCATATGCGATATGTCTTTGTGTAAAAAATAGTTGTTAATTGTATAGATTAACTAGAGAACTTTTAATCACTTTTCAATAAAAGTGTGATTAGCTACTGATGGGTCATTTTGTAACTATATGAATCACAATTATTTATTAGATACTAAGGCAAGTTTTCCATTACCATAAATAGTTACATTTTTCTCTGCCGCAGCTAAGAAGATGGATTCACCAGCATATAGTTTCAGTTCCTGCTCAGCAGACTTGACTGTAATCTGACCGCAAGAACAAAAGAGAACCGATGCGGAATCATTTTCCAGCGTTATCGGCTGCCCTGAAACAGCATAAATAGAAAAATGAAAATCGTTGACTGGAACAGAATAATTCAGAGCTTCTTTTTCTTGTGTTGGGATAGTTAACAAGGTGGCAGCGGGTTTAGAGGTAAACTCCAGATTTGCCATCAATTCAGGAACATCGATATGTTTGCTGGTTAAGCCGGCGCGAAGGACATTATCTGAATTTGCCATAACTTCTAATGCAACGCCTTCAAGATAAGCATGTGGAGTACGGGCATAGAGAAACATGGCCTGACCCGGTTGTAATTCCACAATATTGAGCAGGAGAGGAGTAAACAGACCATTATCGTCGGGATAAAATTCTGTCATTTTTTTAATCGTCTCCCATGGCTCTCCCTGACGGCTATTCAATGCCGATTTCAATACCGCAATCGCTAAACTTTTCTGCTTACCCTGCATATTTAGCAACTGAGCAAAAAGGAACGATAAACCTTGCTCGGTAGGGTGTTGAATAAATGGTTGAATATCGGGATGTGCGTTCGAGACATAATTCAGCAGCTCAGTTATTTCTGATAAAGGCCGGAAAGCATTCATCGCTCTGAATGGAGTCAGCGCATACACTAATTCAGGCTTATGATTATCATCTTTATAATTACGCTGGGATGAATTCAGAGGAATACCCGCAGCATTTTCTCTGGCAAAACCTTTTTCTGCCGATAATTTATCCGGATGCACCTGAATAGAAAGTGGCTGAGCTGCGCACAAGACTTTAAATAAAAAGGGTAGCCGACCGAACTGCGTGGTGACTTTTTTACCCAGATATTTTTCTGGATCTTGAGCGATAAGCTGATTCAGGGCAATAGGCCGGCCCGTTTCAGGATCAGCTACCTGAGAACTGCATTTGGGATGTGCGCCCATCCATAGCTCTGCCATAGGCTGATTATCCGGATTCGCGATACCATAAATATCGGTCAGTGCGGTTGTACTTCCCCAATCATAATGTTGGATTTGGTTGGTCATTTTCAGCATGGCGGGTTTCCTGTAATAAAAAAACTTATTTATACAACAACTTTATATGACAACAATACAATAAACACGATTAGGTCGCATTATCGATAATAAATTTATGGCATTATAAAGAGATGCCGATTAATTTATCTGCACTGTTGGGTGAGTTAAAAACAGTTGGATCCGGCGTATTCAATTATTCTGTGTGCTAAGGAGATAGTAATGGCAGCCACTCGCATTGAAAAAGACTCAATGGGACCTATCGAAGTACCTGCTGACCAATTATGGGGAGCGCAAACTCAGCGCTCACTGGAGCATTTCCGCATTTCTCAGGAAAAAATGCCTGTTGCATTGATTCATGCTCTTGCGTTAACCAAGCAGGCCGCGGCCAGTGTTAATATGGATCTGGGCCTTTTACCTAAGGAACGCGGTGATGCAATTATCGCTGCGGCGAAAGAGGTGTTGGAAGGTAAACACCCGACAGAATTCCCTCTCGCTATCTGGCAGACGGGTTCTGGCACTCAAAGTAACATGAACATGAACGAAGTGCTGGCGAACCGTGGTAGTGAGATCCTTGGTGGTCAAAGGGGTAATGAACGCCTGATCCACCCTAATGATGATGTTAATAAGAGCCAAAGCTCTAATGACGTCTTCCCGACAGCAATGCACGTTGCGGCAGTTATCGCATTACGTGAACACCTGTTGCCTGAGTTGAAAGTTCTGCAAAAAACGTTGGCAGATAAAGCCGAAGCATTTAGAGATATCGTAAAAATTGGCCGTACTCACCTACAGGATGCCACACCACTGACTTTAGGTCAGGAAATTTCAGGTTGGGCAGCAATGCTGGCTCATAACCTGAAACACATCGAAAACAGCATCCCTCATGTTTGTGAGCTGGCGTTGGGCGGAACGGCGGTTGGTACAGGTCTGAATACTCACCCTGAATATGCCGTTCGTGTTGCGAAAAAAATCGCTGAATTATCCGGTCAGCCTTTTATCACTTCACCAAACAAATTTGAAGCATTAGGTACTTGTGATGCACTGGTTCATTCCCATGGTGCACTGAAAGGTCTGGCTTCATCATTGATGAAAATTGCTAACGATGTTCGCTGGTTGGCTTCCGGCCCTCGCTGTGGTATCGGTGAAATTTCTATCCCTGAAAATGAGCCGGGTAGCTCCATTATGCCGGGCAAAGTAAACCCGACTCAGTGTGAAGCTATGACGATGCTGTGCGCTCAGGTTATGGGTAACGATGTGGCTGTCAATATTGGTGGTGCGTCCGGTAACTTTGAACTGAACGTATTCCGTCCAATGGTAATTCATAACTTCTTGCAGTCTGTCCGTCTGTTGGCTGATGGTATGCGTAGCTTCAATGAGCATTGTGCTATTGGAATTGAGCCTAATCGTGATCGCATTACTCAATTACTGAATGAATCGCTGATGCTGGTAACTGCTCTGAATACCCATATTGGCTATGACAAGGCAGCAGAAATTGCTAAAAAAGCACATAAAGAAGGTCTGACTCTGAAACAATCAGCAATGCAGTTGGGTTACCTGACTGAAGCTGAATTTGACGCTTGGGTTCGTCCGGAAGATATGGTTGGTAGTATGAAGTAACTCTTGCCTATTAATGGCTGATGTGGAACCGGAGGTATTTCCTCCGGTTTTTTGCCTATATTTCCCGATAAAGATGTAAACGGGGGATTACTAGTTCAAGCGGTTTAGCTTTGGGTTTGTGGCGGTATTTTATTGTATTGGCGTTATAATTTGGCAGTGAACCTACTTTTGGGGTTACGTTACTATCTTTTGTATAAAAAGCGATGATGGGGAGAGGGCAGGCATATTGAACCTGCTTTTGTATTTCTGAGTACCAGACACGTGCGATAGGCTGTACTTTTACTGGTCGTTTAATTTTCAAAACAACATCATCAGGCAACTTCTTAATATCGGTGATTTCCAATGCGACCAACGCGGTCCACTGATCGCTGGAGTAGGGGGGGACTGCACGACCGGAATTATAACTCTTTTCCAGCCTTTCCAGAATTTGTTGCTTTGCCACTTTATTAATGATGTTTTTATTGGCCCAACCAAAGTTGATAGTATCCGGATCTACAAGTGGGGTAATCGTTCGATAGGCATTTAAGGTAATTAAACCACGTAAATGATCATGAACAAATTCAAACCGCTCTTCTTTGCTGACACCTGACTCCTTAGTTACTATATTTTCCAGTTCTATTTTTAACTCGTTGACATCATTAATAATACTCATAGCCGCTTTATATTGTTGCTGGCTGACAGAAAAACATAATGCTCCCGGTAATCGGCTTGCGGATTTGCTGCTGATATTGGGATGATTATGATGTATGAATAACTTCTGATAAAACCGTAAACCTAAGTTAAGGGCATCTTCACCTTGTAGAGGAGTGACTTCAATTTCAGTAATCTGATCATGTTCATCGCCTTTTTCAATTTGCGGTAATTGGAATACCCGGGCATCAATAAGGGGATATTTCATCAACAGTTCAGCTAATTCAGCTAATTTTTTTTCCTGTTTTTTAAAGCAAGAAGTAAGTGACTCTATTGAAAGGTATTTATTCATATTCGAACGCTCACACTCGTATTCTAGTGGATTTCCTCAATTTTAGTTACAACATACTTATTAAAACACAAAAAATCCAGTGTAACCTTCGAAAACAGAAGAAAATAAAGCTAATTAGGGAAGTTCATGGCAAATTATCTTTTAAATTGATTATTGCCAATTATTTCTACATTATGATAAAAGCTAAAAATAGATGCTTGCTATCAGTGTCAGTGCGATTACTTCGCTCTTGGGAGAGTTTTTTGAAATCGGTTGGATAAAGCGCTTTTCATTTCTCAAAACGTATGAGAAAAATTTTTATTTTTTATGGGCGTTATTCTGGGGTGGTTTGATATGAATAAATTAATTAAGCCAGTGAATTCTTTTAATAAAATTATTGATGCATTATTACCTTCCTCTGAAGAAATTTTATCCGATTTACCAACGCAAGGTTCATTAATTAAAATTGAGAATGAATTTGCCAAGTTTTTTTTACTAGTGCAGGGATATGTAAACATACGCAGAGTAGAAGATAATTTAATTATTTCGACTGTTTTTTCTCCTTATATCTTAGGGTTATCTTTTTATTCTGGATCAGAAACCTATTATTCTATCGAGCTTGGCCCTGATTGTAAGATATATCAATTGCCTCGTGTTAGTGCATTGAATGCAATAAAAAAACACGACCTTTACAGAGAGTGGATGAGAGTGATTTCATATAAAATGGCTTTCCTATATGCTAGAGATATGAGTATATTCCGTCACGGCGCTAAAGATATAGTATGTAGTCTATTATCCCGTCTTATCACGTTACCTGATGAATTCAGAGAAAATATCTCAGCTATTAAATATATAGAGCAGCGATGTACACTTTCGCGCAGTTGTATTCAGCGCATATTAGCTTCTTTGAAAAAAAGTAAAAATATTGAGATTATTGATGGTTATTTAGTAAAGGTGATTTTTTTGCCAACAGAATCATATTATTAATAATCATATCTGCCTTTTTTAAGTCAATTTTTTATTGATTGTACTTAACAATAATCGTTTTTATAATATATGATTATCTATATTTCTCTGGATTTTGAGAGGGTTCTGCCTCTCAAAATCCATTGGATATGTTTTGTTATGCTGATAATTTATTGAGCTTAATTCCTATATAAAAAGCTATGATTGTTAATAGTGAAATAAAAATAGCAACACCGTTCCATTGATAGTAAAACCAAAATATTCCACCTAATGTTCCTGATATACTCGAACCCGCATAATAACAGAACAGATAAAGTGATGAGGCCTGTGCTTTGGCTCGTTTAGTTCTTGCGCCTATCCATCCACTGGCTACGGTATGAGCGGCAAAGAAGCCCATTGTCAAAATTGTCATACCAAGGAACAAAGCCCAGAGAGAGGAAAAAACCATGATTAAATTACCAATCAGCATCATACTGATCGCAATGAGTAAAACCTTTCCTCGTCCATGCTTACTCAGTAATGAACCAGCTTTTGTTGCACTGTAAACACCTGTCAGATAAACAACGGATAATAATCCGACTACTGTCTGGCTCAAATGATAGGGAGCATCTAATAACCGATAACCAATATAGTTAAACATTGTGATAAAGCTTCCCATCAATAAGAAAGCTTCGGCGAATAAAAGGGGCAATCCCTGATCGCGGAAATGTAATTTCAGATTAATAAATAACGTCTTAGGCTTGAGAGAACTGGATTTAAAATGTTGGGAGGAAGGAAGCATCACCCAAAATACGATAGCGGCAATAAGTGAAAATGAACCTAATAAAATGACAGCGAGATGCCAGGAATAATAATCTGTCATTACACCGGTTACTAATCGCCCACTCATTCCACCAAATGAATTTCCACTGATATACAGTCCAATCGATAAGGCTGCACAACTCGGATGAATTTCTTCACTTAAATAAGTCATTGCAACGGCCGCTACGCCGCTTAAAGACAAACCTACCAAAGCCCGAATAATTAAAAAACCATACCAACTGGTAGTCATACTACTTAAAAGTGTAAGTAAGGAAGCGAAAATCAGAGAGATAACTATCACATTTTTACGACCAATTGCATCAGACAGAGGGCCAGTGATCAATAATCCCAGTGATAACATGCCAGTAGATAATGAGAGAGCTAAGCTGCTATTAGCCGGTGAAACTGAAAACTCTTTCGATAAGATAGGTAATATAGGTTGGATAAAGTAAAGCAGGGCAAAAGTTGCCAACCCGACCGCAAAAAATGACAAAGTAACACGTAGGTAGGCAGGGTCGCTGCTCTGTATGTAGCCACTATGTTCCCTATAACGAACTTCTTTTTCAGTATCTCGTGTAACATCAGCGTTTACTGAATTTCTACTGATATCAGAGATTGTACCCATTCTACTTCCTTAAAATCCCTTCATTCAGGATTTATACTAAGAGGCTAAAAAAACGTTAATGTTTTGTTTCATAAAAAGGTTCCGGGATAAGGGTAGGAAGTTGTCAATATTTTGTCTAATATATTAATAATAATAAATGATATTTTAAACATATCAATTGACGGAAGATGATGAATATTAATATTGAATTAAGGCACTTACGTTATTTTATTGCGGTTGCAGAAGAACTGCATTTTGGGCGAGCAGCAGAACGACTGAACATTTCACAGCCTCCATTAAGCCAGCAGATCCAGTCTCTTGAAGCAAATATTAAAGCTAAATTGCTGGCACGTAATAATCGTACTGTTACCCTTACACCTGCGGGTCATATGTTCCTCAAAGAGGCCTATCAGATATTATCTCAAGTTGATGCTGCGGCAACTAAAGCAGCCAGAATGCAGCAGGGTGAATTAGGCGAAATATCAATCGGTTTCACATCCACCACACCTTTTATGCATAAAGTGGCGCTTAGTTTACGTCAGTTTCGGGAGCGTTACCCTGATGTATCGGTTCATATGCATCAGATGAACACCAAAACTCAGATTGCTCCATTGCAGACTGGTCGGATTGATATCGGGATCATGCGTAATACGTTATTACCTGATAATTTGCAGCACCGGCTATTGTTTCGTGAACGTTTTATGCTCGCTGTGTACGATGGCCATCCTTTACTAGAGCGTGTAAACGAAGGGATCACAATAAAAGTGCTATCTAAATACCCTTTGGTGTTTTTTGAACGAGATGTGGGAACGGCTTTATATGATGAAATTATTGCATTGTTTATCAGTGCCGGAGTATCTCCGATGATTTCACAAGAAGCGGGTGAAGCGATGACTATACTTGGCCTTGTTGCCGCTGGTTTGGGAATTAGTATTGTTACGGAATCATTTATACGGATGAAAATCGATGGGGTGCAATATATTCCGTTAGCTCATACGTCGGTTCACTCTGAAGTTTGGCTGGTTAACCATAAAAAACGGCAGAACAATCCGGCAGTAGAGAGGTTAACTGATCTATTGCTCTCAAATATCTACAGTTGACAGAGAGTGGTTAAACAAACGTAACAATCACGAGAAATTCGTGTGAAAGATCACATTTTTGTTCTAAACGGATATCTTCAAATTTAAACAACGACATAATCATTACTAATTATTTAGAGGTGTAAATTAAATAGCGGGAGGCTCAGTGAGTATAGACGTACAACCAAGCCATGTTGACCAAATCAAACAGATTAATCTTGGTTTGGTTTACGGTTTGATAGATCAATATGGGCCTATTTCACGTATTGCACTTTCTAAAAAATCTCAGTTAGCACCTGCCAGTATTACAAAAATTACCCGAGAACTGTTCGATGCTCACTTAGTGAAAGAAGTTGAATTTCCTGATCTAGGGTTTCGTGGGCGTCCGGCAATCGGGTTAAAAACCGACAGCAAAGGATGGCAATTCTTATGTATACGGATTGATAAAGATAGTACTGTATTGGGGCTTAGGGATTTGAGCAATAACCTTATTGTTGAAGAAGAGTTATCCTTATCTGCTTCTGAAAACCAGTCTTTTTTGAATTGTCTTGCTGAGCTGATCGATAATTTTTTTTCCCGGCATCAATCCCACCTTGAACGTTTAACGGCTATCAGTGTGACCACAAACGGGATTGTTGACCCGATTAATGGAATTATTCATAACTCACCGCATTACAGTATCCAGAATCTTCCTCTCAGCACATTTTTATACCGACGTATCGGCGTGCCGGTTTTTTTGCAGCATGGTATTACCGCATGGACAATAGCTGAATCTTTATATGGTGCAGGGAAGGGATGCCAGAACATTATTCAGATTGTTATTGATGATAACGTTGGTGTTGGCATTATGATCGCCGGGAAAATGCTTCATGCAGGAAATCAGAGTGTTGTTGAAATTGGGCATACTCAGGTCGAACCTGATGGCGAGCGTTGCTATTGTGGCAATACGGGCTGTCTGGAAACCGTTGTCGGCATTAAAAATATTTTGCTGAAAGCACGAGAACTAGCCAGCCAATACCCCGATTCATTAATATCTCCGGCAACGCCTCTGACAGTGGAATTGCTTTGTCTGGCAGCTAATCAGGGTGATCCTCTGGCAACAGAGATTATCCGGGGTGTAGGGGAAAGAATAGGGCACATCATGGCGATTATGGTCAATATCTTCAATCCCGATAAGATATTGATTGGTTCACCGCTAAACAAGGCGAAACATATTCTTTATCCTGTCATTCAACAGAAAATAACGCAGCTTTCACTTCCCGGATACAGCCAAAGAGTCAATCTAGCAGCGACCGCATTTGCTAATTCAGGAACCTTACCAGCCGCATCATTGATCAAGCAATCCTTGTACAGTGGTCATTTACTGCTCGAAATTATGCAGGGATAGCGCACATCAGGCAAAACATTGAGCTAACGCAATCCCTATCTCAAACACTTCACCTAAACTTCAACTCAGTTCTCTAGTTACAGCAAAGAGTAACCAGTCTAATCGGTTATTACGGAAATAAATTTATGTTAACGCGCTTATTTGTTACAGGCACGGATACCAACATCGGTAAAACGGTTGTTACCCGCGCATTACTGCAATTGTTTAATCATGAAAAGGAAATTGCTGTAGGGTATGAACCTATAACAGGGGAAGGAACTTCGGTTGATTTTGCTCAAATGACTGACTGTCTTAATAAGCTGAGTCATAAGGCAGATCGTGTGATTGTTGACGGAAATGGTGGCTGGCGAGCGTTATTACAAGATAATTCTTTCTATTCTGATTGGGTTGTGAAAGAAAAACTACCCGTAATTTTGGTTGTCGGTATTCAAGCCGGGTGTGTTAATCATGCCATTTTGACTGCACAATCCATTATCAGTGATGGTGTGCCATTGCTTGGTTGGATAGCTAATCGCATCAATCCCGGTTTAGCACATTACGCTGAAGTACTGGAAAGGTTACGTTGTCACATACCAGCCCCTCAACTGGGTGAAATTCCTTATCTATTAAGGCCAGAAGAGCGGGAATTATCCCATTATCTGGATAGCACCGTCATATCGACGTTTGATTATCTGTGAATACAAGAAGGGAGTGCTGCTGTGCTCACTCCCTTCTTGTGATGTCATTACTTGTGGCGATAGATTAGTGAGTGGACTGGTTTTCGTCATTAGTGTGAAGAAGTCGGGTATAAATAATTTTCTGTTTGCCGCGGTTACAGCTTCCAACGACTTTCTCATCACTGTTAACCACTTGATCATTATCGATAACTTCAAGCTTAAAGTTTGCTTGTTTAACGCCGTTGTTAATAATTTTCTGCGCTATTTGCTCTTTTAGAACATCACATGTTACAACTTTATTTGTCACTACATTGGATTGCGGATTTTGATCTTGTGATGCCTGAGTTACAAAAGATGTAGCTGCAGTCATTAAAATAGCCCCGGCTAGTAAGAATTTTTTCACCTTATCTCCTTGTTTTATTGGTATGGGTATAGCCTATTTAGGATTAATAGGGCGACCTGTATTCACATCCAGACAGCGCTTTGTTTTTGGTTCCCAATAAGCATTCAGGTTGAAGTTTTTCAAACAAGCATCCTCATTGTCAATGTCATTCTCATATTCTTCAAATCTCTTTTCTTTGCGTTTATTAATTTTATTACGCAAATCACGTTGTGCGTTCCACTCTTCTCTATCCTGTCTGGCGGTCTCTCTGGTCATAGAATTCTCACCACCGCCATTAATAATGACGCAGTTATCTGATATGCAAGGATTAGATCTGGATAGCGCAGGAGTTTGCCAAAATAGTAGTAAAAGAAGGGCAATGGCAGGGAAATACTTAGATATTAAGGAATTATGAACATTCATGCTTTAACCTCTCTCACAAAGTATTCATTGAATGATACCCGAAATAATTGAAACCTCTTTTAAAGAGCCGCCTTATTATTTCGGGTATAAAATAACACCTATACCATTACCCATTGATCAACAGATTAAATTTTTAAGCTCTATGTATAGTCAGGCCTGCAAATGTCTGGCAAACAGGCATCATTTCTAATGTATTAATATTGACGCGACCTGGCAGGTTAGCAACCCAGAATACAGCTTCTGCAATATCATCCGCAGTCAGTGCATCTGCGCCTTCATAGGTTTTATTCACTTTTTCACCATCACCTTTAAAGCGAACCTGAGAAAACTCCGTTCCTCCGACCAAACCCGGTTCAATATCTGTAACCCGAACTTTCTTCCCTTGTAAATCAGCACGAAGACCCAGGCTGAACTGTTTTACAAATGCTTTGGTAGCACCGTAAACGTTACCGCCGGCATATGGCCAGCTTGCTGCAACTGAACCAATATTAATAATATGACCATGATTCATTTTTACCATGTTAGGTAATAAGGCGCGGGTCATATTCACTAAGCCTTTTGTATTGGTATCAATCATCGTTTCCCAATCATCAAGGTTAGCCTGATGAGCGGGCTCCAGCCCTAATGCCAGACCTGCATTATTCACGAGAATATCGATATTACGTAAGTTATCAGGCAAATCCTGCATCACTTTCTCTATTGCAGCACGATCTTTCACATCCAGTTGTATAGGATAAAATTTTTCACCTAATTCTTCCCTTAATTTATCCAGACGTTCTTTACGACGCCCGGTAGCAATAACGATGGAACCATGTTCAATAAATTTTCGTGCAATTGCTTCACCAAAACCAGCTGTTGCTCCAGTCACAAAAACAATCATAGTCGTCCCCTTTTACCGATTATTAACTAATTTTCCTATTTAACTATTAATTAGAGAAAGTTATTTATCTTTAGTCAAGAAAGAATTTAATAAGTTCTTTAGTTGTGATGAACAAAGGAAGGGTGTTCAGATCCCATTGATTAATGTAACCATATGATATTGATTTGATTTACTGATTTTTCATCTTCATAAAACAATGGGAGTCATTTCGATAATTAACCATAATGAGTTATTTTATGGGTTGCAGAAAATCATGGGAATACAATATTAATTCCCTGCCACTTGCAGCAGGGACGCTGGCCCTTAATTTTAATGGCTTGAACTATTTAATGAATAGCCCAAATCTCTGTAGCTGATTGATTTGGTTAAAAAACCCACCATAATATTTATTTTCTTCTACAGTATCATTTGCAGAATATTTGCCATATATTGTAGATAAATCAATGGTTACTTGGTTAATTTCTTCCCAGAGTTTATCGTAAATATTCGGATTGTCGGAAGATTTAATCTGATTTAATAATGAAACCAATTTTTCTGCTTCTTTCTGCACATCAGCGTGTTTAAATTGCGGTGTAGGTACAGTGTAATCAAATACCGTATTCACAGTATCGTTGTTTTCATCAGCTTTGGTCTCAGGAGTGAACTTTTCATCGTATTCTGTTAAAAAGTATTGCAATAACTCTGGTTTATCAAAACATTTTGAGGTTATTTTTCCCTGCGATTTTTTATCATAAAGATTAATTTCTTCTGGGAATGGTTTGCCTAAAGGAAATTGGCAGTTAAAGATATTGCCATCAATAACTGCTGCGTTACTACTTCGTAATGGCATTTCAAGCTCATGTCCGTTAATAGTAACCTCATATTCTGCAGGCATGAAACGATCAGCCTGACCCTTTAACGCATATACTTCTGATAAGGTGTAATACATATAATTGTTCGGATTGAGAATGCCGCCATTATTGTGCTCCAGTACCATAAAGGTAGATTTATTACCTTTATTATTATCAAGATAATGTACTCCCGGTGACAGTTTTACACTTCCGCTGATCCCCGGTTCGATGGTGTAATCCTTATCGTCAATTTTAAATGTGATAGTGCTGTTTGTTGGGTTGCTATAATAGAATTTGTTTTTATTGCTTTCAGGATCTAAGGCATCACAGGCTGCAAGAAGTAATGCTGCGCTACTTAATACACCAACTTTTAAAAATGTTTTCATTGTTTATCGTCCATAACAAAAAAGTTTTCAAATTATTCATACACCAGAAAATTTTTGCAAATGTTTTGTTTTTAAAAAAAGAAAAATAAAGTATTCGGAGTTTTCAACTGAGTATGATGTTACGTTGAGTACGGTTTTAATTATCTGATAATTTTATCAAGGAGAGCATATTCATGATAAAACCAGCTACGCTTCTGATCCCTGTACCTGATGTTAGTCAGGGTTTGGAATGGTATAAACAGGCATTTCCAGAAGCAGAAAGTATTTATTTGAAAGAATTTAACTTTACTATATTAAAAATAAGAAATTTTATTCTAGAAATAGTTCAGGCAGATGAAAAAGTTTATGCTGGAAAAAATGGTACTGTTCTGTATTGGTCAGTCCCTTGTCTTAAATCAGCTATTCATAACTTCGAAGAAATAGGTGCGAAACTATATAGGGGACCGATGAAAATTGAAAATAATTTAGGAATGTGCCAATTAGAAGATCCGTTCGGAAATCTGATAGGATTGCGTGGTAAATTCTTACTATAAATGTATTATTATTACTCAATAATACCTTTGTACTGATGAGATACATATGAGCAAAAGAATACTTGAAGTCGTTGATTACAATCCTCAGTGGCCTGTTCTGTACCAAAAAGAAGCTGAATTGTTACTTGATATATTGAACAAAAATATATCTAAGATTCATCATATAGGTAGTACTAGTGTTGAACATCTTGCTGCAAAACCAATTATCGATATTTTAGTTGAAGTGAATGATATTAACTTACTGGACAGTTATTCAGATATTATGTTTCATCATGGTTATAAAGCGAAAGGGGAAAATGGTATCGCAGGAAGGCGATATTTCCAGAAAGGGGACGATAATCGGACTCACCACATACATGCTTTTGAGGTCGGTAATCCACGTATTGTAGATCATTTGGCTTTTCGTGATTATTTAAAGCAACACTCTAATATTGCGAAAAAATATGGAGAGCTTAAAAAGCAAATAGTTAAAGTTTGCAATAATGATAGTGATAAATATTGCCGTAGCAAAGAGGCCTTTATCACTTATCACCTTATTGAAGCGCTCCGTGTTTAGCTATAAGAAAAGATTTTTTGCATGGCTGTAATTAAGCGCTGATTTTCCCACTCACTGAGTACGGCTATTCGATAGTAACGGTTATCTAGTCCGGCATAATTTTTACAATGGCGGATTAGCAACTGATGTTTCAGTAAGGCATGCCACAGATCAATCTCAGGTCGCTCACAACGAAAAAACAAAAAATTGGCTGATGGCGGCCAGATTGTCAGTTCAGAAAAGGCTGAAAGTTGGTTCCATAAATAATGTTGCTGTGATTTAAGCCATTGATGTGTAGCAGCAATATAGTCATGCTCCTCAAATAAAATTTCACCGACTTTTGCGGCAAAAGCGTTAATTGACCACGGCTCACGTCTGTTTTTCATCTCTGCAATAACAGTTGTATTTCCGCTGATTAAATAACCTAAGCGTAGCCCGGGAATAGCAAAAAATTTTGTCATTGAACGCAATATATAGAGATGTTTTGTGGTCGAAATTTGAGGGGTCAATCCTCGGTTATCAGGTAAAAAATCAATAAAGGATTCATCGACAATCAGCGAAATTCCATTTTTCTCGCAATATTCCACCAGCGCCTGTATGACTTGATTATCCGGCATTAACCCAGTGGGATTATTCGGCGTAGCAATAAACAAACAATCGGGTTTAATCGCAGCAAGCATATCCAGTAGACGTAAATCAGGCTGAAATCCGGTTTCTTCTGTTAATGGATAGTCGATGATTTTTGTTCCGATTTGCTGCAAAGCCCGTCGATATTCGGCAAACCCCGGAGTAAGAAGTAGAGCGCGTTTGGGTTTAAGATAACGGACAATGGCATAAATCAGCTCTGTCGCACCGTTACCTGCAATGACCTTTGTCTCATCACATTTATGCGCTTTTGCAATTACCTGATGTAAATAGCGATATTCCACATCGGGATATTTTTCAATATCGGCCAGACTATTCTTTATCAACGTCTTAACGCTTTCCGGCGGGCCTAGCGGGTTAATATTGGCACTGAAATCAATGAGTGCATCGGCTGAAAGACCATATTGTTGAGAAATGCCGATAATATTGCCGCCATGTTCACTCATGGTATTACTCCGTCAATAGAACCTTCCAGTGTAGGGCAAAGCGAAGAAAGATTCAGATAAGAGGGAGAGAAGGCTAGCATTTCACTTAAATTAACCACATCACCGATCACAATCAGAGCAGGTGCATGCAGTTCCTTTTCTTCTGCCTTTGCTGCCAGTGTTTCCAGTGTGCCGATAACGCTCTCCTGCTTCGGATGGCTGGCATACATAACGACTGCCGCTGGCGTTGTCACGGGTTTTCCATGCTGAACTAATTGCTGACAGATATCTGTCAGGCGGGTCATTCCCATCAAAATGATCAGAGTACCTTCCAGTTGAGCGAGTATTCTCCAGTTCTGTTGTGTATTTTCCTGGGAAGTGTGTCCGGTCACAATATGAAAACCCGATGCGTAATCGCGGTGAGTGACCGGGATCCCTGCATAGGCTAATCCGCCAATTGAGGAACTGATCCCCGGAACAATTTCAAATTTAATACCATATTGCGCCAGAATTTCTGCTTCTTCTCCCCCACGACCGAAAACATAAGGATCGCCGCCTTTTAAGCGCACGACTCGTTTTCCGTCCAGAGCATGTTTTACCAGAATTTCGTTAATCGCTTCTTGTGGAATAGGGTGATAATCATGTTCTTTACCGACATTAATAATTTCACAGTGATCGGGTATTTGAGCAATAAGTTCAGGATTAACGAGACGATCATGAACAATGACATCAGCAGATTGAATGCAATGTAATCCCTTGATTGTAATTAAACCCACATCGCCGGGACCTGCACCGACTAACCATACACATCCTTTATTCATGAGATGACCTCTATGGATGTAAAATATAATGAAATTATATTTTTCTTTATCTCAGGGTTTTTACTATACACAATATAAATATGTTGATAATTATTACTGCAATGCTGAACAATTGAAATTGATTCAAATCAATTTTTGTATTTTTTGATGATGAATATTTTTCAGATTAGATGTTATCGTTTTAAATTAAAGTGTTTTATGTGAAGTTAATTTAATTAAAGATAAACGATATTCATTTTTAAACTAAAAATATCAATGCACTACTGGTTGTTATTGCCACCTCATTGTTGTTATGTGTCATTTTTCATTTTATCTCACTATAAATAATTATTAGAGGTTGTCATTAATATTATCAGTGGAATATTAATTGTTATATGGCGGGTTAATTAAAAGTCATTTTGTTTGATATATGTCAATGATTAGGAATGCATGAATTTAACATCCTATTACTAATACAAGATTAAAACTAAGAAAGTCTTAAAAACTAAATCTGATTTTAATATCAAATCAGAATTTATATGTTTTGGGGTAAGCACATGCAACAGAAATATGCTTTTATCATCGCAGGTACAGGCAGCGGATGTGGTAAAACGACGGTAACGTTGGGCATTATGCGATCCTTGATAAACCGAGAACTACGGGTACAACCGTTCAAAATCGGGCCTGATTATCTGGATGGTGGATGGCATTGTGCAGTAACGGGAGTTGCTTCACGGAATCTTGATGCTTTTATGCTCCCGGAACCTATCCTGAATGGTTTATTTAACGAAGCTATAGTTGATTACGATGTTGCCGTCATTGAAGGCGTGATGGGGCTGTATGATGGTTATGGTACAGATCCTGACTATTGCAGCAGTGCAGCGATGGCAAAGCAATTGGGTTGTCCGGTAATTTTGGTGGTGGATGGTAAGGCTGTTTCCACCTCGATTGCTGCAACAGTGATGGGATTTCAGCTATTTGATCCGGCAGTGAATATTGCAGGTGTACTGATTAATCGCGTTAATCGGGATAGTCATTTTCAGCTTTTAAAACAGGCAATTGAAAATTACTGCGGTATTCCTGTTTTGGGGCGGCTTCCCGTTATGCCTGAAGTGACACTGCCTTCCCGTCATTTAGGTTTGCTTCCAGCGCAAGAACAGCGAGATCAACATGCTGAACGCTGGTCCCGTCTTGCTCAGCAGGTTGCAGACTCAATAGATTTGGATAAGTTGCTGGATTTAACCCGGCTATCTTCGCTGCCAAAAGGCGATATAGGTTCTTTGGTTGATCCTACTCTAGGGCGGGGTTTAACGCTGGCACTGGCGGAAGACGAAGCATTTCACTTTTATTACCCGGATAACCTGTTGTTATTGGAAAAGGCCGGTGTATCAATCAAACGTTTCAGTCCTCTGCATGATCACCAACTTCCTGAATGTCAGATGGTTTATCTGGGGGGAGGGTATCCTGAAATTTATGCCAGCACTTTAGCTACCAACTACGCCATGCATATAGCATTACGTCAGGCACACCAGAAAGGTATTCCCATTTATGCAGAATGCGGGGGGTTGATGTACCTCGGTGATGCCCTGATTGATACGGATGGTGTACGGCATAGCATGGTGGGGCTGATTTCTGGTGAAAGCCGGATGGATGATCACCTGAAACGCTTTGGTTACTGCGAAGCCACGGCAATGTGCGATACGCCTTTAATTGCGAAGGGAGAAACATTGCGTGGGCATGAGTTTCATTACTCAGATTTTATTACGACTCAGCCTGCGGTTTTTCAATGTATTAAGAAAACAAATACCAAAGAAGCCTCAGAGAAAATCCAGAAAAGCTGGCAGGGCAGTTACCTGAATGGCAATACACTGGCGGGTTATCTGCATATCCATTTTGCCCAACGGCCTCATTTGCTCCATCGCTGGTTAATGCTGGCCCGGAGGCTGTTATGACCGTCTTATTGTGGTTCTCTGCTTTTATTCTGGATATGAAATTGGGTGATCCTCTTCATTGGCCTCATCCCGTACGCTGGATAGGGCAGCTTATCAGCCGGTCTGAGCAATTTATTCGTCGGGTTTGTCAGACCGAAGCCAGTCTGAAATGGGGTGGTGTGCTGCTATGGCTTGTCGTTGTGGGGATTACTTGGCTGGCGAGCTATTGGTTTTTGCAACTGGCCTATGGGCTGATGTTCTGGCTGGGATGTGTAGCGGAAATCTGGCTGATCTATACCATGCTGGCAGGACGTAGCCTGAGCGATGCAGCAAATACTGTTTATCAGGCATTGTGCAAGGAAGCTACAGATCACAATAATTTGGATATCAGCCGTCAGGAGCTTGCCAAAATTGTTGGCCGTGACACTTCTCAATTACAACCACCACAAATCAGCTGCGCTGTGATTGAAACCGTAGCTGAAAATAGCGTGGATGGCGTGATTGCTCCTTTATTTTTCTTAATGCTTGGCGGCGCTCCACTGGCTATGGCTTATAAGGCAATCAATACCCTTGATTCAATGGTGGGATATAAAATTCCTCGTTATCAGGCAATAGGAATGTTTTCAGCCCGTATGGATGATGTCGCGAATTGGTTACCTGCGCGTCTTGGATGGCTTCTCTTGGCAATGGCCGCAAAATGGCAGGGACTGGATTTTCGGCAGGCATTGCGTATTGGCTGGCGTGACCGCTACCAGCACAGCAGCCCGAATAGCGGCTGGTCAGAGGCAACGATGGCAGGAGCATTAGGTATCCGCTTGGGTGGGCCGAATGTCTACTTTAACCAGCGGGTGGAAAAGCCGTGGATTGGTGATGAAAAGCGCGAAGTCACACCAGACGATATACCTCAGTCTGTTCGAATAATGCAAGTAGCATCAGTCATGGCGCTTTTGCTTTTTGCCCTGCTGTATAGCCTGTTCAGCGTGATGATATAAGGAGGGAACAACATGAGTGATTACATCCGACAGCCTCAACAGATTGAAAAAAATAGTTTCGATATCATCAGCCGGATTATTTCCGAATCATATCCTGATTTTCACTTTGCCGATGAGGAGCAGGAAGCGGTCATCAAACGGGTCATTCATACCACTGCTGATTTTGACTGGCTTCATCTTCTCTACTTTTCCCCTGATGTTTTTCAGCTTATTCGTAACGGCATATTGCGTGGCTGTACCCTATACACCGATACAACTATGGCGCTGTCTGGCATCAATAAAACCCGTCTGGCTCAGTATGGAAGCAAATGCCGTTGCTATGTCAGTGATTGCCGTACTATTCACATGGCAAAAGCGCAGCAAATTACGCGTTCGATGGCGGCTGTCGATCTGGCTCTGCAAGAACCGGGAGAGAAGATTTTTATCTTTGGCAATGCTCCGACAGCCTTGTTTCGTTTAATGGAACATCAAATTGCCCCCATTGCTGTCGTCGGTGTACCGGTTGGGTTTGTTGGGGCAGAAGAATCAAAAAATGCCCTGATCCATAGCGGAATAAGCTGTATTGCAGCAAAAGGCCGTAAAGGAGGCAGTAATATTGCGGCTGCGATAATTAACGCGATTCTGTACCGGATGCCAGAGGTAAACTATGAATGATCTCATTGAACTCGGTACAGTCTGGCACAGAGGAAAGCAGTATCGTAAAGGCTATACTACCGGCTCTTGTGCGACCGCTGCGGCAAAGGTGGCTGCGTTAATGATCCTGCGTCAGCAGATTATCCATCAGGTTTCAATTGTCACACCTTCCGGCATCACTCTGGCTTTGAATATTGAACAACCCTTGATTGAAGGCGATCAAGCTGTCGCGGCTATCCGCAAAGATGGTGGTGATGACGTAGACGCAACTCATGGGATGCTGATTTTTGCCCGGGTATCCCTGAACGACAGCGGTGTTATCACACTGGATGGCGGTGACGGTATTGGCAGGGTAACGCGGGTGGGAGTCGGGTTGCCTATAGGCTGGGCGGCAATCAATAAAACCCCGCGTCAGACCATAGAAGAGACGGTACGGGAGGTAATCGGTCCGAATCGGGGGGCAGATATCATCATTTTTGCACCTGAAGGTGAGGAGCGAGCGAAGCAAACTTATAACGACCGATTGGGGATTAAAGGCGGAATTTCGATTATCGGTACAACAGGCATTGTAACTCCGATGTCAGAAGAGAGCTGGAAACGCTCACTGGCGCTGGAGTTAGAAACGAAACGTGCCAGTGGGCTGGATCGCATTATTTTTGTGCCGGGTAATCATGGGGAACGTTTTGTCAGCCAGCAGTTGGGCATTGATGCCAGCTATGTCGTCACCATGAGTAACTTTGTCGGTTACATGTTACAGGAAGCCGTACGTTTGGAATTCCGCCATATCGTACTGGTCGGGCATGTCGGCAAATTAGTGAAAATTGCCGCGGGTATTTTTCATACTCACAGCCATATTGCCGATGGACGTATGGAGACGCTGATTGCCAATCTGGCCTTAATGGGCGCTCCTTTCGAACTGATTCAGGCGGTGGATCAGTGTGACACCACTGAAGCAGCCATTGAATTGATTGCTGGACAGGGCTGGCAGGGAGTGTATCAGCAGATAGCGCAGAAAATATGTTGGCGTATCGACCAAATGCTGCGTTTCGCCAAGAGTAAGCCACAGTGTGACGCCATTTTATTCTCCTTTGATAATCAGGTATTAGGTTGTAACCGGTCTGTAGACCAGATAGTGCGGGATTTTATGGAGGGCGGCCGATGATCACAGTTGTGGGCGTTGGCCCGGGTGCTTTAGAAAATCAGACACTGTCTGCGTTGGATGTTATCAGTCAGGCCGATGTACTGGTTGGAGGAAAACGCCATCTTGCCGAATTTCCTTACTTCGATGGTGAAACCCATCCTATAAATGCTGATATGGATACGTTAATGCAGTGGCTGGAACAGAATCAGCATCGGAAAGTTGTTGTACTGGCTTCAGGTGATCCGCTTTTCTATGGCATCGGTAAACGGATTAGCCAGCATTTTTCAAAGCTATCTTTTATAAAAAAACCAAATGCTGATGACCAGCATAATGGTAGAAAAAATATCCGCATTATTCCCGGTATCAGTTCAGTCCAGTATTTGTGCGCGCAAATGTTGCTGGATATGAATGACATTTATCTCACCAGCAGTCATGGTCGCAAGCCAGATTTTGACTGGTTACTCCAACACGAAAAGATCGCCATGGTGACGGATAACATTATTGGCCCTTACCAGATCGCACAGGAAATTCTGGCGCGAGGGCAACAGCGTTGCATGGTGATTGGTGAAAATTTATCCCACAAACATGAACACATTCGTTGCCTGACCGCAGAGCAGATCGAGCAACGTGGCGACATTCATTATGGTCTGAATGTCGTGATTATCCTGAATGGTGATTTCGATGAAAGATGAACTGTTTTTGCGTGGTCATCGCATTCCAATGACCAAAGAAGTGGTTAGAGCGCTGGCACTGGAACGTTTGCAACTGGAAAACGCCCGCCATTTTATTGATGTCGGTGCAGGTACTGGCAGCGTCAGTATTGAAGCAGCACTGCGTTATCCCGCACTGGATATTATCGCCATTGAGCGCAAAGAAGATGCACTACGGCTACTGGTTGAAAATGTTCAGCATTTTTCCTGCCATCAGGTTCGTATTAAATCGGGGATAGCCCCTGTGCCACTGGAAATCAGTGCAGATGCTATTTTCATTGGCGGAACGGGTGGGCATCTGACCGAAATTATTGATTGGGCGTTGCTCAATCTGAATTCAGGCGGGCGTTTGGTCATGACTTTCATTCTGTTAGAAAACTTTACACAGGCATTATCCTATTTGGGAGCGTGTTCTGTAGCTGAGTTGGACGGGCGTGAAATTCAGGTGGGGGAACTGACAGCATTAGGACAGGGGCATTATTTCAAGCCTAACAATCCGACTTATCTATTGTCCTGCCTGAAGAGTTCTGATCAGGAGGTACAAAATGGATAACGTCAGCTTTGACACCGAAAAAGTCTGGTTTGTTGGTGCCGGGCCGGGAGATAAGAGTCTGATTACCCTAAAGGGATATCAATTATTACGTCAGGCTCAGATAGTGATTTATGCCGGTTCACTGATTAATCACGAACTGTTGAGTTATTGCCGGCCCGATGCTGAATGCCATGACAGTGCCGGATTAACGTTATCAGAGATCACCGAATTAATGGTGAATGGCGTGAAAGGGAAAAAATTGGTGGTTCGTCTGCAAACGGGAGATTTATCGCTGTTTGGTTCTATTCGTGAACAGGCGGAGGAGCTGAAAAACCACGGGATCAGTTTTATCTCTGTTCCCGGCGTGAGTTCATTTCTTGGCGCGGCCGCGCAATTAGGGGTGGAGTACACGGTCCCCGAAGTTGCCCAAAGTTTAATTATTACCCGTATGGAAGGCAGAACACCCATGCCCCCGCAGGAGACACTGGAAGCCTTTGCCGCTCATCAAACCTCAATGGCGATTTTCCTTTCGGTACAGAACATCAGGGAGGTTGTTGCTCGGTTAATTCAGGGCGGTTATGAACAGGGAACACCGGTTGCTGTGGTTTATAAGGCAACGTGGCCTGATTCACAGATTGTGCGGGGAACACTGGAAACCATTACTGAACAGGTACGCAGTGCCGGTATTCGTAAAACGGCTCTGATTCTGGTGGGTGCTTTTCTTGGGCAAGAGTACCACTATTCAAAACTGTACGATGCGAGGTTCAGCCATGAATACCGTAGCGCCTGACATAATGATTGCTGACACAATAACAGATGAAGTGACAATGTCACTTCATGCAGTCACTCCTGATAACAAATATGCCTTGTTTTGTCTGACAGCGGGAGGCATCGCACTGGCTCGTCGTTTGCAGTCCTATTTAGCGATAGATTGCTTTACTTCCCCTGAGCTGGTGGAAAGTGGATTTTTCACATTTGACGGTAGTTTTTCCAATACGGTACGCAAAGTATTCACACGGTATAGTGCCCTGATCATGGTTGGTGCAACGGGGATCGCCATTCGGGTTATTGCGCCTTTACTCCGGGATAAAATGACTGATCCGGCGGTTATTGTGCTGGATGAAAAAGGGCAGTTTGCTATCAGTTTATTGTCAGGGCATATGGGAGGCGCCAATAAATTGGCACAGCAGATTGCCGATATCCTTGATGGTCAGGCTGTCATTACGACAGCAACGGATGTCAATCAGGTCGCGGCGCTGGATCTCTTATCCCAACAATTAGATGGAAAGATGGATAATTTCCGGGAGAGCGTTAAAACCGTTAATCAAATGCTGGTTAATGGTAAACGGGTTGGAATTTGGTTTCACCCTGATTTGAGTGATGAAAAAAATCGTTACGATATACGTGGGTTTATTCCCGTTGATTCTCTTGAAGAGCGCCCTGAGCTGGATGCTTTGGTATATGTCAGTTATGAACGAACTAATATAATGCTGGCAATCCCTGTATTTAAATTAATTCCTCGCCGTATTGTGGCAGGAATAGGTTGCCGGCGAGGGGTAGAACCTGAGCAATGCGCCGAACTCTTAGAACGCCATCTGTTAGAACTCAACCTTGAACCACTGGCACTGAAAGCCATCGGCAGTATTGAATTGAAAAAAAACGAGCCAGCATTAATCCAATTAAGTCAGCAGCATCAAATTCCCTTTCAAACTTTTTCTGTTAATCAGCTTTCCCGCTATGAGCAAGTATTTCCCACGTCTGAATTTGTCCGGAAAACGGTAGGCATCGGCAGTGTCTCCCAGCCTGTAGCTTGGTTAATGAGTAAAGGGCACTTAGTTGGCCATACTCTGCGAGAGCAAGGTGTCACCATCACATTAGGAGTATTGAGTCCATGTTAACTGTTATTGGAATTGGTCCCGGTAGCGAAGCCATGATGACGCAGGAAGCGATAACAGCACTGAAAGCCGCTGATATCGTGGTGGGTTATAAAACCTACACCCATTTAGTGAAACCGTTGGTTGGCGACAAAGAAATTATTAAAACTGGCATGTGTAAGGAGATAGAACGTTGTCAGACAGCGATTGAGCTGGCAGAACAGGGTAAAAATGTGGCGGTGGTTTGCAGTGGTGACGCGGGTATTTATGGCATGGCCGGTCTGATTCTGGAACTGGTCAGCCAGCAAAAACGTAATGTAGAAGTCAGGCTGGTGGCGGGAGTGACGGCAAGTACCGCCTGTGCTGCTTTGCTGGGGGCGCCGTTAATGCATGACTTTTGTCATATCAGCCTGAGTGATCTGCTGACGCCGTGGGAATTGATCGAAAAACGGGTGAAGGCGGCGGCAGAAGCCGATTTTGTCATCTGTTTCTATAATCCGCGCAGCCGTGGACGGGAAGAACATCTGGCCCGGGCATTTGCCCTGATGGAACCGTGGAAATCAGCAGATACGCCTGTGGGAGTGGTGAAAGCAGCAGGACGTAAACATGAAGATAAATGGCTGACCACTTTTGGCTCAATGGATTTCTCCCGTGTTGATATGCGTAGTCTGGTGATAGTGGGTAATCAGTCAACATATGTACGTGACGGGCTGATGATCACACCAAGGGGATACCGGTTATGAAACGGCCAGCGACTCTCATTTTTGGCGGAACCAGCGATGCCCGCCAGATTTGCCAGATGATGGATACTGTCGGTATCAATTACTGCCTGTCAGTGGCGACTTCCGCAGGCGTACAACAGGCGATGGGAATCTGTGGCGAGATAATTACCGGCAGAATGGAAGCGGAAGAGATGGCTGATTATCTGAAAACGCGTGAAATGGAAAGGGTAATTGATGCCTCTCATCCCTATGCTGAACGACTGAGCCAGAATATTGTCAGCGCCTGCCAGAAGTTAGGTATTCCTCTCATTCGTTATATCCGACCCAGCGATATTGATACCGTCGATAACCCGCTTATTCATAAAGTCACAACCATCAAACAGGCATGCGAAACAGCGGTCAGGCTGGGTACACGGGTTTTGCTGACAACCGGTAGTAAACAGCTGGCCGATTATATGAAGTACCTGAAAGAGAAAACGGTACTGGCCCGGGTATTACCAACCGCAGAAGTGCTGAAAATGTGTGAATCCTGTGGCTTATCTGTCGATCAGATTTTTGCCCTGAAAGGCCCGTTCAGTGCTGATTTTAATCGGGCTTTTTACCAGTTTTGCCGGGCAGATGTTGTGATTACCAAAGAGTCTGGTGAACAGGGGGGCTTCAGGGAAAAAGTGGAACCGTGTCTTTCTCTTGGGCTGCCCTGCATTGTGATTTGTCGCCCGGAACAACAATTTGAAGGCGAGGGGATCACTCAGATTCATGGATTAGAAGAGATGGCGTGCTTGTTGGCAAATTAAAACAAACCAATAAGGAAAAACGAAATGAAAAAAGCACTGTTGGTGATCAGTTTCGGAACCAGTTATCACGAAACACTGAAAAATAATATTGAAGCCTGTGAGCAACAACTGGCATCCGTATTTCCGGACAGGGAACTCTTCAGGGCATTTACCTCCGGTATGATCATTCGCAAATTGCGCCAGCGCGATGATATTCATATTGATAACCCCCATGATGCGTTAACCAGATTACACCACGCCGGTTATAACGATGTTGCCGTTCAGTGTTTGCATATTATCAAGGGCGATGAATATGAAAAGGTGTTACATGAAGTTGAAAAATTTCGTCCTCGCTTTAGACGATTAGTGCTCGGCGCTCCATTACTCAGCCATTTTGATGATTATCTGCAACTGATGCGGGCATTACACCACCAGCTTCCTGTACTGACGGAAAACGAACGTGTCGTCTTTATGGGACATGGCACAGAACACCATGCTTTTTCTGCTTACTCCTGTCTTGACCATCTGATGAATCATTATCACTTTCCGGCACGGGTAGGTGCGGTTGAAAGTTATCCGGAACTTCCCCTGATTATAAAAGGATTAAAAGAGCAACGGATCCGCAAAGTATATCTGATGCCATTGATGCTGGTGGCCGGAGATCATGCCATCAATGACATGGCTTCAAGTGAAGACGGTTCGTGGAAATCACAGCTGGAAAAAGCCGGAATAGCCGCAATCCCCTGGCTACAGGGATTGGGAGAAAATCCGAAAATTCGGCAGATGTTTGTCGACCACCTGACTTGTGCGCTGAACTGTCAGGAGAAAATCTGATGGATGAAAAATCGTCGGATAATATGGGAAAATTGTATGTTATTGGCGTAGGGCCGGGAGCCAGTGATCTGATTACGGTACGGGCAGCCCGCATTCTTGCTGAACTTGATGTGATCTATACCCCAACGGGCAAAAAGGGAGCCAAAAGCCTTGCTCACTCCATTATTGAAGAATATCTTTTGGCGGAAACCAAAGTTTTCACTTACCACTTTTTAATGAAAGCCGATATAGACGCTAAAAATGCAGTGTGGGATGAAGTTGCTCACTCATTGCAAGAAGAAGTGTCTGATGGCAGAAAAGTCGGTTTTATCACTTTGGGTGATCCTATGCTGTTCAGCACATGGGTATACCTTTTGCAGCGGCTGGTATCGACTCAAATGGTCATTCCGCCGTGGCTGGAAATTGTGCCGGGAATAACTTCATTTTCTGCTATCGCCGCTGCCGGTACGATGCCATTGGCAATGGAAAACCAAACATTGGCTGTTATTTCCTGTACTGCTTCTGAAACCACTTTAGAGCAGGCATTGCTTAATCACGATTGCCTTGTCCTGATGAAAGTCTATTCGCATTTCCCCCTGATCCGTAACTTGTTACAACGTCACAATCTTCTGGAACATGCATTGATGATGGCTGATGCCACATTGCCGGGTGAACAATGCTGGCGCGACCTTACCACACTGCCGTTCAGTGAAAAAGATTGCAGACAGGAGTTATCTTATTTTTCAACGATTTTAATTAATAAAAACTGGCAATTATCGAGGTGAGTTATGCAACAGAAACTGACGAACTCTACGTTATTGAGTGCAATTATCGCACTGTTGTTGGTGATGGCACCGCAGGAAGTTTTTGCTATGCATGTCATGGAGGGTTTTTTGCCCCCCATGTGGGCGATTGGATGGTGGCTGGCTTTTCTGCCTTGTCTGGCGGTCGGGTTGGTAAAGTTACGCCAGATTGTGCAGGATGAGGGGAATCAGAAAGTCTTACTGGCACTGTGTGGTGCATTTATTTTTGTCCTTTCAGCTCTGAAAATTCCTTCGGTTACCGGAAGTTGCTCACATCCTACCGGCGTGGCGCTGGCGGTGATTTTATTTGGCCCTTCTGTTGTGGCGATACTGGGCGCAATTGTCTTGTTGTTTCAGGCGTTATTGCTGGCGCATGGCGGTATCACAACGCTGGGTGCTAACGGAATGTCAATGGCAGTCATTGGCCCAGTGGCCGGGTATTTGATCTGGCGTTTCTCCTGCAAGATGGGAATGCGCAAAGATATTAGCGTCTTTTTGTGTGCTTTTGTCGCTGATATCGTCACTTACGCCATTACCTCCATTCAGTTGGGTGTTGCTTTTCCTGATCCGCAACTCGGTATGGGGGCGGCGATCCTTAAATTCATGGGTATTTTCTGCATAACTCAGCTTCCCATTGCCGTGGCTGAAGGGTTACTAACCGTACTGATTTACGACCAGTTGGTAAAAAGACAATTAATTCAGGCCCGCAGTTTCTGAGGAGAACAACAAATGAAAAAGACCTTGATATTACTGTCCCTCGTTGCAGCACTGTGCATTATCCCGTTTTTCATTGAGCATGGCGGAGAATTTGGTGGAGCAGATGGACAGGCAGAAGCCCAGATTATGGAAATAGCGCCGGATTATACACCGTGGTTTGAATCGCTCTATGAACCTGCCAGTGGTGAGATTGAAAGCCTGTTGTTTACTTTACAGGGAAGCCTGGGTACTGCCGTGATTTTCTACATTTTTGGCTACTATCACCGTAATCGGAAAGATCATGATCGGAATAGATAAACTCAGTTACCAGAGCCGCTGGCGTGATAAAGATCCCAGGGCGAAATTCGCCCTGTATCTCCTGTTCATGACTCTGGCAATGGTGCTTTCGCCATTGTGGCAGGCCGTATTGTTGGTCGGGCTTGTGATGCTTAGCTGCTATCTATTGCGGATCAGCCTGCTGCGTTATTTGAAATGGCTGTTAATTCCTTGTGGTTTTTTGGTATTCGGCCTGATTGCTATTGTGTTGTCCATTGGTATGCAGCCGGAAAAAATGCTGTGGGGATTTCGTATCGGGCAATATTGGCTTGGTATTGATACGCAGGGAATTCAGATAGCTAATCAAACTCTCTGGCGCAGCCTTGCTGCGCTATCTGCAACATTCTGGTTCATGATGAACATGCCCTTTGAGCAGATAATCCGATTACTGAAATTTTGCCGCGTTCCTCATCTGCTAATCGAACAACTCCTGCTGACATGGCGTTTTATTTTTATCTTTGTAGAGGAAGCAGCCGCAATTCATCATGCGCAATCATTACGGTTCGGTTACCGCACTTTGCGAACGAGTTACCACTCACTGGCAATGCTAATCAGTATGTTATTTGTGCGGGTAATGAACCGTTATCAGCAAATGAGCGTGGCATTAGAACTCAAGCTATATCAGGGGAATTTCCATTTATCAGCGGGAAAACAATGAAATAAGGATAAACAATATGTTAGAAACTCGGGCACTGTCTTTCAGCTATCAGGATGATCCGGTCTTAAAAGATCTCACACTTGATTTCAGTCGCTTTCAGGTTACTGGCATTATTGGTGCAAATGGCTGTGGCAAATCCACCTTATTTATGAATCTTTCCGGTATTCTGCGCCCACAAAAAGGCGCAATCTGGTGGAATAACACACCGCTGGATTACAGTAAAAAAGGTTTGATGGCTCTACGCCAGCGTGTTGTGACAGTTTTTCAGGACCCTGACCAACAAATTTTTTATACCGATATCAACAGCGATCTCGCTTTTAGCTTGCGTAATCTGGGTGTTGATGAAACTGAAATTCAGCGCCGGATAGAATATGCACTGACACAGGTAGATGCACACACTTTTCGCGATAAGCCTATTCAATACCTGAGTTTTGGTCAGAAAAAAAGAGTCGCTATTGCGGGTGCGCTGGTTATGGATGCTGATTATTTATTGCTGGATGAACCAACCGCAGGGCTTGATCCGGCAGGGCGCCAACAAATGCTAGATATTATCCACGCTATTGCAGCTGAAGGTAAAAGGATCATTATTTCCAGTCATGATATAGATTTAATCTATCAAATCTGCGATGGCTTATATGTGCTGGCAAATGGAGAAATGATCAGTTCCGGCAGCACTGAAACCGTGTTCCTGCAAAAAACTCAGCTTGAGCAGGCTGGATTGGTACAACCGTGGCTGGTGAAAGTACACACTGAAGGTGGTTTGTCTCTGTGTAAGACAGAGCAACAGCTTTTTTCCATGCTTCACAAAAATATCCCTCATCATTAACGCTTTTGTAAAGCAGCAATATGAAGTTTGCTATGCAACTTTGTAACTACCAAAACCCCAGCTATACTGCATTCGTTAAATTTTCTGTTGCTGAGATATTAAGTACGAATACAACTGGAAAAATATTTTTAGTCAAAAAGTGGGTTACTTGTCTAATCCCGTAACATCCGATTTGTGTATAGGATAAAGTAACCACACAGTGTGCCAGCTAATCTTTAATCGAGTTGAATTCCTTTTTCATTCATCACCCCGAACACTTCTTCGCTCACAGGAAAACATCCACCAGCACACGGGTTTCACATGATTAAAATGGTTTTGTCGGTAAATACTTACCGTCCAGAGTGATTACAGCCCGGCTTCCGCCTGCGGGATCTTCGGTTTTCTTGATATCTAATTTAAAGTCAATCGCACTAATAATACCGTCGCCAAATTGCTCATGAATTAACGCTTTTAAGGTTGTCCCGTAGACTTGTAATATTTCATAGAAGCGATAAATCGTTGGGTCAGTGGGTATTCCGGTTGGGATTGAACCCCGCATAGGAATTGCCTGTAGAAGTTTTACCGCATCATCTTTCAGCCCCAATTGTTCGACAACCTTTTTGGCTGCTTCCACCGGTAATGAATGTTGCCCAAGTAAGGCCGCGGTAACAAAAGTCACACTCAGCCCTGTGCCACGCGCAATGTCTTCCCATGAGAGGTTTTTAGCAAGTTTGGCTGTGATAATACGTTCAGTCAGTTCGAGACGAGAGGTTTGAGTGGTTAATGTTTGTTGCATGTTATTTTCCTGAATAGTCGTGATTCGTGTTATTGACTGCTTACTTTTTCATTTCAATAATATAGTGATGACTTCCTATCAGGGAGAAATTAAGATTGTATACATTTGTTATGGTGAGACCAGCTTGTCCTGCTATTGATTCGAATTCTGAGCGATATCGTGATTTACCCGATACTGTGACGTCCATATATAAATCAAAAGACTCTGAGGTCGCATTATTTTTCTCTTTAATCATCTCGATAATATATAAAACAGAATCTTTTCTCATTGCTTTATGGCAATTTCTGAGAATGTCAACGGCTTTTTTATCTGGCCAGTTATGTAATACATTTTGTATACAATAAGCATCGTATCCTGAAGGGATATCAGCAAAAAAATCACCATTAATTAAAGTTACACCTTCAGATTCTTTTTTGTCAAAATCATACAGATCCATGACGTGACACTGGATATGAGGATATCGGATTTTTATATTTTTTGCTAAAGCACCAAGACCTCCACCGATATCAATAAATGAATTAATGCCATTTAGAGGTATATTTTCAATAATTTGATCACTCTTTGATTCAGTTGCTTTTGCCATAGAAGCATCAAAAATCATTTTGAAGTTTTTATTACTTTCATGACCAGCATAAGCGAAAAATGATTGATGATTTTGTATTTCAAACGCCGGTTTGTCGCTCATTTCATTCAGAGATGTGCTGTATTGTGACCATGCATTCCAAATGGCTGGGTTTAATTCGAATTTTATGTGTAATGTCTCAAAACTGTTTGGATCGCTGAGAGTTGAACATTGTTCAGTGAGATAAAATTTATCTTCTTTTTTTGTTAACACATTGAGTGTTTGCATATAATTCAACAACCTATGAAACCTATCCTCAGAAACATGACATAATTGAGCAAGATGTTTCGCTGTTTTACCCTCTTGGGTGGTTAAATATAATGGCGCTTTACTTTCCACAAAGGCAAACAGTGCAGCAGACTTACGATAAGACACCGTCATTTCTGATAGCATTACTTTCTCCTACATGTATATATATTTAGGGTTAAAATATATTCTTTTAATAAATCTCACATTATCAAATAATGACATAAGAGCAATAATTATTTCCATGAAAAAAAGATCAAATATTATCACATGGTCTTTATGGAAACCTGTTTATTAAATTATTCATCTTTGACAAATATCAATTAATTATCAAGTAATTATCATATGGCATAATTTTATTATGTGTTTAATAAAAAATGTAATGCAATGTAAAATAATACCCCTTGTGTTGAGTAAAGCGTGGTTCATAAAATAAAACACCCGAATTACGATGTAAGCAGTAAACCGTTATGAAAACTTCACAATTAGTACCTCTTACCCAGTACCAAAAAGAAATTTATTATGAAACTCAACGTAATCCAGAAAGTAATCAATTTACTATAGCCATCGCGCGAAAATTAAAAGAAAATATTAACTTTGAAAGATATTTTCATGTGGTTAATAACATTATAAGTCGCGATGTAACACATAAATTACGTATCCTTGAACAGGATGGAGTGCTGAATCAGCAGATAAAAAACAGTGCTGTTAATCAAGTGAAAATTATTGATGCTGAAGGTAAAGATATTTCTGTGCTCTTCAAAGAATGGTCAAAACACATTTTTACTCTGAATGACAAATCATTACTTGAAGTTGCCTTACTGCGCAATTTGAAAAATAACCAGTCGGCTATTTTTATTCGTGCTCATCATATTGTTTGTGATGGTTGGGGAATAAATCAGCTAACAAAAAAAATTGCCAAATATTATCGGAATACTAAAAATAATACAGAATCACTATCCCTCAACACTGAAAAGTATATTTCATCGATCCTTGAACAGGAAAGAATACTGTCACAGCCAGAAACAGAACAGCAAATAACAAAACTGGCTGAGCTTACACAACGTCATGAACCGGTTTTTTTTAATCGGAAAAAGAAAACGCATCAGTCTCACTTTATACAGCATAGACACCTATTAGCGCCTGCTAAAGTAGAAAAAATGCTTTCTCAGGGAATCAATCCTTATCAGGTTGTTATGGCTTCAGTGGCTATCTTGTTATCACGAATACACAATAACACCCGATTAACAATTGGTGTTCCATTCCTTAATCGTCGTATGAATCAGCTTGATATTGCAGGGGAGTGGGCTAATACACTGCCATTGACTGTTACAGTCAACGCACAGGATACGTTTCTTGAACTGGCGGCGCGTATTAAAGCAGATATTTCAAATCTAAAAACGTTTGAACATATTCCTCTTGGGCGTTTACTTAAATCTATAGGCGCCGGGAAACGTCAGTGTTTCGATGTCACTGTATCTTATAACTATTCACCCCTAACTGCGGCTTCCAGTGATATCTATAGCGACGAAGAGATTTATGCCGCAGCAACGGCCCATGAAGATGATGCTATTGCGATTCATGTTCATAGCTGTGGGAATAATAGGGAAGTTGCGATTGATATTACCGGGGCTGAGGATATTTTCGATGAAGATTATTCATTTGAATCCCTTACTTCATCTTTAGGGTATATCATTGAGCAGATGGTTGCATCACCGGAGCAGACTGTTGCTCAGGTGAACCTCTCTTCAATAGAAGAAGTGGCACGACTTGCTCTTTTCGAGCAAGGGCCGCTTACTGAATTCTCAAAACAAGAAACCTTATCAACGCTATTTGATACTCAGGTTGCATTAGACGGTGAAGCAATCGCTATTGCAAGTTCTGGCGCGAAACCAGCCCTGACTTATCTCCAGTTCCAAAACCGTATAGACAGTATGGTGGCCGTTTTACTGAAGGCTGGCGTGAAAAAAGGGGACATGGTTGCTATTTTGATGGATCGTAGTACGGATATGCTCACAGCGATTTTCGCGGTATTGAAAGCTGGTGCTGCTTATTTGCCTGTAGATCCCAATTATCCGCAAGAGCGGGTTAACTATATGCTGAAGGACAGTGGTGTCACAGTCATCATTTCCGATGAGGTTAATCCATCTTTGAGTGAGCAATCGTATGTTGTTATTGACGGAAGTCGCATTTCTCATGAGCATATAAAGCAGCCCAATTTATCTGACGCAGATTCGCTGGCTTATATGATTTATACCTCAGGTTCTACCGGACAGCCTAAAGGTGTAATGATCAACCATAATTCAGCGGTAAACCGGATTGAGTGGATGCAGGAACGTTATCCCTTGAATAACACGGATGTGATATTACAAAAGACACCCATTTCATTTGATGTATCTGTCTGGGAATTATTCTGGTGGTCGATTTCCGGAGCATCTGTTCACTTATTACCTCCCGGTGCTCATAAAGATCCGCGGGAGATAATAAAAGCAATAAGTACACACAACGTAACAACATTGCACTTTGTTCCTTCTATGCTTCAGCCTTTCCTCGATATTCTGGAAGCTGAGCCAGATTTAGTGAATCAACTAACTAGCTTACGCCGTGTATTCACCAGCGGTGAAGCCTTGCCTCCGGCACGAGTTAATCAGTTCCGTAATATTTTTTCCGCTCTTGGTTTAAATGCACCGGCTTTGATCAATCTCTATGGCCCGACAGAGGCAACCGTAGATGTGTCATATTTTGAGTTTCTTCCCGAAAATGACAGTGTTATCAATCGGGTTCCTATTGGATTCCCGATCAACAATATTACACTGAGAATCGTGTCCCAGCATGGCAGCCGGCAACCAATAGGTATTGCGGGTGAGTTGCAGATTAGTGGCATTGGGTTAGCCCGTGGTTATCACAATAAAACTGAATTAACAGACGAGAAATTCATTCTGGATGGTGATAAACGCTGGTATCGCACAGGGGATTTAGCTAAATGGTTAGCTGATGGCAGCATTGAATATTTGGGGCGAATTGATAATCAGGTAAAAATCAGAGGTAACCGTATTGAGCTGGGGGAAATACAAAATACGCTTGAGCGTATTCAGGGGATCAGCCGGGCGGAGGTTTTACCACAGGTAAACAGTAATGGGGATACTTACCTGTGTGCATATTATGTTGTTAACCCGAATGTCATCAACAACCAGTATTTTACTTCCGAAAAACTGCGTGAGGTGTTACTGGAATGCTTGCCTGATTTCATGATCCCGCAGCAATTTATCCCTGTTTCTTATATTCCTCTTACTCCAAACGGAAAAGTTGATCGTCAGGCACTTATTACGCTGGTAAATAGCTCATTGGTAAAAACGGAGGTTTCGGCTATCTATGATGATGCTCAGACTGAAACTGAATATCAATTGGCTGAAATATGGCAAAAGGTATTAAAGATTGAGAAGCTCAGCGTGCAGGATAATTTTTACACATTAGGCGGTGATTCAATCCTGATGTTGAAAGTGCGTTCTGAGGCTGAAAAAGCAGGAATGAATGTCACGCTTTCTGAGTTATCACAATATTTGACAATAGCTGAGTTGAGCCAGCAAATTGACGCTGGCCGGAAAGTTCAAAAACATGTTGAGCTATCTCCGATTGCCTTGATCAAAGAAAAAGAGCGTGCAGCACTTTCACACTATGAAGATGCGTTTCCTGCCACTCAACTTCAGCTTGGTTTGATATATCACAGCCAGCAGAGTAAACATTCAGCCACTTATAAAGATGTTTTCCGTTATACGCTGAAAGGAAAGTGGGAGCCTGAAACTTTTCGTCAAAGTATATCAGCGATAATCCAGCGGCATCCTGTCCTGCGTTCCCACTTTAATCTGGCGGATTTCAGTGAACCATTACAAATTATCAACCACAATATCAGGCTTGATGATGTTGTAGAGATTCGTGATATCAGCTCACTGACAAAGGATGACTACGAAATAACGATCAAAGAGTGCATGGAAAAAGGACGTCGTCATAACTACCAATTTGATTGTGCACCATTGTATCGAATCAGCTTATTCAGAACGGCAGATACTATCGATATGGTATTCAGTTTTCATCATGCCATTCTGGATGGTGGCAGTGTGGCAAATTTGATACGTGAACTCTTTTCTCGTTACCAGCATGAGGGGATGTATTCTTCTGAGGCAGATGTATTACCATCACCAGCTCTATATGTTCAGGATGAGATCCACGTATTACAGTGTCAGGAACACCAGTTGTTCTGGAAAAGCATGTTTAGCGGGCTTTCCAGAACGCAATTACCTGCCTACCGATTGTACGACAGTGGGCCAGAAGATCGGATCTTCACTAAAAAATCAATCATTCCCAAAGAGACGGAAGAAAAGCTGACGACGTTAGTCCAACGTGAACGTGTTTCAGTTAAATCAGTATTCTTTGCCGCCCATTGTTTAACTGTGGCTAAAATTACAGCTCAGGATGAAATTGCAACCGGATTAGTCACTCATGGCAGACCGGATGCACAGAATTCAGAGCAAATACTGGGTTTGTTTCTCAATACATTACCTGTCCGTTTTTCTGCGCAGAATAAAACATGGAAAGAGTGTATCCATGCTGTATTTAGCGCTGAACAGCGTCATGCCCCATATCGTAAATATCCGCTTAATGCTATCCGGCAAGTGGCCGGAGAAGGCGCTGAAATAAGTTCCGCGTTTAATTACATTCATTTTCACGTATTAAAGGACGTTTTTGACACTCCTGATTTATCTCTCACTGCATTTGATCCGTGGGAAGAGACGAATTTTGAATTACTGCTCAATGTCATGACCGATTTCAGTACTGGCCAACATTATCTGCGATGTGATTTTGATGGCAGGGTGTTCTCACAGATTCAGGCTGATACATATATGGATATCTATATGTCCATATTGAACAGAATGGTCAGCCATCATGATCAACCGGCAACGCTGAGCCAGCCGCTTACACAAAGCAATAAAGAAATATCTTCTCAGGAATTTATCTCTGTGCTGGCGATGATGGCCAAAAATGTACGGGAACAGCCGGATGCAATTGCAATCCGTTATCATGATCTGCAATGGAGCTATAGAAAACTCTGGTCGGAATCCGGGAAAATTGCTTCCGTGTTGATTGCGGGTGGCATTGTACAAAATACACCTGTTGCGATTGCGCTTGAACGCTCTCCGATACTGGTTGCATCACTGCTTGGTGTTATGAGAGCAGGCGGAGTTTGTCTTCCGTTGGATTTAAGCTATCCGGCTCAGCGTATTGAAGCCATGATGGAACAAGCTCAGCCAGCACTTGCCATTGTTGATGATAAATCCAGTCAGTTATTTAACGTGGCGGAAATTCCAACCGTAAGGGTTGATACGCTGATACACAGAGATGAGCTTTTATCAGATACAGAGGAACCAGAGACAGACATAGCGCCTGAGCAACTGGCTTATTTACTGTTTACCTCCGGTTCAACGGGAAAACCTAAAGGCGTGGCAATGCCGCACCGTAGCCTGTCAAATATGGTTATCTGGCAGAATGAAACCCATTCCGGTAAAAATATTTGTTCTACCTTACAGTATGCGCCACTGAGTTTTGACGTTTCATTTCAGGAAATTTTCTCTACGTTGGCTGCCGGTGGCGAGCTACATCTTATCAGTGAAGATAAGCGACGCGATCCTTTGCAACTACTGCGTACTCTTGATAATTACCGGACAGAAAGAATTTATCTGCCTTATGTTGCGCTTCAGCAATTAGCTGAAACCGCCGTTGCATTGGAAACCTACCCGAAAAACCTGAAAGTTGTTATTTCATCAGGTGAACAACTTCGGGTGACGGATGATATTCGTTTGCTTATCGGTCAGATTAATAACGGTATTCTTGAGAACCAGTACGGCCCGACGGAAACCCATGTTATCACGGCATTTACCATGCAGGGTGATCCGGCCGCTTTTCCGGCACTTCCTCCCATTGGTAAAAGTATCAACAACGCAGATATCATCTTACTTAATAGTCAGTTAGAAGAAGTCGCCACTGGTGAACAGGGGGAGATTTATGCCCGTGGTTTACCTGTGGCACAGGGTTATTACCGCCAGCCAGAATTAACCGCAGAACGATTTATTACCCTTAAAGGTAGCGGAGAGACACTGTATCGAACCGGTGATTTAGGCGTAAAACTCAAGGATGGCAATATCCTCAGCTTAGGACGAAAAGATACTCAAGTGAAAGTACGTGGGTATCGTGTAGAACTGGCAGAAATAGAATTAGCGATATCGAGTACGCCCGGTGCTGACAAGGTTCTGCAAGACGTAGCAGTTGTCGTTCAGCAACATGGGGAAAATGATAGCCTGCTGGTGGCATTCTTGATCGGAGAAAAGAATGAAGCATTAATTGGGCGTATACAGCAACATGTGTCCGAAAAATTGCCTAAATACATGGTGCCTTCGCGAATAGAGTGGCTGAGTACTCTGCCCAAAACGTTAAGTGGTAAGCGTGATGATGCAGCATTACGCAGTATGAAGGTCATGCAATGCCATAATAACGCAGAATATATTGCGCCACGAGACAATTATGAACAGGTTCTGTGTGATTTGGCCGCTGATTTGCTGAAAATTCCTGCTGTATCTGTTCACCAGAATCTGTTTGATATCGGTGCTACTTCATTAACTGCCATGAGAATGGTGGTCTTGATTGAAAAGCATTTCAGCATCAACGTGCCTTTGTCTCTTTTTATCAGTTACCCGACGGTTGCTCAGTTAGCTGCACATATCAGGGAAGAGGGAGGGTATCCCAAATTTAGTCCGCTTGTCCCCATGCGAACGACAGGGCATAAACAGCCACTGTTTTTTGTCCATCCTATGGGGGGAAATGTGTTGTCCTATTTGCGGTTAGTGAAGTATTTCCCTGACGACCAACCTTTCTATGCATTACAGGCGCATGGCGTAGACGCAGGATCTATGCCGCTGAACAGCATACAGGAACAGGCTGCAAATTATCTGGAAGCTATACGTGAAATACAGCAACATGGCCCATATTCAATCGGAGGTTGGTCTTATGGTGGATTTGTCGCATTCGAAATGGCCCGACAATTGAAGGAGCAGGGTGAAGATGTGACAGACCTTTTCATTTTAGACACAGTTGCTGTTAATGCATCGTCTCAGACAACAATAAATGAAGGTGCTTTGCTGCGATGGTTCTTTTGGGAATTATTGTGGCTGAATGAAGGTGCCACACTCCCGGAGCAGACGTTACCGGAGCAGATTACTTCTTTGCAGGAACAATTCGAATATATCACCGAGCATGCTATCGCAACAGGTGCAATTCCTCAGGGCAGTTCCCGCGCAGTCATACAGCGGTTATTCGATGTGTATAAAGCTAACTGGAAAGCGGCTACAGACCATGTTGCTTATAAAGCTGATATCAATATGACTTTATTACATGCAACACGGCCGTTACCTGTCATTCTGCGCTCTATGCATGATGCGGTACGAAGTGAGTATCGTGATCCGAAAAATGGTTGGGAGAGCAAGACAAGCGGGTATATCAATGTCATTGATGTGCCCGGGGATCATCTGGAAATCATGGAAGAACCTTATGTACAGGAAGTGGCAAAGGTCATTCTTCAGGAAATGGAAAAATCGTCTACAAAACAAGTCATATCGGATTCGGAGAAAATATGTCCCGTCCATTGAAAGTTATTATAGCTGGTGCAGGTATTGGCGGATTAACGACGGCGGTTGTTTTACAGCGGCTTGGTTATGAGGTTGAAGTTTACGAACAGGCAACGACTTTACGAACGGCAGGTTCTGGCCTTTCTGTGATAACTAATGCTGTTGCAGCGTTATCCTCTATTGGGGTTAATTTGAAACTGGAAAACTTTGGTGCTCCGGTTAAGAATTTCGAAATCAGGAACGTTAAGGATCAGCTTATACGCAGAATGCCTGTACCTGAAATCTCGTCTTCCAATGGATTTGATAGTGTCTGTTTATCACGTAAGGCACTACAGGAAGCCCTGTTACAGCAATTAGATCAGAGCATTATCCATGTCGATGCGAAAGTAGATGAAATTATCGAAAGTGATAATGCTGTTACTGTCCGTTTTGCTGACGGCAGAGAAACACAGGGTGATCTGTTGATTGGTGCTGATGGTATTCATTCTGTTGTCCGGGAATATCTACAGGGGAATCAGCCACTCCGCGCTTCTGATTATATCTGCTGGCTGGCAATTACCCGCTATCAGCATCCGCAAATTACCCCCGGCTACGTTGTCCATTATTTGGGGCAGGGAAAACGAGTCGGTTTAATCGATATAGGCGGAGGGGAAGTCTATTGGTGGGGAACTGCAAACATGAGCAACAAGCAGGCCTGTCACTGGCAAGGGAGTAATCAGGATGTTCTGGCCTATTTTGAGGGTTGGCCAACAATTGTTTCCGACATTATTTCACAAACGCCATCGGAAGATATTATCTCCGTATCTGCGCAGGACAGGCCTTTTTCCCCGCTTTGGGGAAAAGGAAGAATTACGCTTTTAGGTGATGCCGCTCATCCTATGCTTACGACACTGGGCCAAGGTGCCGGGATGGCGATTGAAGATGCTGCTGTTTTGGGGCATATGTTGAAGCAGCAGCCTGATCCAGTTGCCGCTCTGCGCCAATACGAGAAAGTTCGTATCCCAAGAGCTGAATTATTTGTTAATGAATCAAAGATACAAAGTGACCTTGGACAGGAAGATGGTATTTTTGATTGTCAGCAGAGGGAGTTAACTTTACAGTCTTTACCAGAGACAGCGCTCAGACAAGACTTTGAAAGATTCTTACACTTTCCGGTGGGAGATCTTACTCTCCAGACCCTATAACGGCTCTTTTGGTTAAAGCGTTTTTGTCGTAAAAATCTGCAATGGGCTGTGTTTAAAGTAAAAATACAGCCCGTTATTATTCAGCAATGATTGGCTCTGAGATCCCAAATTTTCATTATTTGCGTAATGGATGATTCAAGAACCTCCAGCGAAACGCCATCTCTGGCTAAAGTTGAAAATCCTAACAGAAGACCATTGAACATCGCCGCCATTGCTGAAGGATCACTTTCGCTTGCTAACTCACCGCTATCTATGGCGCGCTGTATACACGAAGCAAAACCTTTCCGCGTTTCTTCTCTGATATCTGCCAGCAGTTTTTGGATATGTTCATGCTCTGGTGAGCAAACACTAGCTGACAATACGAGTAAACAACCCGAGGGGTGATCGTATTCTGTTTGCATTCTCGCTGAGTGACGTAGTGCCATTTCAACCGCGTCTTTGGGTGGTATGCTCTGATCCCAAAGGCTTGCGGTTACCTGACCATATGTATCCAGATAACGGGTCACCACTTCTTTAAATAGTGCCTCTTTGGAGCCAAAGGCAGCATAGAAACTGGGAGCAGAAATGCCACCCATTCCAGCTTTTAGCTGACTCAGAGACGTTGATTCATAGCCGTGTTCCCAAAACAGAAACATCGCCTGATTGACCGCTACATTTCGATCAAAACGACGTGGACGCCCCATTTTAGCCATCATTTTTCCCTCATTAAAGTCTACTTAAATACTAATCGATATAAAAGTCCTTGACAAGGTAGCCTTGTTATCCTTAATTTTATATCGATCGATACATATATTAAAAGGGTCATTTAAATGCATGAAAACACGTCTGTATTATCAGTAACGACAACTGAACGCCTTCCTATTTCCGGATTATTGGGGCTGGCAATGACGGGCTTTATTGCTATTTTGACGGAAACACTACCCGCAGGGTTACTACCTCAAATTAGCTTGGATCTTGGTGTTTCAGAAGCGTTAGCGGGTCAGTTAGTCACTCTTTATGCTTTAGGGTCATTATTAGCAGCAATTCCTCTTGTCGCCGCAGTGCGCGGTTATCGGAGACGACCCGTTTTACTCTGCGCTATTGTTGGTTTTTTGATTTTTAATACGATTACTGCATTATCCTCAAATTATTTTCTGACGTTAACTGTACGTTTTCTGGCTGGAGTTGCAGCGGGTCTTGCGTGGGGGTTTTTAGCCGGTTATGCACGGCTGATGGTACCAGTTTCATTGCAGGGCCGGGCAATGGCAGTAGCAATGGTGGGAACACCAATTGCATTATCTCTGGGGGTTCCTGTCGGGACTTGGGCTGGTAATCTGATTGGCTGGAAAGGAACCTTTGCGATTATGTCTGGCCTGACAGTCATACTGGCGATATGGGTCATACTTAAGGTACCTGATTTTCCTGGGCAAAGTGCAGAGCAACGTGTTCCTGTTTACAGAGTTTTTACCACAGCGGGTGTTCGTCCGGTGTTGCTTGTCATTTTTTTCTGGATGTTGGCACATAACATTCTTTATACCTATATCTCACCTTTCCTTGTACCCGCCGGATTATCGGAACGTGTTGATTTCATTCTCCTGATATTTGGGATAGCAGCTTTACTGGGTATCTGGATCATCGGGTTATTGGTTGATAACTATCTGCGAATACTGGTGTTACTCAGCCTTAGCATATTCACCTTAACTGCCGTTATGCTTGGTTTTGGTGGTAATATCCCTTCAGTCATTTATCTGGGAGTTGCTGTCTGGGGATTAACCTTTGGTGGTGCAGGGACATTATTGCAAACAGCTTCTGCTGACGCCACAGGGGATGGTGCCGATATAGCGCAATCTATGGTTGTTACTATATGGAATATTGCTATCGCTGGTGGGGGTATTGTGGGAGGAGTTCTGCTGGAAACCCGTGGAGTATCTTCATTCCCCTGGGTGATCTGTCTATTGTTATTAGCTGGATTAACTTTAGGCTGGAAGTCTAAAAAATATGGTTTTCCCAGCAGCCGTAGGCTCCAATAATTTGAGGGTATTGGCGCAAAATAGAGTGTGTTTTTGGTACCGTCTTCACTCTGAAGATGGTACCTGAACAATATTCGTTAAGAGCTGCTCCCCTGTTTTAAACGCAGACCTTTTTGTATATGAGCATGGAAACATACAGTGATGATTACTCTGTGCTCGTAGCGCAATTCCCATCAATATGTTCACCTGAAAAAGCGCGTTTAACAAAAATGGTAGAGTCGGGCAAAGAACCTTTCATTGTGGCCGAATGGCTCAAATCGGGATAGAGATGCCACTCAATATGGCTGCCTCGTTTGCACGCAGCAGTAACAAGCTGAACTTGACCGGCTTTTGGTGAGTCTACATCCTGCCCACCTGTTCCCCAGAAAATAGGAATGTCGGTTTTTATGGCGGGGTAATATCTGATGTCCATGATAGCTTGTATAAGCGGTGATGGATCTTTCTTAAAGCTATTTGCGCCGGTTAGGTTATCTGAAAATATTTGTTTTTCTATATCACGCAGACAGTGAGTTTGTGAAAGGCGAAAAGCCGGGATTGCTTTGTCACTCAGATAATCCTCTGGCGATAATGATGGTTCGACTAACGATACGGTATTTATTGCTAACAGAAGGTAAGCAAGCGTATGTCTGACAATATCATCTCGTTTTACTATTTTCTTGATAGCGTCAGGCACACTGGTTCCCGTTGTTACAGCACCGACAATATCGAGATCAGGTGAGTAGCTTTTTGCGTATAAGGTAGCGGCAAAGGTTGCTCCTCCGCCTTGCGATTGCCCAATGAGTATTGTTTTCTTTGATAGATGAAAATGGCCTTGCTGAACTGCGCGGATACTATCAAGCAGGCTATAAGCTGTAGCCCGATAGTCAGAATATGGGTGTAATCCCGGGGTTCCCAATCCTTGATAGTCTGTAGCAACAATGGCATATCCTTGTTTGAGCCAGTAGTTGAGGTAGCCAATATCACGTTTACTTCGGCCTGCAAACGATGGAGCACAAATATTCGCGATACCGACGGTGCCATGTGCCCAGGCTAATAATGGCCATCCCCCTTTTGGTGGTGTTCCTTTCGGTAAAAATAGCGCGCCAGAAACCGTAATTGGAGAGTGATTATCGATACCGTCGGTCGAACTATAGAGAATACGAATGTTTTGATCGGCATTCGACAGGCTTTGTACAGAGTCTAATGGTTCGACGCGAAGTAATTGACCGGCTTGTTCTGGTGTTTTCCCTGACCAATTATAAAATGTGGGTAGATTACGCTCTCCGGTGCTTATTGGAGCCCCGGCAAAAGCAAGCACAGGATTGATTGTTAATACAAAAAATAAAATATTAATCAATCTGTTATTCCATGATGATATCGCTGTCATGATTTTTCGCCCTGATTTCTTCAAATATCACTCACCTTAGCAAACTCCACTTATCTGTAGATGAAATGCTTATTTGTTTAATTACGTATCTGTGGATGGCGATGCAGGCATTTTTGTCATTAACCTGAAATACCTTACATATGAAGTGCAAGGTATTTCAGGTTTGTTAAGGGGAGTTTTAGATATCCTGAAGTCGGAGTAAGGCGTCAGAGTATTAACTGATAAACTCAATATCGTTTAAGTCACTATTTTGGATTGGAGACTTTCCATCAAAGAATTGAATAAGAATATCAGTCAGCACATCAGGCCGTTCTATCATTACAAGATGGTCTGATTTCTTTATTGTCGTAAATATAGAGTTAGGGAAAATAGAGGCACAACGTTTAATAATTTCTGATGGAGTGATGATATCGTATTCACCCGTTATGAATAAAGTGGCTTTGTTAAAGCCGTTTGCTTTCTCATAATCTCGTTGGTTTAAAAGGCGTTTTTGGAGATACTTATATCTTTCTGCATGATGGCGTGTTGATTCCAGTAATGTTTTCTTAACAAGTTTATATGTTGTTTCTCTGCCTAGTATGTCGACATCCGGATCAAGGCAAAGAATACTTGCAATGGTATTTTCTGTAAATTCTTCATAATTCCCTTCGGTCAGTGCCTTTAATGCTGTATCCAGTTTATCTTGAATATGAAGTGGCTGGGTGAGTGCAGTGCCTATAAATGCTGTTTTATTCACTCTTTCAGGCCATTTGTACGTAAACTCAAGCGCTGTAGCTCCGCCGTATGAAATACCGATGAGATTTATTGTTTGTAAAGACAAGGTATCTAAAAGGTGTCGTGTGCATTCCGCCAGAAACTCAAAATTTTGATTTGGGGGAATATCGTCAGCAGAACCCGTACCGGGCAGGTCGACAAAGATGAGAGGACTGTCTTCTTTGAGGAGGTATTCTAGGTGAGGTAAGGAGTACATATCCTGAAAACCACCAACGATAATAAATATGGGGACTACTTGGGGGTCACTGATGTCACCAATAACCCGAAAAGCATATTTTACTCCGTTCCATGTGATTTCCTTTCTGTCATGAGGCGGAATGCGAAAACTGGAATCAATAAAAGCAGCGAGTGATTGAACATTTCTGAATCGTAGAACATCGCTCCAGTCTATTTTCTTTCCTAGCTTATCCTCAATAAAGATTTGTATTTCAACTAAAGAAATAGAATCTGCGCCAAGGCTGAAAAAATCATCATAAATATCCATTGATTCAACAAGTAGCACTTCACGACATATTTCCAGTACATCATGTTCAGTCTTATTTAGCTTGGTTTTTTGCAATGACTCAGTCATATCTTCCTCCTATTGTCATCTAACCAATATTATATCCTAATTTTCATTCTGTGAAATATAGCCATTAAAATGTAGAAACTAAAAAAAATAAATCATTTTTTAATAGTATCCACTGAAACTAATGTTAGAATTTTTAATTTTATTAAAAATATCAATCTAAATAGCATTTAGCTGATATTACCTCTATTGATTTTATTGTTCTTTTTGAGAAGGAAGATAGAAATAACTATATTTTTAATTGTCTAATCTGGCATTCTTTTATCTATATACGGTAAACTTATTCATTATTTTTATATGAGAATAAAAAAGAGAGAGCTTCATGGAAAATTCCTTCCAGAAAGCACGCTGGTTAGTAGGTAAAAGAACGAATCGTTGATAGTACGGACAAGTTATCATCGTAGTAAGAATTTGAAATTTGTAACAGGACAGTCGCATTTTCAGAAGAAAGAGATACTGCACGTGATAGAGATATTGATGCTATCTGGTGTCAGCAACACCATCAGCTACAAATCCATTGTGTATATATTTGGGAGAAAAACGAGTGACAGATAATAGTCCAAAGAAAAATTTTATAATCAGAAATATAAATGAAATTGAGCTGGATAATTTTGAACGTTCTCCATTGTATGCATCTCATGGTGGCTCTCTCACAGAGGGGACTCAGGCTTCTAAACTAGGCGCTTCTATTGACTGCGTTCCTCCCGGAAAACGCGCAGTACCATATCATTTCCATTATTCACAAGAAGAAATGTTCATTGTTATCAACGGATCTGGAACACTTCGTATTGCTGGTGACATGATACCGATAAAAGAAGGAGATGTTATCTGCATTCCTCCGGGAGATAAGTATCCCCATCAGATTATTAATACATCCAATGAAATGCTGCGTTATGTTTCCATCAGTACAATGGAAAGTCCTGAAATCTGCGAATACCCCGATTCAAATAAATACTTAGCTAAAACAAAATCTGATGTAAATGGGATGAAACAATTCCGTGCCATGAATTTTATGGGCGAGGGTGTTGATTATTGGGAGAATGAGCCATAAAAAATCTGTAGTAGTAAGGTGATATACAATGAATTATCGCCATGGAGACTCGATTCCCCATGGCGAAGATTAACTCCATGATGCTTATCTAATAGCTAACCTGCAAATGGTGTTGCGGCTGGCCCTGAAACACCTGGTTGGCAAACAAACAGTCCTCCTGCTCCGGGGGCTGTGGCAGAATGTTCCACAACTTCCTGAGAAAGACCATACAAATTATTAGTGATATCCGGTAATTTTCGGCCTGCACTAGTGATAAACAGGTTGTCACCGTGAACGCCACCAAATGTACAACTTGTGACCGCCGGTGTGGATACTCTGACTTTCGCTATTAACTCTCCTGCGGGAGAGTAGCGGTGTATTTCTCCGCTGCCCATTAAAGCAAGCCAGACATGCCCTTCATGATCAACAACTAAACCGTTTGGTATTCCTTCACCTTTGGCGAATGCTTTAAAGCAACGCCGGTTGTGAAGTGTGCCCTCAGTGGCATCAAAATCGAAGATATCCACGGCCAGCGTGTGTGAATCAACATAATAAAAAGACGTTGTGCCATCAGGACTCCAATCCAGTCCATTAGAGAGAGTCACATGGCTCAGTATGGTCGTGATTGTTCCATCAGGATCGATCCGGTAGAGTGCTCCTTGGCCTTCAATAACCTCACCGGTAGAAGTGAGAATATCATTACCGAGTGTGCCAACCCACAACCTGCCTTTAGCGTCACATTTCACATCGTTCGCCCGTACTTTTTTGGGGTCTGCGTCGAGTTGAGCAAATTGTGTGATGTGACCGTCACCATCCAGCGCTAAAATATCAATACCCGCGACAACAATGATGCCACCATTTTTACGGGGAACAGCACCACCAATATGACGGTTTAATGTCCAGCGCCTGCCGATATGCCAGTCTATATTGTTATTAGATTGGGCTTCCTGCACGATACCAAGCGCATTATCACACCAGAGAAGGCGATTTCCTCTGGCATCCCACAAAGGTCCTTCTCCTATTGTGTTTTTGACATCAATGGCCAATGTTGCTTTTATATGAGTGTTCATGTTCATTTGTAACTTTCACCCAATCGTTTATTTATCACCTAACTTACGGTCAAGTTCATTACGTAAGATCGCCTGAAATGTTGCTAAATTTTTTGGCCCCATCAGGTCGTAATGGTCACCTGCTACCGGGATATAATTATTTGTCTGACGGGAAAAAGCATCCCAACATTTGAGGTGAGTAAACCACTCCTCTTTTGATCCGCGAGGTGGATCGGCATAAAAGACACTAATTGATTCAACATTACCAGTTGGTACATATGAACGCCCAATATTCAATAATGATTGGGTTAATGTTGCCCATGCTTTGAATTTCTCTAAATTTAAATCCAGTTCTTGCAGACGTTCAGATGACACATCTTTCAGTAGATATTCACAAGCTTCTTGGTTCCCTGCGGCTGCACGGATCTTGGCTGCTAATCCATCTTTTTCCTCTTTGTCAACTAAGGAGAGGAAAAAGGCTAATGTGGTGGCGATATCGGCTTCGTCAACTGCGGCCATCTGATGCATAAGCAATGGAGCCATATCAATACTACCAACAAAAGCCACACGCTCACCTTGTGACTCAAGGCGCTTGGCAATTTCGAAAGCCACAGGGCTACCATAGGAATATCCTGCGATTGCATACGGACCATGTGGCTGACGTGAGCGGATCCCTTCAAGGTACACGTTGACCAACTCTTCGAATGATGTGAAGTGCTCTTCACCTTCTTCAAGACCGCGGGCGCGCAATGCGTAGAAAGGACGATCATTGATAAAATATTTTGCAAGATTGACAAAAACCAGTATCTCACCAATTCCGGGATGGATGCAGAAAACTGGTGTTTTATTACCCGTGGCTTGTAGGGTAACCACAGGATCATAGATACCACTATCATGGGAAGCTAGACGAGCCGCTAGTGTTCGTACTGTTGGATTCTGAATAAGAGTGACGATAGGGACATCTTTAATGTTGAACTGTTGTTGAACAGCTTGTTTAAGTCTGACGATATCGAGGGAAGTACCTCCCACATCAAAAAAGTTTTCTGTTGCGCTTATCTGGTCGGTTTCAATACTAAACAGTTCAGCATAGATATTGGCAATTATCTCTTCTGTTTCACCTGCTGGTGGAATATAGCCGCCCGTATGCTTATCACTCACCTCTTTGATATAACGAACTTCATCGGCAAATATGCCCGATTCCAGACGCTTGCGCATAATTGCACGTTGTATTTTACCCAGACTGGTTTTCTGAAAAGCTTCTTGTGGTAGAGGCAAAATTAGTGTGGGACGGAAGCCCCAAAGCAGGATAGTGGTATTGCGGATAGCAGTGAGCAAGTGATACAGCTTGTTATCGTCGGAATGTGGGAATGAGGCGGAAAAAGCAACAACAAGCTGCTCGGTATCACTGCCCACAGACCGTATCGGGAATGCCGCAACAAATGATTTTTCAATGCCTGAAAGCTGCTCGAGTGTAGTTTCAAGTTCATGACTGAAATAATTCACTCCACTCACAATAATACTGTCTTTATTTCTTCCGACTAGATTCAGTCGCCCATTTTCGATCAAGGCAAGATCACCTGTTCGGAACCAGCCATCTTCAGTGAACGCTTCCCGAGTTGCCTCTTCATTATTATAGTACCGGGTGAAGATCATCGGGCCGTACAACTGTAGTTCTCCCACTTCATCGGCTTGTGACAGAGGACCATCTTCATTAGCAACACGCATTTGCAAGCCGAGAATAGGAAAACCAAGTGAACCAAATTCTTTATTGGCATCAATATCAGGGAATTCGCATGAATAGATGGAGCCTGCACAAGTTTCTGTCATGCCAAACCCGGGCCAGATGACATTGTTTGCCAGTCCGTAAGGGGCAAGGAGATGATGGAAATTTCTTCCTGTTTCAACAACAGTAGCTTCTCCGCCTGAAATGATTTGCCGCAAGCAGGAGAGATCGAACGGTTTGTTTTCAAGCTCTAGAGCAACTGTTCGTCCTGATTTCAATGCAGCATTAATTTGGCCTAAAAGGAAATTGGGTGTGAAGGTCATAGCGACTCTATAATCGCTGATAAGGCGCAGGAACAATAGAGGTTCAGCAAGAATGGTCTCGGGTGGGACATGAAGCTGTTCAGCTCCAACAGATAAAGGTAATAGGTGGGCTTCTGAAAAAGCGGCTACGTGATCGAAAGAAATCCAGTTGAGCGTGATATCTTCTGCCGTCAGGCGTTGACGCTCATTTTTCCCTTTCATTGCCGACAGTAGATTTCCATGTGTTAGCACTACGGCTTTTGAATTACCAGTTGATCCTGAAGTCAGCATAAATATGGCAGGATCATCAATACTCGCTTGATGAATACTATCATCCGGCATTGCCGTGCGTAATTTATTCACATCGATAGCATCAGAGAGCCCAACCAGTTCCCTCTGCAGTGATTTGGTGGAAATCAACAGTGGGTTTCCGAGTAGAGAGCTAACATGGTTAAGATGTTTTTCCCAACGTTCAGGGTCATTACGAATAGGAATAACAGGGCAAGGAACATATCCCCCAAGAATACAAGCCCATATGGCGGAAACGAAATCGTAGGCATGCTCGAGGATCAGAATGACATGAACATCAGGTTTGGGCGCATGAGCACGCAATCCTCCCAGTACCCGCTGTGCTTCTTTTATCAAATCGGGGTACGTAACCCATGTACTCTCGTTGGCTTTATCACCGGAAATAAAGCGGAGGCCGGAATGAGGATACTGTTGTACCGCTTGTAATAAGAGATCACTGATGGTTGTTACTGTGGGTTCAATATTTTCATTCGGTTTTTTATAAATTTTATTTTCAGGCATGTTTGATATTCCATATAAAAAGTAGCGGTAGGTTATTTATGTCTTTCATCTTCCAAGTTTCGGCTCTATTGGCGGTGTTTACTTAACAAAATGAATTATGTTCTTTGTTATCGTTGTGCTGTGATATTAAAATATATTGGTATGTTTTAATATTTGTTCTATGACAAAAAATAACAGGCGAAGTTATGCGAAGGAAATTTAACCCGAAAATATTGAGTCGGTAAAGTTCTCACCCAGCATATAGAGCGACATAATCTTACGCTACGTTCATATCAAACAATTAGCAAGAGGAACGATTTGTTATTCCAGTTCGATATAAAATAATGAAAAACTGATTGATACCCATATTAAAAAACATCATTATAATTTTTTTAATCATTAAAGTTTTTTAATCATGATTATTTTATCTTTAAGGGAAACGGCACTGACTATTGAATTAAATTTGACAGATACTTTTATTGATCCGCTCGCCGACTCTACATATTGGAAATATACGGCTGCCTGATAAATGTATTTCTTGATAACCTAATTTTTAACTTTGGGAAAACGTATGAGCTGGTATTGTCAGAATCAATTTGAAGTTCGTCTGGAATGGGGATTACACGCTGCTGAAAATCTGGCGCAATATGTTGATTGTGTGGTTGTTGTTGATGTTATGTCGTTTTCAACCTGTGTCAGTATAGCAAGCGACAATAATGCTTATGTTTATCCTTACTCGTGGAAAGACGAGACAGCTATTCAGTATGCAAGAAATTTAGGGGCACTTTCTGCCAGCTACAACAGAAAATGTGCTGACAGTCAATTCAGCCTTTCACCAGCTTCTCTTCAGGCAATTCCTGAAGGTACTAAACTGGTTCTACCATCACCTAATGGCTCATCAATTTCATTCAAAGCAAAAGATTATGGTGTTACGGTTTTTAGTGGTTGCTTTAGGAACATAACTGCGTGTGCAAGAGCTTGTGAGGATTTTAAACGCATTCTCGTTATCCCAAGCGGAGAGCGTTGGCCTGATGGGAGTATCCGTTTTTCTATTGAAGACTATGTTGCTGCTGGTGGAATTATTGCGTTTCTTGGCGATCGTAAATTATCCCCTGAAGCATACGCAGCCGTTGCTGTCTATGAGCAACAACGGCTGCATGGTTTATCATCACTTTATAACTGTTCATCTGCACTTGAGCTGAAAGAAAGAGGGTTTGAAGCTGATGTTAATCTATGCCTTGAAATTGATGTGAGTGTAAATGCTAATCGTCTTAATGATAATTTTTATATGGCGGTATAAGTAATAGCAAATGCCATAATTTAATTCCATAACAGAAGATGTATGTGGTTTTTATTCATTAATTTTTCTATCAAAATAAGGAGAGAATCGAGCCTTTATGGGCATTCGCTCCTTAATTCTTGCCATATTAACGCTGATATCTTCCTCAGTTACCTGATAATCGTTCCATAAATTGTGATAAACACTGACACTCTCTGGCCATCTGTTTATTACGGAAAAACCTCGATTCAAACATTCCTGATGTATAGCTTCATATCTTTTCTTCAAAAAGAACAGCTTATCTCTGAAAAAAATCACATGTCCTTTTCCTAGCAGGTATTTTTCCGATGTACTCAAGGTCACATTACCTTTCCTCCTAACTATCTCATTGGGAATTCTGGTTAATTCTCTATGTTCGGCAAGTAAGTGTTGATCACACAATTCACTTGGCTGGATAAGATTTATTCTGGTCATAATTTTTAATCACAAAATCGATAAATGTTATTTTTAAATTAGATAGGGTTGAGGAGGTAAAAGCTTTCTATAGCCGTAGGCCTTAATCGCCTTACTATGTCACCGAGAGAGCATCTTTAAAAGACTTGGTCATGATGCAGAAATGTGGATTTTTGAAGCAGATCTCAAAAATTGCTCATAAGGCATAGAAGGGGACTGTTACCGGAAACCGACGAGTAAATATTGACATTTCGTTTGCCACCGAAGCATCGCAATACCTTCCCTTATATTATTTTCCCATGCCTTTTGTGGCTATTAATCTGAAAAAGGAAAATATTCGTATGTATGATATTCATGTTGTTCTCAGTAATACTCCCGGCGCTCTTGCTTTTCTCGGTTCTTTACTTGGTAAAAATGGCGTTAGCCTGGAAGGTGGTGGAGTTTTTACGATTGACAATGAAAGCCACGCCCATTTTTTAGTTGAAGATGGAGAGCTGGCCCGTCAGGTTCTGATGGCTGCTGGTTTAGATGTACGCGATGTAGTTAAGCCTTTAATCAGAAAACTAAATCAGGAACGGTCAGGTGAACTGGGTGAAGTAGCTGATGCTATTGCACGAGCTGGTATCAATATAATTGCTCAATACAGCGACCACAATAACCGCTTAATCCTTCTTACTGAGAATAACGAACTTGCTGCAAATGCCACCATTAAATGGGATGTACCCTAGGAATGAAAAATAAAAGCCATTAAGCCATATAAATGAATAAACCGACTAAACTGTAAAACATTCAATTCATCGTGGATTTGGTTGAATAAAAAGGCTTTATCATTCCGAAAAATTTTACAAAGTGGAGTATATGATGGCTGAACAGCAGCTTGAATTTGATGAAGTGATTGAAACGCTGCCATTGCACAGTTGGTCGGAAAATGTACCTCATCCAGTACAGCAGAATGCGCTTACTTCTCTGGAACTGGGTAAGGTTCTCTATCTGCCAGAACTGAGTTTCTCTTTGATGCCAGAAGAACAGAAGTTACTCAGAGAAGACGCGGTAAAAGCAGGGCGTAAGAATATCAGCTACCGCCCGGATGAACATAAAATAGCAGGAGTAGCGGTGCAGTCTGATGAACAACTGGTGCATGTGCTGATGCAACGTTATTATGAACACTGTCAACAATTGATTGAACATCTGTTGCCAATATATACGAAAGTACTGCATACACCCGTCAATTCGCTGCGAGTTCATCCGGTAACTACATGGAAAAAAGGTAACTCCTGGCGTAAAGATGATAGCCGGTTACATGTAGATGCATTTCCTTCCAGACCGATTCAGGGGCAGCGTATTCTTCGCATATTCACTAACATTAACCCAGTCGGCGAACCTAGGGTATGGCGAGTTGGTGATAAATTCCCTCAGATAGCCGATCAATTTCTTCCTGCGACCCGTAGCTATTCCCGTATTAATAGCTGGCTACAGCACAAACTGGGGATAACCAAAAGCCGCCGTACCCATTATGATCATCTGATGCTTGGGCTGCATGATGCGATGAAAGCCAACCAGCAATATCAGCAGCAGGGGGCTCAGTTAGAAGTTCAATTTCCTGCTGGTAGTACCTGGATTTGCTACTCAGATCAGACCCCCCATGCGGCGATGTCAGGGCAATTTATGCTGGAGCAGACTTATCTATTGCCAATATCTAAAATGGCTTCGCCAGAAAATTCGCCACTAAAAGTGTTGGAAAATAAACTCGATAAAGCGCTGCTGTAAATAATTTGGCTGGGCTAAACATTGAGCGTTTTTTGTTAAAGTCCAGCCATTACTCATAATTAATACTCAATTTGCATATATGGAGTAAGGCATTATATTAAATTGGTGAGCTTAAATAGGGTGCCACCAATTTATAAAAAATGACACTATTATCCGAGCAATAACCAGTGATGAACTTGTCTAAGTATCGCATTTATCATATCAGGCTCTTTAATTGCTAACAGGATTGCAATGACAATTCCCACAATAATACCCGCTAAAAACCACATTATCTTGTATTTGCATTCTCCTTTTTGCTTATGTTGGCTGGCATGCCATTTGTTTCGGCCTCGGAATTCTTTAGGGTTGTAGTAGTAGTCTTTTTTAGCTGAATTTGTCATAGAGTCTTTTAACTCCCCCGTATTATTGCCCGTTATTTGTTCAGTTGTGTAATGAAATTGAATCAGACTAGCTGTAAATTTTTACTGCCCGATCATGATGTTTTTCTTTGTTAAGTGGAATTTATTTTCTATAAAAGCTGCGTCAGACATTAATGTATTTTTTGATAGTTTTGCAAATGTGCGTTGATTAAGTAAAAAGTTAGGGATTGAAAAGACGTAATGAATGAAGGGAAGGCTGAGGTTGTCTACTGACTGTTGATAAGTGCATATCTCATAAGGAGGAAATACCAGAGTTTACACAGGATTGCTTAAAAATATTTGGTTCAGATATGCCATAGTTCGTGAGTGGACTTGGATAAAATAAGGTCGGAAAATCCGACCTTACTATTACTCGTAATCTTATTGATCTGCTGCTGGGCCACAGCCGCCAATGATCTTGGAGATAGATACTGCCGGATGCAGCAAGTAATCATAGCTACAATTATTTTTTTTATTTTCCACACGACCAGTACATGCAGTCAATGTTGCCAAAACAGTCCCTACTAATACAATTTTAATTAATTTTTCCATAATGTTTAATAACACCTTGTCTTTTTTAGTTCCTATGAAAATTAAGCTAAATTAAATCATTAGCTTAATTAGATTATATTAAACCCATAATAATTTCAAGTATTATTGCAACTACAAAAGTAACACTATTTAGTTAATAGTGTTTTGATAGAACAGGGTAATGAGTTTTCGATATACAGATGATTTTACTATGCCGCTTAGTTCTTTTCCTCGTCATCTGATTTTTTGTAATTACATATCATAAAACCTCATCATAAATACGCTGTTATTCCATAATAAATTTGATATTCACTATATTTATTTCGAATTGTACAAAATTATAAGCTAAAATGAATTAATTGAATTACATCTCTTACTTAAAGTAAATATCCAGCACACCCCATGTAAGGTGCATTTCTGGTTCAGTGACCGGTGTATCATAACTAAAAGGAAATAAGATATGCGTATTCGTTGTTCAGCGCGTTTACTGATCATTAGCCCGTCTAATCGAGTATTATTGTTTAATTTTGTACGTAATGAAGGTGCATTAGCCGGTCGGTCATATTGGGCCACGCCAGGAGGAGGCGTTAAAAAAGGAGAATCTTTTGAACAAGCCGCGATTAGAGAACTGCGTGAAGAAACAGGTATCCGAAAAGATAACGTTGGACAATGTGTTGCTCAAAGAACATTTGAAATGATTCTCCCTAGTGGAGAGGCTGTTTTAGCAAAAGAACATTTTTATATCGTCAAGTTTGATAAAGAAGACATCAACACCACTGAGTGGACTGAAAATGAAAAATCAGTTATTAAACACCATCATTGGTGGAGTATTGATCAGCTTGCCAATACAGTGGAAACTGTTTATCCAAATGATATAAAAGAAATATTTTTTACTGCGGTAAAAAATAATATCTTTCAGTAGCCATGTAATGACTATTGAATCTTTTTTTCAAATATTCCCGCGTCGCTTCAAATTAGCTAAACGTAGATTCCGATTTTACAAATCGGAATTGATAACGAGGTTGCTGCATTTTCAGTACGCATTGTTTATGCAGGATTCACAGGCCAGCTTTAACTATGAGTGTTCAAGAGGTTTCTTTTGAGAGATATAAAGGATGCAGACTAAGCCCAGACCATCTGATTTTCCGTCTAGCGGTAAAGATTCGCATAATCTATATTATGTTAAATTAAAATCATATGCATAATCCAAGCATCATAGAGTAATCCTACTCTGCATTTTTTATTGATGAATTAGTGCACATTACACATAATATGTATCAGGGTTCCCTCCCTACTCTTCTCTGAAAATACGAGGGATTCAGATAAAACAATTAACCCTCAAAACATATCAGCGACTAAAGCTTTGTAGCAGAGAATTAGAAACATCCAATGTCATGATTCATTCAGTAAATAGCGCTTATAATCTTCAAGATCACCCTCAAAGTCCCTTACATCCCCATTACCGACTAACCAGAATTCATCACATACTGAGCGTAACAGTGCTCTGTCATGACTCACAAGTAGCACCGTTCCGTCATACTGATTAAGAGCTAGCGACAGAGCTTCTCGAGTTATTAAGTCAAGATGGTTTGTCGGTTCGTCAAGGAGCAGGAGGTTTGGTTTTTTCCAGACGATCATTGCTAGAACAAGACGCGCTTTTTCTCCGCCACTCATTGTACCCACAGGCCGTGTAATCACGTTTCCGCTGAAATTAAATGTGCCCAAATAGTTTCGTAACTCCTGCTCTCGGCTTGAAGAAATATGAGTCATAGAAAGCCGAATCATATGCTGTAAAGGAGAATCTTCAGGCTGTAAGACATCAAGTTCATGTTGCGCGAAATATCCAATGCTCAGCCCTCTCCCTTCAGTTACAGAACCGGATAATGGCGGTATTGTCCCTGCTATCGTTTTTATAAAAGTAGATTTACCCTGTCCATTCGCCCCCAAAATACCTATCCTTTGTCCTGCAAGGATAGTACGGTTTATTCCACTTAGAATCAGCACAGTCTGCTGATCTTCAGCTCCAGCGTGTGGACTATAGCCAAAGTCAAGATCACGTAACACCAGCATCGGGTTAGGAAGACTAGCTGGTTCACTGAACAGCAAAGTAAATTCACTGTCCGCGACTACAGCAGACACCTTTTCCATTCGTTCGAGTGCTTTGATTCTGCTTTGGGCCTGCCTGGCTTTAGTAGCTTTATAGCGAAACCGGTTTATATATTTCTGCAGGTGACTGACCTGCTCTTGTTGTTTGGTGTAGGCAGCCTGCTGCAATTCTAGCTGCTGTGCTCTTAGCGTTTCGAATAAACTATAATTTCCGTTATAGCGGATCAGCTGATTGTGCTCCAGATGAACGGTAACATTCGTTATGTTGTCCAGAAACTCACGGTCATGACTGATAATTATGATTGTGCCTGTGTGAATACTTAACCATGATTCAAGCCATGATAAAGCATCAAGATCTAAGTGGTTTGTCGGTTCATCCAGAAGCATCAGATCAGAAGGACACATCAGGGTGCGCGCTAGTTGCAGACGCATACGCCATCCCCCTGAAAACTGATTTACCGGCGTATTCATTTCTTCTGGTCTGAAGCCAAGCCCCATCAGGATCGACTGTGCTCGTGGTGCAGCATCGTAGTCACCAGCATCGGATAAATCACAATATGCCTGAGCCATAGCCATGCCGTCGTCCTGTTCTGTAGCTTGTATGAGCCGAGCTCGGGCCGCCATCAGCTCTGTGTCTCCGGCAATAACAAAATCGGTAGCACTTTCAGTAGATTCAGGCATGTTTTGATCAACCTGAGTTATTCGACAATATTTTGGTAGATCAACATCTCCGTTTTCTTCATTCATTCTGCCAGAGATCAAAGCAAATAAAGTAGATTTACCCACACCGTTTCTGCCGACCAAACCAACCTTCTCACCCTGATTTATTTTCAGGTTTGCTTTATTCAGAAGAACTTTGCTGCCGTGCTGTAGCATGATATTTTTTATATTAATCATATAATTGATTCTCTTAACGTTTCTTATTTGTACCAGTGGCCTGTTGTTCTCATATCAAACAAGGCGATGCGCGATCTATTCCACTTCAATAATGCAACACAAACTCAAATGAATCAATATTGATTCATTTGAGTTTGTGTTAATACAGAGCCATTATTTTGGTCGGAACATCAGCGAAGCAAGTTTTGATCTGCAAGAAATTATTTGCATTCTCATTAATGAAATAGACGAAAGTAGAGTATTTAAGAGTGCACTGGAGTCAATTTTGATTTAAATGATTTATATATGAATCTTTTTAATTCAAAACAATATGCTTACAATATATTCATTTGATAAATGGACTAAGTAAGCACTAAAGGCGTCACTAACATGGCAAATATGATTACAAAAGATGAAAAATTTATGGTGTCGCTAGCAATAGCGCTTGTTGATCATCCTAGGGCGACACTCAAGGAACTGGCCGAAGCGATGGGTATTAGTAAGGCGACTCTGTATCGCTTTTGTAAAACCCGTGAATTGCTTATCCAAAATCTGACAATCCACAGCGTGAAAGTTATGAACAAAGCCATCTATGGTGCACAACTCCAAGAACTACCCGTAGATATAGCTTTGAGAAAATTGATTGAAAACTACTATGAACACCGTGAAATATTATCATTCATGATATTTTATTGGGAAAATCTTCAGATCGAACAGGTGGTAGAGGATGAATGGAGCAACAATCTCGACAGTTTTTTCTTGCGTGGGCAAAAAGAAGGGATATACCGTCTCGACATCAGCTCAGCTGAGTATACCGAGATTTTCACCTCTATCATTCGTGGACTGGTTTATGCCGAACGCAGGGGCCGCGTGGGACGGGCTAGTTTAGTAGCCCTGACAGAAAAAGCCTTTCTCAACGGTGCAAAAGTTTAGTGCTCTTTGTTAAAGGCTGAAAATTAAATATTTTTGATTATTTTCTTAATCAGCAGAATCACTCCAATAATGCAAATATAAAAATTGAGATACGGATAGGCAATTAACATGGTTTGTCATCCACCTCAAAAACTCTGAGGTTGTCGAGCACAGCCTCTGAGATACGTAACGCTTCTTCTTTGATCCGTACGGTAAGTAGAGCCACATTTGTGAAATCCGGTGACTCAACAAGTACCGCCTCTAATACACTGTACTGAGGCATTTCGGTGCGTTCTGCATTCCACGAACTATTTTTCAGAGTGTTCCAGTATGCTTTCTGGATAGTTGCGTTTTTTCCCATCAACCATAGTTCGAAGCGTAAAGCTTTATGATTCAGAACTATGCCAAAGCGTAGTTTTCGCTCCCGCAGATAGTCGTCAAAGAACGAAAAGTACGTAAAGTCCAGATATCCGGGCGAGACATTTCCGAAAGAAAATTTATCGGCAAGATTATTTGTTAAATACGCTTTTAGATGCATCATGTACCGCAATAGATAATGATATGCTTTTTGGATATCCCCTTGTTCAAGCTGGGTTTTGTATACAGAGATACATTTATCGACATCTTGTATATCACTGATTATGTCAGTCACAGAAGATGTGTAGAGTATTTGTTGTTTGTTATCGTCAATCATGATTTATTCCATAGTCTTTATCTTGGCACAGAATAGGCAGTTACTTGAACAATTCAGCTGGCAGATAGCCGGGGTAGCCTTTACATTAGTTTAGATATTCTTAGCCTGATGTCTAATGATGGGTAGAAACAAGCTATATAGTTGTTTTACTGCTCTACCCTGCATTTTTTACTTGCATACATAATGTTGAAATTGCTTGGCAATAGTTTGTTGAGCTAATGTATTTACTCTTCTGATTGTTCTATCTATGATTCCATATTAATTCATTCGCTTATGATTTATTTATCAATGGAGCTTTCATGATTCATATCATTCTTGCACCAACCAATCTTGGATTAAGTCCCCTATGGGAAGGACACATACCCGGGACATGGCGGGCTCCGCAAGTACTGATGGAACATGGATTAGCGAAAAAGCTGCGAACTAATACTATCAGTAAATTAATGCCTCCAGCATATTCGCTTGAAGCTCAAATTGGGACACGTATACGCAATGGTTATGGTATTCGTGACTTTAATTTACAGTTGGCGGAGGAAGTGGCTAAGATACAAGAGTGTGGCAATTTTCCACTAGTTATTGGTGGTGACTGCTCAATTCTATTAGGCGCATTGGCTGGTTCTCGTCGTACAGGGCCTATTTCTCTCATCCACATTGATGGACACAGTGATTATCGTCATCCAGACAACTACGATACAAATCAAATGTTAGGTGCAGTGGCAGGGATGGATTTGGCTTTGGCAACAGGTCGCGGTGAGGCGCTATTAACAGATTGGCCAGATATAGAAAGCCCATTAGTGCCAGAGCAGCAGGTACTCCAGTTAGGCGAACGCGAGAACCGTGATGCTGATTTCGCGTGGCCTGATATTAACCAAACAGCTATTTCACAGATTGATGTATTTACAGCAAATTCAATAGGTGAAAAAGGGATCCTCAACAAAATTGAGCAAATATTAGGTGCTCAACCAACATGGCGTTTTTGGGTACATTTAGATGTTGATGTGCTTGACCAAAGCATCATGCCAGCGGTTGATTCACCCGGGAGCCCGGGTATTGAACTAAGTTGGTTAAAAAATATCGGTGCACAATTAATTAATAATCCATTATGTTGTGGCATGACTGTTTCCGTTTTCGATCCTGATTTAGATCCAGATGGTTATTATGCAGAGCTGATTATTGAAACCCTAGAAGAAATGTTTTTGCGTTGTACACCCCCTTCCCTCTGAAAATTATATTTCAGGAACAGTTTTCTTATAGGATATCAAGTCTGTTTGATATCCTATAAGTAACATATGACCTTACTTACGAATAAAATTATCGACGATCAACCCAATCGCTTCTTCGCTACGCCCATGTAAAATAGCTTTTGCAGTATATAACCCCATTCCAACCACGCTATTTAATTCTACATTTGGTGGCATCACCAATTCATTTGGCGAAGTATGTACGTCTAGCACGGCTGGGCCATCATAATTTAGAAAACGAATAACGGATTCTTCTAAATTCTCAGGTGATTCAATTGATTCACCAAAGATCCCCAATGATGTCGCAAGTTTGCTAAAATCAGGGTTATCTAAGTTAGTATAGTTATTAAGAAGCCCTTCTACTTTCTGTTCCAGCTCTACGAAGTTAAGTGATTTATTATTAATTACCACTACTTTCACAGCGAGTTTTTCTTGTGTCATTGTCAGTAAATCACCCAATAACATCGCTAAACCACCATCGCCAGAAATAGAAATAATCTGACGTTCAGGGAACGCTTTCTTTAGCCCTAGTGCCTGAGGCATTGCGTTCGCCATTGTGCCATGTTTTAAGCTAGTTAATGTTCTCCTCTGACCATTGGTATTAATATAACGCAATAACCACACCATCGCAGAACCGCCATCTGCCGTAAAAATAGCATCTGCATCAGCATGTTTATCCAACAACTGAACTAAATATTGAGGATGAATAATTTTTGATTTCGCGCCCTTATCCAGCCAATTTATTTTTTTCAATGTCTTTTTATGTAATTCGACAGATTTATGCAAGAAACCATCATCGGTTTTCTTTTCAATGAGAGGAAGCAGTTCTAACAGGGTTTCTTTAACACCACCATTAATTCCTAAATGAACAGAATGGCGTTTCCCTATGTTAGCTGAATTAATATCAACTTGTATGATAGTCGCCTTTTTGGGAAAAAATTGAGGCCAAGCAAAATCAGTACCCAACAAGAGTAAAACATTGCAATTTTTTAGCATAGTAAAACCAGACTCTATACCAAGCATGCCTGTCATTCCCACATTATAAGGGTTATCATATTCAATGAAATCTTTTACGCGAGAAGTATGTGCAATTGGAGCTTTCAATTTTTCAGCAAGCTGAAGCAGTTCATCTCTTGCATCTTTACTGCCTATCCCTGCATAAATGCCTATTTTTTTACCTTTATTTAATAAATCAGCCAGTGATTTAATATCTTCTAAAGCAGGAATTACTTGTGGTGGATGATAATTAACAGCAATTTTTGATGGATATTCAATCTCCGATTTACTAATATTGACAGGTAATATAATGACAGCCACCCCTTTTTGACTCAGTGCAGCACTAATTGCATTCTTTGTAATTTCAATCGCTTTTTCTGGGCTGCTAATTTCTTCACAAAACACAGAGCATTCGCTATAAACTTTTTTAAAATCGACATACTGAGGGAAAGAACTATCATTCACATCTGTTGCTAACTGGCTTGCGATTAGTATTACTGGCGCTCCGTTCCGATGAGATTCATACAATCCGTTGATGAAATGTAAGCTTCCCGGTCCACAAGAACCAGCACATGCACTAATCTGCCCAGAAATGAATGATTCAGCGCCTGCTGCAAAACCACCAACTTCTTCGTGACGAACATGGATCCATTCCATATCACTGGCATGAATAGCATCTGTTACATAATTAAGAGTATCGCCAACAATACCATAGCAATGTTTCACACCGGAATTTTGAAGGATATCAACGATAACACTAGCAATATTTTTTTTCATAAAAGTAACCTAGCAATCATATAAATAGTAGATAAAAATGTTAACCACCCTTTTATATTAGTTGTTAACCCCATAAAAACCATGAAAATAAAATCCCGTGAAAAATAAAGTGGCACCCATCAATGATTTTAACAAAATATTACTATGAATATATTTACTTTGTGCTTTTATTTTCATTCGAAAATAGACATTTCTCTATGATTACATCATTCCGATTTTTAATTAAGTTAAAATGTAATTAAAATTAACGCTGATGTGGTTTAATTCACATAATTGTGTGTAAAAAAATTTATCAGATATTTTTCTTCTATACGAAAGGTTCCACCTACTTTTAGTAGGTGGTTATTAAGCGGCAATGATCAAAAATAATAAAAGGCCTACGTGATAATTCCTTTAATAATAGTCTGTGTCTTTTCCTTTTTATCTGGAGGCAGTTACGTTTCAGGATTTTTTTTGCTGCAATATCCATTTATCCAGTTCATTGGCGAATCGCTGACGATCACGTTGGTTTAGCGTAGCGGGTCCCCCTGTTTGAATTCCACTTGCTCGCATCGTATCCATGAAATCACGCATAGTCAGGCGCTCACGTATCGTGGCATCACTATAACGCTCCCCGCGCGGATTGAGTGCGATAGCTCCCTTTTCCATGACTTCAGCAGCAAGAGGAATATCCGCCGTAATCACTAGATCACCACTTTCTGAGCGACGAACAATTTCATTGTCAGCGACATCAAACCCCGCAGGAACTTGTAAAGTACGTAGAAAAGCAGATGCAGGAACGCTTAATCGTTGATTGGCGACGAATGTAACCTGTATTTTTTCACGTTCTGCCGCACGATATAATACTTCCTTTATCACCTTAGGACATGCGTCGGCATCTACCCATATAGGCATAACAGGCTCCTCTCAATTTCATCTTTTTTCAATTCAAAATATTCCGACTATTTTCAAATAATCAAACCTTTTAGTGGGATTATATTAACCTTAAACAGCGCTTTCGTCTCTTATTGCTTTTTTGGTGTAATTTTGTACAGATGATAAACTTGTCCTTTTCCTCCATCCCACACTGAATAGCCTGTATATCCACATTTTTATCTACTACCTTATCCACAGATAATGTGGACAAAAAGCACTTAGTGATAGCTCTTACACAATCTGGCGGGTAATTGAAGAAATTGCTCCCGGTGAACGTTTTGGAGACGGCATTCCTAGTGCAAACATTCTTGTGAACGTTCTAACAAAAGAAGTGTATTGTAGATTTTAAACACGTCAGTGGTCTTATTTCCACTTTTTGGTCCGATAGCTACACCATTCCTGATATTTTATCCATGATGCTATTGCCACCAAAACAATAGAAAAAACAGGAACAGATAAAGTGAGTTCCTTAAAAATAAATTTACCTATACTGATTCCTGATATATCCCAGGATAAAAACAATGCTATCGGGCATACAAAGATACCTGAAATAAAACCAATAATGATCAGGCGAGAAAGCTTTTTTATGTTTTCTTTTTGTTCAGTGAGATGCAACCTTTTCTGATAGCGCCAGTATATTATGGCAATATATAGCAACCCTAAGCATGAACTCAGGTGTTGCAGTATCTTATAGACACCAACCCCCGGCCCGTTAGTTACAGATTGAAAAAGGTGAAATTGTAATAGAGAGATTTTTTCGACAAGGAATCCTGTCTCATGGGTGAATGAATCCCAGATGATATGGGTTACTGCCCCTAAAAATAACGAAAACACAAAAATAAGCCAATCCTTATGACCCGAAATTTTATTCGGAGAAAAAGATATTGGGAAAAGGCTAGATAAAGGAGATGATAATAGGTGTACAATTAAGAATATCAATAAACATAAGGGAAATGCAGTATAAAACCATCCAGTTAAACTATGCGCAGTTGTTGCAATACCATATAAGCCAACAGAGTAAAAAAGATCAGGAGACAAACTACCAGTAATTAACGCTGGTAAATTTAATAATCTTCCTCCCGGAAGATGCTTCAAAGGGAAAACAGCTGCGGGATGTGAAAATGTCCATGGCATATTATAGGAACCCCTGAAAAAACTTTAAGATTTATGGTGATAAAAATATCATCTAGTGAATCTTATCATTACCTTTGGTAATTAACAATTGTTAATGATGAAAGAGCTGACTCATCACTTTAAATATTTTTAGTCAGCTCAGTTTGTTTAATTAGTATTTAAATCAATAGCTACATTCATAAAAATTAGAGGGGCTTTAAATTAGCAGATTTTTCTATTGTAATTTTTACGTGAACATTATCTCCATGATCTCCTCCTTCACGGGATATCTTATACAAAGGAGAAGATGAATTAATTTCATAGGAAACGAATCCCCAATACGGAATATCCCAATGAATAGTAAACATAGAACTATTATCTCGTAATCTGTACTTTACTATTCCCTCTGTACCAGTGAGAAACCCATTAGACTCTGATCGAAAATAGCCAGAACCATTGGGGAAAATATTGTATGGTGGTTTATGTGCCCACTGACCATGAAGCAACTCCATTGATGATATTGTGAGAGTTTTACTTGTATTGTTATAAATAGTAATGTCTGCTGATCTTGCAGAAGGATCTGCATTTGCAGAAAAAACAGAGAAACCAGAGAAACCAGAGAAACCAGATATCGATAATAAAAAAATCAATATCCTAAGTGATATTCTTTTCATAATAATTAATTCCTTTAATGTTTTGAAAACATTAGTTTTAGCTAGAGAAAACTAGCTCTATCATTAGAAGGTAAAGTTGTTGTATTTCATTTATTTAAATATGAATGAAGCGGGTTATTACGATTACACCATGAATTTAAATAATGAAAAGTTATTTTTTTAAAATGATGGCATGGATGAATTCAATGTTTATAGTGTAATTTTAAGTCCCGCACACGTTATTTATTATAGCATGAATGAGTAAAAATATATTTTTTCTATTAGAAATTAAGAATCCTATCTTTTTTAAAGAAATTAATTTGTTGTTCTCCTATAAAAAATACAAAAGATAAAGGAGAGAACATAAATGACCTCTCCCTTATCTTTTTCTATCGGCAGTACTTCCTTACATAATGAATTTTAAGATATGTAGCTAACAGAACTACCATTCCGTATGTGTGTCTTTGAATCTCAAATCCTCAGATTGACACTAAAGCGGGAAAGTCGCAATACTGCTACATAGATTGAGCAACACCCTCTTATTCCTACAAAAAATTGCTGGAGTTTTCTTTTATGGCTATCTCGATGGAAAATAAAGTCGCTGCTATCACTGGCGCAGCATCAGGTATCGGTCTTGAGTGTGCACGTACTCTTATTAAGGCTGGTGCTAAAGTGGTTCTTATTGATTGCGCCGAAAAACGCCTGATGCAACTCGTTTCTGAGCTCGGTGAAAATGCCATCCCGCTGGTTATTGATCTGATGAAGCCGGAACAGGTTGACGGCATACTTAATGAAATACTGAAAAAAGCCGGGCGTCTTGATATTTTCCATGCAAATGCAGGTGCCTATATCGGTGGGCCTGTTGCTGAAGGTGATCCCGATGTTTGGGATAAGGTACTCAACCTGAACATTAATGCCGCATTCCGTAGTGTTCGTGCTGTATTGCCCCATTTTATTGAGCAGAAATCTGGCGATGTATTATTTACAAGTTCTATTTCTGGTGTGGTTCCGGTGGTCTGGGAACCTATTTACACCGCTTCTAAATTTGCAGTTCAGGCATTTGTTCATTCTACCCGTCGTCAGGTGGCTGAGCATGGCGTTCGTGTTGGTGCCGTACTTCCGGGGCCTGTAGTCACGGCCTTACTGGATGATTGGCCTAAAGCGAAAATGGAAGAGGCACTGGAAAATGGTAGCCTGATGCAGCCTATTGAAGTGGCAGAAGCGGTGCTATTTATGCTAACTCGCCCGAGAAATGTCACCATCCGTGATTTGGTTATTCTACCGAACAGTGTAGATCTCTAGCTACATAGTAAGGATAACCATGAACATTAACCTAGAAAATAAACCGGACAATGGCAAAGTCATCATTGGTATTGATGTCGGTACGGGCAGTGCCCGTGCCGGTATTTTTGATATGAACGGTAACATGCTGTCCTCTGCCAAACGCGATATAACGCTTTATCGTGATAACACCCATTTTGTCGAGCAGTCCAGTTGTGAAATCTGGGATGCCGTCTGCTATTGCATCAGGGAAGTCATGTCGCACTCTGGCTGTGTCCCACAACAAGTTGCTGGTATTGGTTTTGATGCCACCTGCTCACTGGTTGTTCTGGGAAAAGATCAGGAGCCAATTTCCGTCAGCCAGAGTAATGATCCGAATCGTAATATTATTGTTTGGATGGATCACCGGGCAACAGCACAGGCAGAGTATATCAATGCGTTAGGTCACTCTGTTCTCGATTATGTCGGCGGTAAAATCTCTCCAGAAATGGAAACACCAAAAATTCTCTGGCTGAAAGAAAATCTCCGCGAATCATTTGATAGCGCATGGCAATTTTTTGATCTGGCGGATTTTCTGACCTGGAAATCCACCAGCTCCCTTTCCCGCTCTACTTGTACTGTCACCTGCAAGTGGACTTACCTTGCACATGAAAAGCGTTGGGATGAGGATTATTTCAGGAAAATTGGTCTGTCTGAACTGGCAGATGAAAATTTTCATCGTATTGGACAGAACATTGTTGAACCGGGTACGCCTTGTGGTCAGGGACTGACAGAAAGTGCCGCCAAACAAATGGGTCTACTGACAGGAACACCGGTTGCAGCAGGAATGATTGATGCGCATGCCGGAGGCATCGGGACAGTTGGTATCAATGGTGATGCAACACGTAATATGGCTTATGTATTCGGCACCTCTTCCTGTACGATGACAACAACTCTGGAGCCGGTATTTATACCCGGTGTCTGGGGGCCATACTTTTCTGCAATGGTACCCGGTATGTGGCTCAGCGAAGGTGGGCAAAGTGCAGCTGGGGCCGCCATTGATCAACTATTGTCTTTGCACCCTGCCGCAATAGCAGCCAAAGCGATGGCAAAAGAAAAACACAAATCTTTGCCGGTTTTTTTAGCCGATAGGATTCTGAAAAAAACACAATCAGCCTCTCAAGCTGTAGAACTGGCAGAAGGCATACATGTTGTTCCTGAGTTTCTGGGAAACAGAGCACCTTTTGCTGATCCTCATGCACGCGCTGTCATAGCAGGATTGGGGATGGAGGATAGCCTTGATAATCTGCTTTCGCTTTATATTGCCGGTATATGTGGTATTGGTTACGGGCTAAGACAAATAATCGAAGCACAAGCGCAATCAGGCGCTACAATTGACAATATTGTGATCAGCGGAGGTGCGGGTCAGCATCCTTTAGTCCGACAGCTCATTGCAGATACCTGTGGTGTGACAGTCATTGCAACTCAGGCAAGTGAACCGGTTTTACTTGGCTCCGCTATTTTAGGGGCAGTTGCCGGAGGGATATGTGAAAGTGTTGGTGAGGCGATGCCGCGTTTTTCTAATATTGATCGTACATACGAACCGAACGAATCCCATCGGGAACATCATAATATTCGCTTTACATCATTTCAGAGCCTTCAGCAATGCGCCAGAGAGCTTAAAGGTTAGCTACGCAACTACGGAATAATCCGTACTGACTGATTTACAACCGCCCCGCTTTTCCTTCTGGGGCGGTCGAAAAATATTGACTCTTATTGTGCACTCATCAGTTCGACAACCGTAATATTCAGGAGATGAGTCCCCGGATTAATGTCCTTATGAGGCTCTAGACCTTGTTTTGTATCCAGATAAACAGGAATGCCTTTTTTCAAAATAATTTTGTCAGTTCTACCGCTTTCATAAACCACATCAAGTTCACCATCTCGGTCAGAAACTATGACTCGTGGATGTTGATGGGAATGGAACGGGAGTTCTCCCTTCGGGCAAATGTGTGATGATTTCACTTTGGCATTTTTGTTTTCAAAATAAAAAGTTGAATGTGTCGAACATGCTAGTGCCAAAGTTGAGGACATGCAAAAAATGGAAATGGCGTAAATCAACGTTCTCATTGTGTTCTCCCGGATTATATGGCGAAAAAGTATCATTCACGAGTTTGGCGTCTAATGATGTAAAAATGCAATATTGATATTACCGATTGATTTTAAAGCAAAGAAGACTAATTAGAGACATACCTATAACGAAGAAAAACCATTTGCTCGGAAAGTCTTTTGCACAATGTCTTAATTGAAAGAATGAGTTTGTCAGGTTTGGACATGTTAGATGTGAAAGGAAACGCTATGGTTATAACATTTTCAACCCGAAAACAGAACCAAACAACGTTTGCATAGTGGTTTTATGTTCAATCAAAAACTACTGTAAAAACCACCAGCATAATTATCTATTCTGAGTTGTCGGCACACATTATTTCGTATCTTTCACTTAGTAATGAATATATATATGATGCAAAATGCCGTTTTTACCCTTTTCGTTCTTTTGCCCCGTCTGAAGTATTTCCTATAGTTAAAAAACACTGTAGCTTAGCCGTTTATTAACAATGGCGTAACAAAAAATATTTTCAGGGCGTGTCAATGTTCTCCAAATCAAACATATCAACCAGTGTGTTACTTATTTCTTCTTTGCTTTTGACTATAGGACGTGGAGCAACAATCCCGTTTATGGCCATCTATCTGTCCCGTCAGTATCAGATGCCTGTTAATCAAGTCGGGTTTTCGATAAGTGTTGCTTTGACTATAGGTATACTCTTTAGTCTTGGATTTGGAATTCTGGCCGACAAATTTGATAAAAAAAACTACATGCTGTTAGCCATTATCGCATTTATCTGTGGTTTTATTGCAATCCCTTTGGTTAATCATGCAGGTTTAGTTGTCGTTTTTCTCTCTCTAATAAATTGTGCCTATACGGTATTTGCGACAGTACTGAAAGGTTATTTTGCCGATACCTTGTCGCCATCAACGAAAGCGAAAATTTTTTCGCTGAACTATACCTTTGTTAATATAGGCTGGACTATCGGTCCACCGATCGGTACATGGCTTTTGATGTACAGTGCCAATTTTCCGTTTTGGCTAGCTGCATTTTCCGCTGCTTTTCCTATCGTCTTTATCCAGCGCTATGTTCAACGAATCAGAACCGCTGAAAATAACCAAAATTCAGCCAAAAAGTGGGATCCAGCAGTAATGCTACGAGATCGCGCACTGGTATGGTTTATTCTTTCAACTTTTCTTGGCTCACTGGTATTCGGCTCTTTTACCGTCTGGATCTCACAATATGTCCTGACCGTTGCTGATAGCACCTCAGCTGAAGCCGTTATCGGTGTTGTATTACCAATCAATGCTGTGGTGGTGGTGACTTTACAGTATGCGGTGGGCAGGCGCATTCGTCCGGAAAATCTGAAAAACCTGATGACATTAGGTAGTGTCTTTTTCTTTATAGGCATAGCGGTATTTATGTTTGCGGACAAAAACCTTTACCTTTGGGGAATTGCAGCCGTTATTTTCACACTAGGCGAGCTGATTTATGCGCCGGGTGAGTATATGCTGATTGATAATATTGCACCGGAAGGCATGAAATCGAGTTATTTTGCAGCTCAGACACTGGGTTTTCTTGGCGGTGCATTTAGCCCGATGTTAAGTGGTATTGTACTCACCGAATTCCCACCTCATTTTTTATTTATCATCCAGATGGGGCTTGTCGTTCTTGCATGGTTAAGTATGCTTAAAGGAATGAGTATCAAGCCATTGAGTGCTGTTCAGCCAAGTCAATCATAATTATATCGGTGAGCCATAACAATGAAAGAGAATAAAATTGTTATTGTCGGTGCAGGTTTTGTCGGTACAACACTGGCATGGTATTTGTCTACTCACTATTTATCTAATGGCGACAAAGGAAAAATTATTCTTATTGATAAAGGCCTGTTGGGTAACGGTGTAACTAAACAGTCCTTCGCATGGCTAAATGTTTCTTATGGTAAGACTGGTGCTGACCGTAAACTCAGGCAACAAGCACTGAATGAGTGGCATGAACTGGATAAGCAAACAAACGGAAAATTAAATGTGAATTGGTCTGGTGCTATCAGTTGGCAAGAAACTGAATATGCAACCCGTCAATTCATTGATGATCATAATAAATCGGGTTTTAAGATTACATCTCTGACAAAGGATGAACTTCTGGTGCTAGAACCGCAGCTTTCTTCCTATCCTGATATTGCAGCGTTTGCAACGGAAGAAGGTGCTGTTGACCCAATTCACGCAACACAATTTCTTTTACAGGAAGCCATAAAAAACGGGGTGATTTATCTGCCGGAAACAGAAGTCAACTCCATTAACCATAATGGAAAGCTGATTACTGGCGTGACAACGTCACAGAAAACCATCCATGCTGAACAGGTAGTGCTTACAGCGGGTGTCGGTACCATTTCTTTAATGGAAACACTGGGAGAAACTGCTTACCTGTCTTTCTCCCCTTCTATCATCGCGCAATATCAGCATCAGGCTAACGTCCCTTTTGTACGCCATATTATTTCAACCCCCGATTTAGAAGTGCGACCGGTATCAGAAACAAGGCTGCTTGTAGCAGAAGATTATATAAGTGCTCAACCTGAGCATAGTGCTATGTGTATTGCTCAGAAAGCTCTAACTGTCATAAAGGAATCTTTTATAGGAAGTGATAGTTTATGTTTAGAACAGGCTTCCGTTGGTATACGTCCAATGCCAGATGATGGAATGCCGATTGTTGGAAAAGTAGCTGATTATCAAGGGTTATATATGATCAGTATGCATACGGCAATTACACTTGCACCATTGATATGTCGGCTGGCACAAGAAGAGATTATAAATGGAACCGAACAGACGGAATTAAAACCCTTCCGGATTGCCCGTTTTGTTCCTGAAAATAAGTAATCCTTTATCTGAATATCACTTGCAAAAGTTCAGAAAATGACTGCACGGAATGTCAAAATAGAGCATCAGATCTTTTGGATAAATCACTATTAATTGAGTGAAAACTTGGATAATGAAGTATATGGATAATTTTAACGATTACGAAAAACTTTCTGCACGCCATGTTTCTTTGCAACGCATTCTGACCCTATTTAAGCCTTGGCGAGGGCGTATTATTTTTATTGGTTTACTCATCGTCATTGGGGCTGGTATCGGCGTTCTTGCACCTTTCTTATTACGCGAAATTATTGATACTGCACTGCCGCAACAAAATATACAGCTTCTTGTCTGGTTAGCATTAGGTTTGATTGTGATTACTGCACTAAACGCAGTGATTAATGCGGCACAAATGATCTTATCTACCCAGATAGGTCAAGCCATTATGCACGGGCTGCGGGTACGGCTCTATGGGCATCTGCAAACACTTTCTCTTGCCTTTTTTACTCGAACTCGGACCGGCGAAATTCAATCAAGTATTGCCAGTGATATTGGCGGACTTCAATCTGTCGTCAGCAATACGGTGACCGAAATCATTCGCAGTGCCACCATTACCGTAACCACCGCCATTGCGATGTTGTTACTGGACTGGCGACTTGCACTGTTTTCCTTTGCTGTTTTGCCGCCATCACTCTGGCTCAGCCACAAAGTCGGCCTCATACGTGAACGCCTGACGCATCAACAACAAGATGGTCATGCAGATATGTCAGCTATCGTACAAGAAACTCTATCAGCACCGGGTATTATCCTGTCGCGTACTTTGGCACGCAGTTTTTTTCTGATCCAGCGTTTTGAAAAAGCATCGTCAAAAACCTTACATTTAGAAGTGCGTGCACATACTGCCGGTGAGTGGTCATGGTCGGTGATTGAACTACTACTCGGTGCGATGCCAGCGATGACATTACTATTGGGCGGTTTGCTGATTGGACAAGGTGTGCCTGTGACTATCGGTACGCTTGTAGCCTTGATCGCGCTACAGGAACAATTGTTGTGGCCCCTAGAAAATTTGCTGGAAAATGCGGTTAAACTGCGTACGACACGGGCGCTATTTACACGTATTTTTAAATACTTAGACACCCCTCCCGATATTGTAGAGCCTGCTCAGGTTCGAGATCTCAGTAATGAAGGTCCACGTGGTCACGTCCGATTTGAAAACGTCAGTTTTAGCTACGATAGTACTGACATGTCAAGCTTATGCAATGTGTCAATAGATATCCCGGCAGGGAGTCATGTAGCTATAGTCGGACCGACAGGTGCAGGTAAAAGCACCTTCGGTTATCTATTGGCCCGACTCGTTGATCCGAGCCAAGGTCGAATTACCATTGATGGCATTGACCTGCGAGAGATGAGCTTTGAACAACTTGCCAGCGTACTTGGCGTAGTCACGCAAGAGCCATTTCTTATGAATACTAGCATCGCAGAAAACTTACGCTTTGCTTGCCCAGAGGCCAGTGATGAGGATCTTGTTGCGTCCGCGCGTACTGCACAAATCCATGATTTAATCGTCTCGCTGCCTGAAGGTTATCAGACCAAAGTTGGTGAACGTGGCTATCGCTTTTCAGGCGGAGAAAAACAGCGCCTCGCGCTGGCTAGGACGATCCTGCGTAACCCGCCAATTCTGCTGCTTGATGAAGCAACCAGTGCGCTTGACAACACAACCGAGAAGGCAATTTCTCTGGCTTTGGCAAAAATGGCATCCGAACGTACAGTCATCTCTATTGCGCACCGTCTCTCTACTATTCGTCATGCGGATCAAATATTGGTGCTCAAAGATGGTCAGTTAAAAGAATGGGGAACCCATCAACAGTTGGTCGAAAAAGATGGCATCTATGCAGAGCTGTTACGTACCGTTGAGCCAACCTAAAATTCAATTTTCAGATGATGAGCCGCCTAAGGGTTGTAGGTCATTTAACAATTGTTGGCCATAATTAAATTATTTGAAAAATATTCATTACCCATTATTGAAGTAAGGAATTATTTATGAAAACTCGCATCTTAGGTAATAAAGGTCCTAAAGTTTCATCCATTGGACTTGGATGTATGGGGATGAGCGAATTCTATGGTGCTACAAACGATAAGGAATCAATTTCAACGATTCACCACGCTATTGATTTGGGCATTAACTTCTTAGATACAGCTGATATGTATGGGCCTTATATCAATGAAGAACTCATTGGTAAAGCTATCAATAAAGTCCGTAACAAGATTGTTCTGGCAACTAAGTTCGGAATCATTCGGGATCCAAACAATGTAACAGGGCGAGGAGTTAACGGCTCAAAAGAGCATGTAAAACAATCTGTTGAAGGGAGTCTTCGCAGATTGAATACTGATTATATCGATCTGTATTATTTGCACCGTGTAGATCCACAGACTCCTATTGAAGAAACCGTCAGCGCTATGGCTGAGCTTGTCAAAGAGGGTAAAATTGGGCATATCGGTTTGTCTGAGGTGTCTGCATCAACTCTGCACCGCGCGCACAAAATTTATCCCGTTACCGCCGTTCAAAGCGAATATTCCCTCTGGACTCGTGATCCGGAAGAGGAAATTATTGCGGCATGCAATGAACTCAATGTGAGCCTAGTTCCCTATAGCCCACTTGGCCGCGGCTTCCTTACCGGTTCATTAACAAATATCAATCAGCTTTCTGAAGATGATTATCGCCGTACCAGCCCTCGCTTCCAGGGAGAGAACTTCAACAAAAACCTAGAATTGGTCAACATTGTTAAAACACTCTCTCACCAAGTTGGATGCACACCGGCACAGCTTGCACTTGCTTGGGTTCTTGCTCAAGGCGAAAACATTATCCCTATTCCGGGCACTAAGCGTAGGAAATATCTTGAGGAAAATGTGAAAGCGGTAGACATAAATATTCCACAAGGCGTATTGGATGAACTCTCCAGTGCATTTTCACAAAATATGGCTATTGGCAATCGCTATCCAGATGTGACTCAAGGTCTTCTGAATGGCTAAGGATAATTTGCCTTTTCAAGGTATAACGCTGAACGGGGCTGTGTTATATAGCCCCGTTTATGCTTCATCAGAAAAATGTTAGTTGGGAAGATAATAAGTAAGATATTTTGAGAGTAGCTCTTTTCCCATCGGGGTAAAATGCACCGAATGTCCTGCATTAGCCAATGCCAGGCTGGTATTTCTAGAGTCGTAAATTGGCATATTTTCGCTGACTTCCCAGCGTGTTAACTGCTGATAGACACGCTCAGAAAGCATCGGCAATAAGGGTAACAGCGCGTTGTCGTGCAAGTGAGGATCAGAAGTTAGTTTCGATACCCACTCATTATAAGGAAGTGATTGCAGCGGAGAACCGTGACATTCTTCCAGAAGATGAAAGAACTTATCAACACTAACGGATTGTTCTCTTTCCGGAGGAACAAGGTGGTAAACCTGCCCCAAATTCTTTATATCCGCAGCGATAGTTAAAAGCGCAGCACTGACATAGTCAACAGGCACAAATTCTTTCCACTGTAGTGGTAATTTCGGGCAGGCTCCGATAGCTATACATCCCATTATCAGGCGTGCAACAAAGTCATTAGGGTTACCGACACCACGAACACTATCCCCCATGATAAAACCAGGCCGATAGACAGATAATGGGATACCTAGTTCCCGTGCCTGCAACATCAGTTGTTCAACAACCCACTTGCTTTGTGCGTAGCCGATATCGTATTTAAGACCTTCAATATAAGGTATAAGGCTATCATTCTCGTAGACCCGGGGTCTCGCGTTCAATAATCCCACCGGACCAAATACGGCTATCGTTGAAGCGTAATGCACCGCTTTAGCTTGACCTTGTGTGGCGAAACGAAGAATGTTCAGTGTACTCTCAATGTTAGAGGCTCGCTGGATGCGATAAGGATGAATATAGTTAACATTCGCTGCCAGATGAAAAACGACATCACAGGTATTAGCCAATTCATGGTGGAGTTTGTCACTTAACCCTAATTTTGATTGAGACAGGTCGCCCGCGATAGCTTTAATACGTCCTGCAAACGAGGGTTCCCATAATCCGTATTTGGAGAGCGTACTTTCAATACGTTGGTATGCCGTATCGTCGTCTTTTGCCCGAACGAGACAAATTACATTTTTTATATTCCCTTTTATCTTCTTGAAGGTGAGCAGTTCACGTAAGAAAAATGCCCCAAGAAAACCGGTCACACCCGTCAGAAAAATGGTGGGGCTGGCAAGCTCTGCCCAGTTTTGAGGTGCTTCAGGTAATGGTTTGATATCTGCAGGAAGTTGCCCATCGTATAGCCATTCTTTAACTTCATCATCCAGTATAGGAAGCGTGTTTCCTTGTGAAATAATTTTGGCAAGCTGTCGAAGGTTTGGTACTTCGTAAAGGGTCTGTACCATAAAATGCTGGTTGAATTGGCGAGCAAGTTCAATCACAAGGCGCGCAGCTTGCAAGGAACTTCCTCCTATCTGAAAGAAATTATCATCAAGGGAGATTTCGCTATGATTTAGGATCTTGCTCCAGATACGAAATACTGCATACTCGGTATCATTAAAACCTGCCGGACGCTCTTCTGATGGTGCTGGTTTTTCCAGCAAAGCCATTAACTTACGATGGTCTGCTTTTCCGTGCGGTGTCGTCGGAATATCTTCGATGACGAAAATACGAGGCAGCATATATGCAGGAAGATACTCCTCCAGTTCGTGTATAATCCGTTCTTTATCGAACGTTTCCGGTGAAAGCGGCACAACAAAAGCGGCAAGAAAATCGTCTTCACCTTCGTGGTCTTCATGTTTCACTGCACAAACTTTGGTCAAGCGGACTTCTTTACTTTCCAGAAGACGAACTTCTATTTCTTCCAGCTCGATACGATGACCACGTAATTTGACTTGACTGTCCATACGACCAGAGTACATAAAGACACCATCGTCACGCTGCCAGCTGAGATCGCCTGTCTTATAAAGCCGTATTGGTTGGGGGTATCCGGGAATAGCAACATGCACGAAGCGGTCAGCATTCAGCTCACTGCGGTTCCAGTAACCTCGTGAAAGACCCTCACCACCGAGATAGAGTTGTCCCAAATTGCCGGGTGCCAGAGGTTTCATATTATCGTCTAAAACAAATGCACAGGTATGGTTTATGGGGCTTCCGATAGGAACGCTACCATCCACTAGATCTTCCAGCTTGATATCGTGTGAAAGCGCAAATATGGTACTTTCAGTTGGGCCATATCCATTAATAATATGCTGGGGTGGTGCGCCTGCTTCCAAAACCAGTTTCACCGTATGAGCATTGAGCGCTTCAGCCCCTATTACAAGATAGCGAATTTCACGGAATGCCTGAGGGTATGTTTTTGCTATCAGATTAAAAAGTGTTGCCGCAACGAAAACAATAGAAATTTCTTGGTTCGTCAGTTCAGACTGAAAATATTCTATGTCCAGCACATCTTTTTTGGGTGGAATGAAAGCTGTTGCACCGTTGAGCAGTGTTCCCCAGACTTCAAACAATGATATATCGAATGTTGAGTTGCAGGTACAGGCAATGCGGTCTTTCGGAGTGATATTTATATATCCCGCATCGACAATCACTCGCATGATGCCTTTACTCTCAACCTGTACCCCTTTGGGTTTACCGGTTGTACCAGAGGTAAAAAGTACATGAGTTCGATGAGTTGGGGCCAGACAAGCAATATCGGTATCAGCTAGCTCCTCTCCTGCTGCAAGCAAATCAGAAAATGAAACGAATGTCGTTTTTAACTGGGAAAATTTCTCTGGAGAATCGGTAATCGTCCACTTCACAGCCAGATCTTCCAGCATATCGTTTAAGCGTGCCGGAGGTACATTGGGATCAAGAGGTACACAGCTTCCACCAGCCATCAGAATAGCAATCTGGCTCGTAATTTGTTCTATGCCAGGAGGCAACAAGATGGCAACAGGCACTTCATGGGTTATTCCGAGAGATCTCAGGGAGCCTGCGATTGTCGCTGAATGCAACTTAAGAGTTCGATAACTGAGCTCTTTTTCAGGTGTGAAAATAGCGATTTTTTCCGGATAATTCTGGACCTGTTTTAGGAAATGAGACAACATGCAACCCCCTACAAGGCAATGGGATAATTTTATTAATTAATTCGATAACATGTTAAAACTATCACTTAATGTGATTATTTCAATCATGAACGTTGTCTCTTTCGAATACAAGCACCTCTACGATGCTTTATGCTTTTCATCCTTTTTTTGCGACGCATTTCAAAAAATTCTATTTTTTCTAATTAAAAAATTAATTGAGAAAAATTTATGAATAATTCTCTTTTTAAGGGATAATTTAACCCGTAATCACAAATATCAAATACTATACGAGGTTGATTATGTCTGTTCCCGCATTTGGATTAGGTACTTTTCGTCTGAAAGATGATGTTGTTATTGCATCAGTAAAAAATGCTATTGAATTGGGGTATCGGACGATTGATACCGCACAGATTTATGAGAATGAAGCAGAAGTGGGTCAGGCTATTAAAGAAAGTGGCGTAGCCCGTGAGGATATCTATATCACGGATAATATGGGCGCAGAGAAAGTGATACCGAGCCTCAAAGAAAGTCTTGCTAAATTAGGCACGGATTATGTTGACCTGACATTAATTCATTGGCCGTCGCCAAATAATGCCGTTAGTCTTGAAGAAACAATGAATGCGTTACTGGAAGCAAAAAAAATGGGTCTGACACGCGAAATCGGCGTATCAAACTTTACCGTTGCTCTGATGCAACAGGCTATTGATGCGGTAGGTGCCGAAAATATCGCAACTAACCAAATTGAAGTTTCCCCCTATTTGCAAAACCGTTATGTAACAGACTGGGCGAAAGAGCACGGGATCCATATCACTTCTTATATGACCCTTGCGTATGGCAAAGTGCTTCAGGATGAGGTTATCGGACGTATCGCAGCAAAACATCAGGCGAGCCCCGTTCAGGTGAGTTTGGCATGGGCAATGGAATTAGGTTATAGCGTGATCCCATCTTCAACTAAACGTGAAAATTTAAAAAATAACCTGAAAGCGACGGCTCTAAAACTTGATGCAGAAGATATGGCTGCTATAGCTACCCTTGAGCGTAATGAGCGTATAGCTGATCCGGAAGGTTTAGCCCCTCAGTGGAATAACTGATTATCCCTGTATCTGTGCTATATATTACAGCCCAATAATGGGCTGTTTATACTTGAGCTTTATTTCTCAGGGTGATAATGCAATAAATCCTTTTTCCAGCCCATGAATTTCTAACCCTTCTGGCATAGCTTCACCGACCGTTATCTGGCGGGAAGTTGCCTGACTTTTTAAATCCGGGCGCCAGCTTACGCTCAAATTCCCATCATTGTCACGTGACAACGCTTTTTCGGGTATCACAACTCCCTGCTCATTGTGATAAATAACGATACTGACTTTAGCGCTCATACCGGGCCTGATGAGATAATTCGTGTTTATGGGTGATGTCACTTTGATCGCAACATCATAATAAACGGCTGTTCCGGGCTGATCGTTGCTTGTACTTTGCATAGCGATAGTTTCAATTTTTCCATCCATAGAATAGCCAGAAAACCCTTCGCCGCTGATTTTGGCTGGTAACCCTTCCTTTAATTTGACGAGGTCCGCTTCTTCAACCTGCGCCAATACCTGAAACTGGGTTGTATCCATAATTTCCAGCAAAGGCATTCCTTCTGTGACCCGCACACCTGTCTGAATTGCGAATGATTTGCCCTTTTCTCCCTGCTGTGCCTTGAGGATGACACCAGAAAATGGCGCTTTTATTTCCTTATTCGCGTATTGTTCCTGTAACGCCTGATAACGGCTTGTGGCATTTTTAAGTCCCATTTCTGCCACTTGTACATGACTGGCACTGCCTTTTTGTCGGGTAGATGTAAGATCATCCTTCGCTGAAGCAAGTTCCGTCAGTTGCCGACGAAGTTGTTGTTCAAGGTTTTCAACTTCCATTCTCGGGACAATTCCCCGTGAAAAAAGCGCCTGTGTTTTTGCCAGATTATTTTTAAGCTCCATTACCATGTGGTTCGCGTTTTCGACGTTCCTTCTGGCCCGAATGACTTCCTGACTGTTTTCCCAGTCCCGTAATTCTTCAACCGCAGAGGAGGCTTTAATCATTTCCACCTGAGCCTGTCGAATTTCTATTTCAATTTTCCGGGTATCAAGCGTGATTAAAGTCTGGTTTGGGGAAACTTGCTGTCCTTCTTTAACCAGAACCTGTTGGATAATCCCCTCAAATGGCGCTGGGATAGTTTCAAGGCGTCCGGACTGGAGTTTACCTACCAAGTCCAATCGTTTTTCTATCGGAGAGGGATTTATAGCGATCCACTGTACAGCGTCTTGAGCGGGAGAGTTTTCTGAGGACAACTCCCCTGAAGTGAATAAAGCCCAAAAACAGACGATAGCCGCCAGCACACCCGTGATGACCCACCGATAACGCCTAAGCATGGAGTAGTTAAAAACTGAGTGTTTATTCATTAATCGTTATCTCCCAGCTTTCCAGTGTTGTGCCCAGAGTTTGATCCAGTTCAGCCTGAGCATTGAGGTACTGGATAAGCGTATTCAGGCGGGCATTTTCCGCATTTCTCAGGTCGGTTTCAAAACTCAGTACCTGAAAGTTGCTGGATCGCCCCGCCTGTAACTTTTCCTTTTCGATTTCAAGTTTTTGTTGCGAAAGTGAACTGGCCTTTATGGCCAACTGATATTCCTGCCAGCGTGATTCAGTATCACGGATGGCATTCGTTACTCTCTGCTCCAGATTGATTCTGGCCTCTTCCAGATGTAATGCCTGCTTCTGAACATCAACTCTGGCCTGAATTTCCGCTTGTTGTTTTGTCATATCCCCGATTGGGATATCCAGTTGGATACCGACATAATTTTCCCAGTTTCGGTTGTCAGCAGAAGAAGAAGAACGATACTGGGAGGTTCTGCCAACCAGTGATAAATCCCAGAGTTTGTTATCTCTGGCCTGCAATAACTGAATATCGGCGGTTTTTGCAGAAAGTAGCTGAGTAAGATAACCCGGTTGTTGAGCTTGTGCCTTTTTAATTGATTGTTCAACATCCAGCCTGACATAAGTCCCTTTCAGAGTATCTGTTGCATGAATAGGCGTTTTGAGGCTCAGAGCCAGTAGCTTCAGGAGTGTCAGTTTTGCCGCATGAACATTATTTTCAGCCTCTTTTGCTGAGAGTTCTTGCATCGCCAAATCGGCCTGTGTCTGTATGATATCTGTCTGAGCCATTCGGCCTGCATCAATCAATTCCTTATTCGTCTCTACCAGTTTCTGCATACGTTTAAGGGAAGCGGCAGACAACGCCTGTTGCTCCTGCGCCCGGAGTAACGCGTGATAGGCCAGAATAATTTGTGTGATGGACTCGGAAATTGTCGATTTTAAATTCAGACGGTTAGTTTGTTCCCGGAATTTTGCCAGTAAAACCGGAGCATTATTCACATCTGTTCCGGCTCCTCGTAAAAGAGGCTGTATCATAGTAATACTTGCGCCATCATTGTGAAGGCTGCTTATTCCTGACTTATTGTGCTCACGCGCCCATGACAGAGTGAAACGTGTCCCCAGAGGGGTGAGTAATGTGGCGTTAGAAGACAAGCTGGTTTTGTTGAAATTCTCTGCCTGATTTTTGCCCGTAATATAACGCCCGCTCAGTTGCAATTTCGGCGTAAACCGGTCTTCTGCTACCCGTAAATCAAACTTTTGAGCGATACGATCCAGATAAACACTGCGAATGGCATAGTTATTCCGTAAACCCAGCGATATTGCATCACTCAGCGACAGGCCGATGACTTCTCCTGTATTTTTACGATCCAGACTGTGATCAGATTCAGAAACTCCGGCTTGAGAAAAACAGAGACACAGAGTCAGAACACCATAAATGAAATAATTTTTAATCATCACGTAATGCCTGTACAGGTTCCATTTGTGAGGCTTTATGAGCGGGATAAAAGCCGGAGATAAGCCCCGCTATAACGGCACTTCCTATTCCTAAAGGGATGGATAGCGGAGCCAGAGAAAATGACCAACCAGAGTAAAGGACAAAAAGGAAGGCAACGATAATCCCCACTAAAGTACCAAGTATTGCGCCGGTAAAAGTCAATACAGCCGCTTCATACAAAAACAGGCGTCGGATATCCTGTGCTCTTGCCCCCAAAGCCATACGCAACCCTATTTCTTTTCGCCGGGCAGAAACATTCATCAACATCACATTAGAGATCGCAATTCCGCCCGTTAGCAGTGAGATACCAGCCAACCCGATCAACATAAAAGTAAAGGTTTTACCCTGCTCCGTCTGCCCTTGTAACAATTGTTGAGCAACGCGAACGTTAATTTCAACCTCGGGAAACTTATTCTTAAAAAACGCAGACAAATTTTCTGCATCCGCTTCTGTTGTCGAAGTTGTGGCTGAACGGGTAATCAGGCCATTCAGCTGAGCATGTTGTGATATTTTACGCATGGTTTCGAGAGGAACCACGACAACGGAATCCAGAGAAAAAGGAAAAATAGGGTTTTGCCCTTTTGTTTCAAAAATACCAATCACGGTATATAGATAATTACCAAGCTGAATCTGCTTGCCAAGTATTTGGGACGTGTCATCTCCCACAAGAGAAACGGCGACATCATTACCCATAACCAGATAAGGAGAGTGACGATCATAATCGGAGATAAATCGCCCATGCCGCAATTGTAATAACATAACTTCCTCAAGTGCGGCCGTGGAGCCTATCAGGGTAAAGTGTTCGGTTTTACCGTTATAACGCACAGGAGAAGAATAATAGATCCAGGGTGCTGCGGAAGATAAACTCGGAATAGCCGTTTTCAGCGCGTCTATTTTAATGTCTTCACTATCAATGCCATGATTGTAAGAATAGAAATTAGTTGTGATCACATTAATATCCAACCCGCTGAACATCTTCAGCGCTGCAAGGGTCGCGTTATGCCCTGTATTCAGAAAGGCCACGACAGATGCACAACCAATCGCAATTCCAGACAAAGCAAGCAGAGAGCTTTTTCCCGTAGCCATTAAATTACGCCAGGCTTCCCGCCACATCATAAATACTGACATGCCATAATGACTAGGCTGACTTTTATCATGCATGCATTGTCGTTCCTCTGATCTCATGCAACTGACCATCGCTCATACGTAATTCGCGCTGCATATGGTTCGCTACCATCGCATCATGGGTTATTACAACCAGAGTCATCGCATTGTCGGTGTGAAGAGTGGAAAGTAACGATAAAATTTCTTCTGCTGTTTTCGGGTCCAAATTACCGGTAGGTTCATCAGCCAGCAGCAATGAAGGCTCTCCGACCAATGCTCTGGCAAGCGCGACACGCTGCCGTTGCCCGCCAGATAAGTCTGCCGGGTAATGACTTTCTCTGTGTGAAAGCCCAACCAAACCCAATTTTTCTCTGGCAATTTTATGAGCCTGTGAAGCTGAAATGCCCCGATAAAGCAGTGGTAACGCGACATTTTCTGTCGCTGTCATTCCGGCTAATAAATGAAAACTCTGAAATACAAAACCGATTTCTTTATTTCGCATTCTGGCACGCAGATCAGCATCTGCTACTGACATATCAACGCCACAAAGAAAATACTCTCCGGAAGTGGGTTTATCCAGCAAACCGAGAATATTCAGTAAAGTGCTTTTACCCGAACCTGACGTACCGACAATAGCGCAACTCTGACCGGCATAAATCTGTGCGGTAATATCTTTCAGAATAGAGACCTGCCCTTCTTCCCCGTGTTGATAAACACGAGTGAGTTTTTGCATATTAATAACAGGTGATATCGGTTCTGGGGGATGAATAAAATTTATTACGGTATCCATTATTTTTATAATACCCCTCACATCTTAATATCTAAATTAATATTTCTTAGTCTAGCCATTAATATGTTAAGGAAGTAATAGGAAAATAACAACACAAAACAAGCTGAATAAATATCAGTCAATGTATCTGGTTGAGTATATAGATGATTTAATTACCCATCGTTAGTAATAGCGTTATAATCATGCATTATAAATCATGATAATGAGAATTAGTTTTATAATGAAGAAAGAAAGGTATAGGCAATGTATAAATTTTAAAATTGCTACTCTATCTAATGATGATTTAGATTTATCGTGCATTATCAATTTTAATTTAATCGACGACTTAAATTTAATATTATTATAGGAGTAATTTTATGATTAAGAAGTTGTTAGTAACAGCGACACTGATAACAGGTTTTTTATTAAGTGGTAATGCGATGGCATTAAATAAATGTCAGGTTGATAATGTACCAAAGCATATTGAAGGAAATCTTTATCAGATGTTTGTCGTTAATCCTACAGATAACTTTGCAAATACCTTTGAGAGATTTGGAATTAAATGGTATTTTAAAGGTAAAATTGGACAGTGTGAATATCATACAGGAAGATCGGCTTATCAAGCTTATTATCAAGGAAGAAAATAGGTGAGTTACCAAAAGGAATAATAGATCTAAAAAAGCCGTTTTTAAAAACGGCTTTTTTAGATCTATTATTAATCATAACCACTTGGTATTATTCTTTAAATATTAATTAACTTAACAATTAAACGATTAAAAATATAAAAACACACACTGTATCTAAATTTTGCAATAGTAAAAGTCGATGATCATAGCTTACATTTATCGCTCATTATAAAATGTGATTTTATGAATTATAAACTTAGATCATAAACTGGAAAACCATTAAAGGAATGTTTTGATGTTCAAAAAATTATTAATAGTTGGAGCATTGGCTGCAGCATCGTTCGGTGGGATTGCAACTGCAGCGGCTGAAAACCTGTGTCCAAATGAATCTGTATATATTTCAACAAAGCCGAACTATACCCGAGTAGTTGTTAAGCCGAACAGAAATTTCTCTCAAGGATTTATACAGCAAAATACGATGTATGGAGATATAGAGTGGTTTTATCAGGGACCTCTCTTTAGCTGTGTAGATAAAAAAGGGAAACCAGCTTGGGCTGCTGTGTATATTGGTACTAATGTAAGAAATTAAAACCCTACCACCCCCCCCCTCCCCCTTTTTTCTAGAAGGGGGTTGTAAAAAATATTTTTTTATTTCCATTGCTGATTCATTTAAATGAATCTCCATAAAAATTCCAAACTTCGAATCTAAAATAAAAACATACACTGTTTATAAATTTTGAAATGGTAAAATCCTCTGTTAGTCATTTACATTTACCGCGTATTATAAAATGTGATTTGATAAGTAATAAACTGAAAAAAATTAAAGGAAGGTTTTATGTTGAAGAAATTCTTCGTGGGTGGAGCATTGGCTGCAGTTATCTCATTAACTGGCGGAATTGCAACTGCATCAGCAAACAGCACAGATATCCCTTGGAATAATTGCCACTCATCTCCTATAGAGTATAAAAATGGCGTATATACTAAATACCTAGTAAAAGATGGAATTGTTTTCCTTGATGTGCGCAATGAAGATGGATTCAAATGGCATTTGAAAGGATTTAAAAAATTATACGTTTGTGGAATGAACGTTTATGTTGGTAAATATGAAGGTGTAAAATCATAGGTAAGCCCTTTCGCTATAGCACATCAGAATGCTAATAAACCTCGTTAATATAACGGGGTTTTTTGATTTTGTCATAGATAATTATATTTGGTTATTTTATTAATCAATATTATTTGCTATTTTTTAATCATTGCAATCTCAAATTTAATATAAAAACATACACTGTTTCCAATTTTTGAAATAGTAAACTCCTCTTATGATGATTTATATTTAGCGCATCTTATCAAAGAATATTTGGTAAGTGATAAATTTAAATAAAAAGTTATTATGATGTTAAATTAGAGGTTTTATTATGTTTAAAAAATTATTAGTAGGCGGAGCATTGGTAGCTGGTCTTGCATTAACTAGCGGAATTGCAACTGCATCAGCAGCAAATAAAGATTTTACCTATAACGATTGTTATAGCTCAGGCAGAACTTATACTGGTACAAATGGAACAGTATATGTTGTGTATGAAGTACGTAAAAATCACATTTTTGAAAGCGTATTCACAGATGGAAAAATTCAATATCATTTGCAAGGCATAAAGCCGGTAGCATCACATTGTGGTAAAGGCTATGTGGGTTACTATGAAGGTAAGAAAATATAATGCTTTTCAGAGAGCCTCTTATTAGAGGCTTTTTCGTTTACATTGTTTATATTCAGAGATCATGTCATATTCCGGTTAACTAAGTGGCTTCTAATTCCAACTGGTTCAACCGCATTTTGATTTCATCAACATATATTTGTTTTAACGTTGTTGGTTTGATCTCAATAAGATGTCGGGAAAATCCATTTATATAGTCAAGCAGATAACCCAATTCCTCCTGATGATAATAACCAGAGATTAGTGCACCATCATCGGTTAATTTGAGGGAGATATGTGAAAATGATTTGCTATGATAATGCTCAACACCTGAACTTTTTATCGTTATTTCAAAATAATGTTGCTGTTGTTTCTGCCTTAATTGTTCAAAATTAGACAGGTTAAAATCTGTTAAACGAATTTTTTCGGGAACAACTAATGACCTTGTCATCGGGCGAAATGACTGGATTGCATGGCAGCGTAATACGCGTAAATCTTGTGCTTCATAATCAAATACGGCTAAAAACCACCGCCCTGACTCAAACCACATCGCAACCGGGTAAATAAAAACTTTTTTATCACCGTATATGACTTCCAGATTTTCCTGTTGAAAAATATGATTGAGTAACATATTAAGATGTTTAATTGGATTGAGCTGTCTGACAGTTCGCACCCCCAGACATTTGCGTAATGTTTCATCTTTTACTTTTTCATCCTGAGGCAAGACTTGCTTTAATTTTTCAGAAATACTACGAAATTGCAGATTAAACGGGGTAGATTGCAGAACATGCATACCTGAAATCGCAAATAACATGGCATGAATTTCATCCGCGCTAAATCTGACTGGTGCTAACCGGTATGTTGGAGCAACAACATATCCACCATTTCTCCCCCGCTCAGAATATAAAGGAACGCCCAATTCTTCTAAAGCTGAAATGTAACGTAAAGCACTACTACGGGATAACTGAAACTCTTGCATCAGTTCTTTTAAGGTCACTTTCTGCCTTCCCTGTAAGAAGAGCTGCATTTGTTGCAATAACAATGTTTTCTTCATTGAAAATCCTTAAAAGGTATCAGGAAGGGCAACTTATATAACGCAGAAGCAGAATTAGTCCAGATAAAAAATAAAAGTTAGGGGGGTAATTTAGGTACCGAGGATCTCTGCTCCCTCGGATGAAGATTGTTATATGTCGCTATATCAATTATTTTTTTCAAAAAACTCAAGGATCTTAATGAATTTATCGCATACATATTCAAATCCAAAAAATGCCATAACGATTAACACTACATTATAATAGTGATTACTATCACCATTATATATCAATGATAATGATGATTTATTGACGAAAAATATTGTAAGACATAAGCTAACTGTGTTTGCAATAGTTCTTCTTGTCGATTTTTTCATTTTTTGGCATTTAACCTCGTTGATTTATTAAAAATTACCATAACTCAATCGTGTTGATCATAGGTTAGATATTTTTGTTTCCGAGGTGCTGAAAATAGGGAGACTATGTCTCCCATGTGAATAATTGAGTATCTATTTGAAATTTAATTGCTATTTTTTCTGTGGTGAATTACGGAATTTTTCCGCTTCTTCTAATGTTAGAATGTGACTGACTCCAAAAAGAATGGCACCTATCCCCCCTATAACATATCCTACCAACCGGCTATTCAGTATATGGCGAATGATTTTCATTTCTTTCTCCGAATTGGATAAATAAAATTTTCGATCAGTTATATGCATATTACGCTTTAGTGGGCTTTTTAACCTTTTTAGCATCTTCATCACTAGGGTTACATTCTTGATGTGTTCCGGGAAGATAAAATTTTCCACCTGCCGATGGGTTTGTTCCACCATCACATCCTGGCAATCCTGCTGTACCGTCCCTGTCTCCCCCATTCAGTCCATTGCCGCCATTGGCATTGCCGTGAGCTGTATTTGCATATACTGATGGCACAGAAATAGTTAGCATTAAATAAATAAAAGTGATAATTAATCTGCTCATACTGAACCCTTATGTGTAGATTGAACCAATCTTAGTTGAAATCTTAATATTTGCACTTAAATCCTGATAACTGCTAGCATCTCACCAACTTCTTCATCCATACCAACTTCGACGAAACCAACGCTGGCATAAAGATTCTTTGCAATGATATTCTTAGGATTATAAGAGATTGCTATTTCCCTCTAACTGATCTGTACGCCCGATTTCATCAATTGCTAACGCGAGTGCTTTGCGCCCAATATTTTTCTTTTGATGGCTTTGATCTATCATAAATCGCCAAATCGTTATTCTTCGGTCAGCATCGGGCACCCACATAAAAAAACCAACGGGCTCCCCATTCAGACAAATAGCACGTGTTTGATATGAAGGGTTAAATTTTGATTGAACGATGGAATATACGTTTTCCGCAACATAAGAGAGTTGTTCGTCAGTTACTGATAAATCGCAAACTGCTTCATAATTATTCTTGGTTACGTCAGTTAAGGTAATCAGCATATGCTGCTCCAATATGGGTTCATAATTCAGAGATGTTAAAAATAGGGTGATATTAATTTAATGTTGTTTTTTTAAGTATTAAGCTTAAAAACGAATTCACAGTAACTGGGGTAATGGCAATAGCAAATTGATTTAATTTTGATAAAAAGTCAATAACTATTAAGGGAAAATCAATTAGCCTCAGACCCATTTTTTAAGTAGGCCACTGAATAGTGGCCTGATATTTTTTCTTTACATCAAAGCATCATTACACAATGCCTGCAATTTTTTAATAAATAAAGCGACATGATAGCCGTCACAGGCTGCGTGGTGTACTTGCACCGATAATGGTAACAATACTTTCCCGCCCTCTTGCTGATATTTCCCCATTGTAAAAATCGGGGAGAAATAATCAGTGATATCAGATATATTCAGGTTGAAACCATCAAATCCTATCCACGGGATTGAGGAAATATTAATATGATTTTTCGGTTTCTCTGTTTGTGGATAAAGACGTGTGTTATCACCGTATCGTTCAATATCAGCACAATAATTTATCATAAACTGCGGCAAATCAGGTGAAAATGTCGTACACAACACAGAAAATGTTTCGGTTTTTTTATGAAAAACAGTATAAATTGGATCAATACTGTCCCAAATAATTAACTCCTCATCTTTTATCGCTAACCTGAATTCAGGGTATTGATTGACGACCTTGGTGAGCAGGTAAATCATAGCGGGATAAAATTTATAATGTGTTTTTGCTAAGGATAAGCACAGAGCTGTAATGTCAATTTTCGTCGTCAGACTAAATCCACACTTAACACTATGGCGATAATACGCAAAGTGCTCTCCACGATTCCACGTGTTAAGATCTATTTTTGTGTAATTCATCTTTTTCCCTTCTAATCAAGTATGTTAATAACAAAATTAATTAGAAGGGAATTATCTCTGTCTGGATTGATGACACCTAATGACTCCTTTGTATGTTTTGAATTGTAGTCACATTATCATTTAAGCGAAAAAATACCAATCGTTAATCGCCGGAGGTCATAGTAATATACTACCCCTCCGGGATGAAAAAAACTTAATCAGAGCTGTCTCCCTGGCTGGAGCGCAGTATTAAAAGTAAATTTATTTTTTAATTTCAAAAAGATAATAATTTCCATTTTCTGTGGAAAAATTTAAATTATAGATATTTTTAATAGATAACCCAGCTTGTTTTACCATAAATTCAAAGTCGGACTGATACCGCCTTCTCCCTAACAAAAGGGTATCTATGTATAAATCAAATGAAGTTGCTTCATGTGGTTCTTTAATTATATCGATAAGATATAAAACTGAATCATCACGCATTGCTGTATGGCAATTCTTCAAAATATCGATAGCTTGATCATCTGGCCAATCATCCAATACATTTTTTATGCTATAAGCATCATAGCTGGATGGAATTTCAGAAAAGAAATCACCATTAATAAAAGTAATTTCCTCTGATTCTTTTTTGGTGAAATTATATTGATCCATGACATGACACTGAATATGTGGATGGTGAGTTTTTATGTTTTTTACGAAATTACCGACACCCCCTCCGATATCAATAAATGTCTTAATACCATCCAGAGGAATATAATCAATAATATGATTATTTGTTTTATTCGTCATTTCTCCCATTAAGTTATCAAAAGTCGTTTTAATATCTTTATGCTTTTCATTATTGAGATAGTCAAAGAATGACTCATGATGGGTAAGCTCGAAAGCGGATTTTTTATTCGGTTTTTTTAAAGACGAACTGTATTGTGACCAAGTATTCCAGAATACGGGATCTAATTCGAACTTGATATATAGTGTTTCAAAGCTATTCTGATCATTGAGTGATGCCCATTGTTCAGTAAGATAAAACTTATCCTCTTTTTTTGTTAAAATATTAAGTTTTTTCATGTAATTCAATAGGCTGTGAAATCTATCCTGATAGACATTGCATAGCCTAGCAAGTTGTTCCACTGTTTTACCCTTCTCAGTACTTAAATATAATGGTGCTTTACTGTCAACAAAGGCAAATAATGCATTTGATTTACGATAGGCAGTAATTATATCCAATGGCATTATCATTCTCCTTATTTATCTCCATTAATTAATGTGTCATACTCTAAAACCTCAGGTTAACTTGAGATCAAGTCTTTTTTATCTTATTTTTTAATGTCATAAAAATACGTAACTCAACATGTATTTTTATTGAAGTTATACCGCGCTATAAAAAATAGAGAACCACTTGTTGATGGTTTAAATTATAAAACAGAGTGCATAATGAAATTATTATTTGAACAGGTTAATGTTTTTTCCGATAAAAAATTACAGGGTAATCCACTGACCGTAGTGGTTGGTGCCGATAACCTGACTGAAAAACTATGAGATTGGTTTGTGTGCAATTTATCCTGAAGGAAATCAGGTAAGTCTGGAAGTTAGGGGCTTATGTGGTTCAATTTCTGAGGAGGATCCGGTGACTGGCAGTCTGAACGCAGCTTTTGCTCAGTGGTTGATACCACATGGGAAATTACCAGCAAATTATATCGCCAGACAAGGACGATGTATTGAACGAGATGGCTGGATTTATATCACTTCAGATGAAGATGGCATCTGGATTTCTGGTGACGTCGTTGACTGTATCAGTGGTATGGTTGAATTCGATTAAGTAACCACACAGCCGTGTTGATAAATAAGGTACTAACAATTTTTTCAGCAGAAATGTTTAAAAGTGTCAAAAAGTGAAACCTATATATCTTAGGATTATTTTCATCTAATCGCAGTCTAAAAGGAAAGCATGATGACACGAGTTTCTTTAGTACAAAGTTTCCCCAATATTTATCAACAACTGAAAATAGTGAATGCTGAAATCGATAAATCAGCCGTCTCTTCCGGTATTAGTGAAGGATTTTGCCATCTGATAAAATTACGTATATCCCAGATTAATGGGTGTGCATATTGTGTCAGGTTGCATACCCGGGATGCCTTACAACAGAACGAATCTATCGATAAAGTTGCCGTGCTGCCAGCCTGGAAGGAAACAGAATATTTTACAGAAAAGGAACGGGCTGCCCTGTTATTAGTGGAGGCGATAACAGAAATACAAAATGATCATATTCCCGATGATGTTTATCAAAAAGCAGCAACGGTATGGAGCGATAAACAGGTTGCGGCAATTGAGTGGCTGGCTATTATGATGAACGCCCTGAATAGGTTAGGAATAGCCGGAAGATATCATGTTGCTCCGTAGTTTTTCCATGGTACTTTTTCTATGATACTACCCGCCTGATTCAGGCGGGTATACAGATAGCAGACTACCCTTTTCTTTTGTTAATCGATAATGTCAGTGATTGTGTTTTTTGGTCTGTTATCAGCAGTAATAACAACCCAACGAGCGCAACAAAACCCCCCGAATAACTGACCATTTCATACCCTAACCCCAGTGATAAAACAGTTGCCCCCAATGCAGCACCGATGGCATTACCCAGATTAAATGCGCCAATATTGACAGAAGAAGCTAATGACTGAGCTTCAGATGCAACCTGCATTACTTTTAGCTGTAATGGCGGGACAACACCAAAGCTAGCCGCTCCCCAAAGCACTAATATGATACCGCCAGTAATCGTGTCTTTTGCGATTTGTGGAAATAACATCATAATCAGGAACAGTGATGCAAATAATCCATAAAGCGTTTTGGATACGGAACGGTTAGCCAGAATACCACCGATATAATTCCCGACGGTAAACCCCACACCAACCAGCACCAGCATTATACTGACCTGTGTTTCTGCGACATGAGAGAGCGTCATTAACATTGGCACAATATAAGTATAGAAAGTGAACATAGCGCTGGCCCCAAGCACCGTACAAAATAGCGTCGTCAATACGGCGGGTTTCAATAAAATCTGTAGTTCACGGCGTAAATTGAGCGGCTGCCCCTGCATTCCTCGTGGGAGCGCTAATAACAGAGAAATCATGGTAATGAATCCCAATACACTGATCAGGAAAAAAGCCTCCCGCCAGCCCAGTACTTGAGATAAGCGCGTAATCGCCGGAACACCGCCGAGATTAGCGATAGTCAAGCCCATAAACATGCTGGCAATTGCGCTGGCTTCCTTCCCCTTTTCGACCACTCGGGTTGCTACCAAGGCGCCTATACCGAAAAATGCGCCATGATTTAGACTGGTGACAAAACGGGCAATAAGTAATAGGGAAAAATCAGGTGATAACGCCGACAAGATATTTCCTACGGTAAAAATGCTCATTAAAAAAATCAGAGCGGCTTTCGGGGAACGTTTAATCAGTAACAAGGTCATTACCGGCGCACCCAACATTACACCAATTGCATAGACCATCACCAGAATACCTGCGGTGGGGATAGAAATTGCCAGATCAGAAGCTATCTCCGGCAACATACCCATTGGTGAAAACTCGGTGGCCCCGATAGCAAATGCCCCAACAGAAAGTGATAACAGAGCGGTGCTCGTTCGCATAATTTCCTCATATCTTTAATCTCAGCGTAATTGCTGACACGACATCACTGTAAGTGAGGGTGATTATGTCAGTTTGATATTTGCATAAACACTGACTAATATGAGAAAAACTTTTGACTAAAATGCGAAAATGAAAATTACTCTGGAAGAAATGCGGGTGTTTATTGCTGTAGTGGACAGTGGCTCAATAACCGCAGCGGCTGAATGGCTGGGGTTCACTATTTCTGCCACCAGCCGAGCGTTATTGCGGCTTGAAGAAAAAGTGGACAGTACTTTGTTATACCGTACTACCCGGCGTATAAAGTTAAGCGAAGAAGGTGCTGCATTTCTACAAAAAGCACGGGAAGTGGTGAAACTGGCGCAAGAAGCGGAAGAAGTATTGCTGAGTCACAAAGATATTCCTTCCGGAACGTTACGAGTAGATGCAGCGACCCCTTTTCTACTACATGTCATTACACCACTGGTTGCTCAATTTCACGAAATATACCCACAGATAGCGCTGGAACTGACTAATTATGAAGGTGTAACGGATCTACTGGAAAAGCAGACTGATATTGCCTTTCGCATTGGAACACTGAGTGATTCCTCTCTGCACGCGACCTTGTTAGGTCACAGTAAACTGCGAGTTCTGGCAAGCCCCCTCTATTTAGAACGTTTTGGTGAACCAAAAACGGTTGAAGAATTACAACAGCACTGTCTGCTCGGGTTTACTGCACCAGAAAATCTCAACGAATGGCCACTTCTTCATGGTGATAAAAAGGGGATCAAAATTACCCCAACAATTGCTGCAAGTAGTGGTGAAGTATTATGTAATCTGACCCGAAAAGGAGTCGGGATCGTATGTATGTCTGATTTTATGACTCATGAAATGAGAGAATCCGGTGAATTTAAACAGATACTTTCTCATATCACTTTTGAGCAAAGACAGCCGATTAATGCAGTTTATTACCGTAACCAGACGCTTTCCCCCCGGTTACGGTGCTTTATTGATTTTATTAAAAATAATAGCTTGAGTCTTAATCGGTTGTGATATTCGTTAACCCCTAGCAACATAGATAATCGTATGTTTATACCGGGGTGAACGAGTGCGCCAACAAAGAAACAACTTGAAAGTATACAATACTTATTCTTGAGCTTTTTTCAGTACTTGGTTAATGCTAATGGGAAAAAAATTATTAACATCAACACCAACGTTAATAGCTCTTGGTCCGAGTATGCTTAATCGTTTGTATTGGTCAGGATCTTTACCTGCATTGTGAACGTGACCATAAAGATGAATCGCATTACGAAAATAGCCCTGCCATTCGAGAATTGGGTAGTGAAACATCACAATTTTTTGTTTTTGATAATCCATTTCGTAGTAGTCTTTTACCCATTCAAACATCGAAATATCAAAGTCTGGATCGTTCAAAAACTTATCATGATTACCGCGGATCAGATATTTTTTACCGTTAAGCCGACGGAGTATTTTATTCGCATCTGCTCCAGTTCCACGATAAAGAAAATCACCTAAAATATAAATTTCATCCCGATCAGCAACACAAGCGTTCCAGTTGTGTATCAGGGCGTTATTCATATGGTGTGCACTTTCAAATGGTCGCCCGCATAGGTTTATGATGCTGGAGTGGCAAAAATGAGTATCGGAAGTAAAATAAATCATAAAAATCTTCTTGTGACTATAGTAAGCGCTATAGTCTAACAAAAGATATTAAGTTACCCATTTGTTTTATAAGTTAATTACTTAAAACCGTCAGTGATCTTTGTAATTTTTTCCAATCATCTTCAAAATACTTACGTAATAAAAATAATTTTATCTTTGTTTTTATTTTACCTACTATCCCCGCCATAGTCCGTTGTTTATGAAAAGATTGAATGTCTTCCCAAAGCTGTTCGCGCTCAAACACGGTCCATATATAAGGTACGGGAGTAAAGCCATTGGTGTAACATACAGGAGCGACCCATTCGAAAAAGACAGTTTCTGCATGTTCAATAGAAAAATATTTTACGATAGAAACAATTTCTTCATAATCAACTTCATTATCTACGAAAATAGTTGATAGCGCTTCGCACAAATCTATATCCGTGAATTGATTATTCAACGGGTATCTCCTGATTTTTATCTTTTTTTCTTCAGTTTATAAGTGAGTGACATCTCAATACATATGCTTAACTCATTTACTGGTAAATCGGCGTAAGGGTCTAAAATTATTGCCCGGTTTTTTGAATAAATTAACTCAGGAAAGAGTGTTCTGAATGTATCAATTAATGTTGTCTGGCAGTGAAAAAAGATAGCCACATGGGTATCCCCGAAACGGTCCAGCCGGATTGTAGTTCCAGCCTTTGTCTCAAGAGTTAGGTAACTGGGCTGACCCCATTTCAAAGTTTCAGTAATCACGCCAACCCCTTCTGTTTTTGACGCGACATCAAATATTAATTCTCTTATTTTCAATAGTGGCTGCTGATATTCTTGAGGATAATGTTCAAATACCGAGCGGACTTCGTGACTCTGAAATGCTGTCATAAGATTGCTACCTTATCTGTTAATTCGTATAGCAGCGCGAAAAGCGCTGCTTGCCTCAATGTTATACGTATGTTAAGGCCAGTTTTTCAAGAATGTCTTTTGATTTACGCCAGAGTAAAGAGCCTCCTTCATTATCGAAAACAGTGTGTTCTGCATGAGGGAACCGTGTTGATAAAATTTCACCAAAGTCTGGTGAGTGAACGGTGCTGGCATCCTGCTTCCCGTACCATAAATGTACCGGGCAGGTAATATCTTCAGGATCAAAAGGCCATTGTCCAAAAGTAAGCATTAGATCCTGGGCATACCCTTCTGCCCCTTGGGAAAAACCTTCATTTAAACACTGACGATAAGCCTGTAGAAAATTGGGCTGGGAGTACAAAGACAAATCCACTGCTGAACTGTGAGCCATAATAAAATTCATTAGCCAGTCGGCAGTGATATTCTGAGAAACCCACTGCTTTAATATTTCCGGTTCGGCATTTCTTTGCTTCACCATATTAACAATATCCTGATTTAACAGTTGCTGAGTGGCGGGATAACTAAACTGATCCTGCCCGGCTACAATTGCCAGCCCTGTCGCTTTACAGATTTTTGCCAGTGTCAGTGCGAATACTGCTCCCTGAGAGAAACCCAAAACCATGCACTTTTGTAACCCGTAGTGCTTCAGTATCTCAGCAACATCTTGGGCAAAACTCACTAAAGTCTTATGGAAATGTAAAGATGAATTCCCCAGACCGGGGCGATCCGGCACGATTAATCTGATATTCAATCTTTCCAACTCTTGTTCCCCGAAACTCAGTGAGCCGCTCATTCCAGCGCCGGTGCAGAAAATAAGTGGTTTACCAGTGATTGGTCCCCACTCGTACCAGTGAAGCGTACGAGCATCAGGAAGAGATAAGTTACCGGTTCTTGTTGCGGGATTTACATTATATGTTGTCATTTTTCCCTCAAAATAAATTACCAATTGCTATTTCGGAGTAACTTAACTCTTCCCTTCCATCATCCTTTAATGAACTGAGTTACAGATATCCGATATAGTGACGTAGTAGCTGTAATATATAACTGGTCACCATTAATGCCACCCAAAGTGCAGTTTGATACACGTTCTGGCACTTCAATCTTATCTATTTTCGTACCAAATTTATCAAAAATGATAACGCCGTTTTCACAACTACAATAAATGTTACCTGATTTATCAATACAAAAACCATCCGGAAACCCCGGAGAGATAGTAGCGAAATGTTTACCTATCCCTAATACTTTATCCCGTACCGGATAGATACGTAGTTCATGTCTGCCATTTTTCGGAAAATCGACGATAGACATATCGGCAATGTACAGATATTTTTCATCAGGAGAAAATGCTAAACCGTTTGGCCGTTGAGTATCACTGGCTGCGATAGAAATGCTGTTATCAGCAGGATCATAACAATATACGTAGCACCCGATAATCTGGCTTTCTGATTTATATCCTTCATTATCGTTAATAATTCCGTAAGGCGGATCAGTAAACCAAATTGTCCCGTCAGAACGTACAACTACATCATTGGGTGAATTGAATCTTTTACCGTCAATCTTTTCAACCAATAGGTTAACACTTCCGTCTTTTTCTGTGCGGGAAATACCTCTTCTGCCATGTTCGCAGCTGATGATCCTCCCTTCTCTATCCAGTGTATTACCGTTGGTAAAATGCGAATATTTCCGCCATAAATGAACGCCATCATTTTCTGACCAGCGAAACATTCTATTCCCTTTTACGTCACTGAAAATAACTGCATCTTCTGTTGGTAGCCAAACAGGGCCTTCTGCCCAAATAGCCGGAGAACAGAGTAATTCTAAGTATGGTTTCATTATTATTACTCCTTTATATTCGCAGTTTTTAAATAAAAACACAGAAATTAAATCTGAATAATTTTGTTTCAGTTTCGACTAAGTAAGTTATGATGTTTTAATATTTTTATAACTCTGTCTTTAGGGATAGAATAAGATGTATTTCCATTTCTACCAACCATAGTTTCAGCTGCAAACATGGCATTAATAATGGCTTCCTCTGTAGCACTAACAGTTGCCTCATATAAAGGATCAAGTTTGTCATTGGGTAATATTTTAATTGTTTTTATATCTTCTCTGGAAAATGCATCGTTATTCGCGGTGGAGAATGCAATAAATATTTCCCCGCTGGTGTTTCTGGCCACGCCACCTATTTTGGCAAGCCCGAGAGAGACTCTTTTGGCTATTTTCTCTAACTGATGAGGTGCTAATGGGGCATCTGTAGCAACGACAGCGATGATAGAACCTGCATCCTTTATTTTTTTCTTATCTCCATGATATATCGGCATGAGATCCTTTATCTCTTGACCAACCGGAATCCCAGCAATAATTAGGTCATCTCTGAATCCGAAATTTCCCTGAACCAGTACCCCGACAGTATATCCGCCGTCTTTTTTATCTAAAACTCTCGATGAAGTCCCTGTGCCTCCCTTGAAATCAAACAGGTTCATGCCTGTTCCACCACCGACATTACCTTCTTTTATCATTCCTGATTTAGCGCTATCCAATGCGTGATAGACATGTTCTTTTTTTACATGCATACCATTTATATCATTTAATATCCCATCCCATGTTTCTGTAACTACGGGGAGTAACCAAAATAAATCATCCTTAAGTGGTGATACCAGATGGTTATCAACCAGCCAGCTGATTGCTGAGTCTCTGACAACACCGACACTGTGCGTATTAGTGATTAATATCGGTGTTTCCAGAAAACCACTTTCCTGAACCCATTGGCTTCCTGTCATTTCCCCATTCCCGTTTAAAGAAAATATGCTGGAGAATACTGGGCTGAATTTTTTCCCTCTGGGTAATATTGCGGTTACGCCGGTTCTTATCGGCCCTTTCCCCACTTCCAGTTTTCCATTACCTTTGATCATGGTTGAATACCCAACAGTTACACCATTAACATCGGTAATTGCATTATATTTCCCAGTTGTGCCAGAAAAAGGAATGCCGAAATCTCTGGCTCTGGTTTCACTCTTGGCGAAAGAATTTGAAGTTATTATTATTGAGATAAATAATGTTGCCATTTTTATGGTTTTTATCATAAATACTCCTTGTTGTGATTAATTGGTTATCACTATTTTATTATTAATCTATGGAAGTATTTAATTAAATCATGATTTGTATCGATACACAGTGCTATAAAAAATCACACAGCTGATACTATTTGATAAAAAATTGATTTCAAAGTGCCACTAATTACACGGTAATTTGAAATCAATAAGAAAATCGAGGTAAGTTTTTATTACTTCGGTAAACCAATCAGAAATTTATCATCAGATATAACAAGAGCCTTATTTGAAAGATAATCATCACCCAATAATCCATCAAAATTTATACGTTCATCATGTACCTGAAAAAGAAATGCTGATAACTCAACACCATCAGGTGTCACAATTGTTTGCTTTGGACATAATAATGAAAAATCAACACAGCCCTCCTTTGAACGGGTAAAAATGATAGTATGGCTGGCACCAGTATCAATAACCATATGATTTAACTTTTTATTACCGGACGATACACTCACCTCTATTCCATAATTTTTACGAGTGAATGGAATGTTTTTCCAGTGATAACCGGCAGGAAGTTTTTTAGCATTATCGGTAATTGTGAGCACCTTTGAAGGATAGTCGATAATCAGTATATTGTTTTTGACAACACCCAGCCCTAATAAGCCATTAATGCGAAGCTGCCCATTATAGTCCAACATACCGTTTCCCCAGGGTTTTAATACTTCAACGTCAACGCCTGAAAGCTTTTCACCATTCACAGTAATATCAACTGCTTTTGCTACTACATTATCCAATGTTTCATTACCGAAAACATCATTGGAACGTGATGTTTCAATGTTATGGTCACGAGATGTGAAAATAGAATCAAAGACTGATTGGGGTAAATAAAGGGCACTGGAGGCACCTGTATCAATTTCAATTTTGTCAATTTCTTTACCATTGATATTAAGTGATACGGAAGGCGTTTGGCGATCAAGGTAAACAATTGGGGCAGTAATATCGGCTTTTACAGTTTTAGCTGAGATTATTGTGAAAAATAAGGCTGCTATACACATACCCAGAGTTTTATTTATATTCTGAAAATACGATCTTTTCTGCGATATCATTTTTTCTTTTCTCCTATCTCATTAGTCAGATAAAAACATAAATTTTACTTATCATTATTTCACGGGATTAATATAGGTCATTAGAAAAAATTACACAATCATATTGAATTAACAGAAAAAAATATCGATTAGCTGGTATTCTTGTTCGGTATTGCTAGGCTTCATATTAGAGCACTATCTATATTAATATTTAACCTGCCTTATCCATTAACCAACAAAAAACATCAGAGAATACAAATGCATGACTACGGAATCTGGACGATTGTTACACCTGTCATCACCATCATATTAGCCATTCTAACCCGACAAGTGATGTTGTCATTGATGCTGGGGATTTTGGTTGGGTTCACGGTAATACATGATCACAACATTATTTTGGGAATAAAAAGTACGCTCGAGGGAGTAATTAATACTTTTACGTCATCGGGAAATACCAAAACGGTTATTTTTATGATAATGATTGGCGGTATTATGCGGCTGGTTACTGTCACGGGTGGTGTACGGGCTTTGGTTCAACTATTAACTGACCGAACTAAAATTATTAAAAGTAAGAAAAACGTACAATTTCTGGCGATTATTATTTCTGCTCTTATTTTTATCGAAAGTTCCATCAACCAATTAGTGGCCGGTGCATCGACCAAAAACCTTGCCAGAAAGTATGCCATTCCTCCTGAAAAAATGTCCTATCTGATTCAGACTGCCGGTGTTTCTGTCTGCTCGCTGGCAATGATTAATGGCTGGGGCGCAGTCATGATGGGAATAGTCGGAGTGCAAATTTCCAATGGGCTAATTTCAGGTGAGCCTTTTGATATTGTTATACATTCTCTGGGTTATAATCTGATGGCCTGGCTCTCACTTGCCAGCATATTATTTTATATTTTTACCAATATTTCCTGGGGCCCCATGAAAAAAGCAGAGCAGAATGCTTTTCATCAGCACAATACGCCAGCACTGGACAGCAAAGAAACAGAATCTGATGAAGTTATTGAGCACCCTAACAGTAACAGTGTTCTGAATTTTTTTATCCCTATTCTGTCAACAGTGCTGATGGTTCCTGTCGCTCTCTATATTACTGGCGAAGGGGATTTCAGCAAAGGCAGTGGCTCAACATCCGTTTATTGGGGGGTGATGTTTGGTACGGTTATTTCTTTCTTTTGGTTCTTAGGCCGCCGGATTTTATCCATTAATACCTTTTTTGAAGAAATTTATATTGGTTATGCCAGTATGCTGAAAATCAGCTCTATTATGATTCTGGCATTCTTAATGGGAACAGTTTCGGCTGATCTGAATACGGGGGCTTATATTGCGCAGATCACACATGGTGTACTCCCTGTCGGATTCTCGGTAGGTTTTATCTTTGTCATCAGCGCTATCATGTCACTGGCGACCGGCACATCATGGGGAACTTTTGCGATTATGATCCCGATTGGTGTGCAACTTGGCCTTTCGGTTGGGATGCCGGTGGAATATATGATTGGAGCGGCCATTTCCGGCTCTATTTTCGGTGATATGACTTCACCCATTTCTGGTGATGCAATAGTGGCGTCAATGGCAACAGATTGTGATCATATCGAACATATCCGTACACAAATGCCCTACGCTCTTGTGACAGCCAGTATTGTACTGAGTATCTATCTCTATTTAGGATTTACTTACTGAGTATTCTTTTTCGGGCAAAAATCTGGCGGCTTTACTTTATAAATAAGCCAGCCGCCAGATAACTAACTAACCCCAATTCCGCTTAAGCTATTGCTGAAATATCTTCTTCTGAGTAGAAAATTTTCAGTGATGGCTTTTTCTCTTTAAGGCAGTAAGCAATCAATCC
>NZ_NJAJ01000160.1 GCF_002632825.1 Xenorhabdus stockiae
AAATCCGGTCAGGTGGAGATCCTCTCCGGGCCCAAAAATGCCTTTAACCTGAAAGTCCCGGTGAAGATCCTGAATCCGCTGGGGCACAGCCTGCAGCTGACGTGGGATTATACCGCCGGCGCCGTGCCCCACCTGACGGGGATTTACGATCTGGATAAAAAACACCGGGCGCTGTTGACCGTCAGGACAATACCGGGGGTGGCGACCCGGCTGATCGTCTGGCCCGGCATGTCGGAAAGGTATGAAATTGAAGTGGCGCTGCATAACGGTCGGGTGAGTACCATCACGAACCTGACGGCCGGGCAGACGTTGATCTGGTCGCTGGGCTATGACCTGCACTGCCAGTTTTTAAACCGGGTGACGGCCCCGACCGGTTTGCTGGAGGCGGTGACGTATACACAGGACGGCCACCATTTTCCG
>NZ_NJAJ01000161.1 GCF_002632825.1 Xenorhabdus stockiae
TAATTACCATTTGCTGGTTTCAGAAACGGTACAGCAGAACAACTGCATACGTCAGCATGAAACGGAGTATTACGCCCAAATCGGGGCGGAGTTTGCGCAGCAGCCGCCCCAGTTTCAGCTGCCCAAATCGGCCACGGTCCGCTTTATTGCCGGCAACGGCCAGCGGGAGGAGGTGACCCGGACGGAGTTTGATGCGGCCGGCAACCCCACCCTGCAGATTGCCCCGGACGGCACCCGCACGGTGTGGGTCTATTACCCGGCCAAAGGGGAGGTGACACGGCTGGATGACGATTGCTACGGCTGCCCGGCTGACCCCTACGGGTTTGTCCGTTACGTGAAATCGAAAACGGTGACCCCGGGCGTGGCTTCCCCCATCGGGGCCTATGACGATGCGCCGGGGCATGAGGTGATTTACC
>NZ_NJAJ01000162.1 GCF_002632825.1 Xenorhabdus stockiae
CAATTTCATGATCCCATCCTAAATATTCAGTAAAGTCAGCATGCGCTCACGCGCCTGTTTTTGGTTGATAGCCTGCCGGAAAGCGCCACTGTCCCGGGCTTCTTTCCACTGATTCAAAGAGCGTACGGCGGAGTCCGCCTCCTGATACGCCGGGTAAGTCACGGGACTGACATCGTAGAGCCGGGAGAAACGGTGAATTTCCCGGATAACAATCCCTTCGTCGTCTTCGTACCAGTGTTCGCCGTCCCGGGCGACCCGGAAAGCAAAAGAGGACTGGGTAATATCACCCCGTTGTAAAGGGGCCAGCACCAGATCCCGGATGGTCTGATTATCGGGGGCCTGAATGCTGTATTGCAGCCCGCGTTCATCCACGGTCAACGTGAGGGTCCCAGCCGTGCTGCGCCCT
>NZ_NJAJ01000163.1 GCF_002632825.1 Xenorhabdus stockiae
CGGCCAGCGGGAGGAGGTGACCCGGACGGAGTTTGATGCGGCCGGCAACCCCACCCTGCAGATTGCCCCGGACGGGACCCGCACGGAGTGGGTTTATTACCCGGCCAAAGGGGAGGTGAGGCGCTCGGATGACGACTGCTACGGCTGTCCGGCTGACCCCCACGGGTTTGTCCGTTACGTTAAATCGAAAACGGTGACCCCGGGGGTGGCTTCCCCCATCGGGGCCTATGACGATGCGCCGGCGCATGAGGTGATTTACCGTTATGACTCGCTGCCCACACTGCCGGGAACAGCGACCAAGACGGCGGTGGTGCGGACGCAGCAATGTCTGTTCCGGGTGGACCGGCACACCGGACAGCGCCAGTTGTTGCATACGCATCAGACCGGCTATGTCAGCCGGC
>NZ_NJAJ01000164.1 GCF_002632825.1 Xenorhabdus stockiae
TTATAAATTAACTTTTGTCTCATCTGAAATTAAGGTTGATGCTAAATATATGTTAGATGACCCGTGGGGAGGAGAAAAAAACAAACCTCTTCAAGAAGGTACTATCTAAATAATCCAGCCTGCATTTTTTATAATTCAATGCAGGCTGGATTAATGATGTGACTTATCAATAGAGACAATCAATATGCTATTTTCCTTTCGGAACAGCACTTATTCACGTTAACGAGAAGGGAATTAAGCCCCGCTAAAATGCAGTTTCAAGCCCAGTGCTTTTGATATTTTATATACCACATTAAGGTCATGCTTCCAATAGTTAGATCTGTTATGAAAGATAGTATTCACGCTCAATGAACGTACCTACCACTTTGTCATGCATCTCTTCAGATTTGGAAT
>NZ_NJAJ01000165.1 GCF_002632825.1 Xenorhabdus stockiae
TGACTCAATACATTTTGAAATGTTTTATTTAAGAGTTTTATAATGGTGGAGCTAAGCGGGATCGAACCGCTGACCTCCTGCGTGCAAGGCAGGCGCTCTCCCAGCTGAGCTATAGCCCCATCAATGTATCGTACTGTACAGCCACCTCACTTACCCCGCGATTTACACGCTGTATAAGCAAGAATTGGTAGGCCTGAGTGGACTTGAACCACCGACCTCACCCTTATCAGGGGTGCGCTCTAACCACCTGAGCTACAAGCCTATGCCGATACCGTCTCTTGTATCTTTCATCAGACAATCTGTGTGAACACTCACATTTCACCATCATAGGTTAAGGAGGTGATCCAACCGCAGGTTCCCCTACGGTTACCTTGTTACGACTTCA